>CAXSZN010000001.1:0-20616 GCA_964241935.1 uncultured Armatimonadales bacterium
GCGGCGCAGGGCCG
This sequence comes from uncultured Armatimonadales bacterium, assembly GCA_964241935.1. Taxonomy (GTDB): domain Bacteria; phylum Armatimonadota; class Armatimonadia; order Armatimonadales; family Capsulimonadaceae; genus JANXMY01. The sequence goes on from CAXSZN010000001.1 coordinate 15, forward strand.
CTGCGTGACCCGGACACAGCGGCGGCGGTGCCGGAGCTTCTGGTCAAGGACGACCGGGTTCCTTTGAGCGGCCCGTCACCCGAGGCCCGGCTGACCGGCCCGGCCGTCTGCGATATTCCCGCCGACACGTCCAAGCAGTTCTGGCTGTCCGTCACAGTGCCGCGCAATACGCCGCCCGGCCCGTACACAGGCCGGATTATTGTCAGCGGGCGCGGCCTGCCCGCGCCGGTTGCCGTTCGCGTGGCCTTGACGGTCCTGCCGCTGCGCTTGTATTCTCCCGCCAAGCAGTACGGCGTTGATCTGCGCTCCCGGCTTGACCCAGCCCCGGCGGCTCTGCCCTCGCCTGACGGCCGGCATCTGGTCACGGACTTTGTGACAAAAGACGTGCTGGACGCCCAGCTTGCCGACATCTATGCCCACGGCTTCACCATCGCGTCCCTGTACGATTCGTCCGACACGCTCTGGGATGCCGTGACTGAGTACAAGAACTACGGCCTCGGCACGGCGTACAACCTGTACAAAGGCGACGGCGACCCGCAGGACGTAGAAAAGCAGCGTGGGGTTCACAACGACCCGGTTCTCACCTACTACGCCGACCCGGAGCCGAACGCGGCGGCGTCCGCCCGGATGGCCCCGCTTTCTAAAGCCGGCATTCCAAACGCAACGTATATTCCGCGTCAGGACGACTTCACGGCGATTGGACAGAGCGCGGACATTGTCGTCTACAACCGCGACTCGGAGTATCCGCAGAAGCTGCTTCGGACCAACGGCCTGCGTTTGTCTATGACTCGCGACTGGTGGTACTGGCCGGCGACCAACGAGGACCCGAAGACCAACCGTGTCGATTCCGGCATCCTGCTTTGGAAATCCGATCTGTACGGCGCGTTCCTGCCGGACTACCAGACCGCATTCGGGGCGGATCCGTATGACGAGACTTCGGCGGGCGCGTGTCCGTCCCGAATTGCCTTCCGGCCCCTGATGCTGACTTACCCGGTCAAAGGCGGGGTTTTAGACACCCTGCAATGGGAAGCCTGCCGCGAAGGTGTCACCGATGTGCGTTACCTCACGACTATGTACGCCGCCCTGCGCGAGTGCAAGGACGCCCACATCGCAAAACCGCTCTGTGCTGAGGCCGAAACTTATGTCAAGACATTCCTGACCAAGCCTCTGGCGAATCTGCCCGAAGGCCAGTATGACACGTTCCGCGCCCGCACGGCAAGCTACGCCATCCGCCTGCGGTCGGCGGTAGACACCTACAACAAAGCACACGGCATCCGCTAGACGCTTCGACCCAAGCGAAAGGCCCCCGGCACTGCCGGGGGCCTTTTGTGCTATACTGGGTTATGGCACAAAAAGCAAAGCATCGGACAAAAGCTGCCTCTGTCCCTTCTGCCACACAGAATGGCCTTGGCTCCCACTTCTCTTCCTGGATGCCTGGCGACCCACCCGAGCTGCACCCGCTTTTCAGCTCCTTTGGAGCCTTCAAAGACGATCCTTTCTGGGATGAGTTTGTGCAGGCAATGGACGATGAGCGGCGCAAGTTAGACGAGCGTTATCCTGTTGAAGATGAAAAATCAAAGCAAGAGGATGAGCAGGATGTTCGTACTTGACAACGATACGCTGACCCTCGTGCTGCACGGCAATGCGAAAATCATCCGTCGTATCGAGAGTGTGCCGCCTTACGACATCTGGCTGCCGGCGATTGTGGTGGAAGAACAGTTCCGTGGGCGCATGGCTTTCCTGAACAGTCTCAGCCCAAACCGTAAAGCCGACAGTCTCAAGCTGCCGCTCGCTTACGATCTGCTTCTGCAAACCCGGCGACATCTCGCAAATTATCAGGTGTTGCCGTACACAGCGGAGATGGAAGCACTGTACCAATCCTGGCCCGCCGCCGTCAAGCGCCTCGGCACACGCGACTGCCGAATTGCCGCCACCGCCATTGTCCACGGCTTCGCCGTCATCACCTGCAACCTCACCCACTACCAGCCTATGCCGGATGTTCAAATGGAAGACTGGCGCTGATCCAAGAAGCCGCCCAGCACTGCCCCACAGTTATTTTTTGCCGCACCCGTTCGCTTTGCCGCCCGCCTGAACATTGTTCTTTGATTGCAAATCAATCCCAAGAAAGGAGACCGACAATGACGGACTGGCAGCTTCTTCAAAAGTTCGCGGACGACAACTCGCAGGCAGCGTTTGCCGAGATTTGCCGCCGCTACACCAGCCTTGTATACCGGGTCTGCCAGCGGGAACTCGGCGAGTCAAGCCTGGCGGAAGACGCCGCGCAGGCAGTGTTTCTGCTGCTGGCCCGCAAAGCGCCGTCACTGAAGCCAGGCCGCGCTGACTCGCTGTCCCCCTGGCTGTTCCAGGCCGCGCTTCTGACGGCCAAGAACGCCCGGCGTCAGGAGCAGAGGCGTCAAGCGCATGAACTGGAGGCGGCACAGATGCAGACGCAGCACTCCGCTGGGACACCTGAATGGGCCGAAGTCGAGCCGCTTCTAAACGCCGCCCTGCAAGCGCTGCCCGCCGGTCAGCGCACGATCCTCTTGGAGCGCTACTTTCAGGGCCGCCCGCTGGTGGAAGTCGGCATGGGACTGGGCATCTCCGAAGACGCCGCCCGGATGCGGGTCAACCGCGCTTTAGACCGCCTCCGCCGCTGGTTCGCTGCCCGCAACATCGCGCTGTCCGCCGCCGCGCTTGCTTCCCTGCTGCCGCTGGCCGTCCGCCCCGCCCCGGCTCATGCCGCCGAAGCGATTTCCCGTCTTGCCCTGCCAACTTCCGGCGGCAGCACTGCCGCCCACACCCTTGCACAAGGAGTCTTTCACGCCATGAACCTACACCGCCTTAAACTCCAACTCGGAGCCGTTGCCCTTGTCGCGGTCTTCGTCTTCGGAACTGCCGGGGCCGTCCGCGTCACCACCCAAATGAAGGTCCGGCGCGTTGCCGCTGAACAGCAGCAAAGCTCGGCGCAAGCCCTCGCGATTATGAACCAGATGTACGCCACTTACGCCGCCATGAAGTCATTCAAGTGCAATGTGGTCAGCAGTGATCTCCTTACTAAAGATGGCACTGTCAAGATCATGCAATACAGCGAGTTCGAGGTTGAAAATCCCAACAAGATGCGGCTGCACCGAACCACTTTAAGCGATGCTGATGAGTCCGGTCAGATGCTTGCCGTAAGCGACGGCAGGAACTTGTATGTAACCTGTACGGAAAATCATGGCCTGGCGGACCGTTACCTTAAAACCAGTATAGCGAGCGATACTGGAACATCCTCACCTAAATACAAGCCTCTTGCACTGATGGAACTCAAAGCGAACATTCCGGAGTCGGGACCGATTGAGTTAGGTGCGGGGATGCCAAGTATCGCGCTGGGAGTACGCTTGCATACTTCCTTTAATCCCCGTCACACAAGTTATCCGCAGTTCCTGGACCCAGAATACTCGGTGGAGAAGTTGAGTGTAATGAACTTCTCTGGTCTTGGGTTCGGCGTACCCGTAGACATAGTTGTTGCCCGCATCCCAGCGCGTGTTACCGGCCAACCTAACTCCGACGTTTCCGATGAGTATGTGACATACTACATCGGCCAAAAGGATCACCTGCTTTACGAATTGACTGTCGGTCTTTCGCCTGATCCCGCGGCGGTAGGAACACGAACAGAGACTTACTACAACCGTGAGACCAATTCGGAATTGAGTCCTACTGATTTTACATTCACGCCCCCCTCTGGAAGCCACGAAGTTCAGGACATAAGAGATTTGGACCCGCGCAGTATGTGAAGCATGGAGAAGAAGCATAGGAATAGAAGTCCTACGCTGTGGGGCGCAGACGCCGAATGACCGCCTGCGCGGGCAGGAGGAAGAGGCTGCGGCGTTTGGCATTTAGTCGCGGAGCAGATACGCAGTAATGCCGTCCTCGGCATACTTTCATTCAACAGTAGCCCGGCATTTCAATGCCGGGTCTTCTTAATGCCGGGTTTTCTATCACTCGTGACCCGTCAGTTCGAGCAGCTTGGTTACGGTCTTCCAGTTGCGGCTAGTGCTGACCGTGGCGAGCTTGGCGTCGAAATAAGCATTGGTAAGCTTCGTGTCGGCGACGCCGTTAGGTAAATACAGATAGATGTCGCGGCCTTGAACAACAAAAGCGTCCGGGGCAGAGCGGTTGGAGTCGAGGCTTGCGGCTCTCTCTGGAGAAGGCAGATCGGCTAGAAACATAACGTGCAGGGTTTCGATGGGCAAGCCCTGCGCCAAGAAGGAATTGTTGTGGAACGTGTCGGCAATCTGCGCTGCCGTTCGCAAGACGACCGGGACGCGGAGGCCGAAGCGCTCCGATATCAGCCTTGTGATTTCAGCGGGAAGGCCGGCGGCGATGCCGGCGTCTGCAGCAAAGAGGACGTTTCCGCTCTGAATGTAAGTCTGTACGCTGGTGCAGCCAGACTCAGTGAAGAGGGCCGCAAGAGCCGGCATCGGCAGCTTGTTTTTGCCGCCGACATTGATGCCGCGCAGCAAAGCGACGTAAGTATCACGCATAGATGAAACCTGTGGGGTAGAATAGAGGCTCAGGAGGCAAACAGCATGGAAAACGGAACCGTGACCCGAGTCAGTGCTTACTCCGCTGCGGAGACTTTAGATCGTCTGGAAACAGCGCTTTGGCAGCAGGGCGTCAAGATATTTGCCCGAATTGATCAGCAGGCGGAAGCGATCAGCGCCGGCCTCACGCTGCGCCCGACCCAGCTTCTTGTCTTCGGCAGTCCGCGGGCCGGGACGCCGCTGATGAATGCGTTTCCCGCCCTTGCCCTCGACCTGCCGCTGAAGGCATTGGTCTGGGAAGCGGAAGACGGAAAAGTTTGGCTGTTGACTAACTCCCCTCAATACCTGCAAGAGCGCTATGGCCTGCCGCAGCCGCCGTTTGGAGCAATGGAAGCTGTTTTTGATGCTGCCGTTTCGGCATCGCCCTAAGCAGAAAAGGCCACCGAGATTTCTCTCGGCGGCCTTTGAGTCTCGTTAGCGCCAGGTGGTCGCGCCTGCGCCCTGGGCGGACGCGGGCAGGTCGGGTGCGCCGACAATGGTTTCGACGCCTAGATAAGCGTCGAGTTCTTCGTTGGTGTGGCGGTGGCTCCACTGGGCGAAGCGCTCTTCGCCTTCGCGGGTCTCCTGAAACTTTTCAAGGACATTCGCCAGGGCGTACTTGACTTTTTCCGCCGGCACCTTGCGGTGGATCGGGCGGCTGAAGCTGGGGTGAAGCCCTAAGTCGCCGCCGAGGGAAATGTCGAAGGCTTCCACTTGAGAGCCGTCTTCGCGGCGGGCCAAACAGCCCTGCAAGCCGATGTCGCCGACATGGTGCTGGGCGCACGAGTTCGGGCAGCCGTTCATGTTGATCTTGATGCCGCGCTCATACGGGTTCGGGGCGACCTGCTCTAAGTGCGTAATCACGTCGCCGATGCGAAGCTTGGTTTCGGTGATCGCCAGATTGCAGAACTCAATGCCAGTGCAGGCAATCGCGCCTCGGCGTATGTTGGGAACGTCCCAGGCGAAGTTTGCCGCCGCCAGATCTGCCTGCGCTTTCGGGATGTCATCGGTGTGGATGTGCGGGATGAGCATGTTCTGGATATTGGTCAGCCGCACTTCGCCTGCGCCCCACTTGTCGGCAACATCGGCGGCGCGGCGCATCTGCTCGTCGGTCAGCCGGCCGGCCAGAATGCACAGCCCGATCCAGTTCAGGCCCGGCTGTGCCTGCGGGTTGACCCCGAGGTGGTCCCGGTAGGTCTCGTCGGAGAACTCAAAGCCCGGCGCGGCGGGGTCGGGCGTCCAGTCCAGCTTGGCCCGGACTTCGGCGGTGAACTTTTCTGGCCCCCACTCAGCCATAAGATATTTGAGGCGGGCGCGGGTGCGCTTAGCCCGAAGCTGGTCGGCGTCGCGGTAGCACTCGGCAATGGCCCGCATCACGTCCACAATCCCCGTCAAGTTGTCGGCAGGCACGAAAATGTCAAGCTGCTGGCCGAAGAACGGCTGCAGAGACAAGCCGCCGCCGACCAAAAACTGGTAGCCGACGACGCCGTCCGACGGGCGCTTGTACGCAACCAGCGCCGCGTCGTTGACCTGCGGCACGGTGCTTTGAACCGGGGAGCCTTCCACAGCGATCTTGAACTTGCGCGGCAAGTCGCCGAAATCTTTGTTTAAGTGAAAGAAGTTCTGAATGGCGTCAACCACAGGCCGGGTATCGGTGATCTCCTGCGGGTCAAAGCCGGAGGCCGGCGAGGAAGTCAGGTTGCGGGCGATGTCGCCGCACGCGCCCGCCGTGGTCAGACCGCAGGCATCCAAACGCGCGAAAATTTCCGGCATGTCTTCAATCGTCAGCCAGTGCAATTGGATGGTCTGGCGCGTCGTGATGTCGCTGATGCCACGGGCGTAGTCTTTCGTGATGCCGGCCAGCGTTCGAAGCTGCTCGGTGCTTAAACGCCCGCCGGGAACTTTGATCCGCATCATAAAGTGGCCGTTGTTGGGCCGCTGCTGGTAAACGCCGTACCACTTGAAGCGCATAAAGTCGCCGGGGTCAATCGCATCAAAGCCGGCCTCAGCGTAGCGGTAAATGTCGGCTAAAACGTCTAAGCCCGCTTTTTCCTTCTTCAATCGCTCTTCTTTGGTCTGCTTAATCTCGCTCTTTGTCTCGCTCATCTCTGGGTTCCAAACTAATTGCCTATCAAATCGCTTGCCGACAGTATTATACTGTGCGGCCTCTTTTCTGTCAACACGCCGCGCGTGTGCAGAGTTCCGGCACACTTGGGTATCATTGCGAAAAGAAGGGTGGGGCCATGCGAACAACAGTGACATTAGGAAGGCAGCTCGGGTGCGGCGGGTCGTATCTCGGGCAGTGCGTCGCGGATGCGCTCGGCATTCGCTGTTTAGACCGCGAGATTGTCAGCAAAGCCGCCGCGCAGCTTCAGGTAGACGAAGAGGATTTGACCCACCGGGAAGAGCGCGGCGTCTCGTTCTGGGAGCGGATGCTGCGCGGCATTACCACCGGCCCGCCGGAAGCGGTCTATCAGGCTCCGGTTACGCTGTCCGTCACCGACCGCGACCTGCTGGCCGCCGAAACTAAGGTCATGCAGGAAATCGCCGCCGAGGAAGACTGTGTGATTGTCGGACGCCTCGCCGCATTTGTTCTGCCGCCGCACCCTGGCCTCATAAAAATCTTCCTGCACGCGCCGGAGCCGTTCCGCGTTCAGCGTTTAGTGGAGAACGCCGCCGCATCCACCGAAGCCGAAGCGCGAACACTGATCGCCCGCTCGGATGAGACCCGCCGCCAGTATATCCGCCAGATGATCGGCAAAGAAGAATATGACGCCCGGTATTACCATTTGTCGCTGGATACCAGCACCCTGCCGCTGCCTGACACCGCCGACTTGATCACGGATTTTGTCCGCAAGCGCAGCGCCGGTTAACATTGCCTTCTTACATCGCCTTGTTGGTGGGATGCTCAAAGGCCGTCGGAGACAAGCCGGGAAACTGAAGGCGTTTGGGCATAGGATGGTTCTTTGGTTTAGGCGGCTAAGACTTGTACACGGGCATCTTCAATTAGCGTAAGCACTTCGTCAGGGTTTTCAATCGCGTCAAGCGTAAAGTATTCCCCCACGAACCGTGCGGGTGTGTAGCAGGTGATCGTCCCGATGCTGATGCCGAGGCGAACGTACTGCTTTCGCAGTCGCAGGCGGCGCAGGTCAGTCAGGGCGACCTGCACTATCCGGTGACCGCCCGCGGCATCCGTGTCTAAAAACTGCTTCAAGAGGCGTCGCGGTGTCAGCGCGTACCATGTAATGCTCCACTCTTCATTGCTGCTGAGTGTTTGGTTCGCCAGGATGACTCCGGTGCAGGCGAAGATAAAAGAGACCACTGCATACACGGGAGCGGCTTGGGACCTAAACGGCCAAACTCCTAAAAAAAATATCGCAGCAGCCGCAAAGAAGATGTACAAGTGCATCTTTGCCTGCTGTCCCCGGAAGGCGTTGGAATTAGGACGTGCCAGCCAAAGCAGAGGCTCGCCCGCCTCCAGGAGCTGACCAAATGGGTGAGAGGAAGGCTGGTCACCCAAGAGCATTACTGCGCTCCTTGTACGCATTTGGCAGCAAAAGCATGAACCGCCCGCAGTGCGTCCGGCGTCAAAGTCGGATACCTTTCCAAAATCTGCGCTTTAGTCCAGCTTGCGCCGTAAAGTCCCAAAATAAAATACACTGCGAGGCGGGTTCCTTTGACTACGGATTTGCCGACAAGTATTTTGGGTCACTGTGAATGTAGTCTTGCCAGTTTATCATGTCATTTCTCCAAAGTGATCGCCAGTATCTTGAGGCTGCGGTCGTTTGGCAGGACAATCGCGGTCAGCTTCTTTGTTGGGTCTAAAACTAAGCGGTAGTCGCCGAGCGTGACGGGGCCGGGCCTCGCGCCGGCGGAAGAAAGGCGATAAGAAGCGGTGAACGCCGGGGCGGGGGGCGTGGCGCTCCAATCGGCGACGGTGACGGGCAGGGACGCGGTCTCGGAGCCGTAGAGGGCGTTGATGCTGACCGTAACCGGGCTGCCGTCCGAGGCGGCGGCAAGCAGGTGAATAGCGGTGTATTTGCCGCTGCTTGGCAGGGAAACGGTCTGGCCGGAGCAGGCAACGATGTTCGGCAGGCCGGCTTTCGGAATGGGGTACAAAAACGGCAGGGCGTGGTTTGAGGCCGCGCCTTCGCCGGTCTGCGCCGTGTAATAGCCGGACGGGTACAGCGGCAGGCCGGGCCTGCCTTGCAGCAGCGGGTTGCCGTCCACTTCGGAAGTCACATCCGGGGGCAGCATCTCGGCAGGCAGGGCCGCGCCGTGGCCGTCAAAGCCGCCGGTTTTGCCGACTGCGTCCGGCGCAATGCCGACGGTGTTGAACGTCTTGGTCAAATCTACGGGAACCATGTCCGCCTTGCCGCCAACCGTGATAAACTCCTGCAGCGTGTCGCCGCCGGCAGCGGGCAGAGTAGACTGCCAGGGACCGTCGCCTTGGCGGACATCCCAAACTAAAGCATAGCGGCCCGGCGAGGCCGGTGCCTGGAACGATGCCGTGATGCCGTCGTCGGCTTTGCCCGGCGCCAAATCCTGGCTGAGATACGCGGTCGTACCGCCGTCCCACTGCCGCTCGGTGCCATCCAAGTAATACCAGTGGCAGCCGATACGGATGTCGGACTTCTTGAGAGTGTTCAAGCTGAGGTTCTGCAGGGCCAAGCGGGCTGTGGTGGTCTTTCCGGCATCCACAGTGCGCGGGACATCCGCCAAGACAAGCGCCGCGACCGGCATGGCATCAGCAATCTGGAGCGGCTCGTCGTAGGAGCCGTTGACCAGAGTGCCGAGCGCATCAGGCAGAACAAACCAGTGCAGGCGGTAAGGGCCGGATGCAAGCGGCCTGCCGGCGGCGTCCGTCAGTGTCACCGGCAGGCTGACCGAGGCAATCTGGCCGGGCGTGATCGAGTCGCTGCCGACCGGCGCTTTGCCCTCGGCGACAGTCTTCGGATGGCTGCCGTCGGGGTCGGTCGTCTGGACTTTGTAGCCCAGCATATAAGTGGCGGGCCAGGAGGCCGAGCCGTCGTTTCGGACCTGCACGGAAGTTGGGAGGCTCTGGCCGGCCTGGGCAATGCCCGGCGTCGTGGTGCCGAGGAACGTGGCTGCCGTGCCGCCGACTCCGGCGTCTGCGCCGATCACCGTCACTGGAACCTGCAAAGGCGTGTCGCCGGCATACGAGAACCAGCGGTCCTGGCCCTGCACCATGTCCACCACCAGTGTGTAATCACCCGGCTCCAAGTCGTCGCCGAAGTTGTCGCGGGCGACCAGACCGACCGACAGGGTCAGCGTGTGGCCCGGCGGCACGTCCTGGCCGATAGGGATGCGCGGCGCACCGTCGTCAAACAGCTTGCCGTTGCGGTACCAGCGCGTGGACAGCGAGTAGCCTTCGCCCGCCCGCCAGGGCAGGGTGCCGGCGTTCTCGATGCGAACCGGGATCTGGTACAGAGTCTTGGGGAAGATCGTGCGCGGGACGGCGTTTGTGAGGTACTTGGCGTGCCACTGCCGGTCACCGTCATACTGGATGACTTCGGCGCGGGTGGCGTCCACATACTGCTCGCCGTACTGCCGCGAGGCGGCAACTTCAGTGCCGTGCGCGAAATCGTTCCAGCTATCCACCACAATTTGGTCCGGTGTCGAGACTAAAGCAACCTGCCAGGACGTGTCATACGCCCGCCCGCCGCGCCGCAGAGCGACGCCGTTTTTGTCTACCCGGCCCGGCGAGACCGAGGCCACGGTATCGCTGTGAAAGACCCGCGCAATGGGTGTGCCGTCCGCAAGAGACGTGGCGGCGTCGCTGCTGCCGAGACTGACATCGTAGACCAGAACGCCAGGCTGGCCCAGCCCCGGCACATCCTGCATTGCCCGGAACTCCGGCGGAACATGAGAATAAATCAAATTCAAGTCGGGCTGGCCCGACGTGGCATCTACGCCGACCAGCGGATAATCTTCATTCTGAGCCTTCATTTCTTTCAGTGCTTCGACAAACACATCCAGCTCGCGCCCTAAGAAAGCGTCGCCGGGCTTTGTCCGCAGCAGCGCAACTTCAATGCCCGCAAGGCGCATGTCCGCAAGCTGCTCCCGGTGCCACTGGGTTCGCAGGCCCGAGAACCAGGGTCCCGCGCCGTTCATCGGCTGGTCGGCGAGCGTTGTTCCCCCAGCGGCGTTCCAGACGTTCTGGCTCGCGCCGGAGCGCATGTCGGCATTGAAATCAAGGCGGTACACGCCCATGACAAACGCCGGCGGCTTCGGCGCACCCAGCACAAATGCGCCTGAGTTGACGGTGACCCCAGCAGGGAGGGGCGCGGGGGGAGCATCCGAAGAATACTTGGGTATTGCGGGAGCTTGCGAGACTTGATATTCGCCTTTGCCCACTTTTTGGGTCCGCACCGGCCCGACAGACTGGGCTTGCGGCGCGTTCATGCCGGTCGGGTTCTTGATGCCGCCGGGAACGATCTTAATGAAGCCGTGGCCGTTCGGCAGGTCAATCATGCCGGTCGCAGTCTGCGCCGCCGGGGCGGCGGGAGTGCCGAGGCCAAGCGGGGGCGGGTTGTCGAACGGCGACTCGGTGGTGTTCGGCTCTTCGGCCACGGTCGGCGCGGGCGCTTCAATCGCTTCCGTGCCGAAACTGATGCGCGTTGACGCGGGCCAGTCGCCGGAAACAATCACACCGTTGACGCGCGGGAACTGTCCAGCGACTTTGGCGCAGATTATCTTGTCCGGCGTGGACGGCGTCCCTGCGCTGCTGTTCACAAACGTGATCTGGGTCCACTTGGAGGGGTTCTGGACATCCGCCTTGCCGCGCACCCTGGGGGACAGCGAATAAAACTTATCGGCGGGGTCCGTGAGGCTGTCCCGGTCCCGCGAGAGGACATTGAAGCCCCAGGTCGCGCCCGGCGCGGGCGGCCCGGAGCGTCCCATCTCCGACCACGGGATCGCCAGCTCGACATCGTACCCCGTGTCGGTGTCTTCGGGCTTGTTCAGCGTCCCGTTGACCGTCGCCGCATACTTGTAGGAATAAACCGCTTTGCCTTTCGGGATCTTCGTGCCGTCCCCAACACTGAAGTAGGCGCCCTGCGCCGCCGAGACGGCCATCTGGAACGTCTGCGGGGTGCGAAGCTTGGCACGGGCGTCATTGGTCTCAAAAAAGACTTCAATGTCGTCGTCCTGCTGCGGCTGAGACGTGGTCGCCACGTTTGTTCCCAGCACATCAGTGTCATGCACCCGGAACGCGGCATAGAAGTAGTAATCGTCCCACGACGTATACATCGTCTGCACCCGCTCAGTGCCGTCAGCGGCAGCCGTCGCCGGTGCGGCAAGGACGGGGGTAGAAAGTGCGCCGGAAAGCGGGACAGAAGACAGCGCAAGCAGAAGCGGCAGAGCGCGGAAGGCGGCATTGCCTGAAAGTCGTTGAAGCATACCTCAATATACCCCTGTCCGGCGAAGGGTGTCAAGGAAACAGCACACATGAGATCTGCCAGGGCAACGCAGAGCCACCTACTTCGCTACTAGGTAATGCTGTCTCGCGTGATGGTCTTTCCGGGAATGGTGCTGCAAAATCGATAATGGGTTGCTTCTGGTCCTTCATCCGAGGAGCCGATCCAGTTTTTGGTGTCAGCGATAACCCTTTCTATCTCTGCTTCTTCTGATATTGTCATTACAGACCTACCCTTTGGGGTTCCCAAGTAGCCGCGCACATGCTTGATGTAAACTAAGCCACGCTGAAGCAATTCGCGCATTAACTCTTGGGCTTCGGGGATTGTTTCCCGGAGAGCCACTTCGGCTTTGTCGGCAGGAGAAGCAGAAGCAAAGGTGCCATCATCCCAGTGCTTGATCCAAGTAATCTCTATGACAAAGCCCAAAAAATCAGAGCCGTCATCATCATAGGCAGTCATCATCATTCGGTACAGCTTCTCACTTCGGGTTACTGTTTCGCTCATGAAATCCTTATGTAGAAAATCCCGCCCTGAAGGGCAGGTCTGAAAGCGCAGACGCTAACCGGTCTGCGGCCGAAAAGATGGGGACTTTTTACCTGTCTTCCGGTCGCAGACCGGCTGGCCGGAGGCCGCTAGACCTGCCTTTCAGGGCGGGGTACGTTCTTGGCATTATAATTTTCCTGCCGCACCCAGGCTGCTCGCCTGCCTGATGTTACTGTACCTGGTACAGTTCTACGACAACAAACCGAAGAAGGTGCAGCCAGCAGCACCCCTACAAGGATTAACCGCAGCTTACCCGGACCTAAATGGGTAAATAAGGTGGGGGACATGACGAATTGACACCCAACTGCTGGGCTGCTATAACTGACAGCCCAGGAAACAGAATGCAAAGTATTATGCAGAATATCACCAAGTTGCTGCTTTTCTCGTTTCTCCTCCTGCCCTGTACCCTGCCTGCTCAGGCACGGCAGCCTGCGGCACCACCGAGTGAGGCGGCAAAGTCTATTTATGAGCTGTATGCCGTGGACAAGCGGCATGTTCTTCAAGACCGCTTCGTGATCGTCCGAACAATGCGGGCCATTCCCCAGGCTGTCCGGCATTCTCTTGTCGGCTCTGACCCCTATTACCGAATGGCCGATCCGGGGCAGCCTATGGAGCGTGTGGGTGATACTTCCGGCCACTTGCCGTCTACGCGCCTGGTGTTCGCAGGACTTTCGCCCGGTTACTGCTTGGTTTACAATGAGGATCATGGCACGGACAAGGCAGGAACGGAAGTGTTCTTATACCATCTGTCACCAAGACAAGCGCTGCTCGTGTGGCAGGGCGAACTGACAGAATCGACGGGCAATCTGAGCTTGCCTCAGCTCCGAAGCGAGATCCGCAAAGGCCGGTACTTCAGAGACCCGCCTCTTGAGAAATCTGGGCAATAGAAAAAACGCCACGCATTGAAATGCGAGGCTGCCGAGTGCTCAATGTCGCGGCGACATAAAAAGCAGAAAAACAATCTTGATTCTCCGTCGCTGCGAGGGCAAGCACTTTCCAGCCACGGGTTTCTAACCCGTGGCGTTTTTATTGATGCTCGATAGCCAAATGCACCGGTGTCAGCGCTCCGCCGGACATCTGGGCCGCGCGATCCGCGACAAGCAGGCGGTGGCACTGCTGGACATCGGCTTCGTAGCAGAGCAGGCAGCAGCGCTCGCGGCCAGCCCGCTCCACCAGTGTTTCCATCGCTGCGTCCTGGGTTGTCAGATAGGCTAGAAAGCCGGCGCGGAACGCGGCTTCGTCACCGTCTATCTTGCGCTGATACCGGATGTCGCGGGGTGTGCCGAGGGCGCGGATATGTTCGTACTGTATGCCGTATTCTGCGGCAGCGAGGCCCAGCGCAGTCTTGGACAGGCCCGGCTTGCGGCTTTGCGGCAGCTCCCGGATGTCCAGCAGCGTTTGGACGTCGTGGTAGACCAGCGTCTGCAGCAGCGCAGCCTGGGTGCGGCCTTCATAGCCGATGGTATATAATTCAGGCATGATTACTTCTTTTCTGAGGCCGAAGAGAAAGCCCTGCCGGAAAATGCTCTCCGTCCTAAAGGACAGGTCTGAGGGCCGGTGGCCAACCAGTCTGCGACCGGAAAACAAAGAGCCGATCGGCATGATCTTACGCACACCGTGCAGTTGGCGTCTGCGCCTCTAGACCTGCCCCTCGGGGCGGGAGCATTTCGCGGCGGGGCCGTTTCTTTGGAAGACGTATACCCTTCTGTGTGTCTGCGGAAAATCTGTGTTCGCCTTGACGTTCGCCCTTGTCCTATGTTATAGTGACTTTATGCGCTTCTTACCGACTTTCATCGCTCTGGCCGTGCTTGCTGCCGCCGTCCCCAGCGATGCCGCGAAACATCATCACCATTCGTCTGCCCCCTCTGCCGAAGCGCAGGCGCAGGCCGAACACCGTATCCGGCTGGCGGCGAAAGAAAAGAAAGCCTGGCGTGAGCACCTCGCCAAGCTGCATTCGCTGCCCCATGCCGAGCGTGTGGCGGAAAAGCATCACGAAAAGCTGTGGCAGCGCAAGCACAACGAAAAAGTGGCCGACATGCAGGCAGCGGCGGAGCATGAAAAGCGCGTGCAGCTTCGTTTGGCAAAGCTGGCCCACCGGCACCGGCACGCAGAATTAGTGGCGGCAGTGCCGAAGCCGCATAAAGTTTCAGTTCATGCGCGTCATCCTGCGGCGCTGGAAGAGGCACGTCGAGACGCGCTGCGCGAGAGGAGCCTCGCTAATCACGAGGAAAATGTCGCGCACCGGGCGAAGCTGGCGCAGGACCGGATTGATCGGCGGCGGGAGATTGCCGCGCTGCATGAAGCGAAGTTTGCCGCCGCGCTCCACGCGCATCTGGCCGGCCAAATGGCGCCGCATCCTGCCCGTGTCGCCGCGGAACACCCGAACCGGGTCGCGCTCCACGGCGACGGCAGCGGGGGCAAGAATATCCGGTTCTGGCAGACCGGCGCGGCGGGTGTTCCCGTCAAAGTCATCTCGGTGGACTTGAATGACCCGAACGTCAAAGTCTCGGCGGTCATGGCCGCACGGGGCAACGGCACCGCCGAGCCGTTCCGCCAGATGATCAGCCGGGCAAACCCGAATGTCGCGGTCACCGGGACGTTCTTCTCCCTGGATGATTTGCAGCCGGTCGGCGACATTGTCATTGACGGCAGCTTGGTTCATTTCGGCGGCATGGGAACGGCGCTGTGCATCACGCCCAGCAATCAAGCGACAATGGTCACCTGTCAGTGGGGCCGCCACCATGACTGGAGTCCGTTTGACTTCGTGGTCGCCTGCGGCCCGCGCCTGCTGCGGCGCGGCCAGATCGTCCTGGATGCCCGCGCCGAGCGGTTCCACGACAAGCACATGCTGGCTCCGAACTCCCGCATCGCCGTTGGGATCACACGCGGCAACACACTCTTTTTTGTGATGACCCATGCTCCGATTTATCTGGGCAGATTGGCCCGCGTGATGCAGGCGCTCGGCGCGTCTGACGCCATGAACCTAGACGCCGGCACCAGCACGGGCTTTTACTATAACGGCGCGACGCTGGCAAAACCTGGCCGCAAGCTGACCAACATGATTGTCGTTTATGGCCGCCGCGACCGCTACGAGCACGCTTTGGACCAGCTTGTGCCGGCGGCTTACCGCCGCTCCGCATCGCGCCATTCACCCCGTGGCGCTCATACCCAAACAGCTTCTTTGGTCCGCCCGTGACGCCGCCTCTTATTCTGCCGCGTGTCTGGGCGGAGATTGACGCCGACGCGCTGGGTCATAACATTGCTTTGCTGAAGCGGCGCTTCGGCCCGGCCCGGATCATGGCCGTGGTCAAAGCCGATGCTTACGGCCACGGCGCACCGCTCATCGCGCCCCTCTGCGCGAAGCTTGGCTTGACGGATTTCGGCGTCGCTACGCCCGCCGAAGGCGCGGCCCTGCGTCCGCTGCTGCCGCCGGACACCGCGATTTATCTGCTCGGTCCGGCGCTGCCGTCCGAAGCTCCGGCGATTGTCTTCCACCGCCTGACCCTGCTTCTCAGCTCGCTTGAAATGGGCCAAGCGCTGTCAAACGCGGCACACTCCCAGAGCACCGTCGCCTCGGCGCATTTAGATTTAGACACCGGCATTGGCCGTGCCGGGGTGCAGGTTTCTGACGCGCACGCCCTGCTTGCGGCGCTGGACGCCTTGCCAAATCTAACAATCACCGGCCTGGCCACACATTTCGCCGACGCCGATGACCATCCCGCCGACGCGCAAGAGCAGCATACGCTCTTTCTGGACTTTCTGCGAACGCTTGGCCCGCGTGCCGAGATGCTGCTGCTTCATGCGTCTAACTCGCCTGCTGCGCTCAATCTGCCGCCGTCCGCTCGCCATGCCCTGCTTCGTCCCGGTTTATTACTTTACGGCATTGAGCCGGTGCCGGGCGCGTTCGCCGACCGTGATCTACCGCTGAAGCCTGTCCTGTCTCTGAAAACCCATGTCACTCTTTGCCGCTTCCTGCCTGGCGGGGCGACCATTTCGTATGGCCGCACCTACACGGTCCCGTCCGGCGGCGGCACCTACGCGACTTTAGGTGTCGGCTACGGCGACGGCTACCCGCGTGGCCTGTCCAGCCTCGGCCTGGTTCTCATTCACGGCCACTTCGCTCCCATCTGCGGGCGCGTCTGCATGGACCAAACGGTCGTAGACGTCACCAACATTCCCGGCGTCCGCGCGGGCGACATCGCGACGCTGATCGGCACCGACGGCGGCGAAACGCTCACAGCCGGTGCTCTGGCCGCACTCCTTGCCACCACGCCGCACGAAGTTACGACGCGCCTGACCGCCCGCGTCCCGCGCCTGCCTCTCCCTACGCTTGTTTGCTGACAAGTGGGGGTACAATGATAGGAATATGTTCCATGACCCCTCGCGCCTCCGAACGCTGACTGTGGATGGACGCGATGTCGGCGTTCGCATACTCGATGCGTTTCAGCCCGCAGACCCTAGTGCGCTGCCGGTAATTTTGCTGCATGGCCTCGGCTGCTCGGCGGACGCTTTTCGTCCGACGCTGGAAGTGCTGGCGGACCGTGAGGTGGATTTTCCGGTGTATGTTCCCGACATGCCCGGCTTCGGCTGCTCGCCCGGCCCGAAAAAATCGCTCTCAATCCTGGAGCTTGCCGACTGGCTGGCCCGTCTGCTGGACACGCTCGGCATTCCCCAAGCCAATTTTGCGGGAAACTCACTCGGCGGCCAGGTGCTGCTGGCGCTGGCCCGGCGTCACCCGGCGCGGGTGGGACGCATGGTGCTGGTCGGCTCGACGGTCGGCGGTCAGTATATTTCGCTGGCCCGCTACGCCGCCGGGTTGGTGCTGGACGGCATTGAAGAGCCGCTGTATTATTCGGTCGTTCTGGCGCGGATGTATGCCCAAATGGGTTTCGTGCGTTACTTAGGAACTACGCTGGCGATGCTGGAAGACAAGCCGCTGGAGCATCGGGACGAGATTCAAGCGCCCTGCCTGGTCCTGCGCGGCGAGAGTGACGGCATTATTCCCGACCCTGTCGCCCGCCGCCTTGCCGCCGCTCTGCCGAACGGCCAGTTTCGGCGTCTGGCCGGGTCCGCCCATGCCATGCAGTTCACCCGTCCCCGCGAGTTTGTGGAAGTCGCACTGTCCTATTGGGCCGGGCATGTGGCAGAAAACGCGGAGTGAGAATTAGGACAAGCGAGATGCGAGACGAGAGAGAAGCTGGACGAGAGAGAAGCTGGACGAGAGAGAAGCTGGACGAGAGAGAAGCTGGACGAGTAGTTGAAAACTACTCGCTAGGGGAAATGTCCTGCGGACGACAGAGAAGGTTGTCTGACACTCGAAGAGTGCCTCGCCTAGCGAGTAGTTTTCAACTACTCGTGCTGGCTCGCTCCCGCGCTTTGCGTTCCTCGACGAAAGTCTACCAATGACCAATGCTTTAGAACTTGTGCGCGAGCTGACCGCGCTGCCGGGATCGCCGGGACAGGAACAACTCGTGCGAGACGCCGTCATTGCCCATGCCGAGTGGCTGCGCTGCGTCCATGAGACCGATGCACGGGGCAATCTGCTGATCTCGGCGCCTGGCGCAAGCCGCCTGCCGGAGCATCCCGAAATCGTTGTCATGGCCCACTTAGATGAGATCGCCCTGCTGGTCGTGCGCGTCGAAGGCGATGGGCGGCTGGTCGTTACTAATCTCGGCGGTGTGTTTCCGTGGAAGTGGGGCGAAGGGCCGGTGCAGATTTTGGCGGCTTCAGGACCGCTGGACGGTGTGCTGTCATTCGGCAGCATTCATACCAACGACCCGAGCAGCCCGGCGGCGGCGGCACGGGAGCGGGCCTTGACCTGGGCGGACACGCGCGTCTTTACGGGACTGCCGGCGGAAGAACTGGCGACGAAAGGGGTTCGGGCGGGAACCCGCGTCGCCCTGCATCCGTCGCGGCGGACGTGGACAGAGATGGGCGACTTCGTGGCATCGCCGTTTTTAGATGACCGGGCGGATTTGGCGGCGATGCTGCTGGCCTTAGAAAATCTGCCTCAGCTTGACCCGGAGCGTATTTTGTTTGCAGCGACGACGGCGGAAGAAGTCGGCGGAATGGGAGCGCTTTGGCTGCTGCGTCAGAGGCCGGCGGCGGTGGGAATCGCGCTGGAAATCGGGCCGCGCGTTCCCGAAAGCTTGTTTGCGCTGGACGATCAGCCGGCAGTCTGGGTAAACGACAGTTACAGCGCAATGCAGGCTGCCGACATTGATCTGGTCGCACGCGCGGCAGAACATATTGGGCAGACGCCGCATTTTCAGGCGCTCTCGCGGGGCGGCAGCGACGCTTCCTGCGCGGCATCTCATGGGCTAGTCGCCCGGCCCATCACGCTGGCATTCGCCGCAGAAAACTCGCATGGCTATGAGATCATGCACCGAAACGCCGTGCTAAACTTAGCTGCCCTGCTTGCGGCAGTCTTAGAAGAGCTTGGACTTTAGGAGAGGTTTTGCAGTGACCGACGTTTTCTCGCTTTTGATCCGCCCCCAGTATTACGATTTTGACCCGTCCAGCATTGTCCACAACGCGACTTATGTGCGCTGGCTGGAAGATGGGCGGATCGCGTTCCAGCAGGCAAGTCCGTGGCCGACCGAGCGGCTGTACGCGGCGGACATGGCGGCGGTGTTGACCCGCACCGAAATCCACTACAAGCGCCCCGTGCGCCTGTCTGAAACCGTCCTGCTGCGGGTCTGGGTGCTGTCCGTGGGCCGATCCGCGCTGTCGCTTGCGCTTCGCTTTGTTCATCCCGAAACCGAGACCGAGTATGCCAGCGCCGAGCAAAGCGGCTGCTTCGTGCGCCGCTCCACCGGTCGTCCCGTTGCGATGCCCGCTGAGTTTTTAGAGTTCTGCCGCCAGTACAAAGCCAGGTTCGGAGCGCCGGGGTAAGGAAGCGCTCATGAAACTTTTCGCACACAATTTCTGTTATAAATTGTAAGAGGTAAAAAGTTTATGGAACTGACACGCCGAGAATTATTTCGCAATGGACTGGCCGCAGTGACTGTGGCGGGAACATCCCTGCTGGTCGCTAAATATGGGCTGACCTCGCCAAGCGCTCATGCTCCGGCGCATCATTTCGCCGTGACCCACACCGACGCCGAGTGGAAAAAGCTGCTGACCCCCGCCCAGTACAACATCCTGCGCCAGTCGGGCACTGAGCCGGCCTTCTCCGGCGACTACGAGTTCCACGGCAAAGGCGTTTACAACTGTGCCGCCTGCGCGAACCCGCTGTTCAGCGCCGATACGGAGTTTGACTCGGGAACGGGCTGGCCGAGCTTTTATCAGCCGATTGCAAAGACGAGCGTTCTGACCCAAAGTGACAGCAGCCTGCTGATGGAGCGAACCGAAGTCATCTGCGCCCGCTGCGGCGGCCATCTCGGTCATGTTTTTAATGATGGCCCAAAGCCGACAGGTCTGCGCTACTGCATGAACTCCGTCGCGATGAAGTTCGTGCCGAAAAAAGCCTGATTGGGTAGGCGGCAAAGCGGCAGAGGCACCAGCCTCTGCCGCTTTTTTGCGTTTCTTGTCATACACTTTATTGCTATTTAAGCGCTGCAAAAAGCACTTGTTGATGCCTGATGGGTTTAACAGGTTTCCAGCAGCGGGTAACACTGCCTCGGTCCACTATTCTTAGTTACCTGCAAGGAGAAATCAAGATGAAACAGTCCAAAATCGCCGCGCTTCTGGCGGCATGCTTCGTTCTCGGAACCGGCAGCGTCCTGCTTGCCCAAACCAGCACCGGCGGCAAGAAGGTCAGCCCGCCCAGCGACACGACCGGCAGCGGCAAAGATACGGGAATGAACGTCCCAAGCGGTCTTTCCGGCAACGGCGGCGGCGGCGTCGGCACAGTCGGAGCTGGCGCAGGCACGACCGGAGCCAGCCCGTCCCAGCCCAGCAGCTCTTCCAAAAAGAAAAGCGCCAAGCACAGCAAGAAAAAGGCGACGAGCAGCACCGGCTCGAATGGTTCTTCGGCCACTGCAATCCAGTAGCCGTATGCCAAGCTGATGCGAGCCAAGCTGATGCGAGCCAAGCTGATGCGAGCCAAGCTGC
>CAXSZN010000001.1:20716-136316 GCA_964241935.1 uncultured Armatimonadales bacterium
GCCAAGCTGATGCGAGCCAAGCTGATGCGAGCCAAGCTGATGCGAGCCAAGCTGCTGTGAGCCAGGTGGCTGCAAATGCTCTTCAGGAGAGCCGCACTGCTCTCCTGATCTCTTCTCAGTTCACTGATGACTTTCAAGAAAGATGCAGAAAGTATCATGTTCTTCCATACAAAACGATTACAATACGAAGCGAAGCCGAGCAAGCCGAATGCGGCATTTGCAAACAAAGTCCAGGAAGTCCTGGGCGGACAGTACGGCGAAATGACTGTGATGACCCAGTACCTGTTTCAAGGCTGGAGCTGCACCGGTCCGGCCAAATACAAAGACATGCTGCTCGACATCGGCACGGAAGAAATCGGCCATGTCGAGATGCTTTGCACGATGATTGCGCGGCTGCTGGAAGGCGCTCCGCTTTCCGAGCAGGAAGCGGCTGTCGCATCCAGCCCAATGATGGCGGCGATTATCGGCGGCTCGAACCCGCAGCACTCCATTGTCGGCGGGGCCGGGCCGCGTCCGACCGACAGCATGGGCAACCCGTGGAACGGCGGCTATGTCACCAACAGCGGCAATTTGTTTGGGAACTTTCAGGCCAATTTGAATGCCGAAGTGAACGGACGCATTCAAGTCTGCCGCTTGTACGAAATGACCGACGATCCCGGCATCCGGGACACGTTCCAGTACATGATCGCTCGTGACACCATGCACCAGAACCAGTGGATGGCGGCCCTGGAAGACATGAAAGCCGAAGGGCTGGACGGCTACCCCGCTCCGATGACATTCACTGCCGACAGCGCCCATGCGGATGCCCGGTATCAGTTCTGGAACCTGTCCGAAGGCACCGACAGCCAGCGAGGCCGCTGGGCTTCCGGGCCAACGCCCGACGGCAAGGGCGAATTTGTTTACCTCCCTGACCCCAAGCCGCTTGGGCCGGAGCCGACCCTGCCGATTCCCGACGCCCGGCTGTACGACATGCCCCCGGCCATGAGCGTCGGCCATGCCGACGGTGCGGCTGCCAACGGCGTCGGCGGCGTCATCAAGCAGGCCGTCGCCGCGATCACCGAGAAAGTCACGCTTTAACTTTTTTTCTACGACATCGGGCGCGAAGGCTGAAGCTTTGCGCCCATTTTTCACGGCAAGCCCAATCATAGCAAGACCGATACAAACCGAGGAGACACCCCCATGACACCTTTGAAACAGCAAGACCCCAAAGAACAGTATCCCAAGCCGCCATTTGACGAGCCGACGCAGACGCCGCCCGGCTCGGAAAAGCAGATGAAAATCCAGCCCGATTACGGCGAGAACAGCTACGTCGGCAGCGGCAGGCTGGAAGGCCGGGCCGCCATTGTGACCGGCGCGGACTCCGGCATTGGCCGGGCCGTCGCGCTGGCATTTGCCCGCGAAGGCGCGGACGTGCTGATC
The DNA here is from genome assembly GCA_964241935.1 of uncultured Armatimonadales bacterium. GTDB lineage: Bacteria > Armatimonadota > Armatimonadia > Armatimonadales > Capsulimonadaceae > JANXMY01. The sequence goes on from CAXSZN010000001.1 coordinate 22,136, forward strand.
TCGTTCCTGGAAGAAAACGAAGACGCTCAGGAAACCGTCCGGCTTGTCCACAGCGCAGGCCGCCGGGCCATTGCCGTAGCCGGCGACATCACGCAGGAGGCGCACTGCCAGGCGCTGGTCCAGCAGGCGCAGTCCGAGTTCGGGCATCTCGATATTCTGGTCAACAATGCCGCATTCCAGAAAACCCACCAGAAGATTACCGAAGTACCATCCGAAGAGTGGGACCATACGTTCAAGACGAACATTTACGCCATGTTTTATTTGTGCAAGGCAGCCCTGCCGATCATGCGTCCCGGCGGCGCGATCATCAACACGGCGTCCATTGAAGCCTACCAGCCGGACTCCATGCTGCTGGCGTATGCGACCACTAAAGGAGCGATTGCAAACTTCACCAAAGCGCTGGCAGAGCAAGCCATGGAAAGCGGCATCCGTGTCAATGCCGTTGCCCCCGGCCCGGTCTGGACTCCGCTGATCCCGTCTACCATGCCGGAAGATCAAGTCAAGACATTCGGCCAGCAGACACTCTTGAAGCGTCCCGCCCAGCCGGCGGAGCTTGCCCCGCTGTATGCGTTTTTGGCGTCTCAGGAAGCCAGCTACATCACCGGCATGATCTACGGCATCACCGGCGGCGACCCGATTGCCTAACACAACCTTTCTCGCCTAACAAATTACTTTGCCCGGTGGGTTTCCGCCGGGCAATCTTCTTCCGGCACATCTTCTTTCCGCAAACTTTCAGGTACACTCTCCCAAACGGCAACGGCGCTGTCCAATACACGAACAGGAAAGAACATTCGTTGAGTACAGTCACCCTCTCCGGCGAGGCCGCCGCACCTGCCGCCTCTAAAGCCGATCTTTACCGTGTCATTGCCCTGGCGGTTCTCGCGGCCACATTCGGCGTCTTCATTGTCGCTTTCACAAGCGAGAAGTTGCTTTTCTTATACAAAGAGCAGCTTCATTTGTCGCCGGGCGGCGTCGGAACGCTGGGCATCATTGCCGGCATTCCTTCCTACTTGCAGCCGTTCATGGGGGCGTTCTCAGACTTAAACCCTTTGTTTGGCTACCATCGCCGCTCGTACTTCGTGCTGGGCGGAGTAATCAGCGCCCTGGGTTATCTCTTTTTGGCGCTGCAGCTGCATTATACATACGGAGCAGTCATTGCTCTGGTCATGATTGCTGCCGCCGGCGGCATCATGGTCAATGTCGTTTTCAATGCCGTGCTGGTCGTAGTCGGTAATGCGACGGGAACGTTTGGGCGGCTTCAGACACTGCTTTATTTGATTTCTTACGGCTGGGTTCTGGTATACACCGGCCATTTAACCGGCCATGTGACCCAGGATTGGAGCTACCGGCTGGCGTTTGAGTGCGCGGCGGCGTTCTCGCTGGCCGCGACCCTGTTAGTCTGGCTCATCCCCGAAAAGCGCCGGGCCGGCCAGGAAGCGTCGGCCCCGCCCGAGGACCTAATTGCGCGGAACGCCGCCCGGCAGGAAGAGCGGCAGCGGACAATGGTAATTCTGCGAAGGGCGGCAGCTTCACCGGGGCTGTGGGTGCTGGTAGTGTTTATTTTTTACCTGATCGTGACACCCGGAACCAACACCGCCCAGGTGTATTACGAAGTAGACGCGCTGCGTTTATCCAAGCAGTTCATCGGCAACCTCCGAGGCTGGAATGCTGCGGGCGTTCTTGCCGCCCTAGCGATTTATGGTTTCGGGTCAAGCCGGCTCTCGGCGCGGGCACTGGTCTTCGGCGCGTGGCTGATGGACTGCTCGGCGTACCTGCTGCTCTTGAACATTCACAATGCGGCGTCCGCCGAATGGGTTTCTTTGCTGGTCGCCCTCAGCGGCACAATCTACGGCTTGTGCCTGTATACGCTGGCGGGACGCGCCTGCCCGGTTGGTGCTGAAGGGGCTGTTTATGGTCTGGTGCTTTCTGCGATTGCTTTGGGCGGCACGCTCGGCGATAAGCTGGGCGGGTCGCTGTATGATGCGTTCGGCCCTTCCAGTCACCACACGGTCACGCACGGCTGGATCGCGATGCTCTGGTTCGGCTTCGGCTTTACTGTGATTGCCGCCGGCTTTATCCCGTTCCTGCCGGCCTGGGCCAGAAGCGGCGAGCGCCTGAGTGCCATGCCAAGTATGCCGGAAGTGGAGCCGGAACCCGAGGGAAGCATCTGGCCCCCCGCGCCTAATAAGTCTTAGCCCCGGCAGGTCCTAAGCTGATTTCCGTCTCTAAATTGGGTATTCTAAGCGTACAAAGGAGTGCTTTGTGATGAAGACACGCATGTTGGGGAAATTAGCCGTCTCGGAAATCGGCCTCGGCTGCATGGGCATGAGCGAGTTCTATGGGCCGGGTGACGAAGAAGAGTCTCTTAAGACCATTCACTTGGCACTGGAGCTTGGTGTCAATTTCTTAGATACCGCCGATATGTACGGGCCGTTCACCAACGAAAAGCTGGTCGGCAAAGCGATTGCGGGCCGGCGGGACGAGGTCGTACTGGCGACGAAATTCGGCAATGTGCGCGGCGAGGACGGCAGCTTTCAAGGCATCAGCGGCACACCGGAGTATGTCCGCAAGTCCTGCGATGCCAGCTTGGCACGGCTTGGCGTTGATACGATTGATTTGTACTACCAGCACCGAGTAGACAAGACCGTGCCGATTGAAGACACTGTCGGCGCAATGGCGGAGCTGGTACAGTCGGGCAAAGTGAAGTATCTCGGCTTGTCGGAAGCGTCGGCGGCGACTATTCGCCGCGCCCATGCCGTGCATCCCATTTCGGCCCTGCAATCCGAGTATTCGCTCTGGTCCCGCGACCCCGAAGGCGAGATTTTGGACACGCTCCAAGAGCTTGGCATCGGCTTTGTGCCATACAGCCCGCTCGGACGCGGCTTTCTAACGGGCCAGTTTCAGAAGCCTGAAGACATTCCCGAAGGTGACTTTCGGCGGCATAACCCGCGCTTCCAGGGCGAGAACTTCTTTCAGAACCTCAAATTAGTAGATGCCGTCAAAGAAATGGCTGACAGTAAAGGCATCACGCCCGGTCAGCTTGCACTGGCCTGGGTGCTGGCGCAGGGCGCGGACTTCGTGCCGATCCCCGGCACCAAGCGGACTTCTTACCTGCGCGAGAACATCGGCGCGGCTGATGTGGCGCTGTCGGCGGACGATTTGAAGCGGCTGGGCGAAATCGCGCCCAAAGATGTCGCGGCGGGGGACCGTTATCCGAGCATGGCGACGATTGACCGGTGATGGGCAGCCCCCACCCCCGGCAGTTCCTGCCGACCCCTGCCCCCGCTGCGCGGGAGAGGGGTATGAAGGCAAAAGAAGTTAAGTAAAAAGTAGTTAAGTAAGCGGCAGCCTCTTCTTCATTCTAATCTTCACCCCTCTCCCGCGCAGCGGGGGCAGGGGTCGGCAGGAACTGCCGGGGGTGGGGGTCCATTCCAACCTTATGCGAAAAAGCAAACAATTCTGGCAGGGCGTCGTGCGCGGCGCGTTCTGGCTGGCGTTCAAGACCCTGCGGTATGTACCCTGGAAACCGGCGCTTGCCTGGGGCACGGCGATGGGAACGCTGGGCTATCATGTCTCAGGCCGGTTTCGGGCAGTGGCGGATAAGAACCTCAAAATCGCCTACGGCGACGCGATGACCGAGCGGGAGCGGCAGGCGCTGATCAAGCGCGTGTTCCAGCAGTTCGCCCGCGCGTCTCTGGTAGAATTCCTCAAAGGCGCACATTTCACGCTGGAAGACATACGGCACTGGGTCAAAGTTGATTCCTATGCGGTTGCCGACGCGCTGCTGGCGCGGGGCAAGGGCGTAATCGTTGTCTCCGCCCACTTCGGCAACTGGGAATGGCTGTGCAAACGCGCGGCGATGGAAGGCTACTCGATTAAAGTCATTGCCCGCCAAAGCGAAGACGAGAAGTTCAACGAGTTGACGGACTTGATACGCGGCGAGAACGGCTACACGGTCCACCCGCGCGGAGAGTCGCCGCGTCCGCTGCTCAAGCAGCTCCGTGAGAACAAAGCTATCGCGATTGTGCCGGATCAAAAGTCGGAAGATGTTTTCGTGCCGTTCTTCGGCAGGCTGGCGGGAACGGTGGCCGGTCCGGCGGTGCTGGCGCTCAAAACCGGCGCGGCCATTTTGCCGATGTTCTGCCCGCGCCAGCCGGACGGAACTTACAAGACCGTCTTTTACCCGGCGATCATCCCGGAGCCGACGGGTGATACGGAAGCCGACATCAAGAAGATCATGACCGAAATCACGGCGGACATTGAAGACATTGTCCGGCAGTACCCCGACCAGTGGCTCTGGCTCCATGACCGGTGGCGCATCCCGCCGCCCGAGCGCATCCCGGAAAGCCTCCATGCCGAACTTTCTGCCGCCGCTCACTAGTGTTCAGCGTCTGCTTGTCGTCAAAACCAGCTCGATAGGCGACGTCATCCATGCGCTTCCAGTGGTGCAGGCAATCAAAGAAGCCGCGCCGCATCTGGCGCTCGGCTGGGTCGTCCGCCGCCGTTGCGCGGACATCCTGCGCGGCAATCCGTACATTGACCACTTGTATGTCATGCCCGACAAGCCCTCGCTTCGCGAGCTTTCTCAGCTTCGCCGCGAGCTGCATTTCGTCCATTACGAGATGGCTTTAGACATGCAGGGGCTTCTTTTGAGCGGCTTAGTCACGCGGCTGTCCGGCGCTCCGGTGCGTGTCGGCTGGGACCGCAACCGTGAGCTGAACGCGCTCTTTTTGACGCATCCGATTGTTCCCGGCAAGGGCAAGCACGCCCACGAAGTAGATTTACTGTATGGCTTTGCAGAAGCGCTTGGCGTTCACGTTCCCCATTCTGAGTTCACGCCGCAGTCTTATTTAACGGCAGAAGGCGCGGCGTCGGCAGCCGTCATGCTGGCAGACCTGCCGCATCCGCGCGTTGCGCTCAACGTCGGAGCTTCGCGGGCGTACAAGCGCTGGCCGCTGGGAAACTGGACGGAAGTGGCGCTGTCTTTGGCGCAGTCCGGCCGCAGCGTCGTCTTTGCCGGCGATAAAACGGACGCTGAAAGTGTCGCGCAGATTGTGCCCAAGATGACCGGCAGCTTTGTCAATCTTGCCGGCAAAACCACCCTGCGCGAGCTGGCGTCGGTGCTGGCGGCCTGTGACTTATTAATCAGCGGCGACAGCGGCCCGATGCACCTGGCCGTTGCTGTCGGCACTCCTGTTGTCGCCATCTTCGGCGCGACCCATCCCGCGCGTCACGGACCGTATGGCGCTCGGAACACGGTCCTGCATAACCCCGTTCCTGGCCTCGCTGCTGCCGGCAGGCGTCCGACCGAGGCCGAAGGCGCGGCCTGCATGGCCCGCATCACGCCAGCCAATGTGCTGGACTCGGTGGAGGGCGAACACAAGGTTCGCCCCTACGAGATAGGATTGTAGGGCGCGAACCTTGTGTTCGCCCTTGTTTGTGTTCGCCCTTCTTAGGCTGCTTGATGTGAGGTCTCGCATCTCTTCTTTTCAGGTATACTTGAAGCGTATGCGAAAGTTTCTTGTTGTCAACATGAATTATATGGGGGATGCGCTTCTGACAACGCCGGCAATTGCGGCGCTGCGGGCGGCATTTCCTGACGCGCAGATTGACACCGTGGTGGGAGCAGGAACCGCCGCCGAGGTGCTGCACGGCAACCCGGACCTGAACCGGATTATTACCCGGACGGCGCGGGGCGGGGCAAGCCGCCTGATGCAGATCTTCCGCCTGCTGCGCGAAGGACGCTACACCGACGCGATCATCCTGCCGCCGCTGCCGGGTTATGCATTTGCCGCCTGGCTGGCACGCACTCCGCGCCGGGTGGGGCTTGCAGGACGCGGCATGAACCATTTTCTCACGACGCTGCGGCGGACACGGGCAGTTCATATGGCCGATGCCATGCTGGACACGATGCCGCTGCCGCCGGACCCGGACCGGACGCGGCGGCTGGTTGTCAGCGTAGATGCTGTCTCGGAAGAAGCTGCGGCACGACTGCTTTCAGCGGAGGGACTTACGGCAGGCAGTCCACTGATTGCGGTGAATGTCGGGGCGACGCGGCCCCAAAAGCGCTGGTTCGCGGAGTCGTTCGCTCAGACGCTGGACGGCCTCAGCGATATTCCGGTGGTACTGGTCGGCGCAGGCGCGGCGGACACGGCCATGGCGGCGGATATCCTGAACCACACGCAGACAAAGCCAATCAATCTGGTGGGGCAAACTGAAGTCAAGACGCTGGCGGCGGTCTTGAAACGCTGCGATTTGCTGATCAGCGGCGACTCCGGTCCGATGCACCTGGCAACTGCGGTGGGGACGCCGTGCGTCGCGCTGTTCGGCTCGACCGATCCGGCAGTCACCGGGCCGTTTGATGCTCTTTCCGAAGCCCTTTACAAAGATTTAAGCTGCTCGCCTTGCGGCAACCACCCGACCTGCAACGGGCGTTACGACTGCCTGCGCGAGATTACCCCGGAAGAAGTCGTGCTGGCAACGCGCCGCCTGCTCCGCGCCCGGCGCGGCGGCCTGACACTGCTGCCGCAAATCTCGGCCCGCCCGGCCCTGACAGCCAATCATCACCAGAACGCGGCCCGGCGCATCTTAATCGCGACCAAGTTCCGGTTTATCGGCGATACGCTTCTCGCAACGCCGATCTTCCGGGCCGCCCGCGCTCAGTGGCCGGACGCGCATATTGCCCTGCTGACCGGCAAAAACGCGCGGGTGCTGCTGCAAAACAATCCGTACCTCGACGAAATCTGGGAGTTTGACCCGTACAAATCCGACAAAGGCTGGAAAGCGTATTTGCAGCTTGTCCAGCGCATCCGTACCGGCAAGTTCGATCTGTGTCTGGCCCTCAATCGGTCGTTCCACTCGGCGCTGACGTCCTGGCTCGGCGGTATCCAGACCCGTGCGGGCTTCCGCTCGGAAGGGCGCGGACCGCTACTCAACTGCCAGGTGGACTATGACCGGGAAAAAAGTGAGATCGCCTGCTACTTTGACGTTTTGCGGGCTGCCGCGCCGGACGCGCCCATCAATCCGGCGCTGGAGCTTTGGATCAGCGCCGACGAGACGGCGCGGGCGCAGGAGCATCTTCTCGAAGCCTGGGGCGAGCGTATGCCGCGCGAAAGGCTGGTCGGCATTCAGCCGGGCGCGAGCCAGTCCCGGAAGCGCTGGAGCGCATTGGGTTTCGCCCAAATTGCAGACGCTTTAATCCGCGAGAACCCGGACCTGCGTTTGGCCCTCATCGGCGGGCCGGACGAGCAGGATGCGACCAAAGAAATGCTGGCCTGCTGCGAGCCTTCGACACGGGCGCGGATGGTTTCGTTTGCCGGAGTCTGCGACCTGCGCGGCTCCCTTGCGCTCGTCTCGCAGCTTGGGCTGTTCGTGGGCAACGACACGGCGATCATGCACTCCGCCGTCGCGCTCGGGGTTCCGACTGTCGCACTATTTGGGCCGACCAACCCGCGCAAATGGGGCAACTACGGCCCCTGCCACCGCGTCTTAGAGTCCCCTGACGGCACAATGGCGTCTATCAACACGGAAGACGTTCTCGCAGCAGCCTCCGCCCTTCTGGCACAGAGCGCATCGCCCGCCTCGGTTGCGCCGGTCGCCTGAAATTCGGTATAATTTGCTTTTGGCGCTAGCTTGGAGAGACATTTGCAAAATAACCTGAAGTTCAGGGGCGAATACTTGATTGAGGTGTAAACCATGACACAGGATGCAGAGGGGCAACCAGTCATCCTTATTCACGGCGATTATTGGCGCGTCGCACATGTCGCTGAGCAAGTGACGGAGTGTGCTAATGTATCGTGGGAACAGAAACAGTGGCACGCTGGGCCTGCAATTGTCCAGCCAAATGGGATTGTAACGCAGTACGCCGGCCAGCCTCATGATCCAAGCAAGTCCGCGCTTGTTCAAGACGCTTGGGACCACGATCACTGCGAGATATGTTGGTGGAAGTTATACCAGGCTGACGACATAGAGCATAGCATCGGCTACACGGATGGCCGGAATTGGGTCTGTACCGAATGCTATACGCAGTTCCTAGCACCTGGAACAACTCTACCCGTGGCGCAATAATACGCCGCTTTGACAGCAGTTTCTTTTTGTTGTCTGCTATAATTGTTTCATGCGATTTGAGTGGGATGAAAGTAAGCGGGAGAGTAACATCGTCAAGCATGGAATTGACTTCGCCGATGCTCCGCGCCTATTTTTAGCCCCGATGCGAACGATTTTGGATTTACGGCAGGATTACGGCGAAGAGCGGTTTTTTGGGTTGGGACTGCTCGACAGCCGTGTTGTCGCTGTCGCCTTCACTGAGCCGGAAGAGAATACAATCCGGGTTTTGTCCCTGCGAAGGGCACTGGCACATGAGAAAAAGCAATATGAGCAGTACATCAAGCAATTCTTCGGCCATTAAATCAGCGCCGGAACTGTTTGGCCGCTCACGCACCGACTGGGAGCGTGTGGATGCACTTGCTGAGGAAGACATAGATACGTCGGAAATACCGCCCTTGACGGAGGCGGACTTTGCACGTTCCGAATGGCGTCTTCCCGCCGCCGGTAATGCAGGCGCAATCTCCAGCGGGCCTCAAGTGACGGTGGAAGTCTCCGTGGATGAAGACATTCTGGCTTGGTTTCAATCCCAGGGGCAGGATTATCCACAGCGGATGCGGGCCGCCCTGCGCCTCTATGCCGAAGCGCACCGAGCGGCGGCCTGATGTATCCCGGTAGCAATGCTGCTTTATGACAAGTCCTTCTCGACGCACAAATCAATCGTACAAGCGGGCCTTGTTTATCCGGTTCGGCGGCATGGGGGACATTCTGCTGGCGACGCCGTCGGTGCGGGCGCTGCGGGCGGCGTTTCCCGGCATTGCCGTTGACTTTGTCGTTGGCGGCGGCATGACGGACGCGCTGGCGGGGCATCCCGATGTGCGCGAGATTTTGACGTTCGACAAGCGCGGCGTGGACTCGCGGCTGGATCATTTTCTGCCATTTTTAATCAAAATTGCCCGGCGGCGTTATGATTTAGTGGTCAACCTGCACCCCAGCGCGAAGTCGTATCTGATGGCGGCGGCAAGCGGGGCGAGAACAAAGCTGACGTTCGAAAAGCGCATGGAAGTCCGGGCAGACACCGGGCGCGTGGCCCATGCCGTAGACGACTTCGCCAAAGAACTGGAACCCCTCGGCATCGGGCCGGTCATGGACCGGGCGCTGGATTTTTACGTTCCTGACTTAGCGCACAAGCGCGTCGCAGCACTGCTGGCGGCGTTAGGCGTTTCAGCCGATGACAAACTGCTGGTAATTAACCCTGCGGCGTCGCGCCCGCTGAACCGCTGGCCGGTGGAGCGGTTCGGAGAAGTCGCGGCGTACTGGGCGGGGCAGCCGGGCGTCAAAGTCGCACTGACCGGTGCGCCGTCGTCGTTTAAGACCGTCATGGACGGACTGGATGAAGTGGGGCTGGCGCGGGAACTCGCGGTGGCTGACCCGCGTATTTTGAACCTTGCCGGACAGTTGTCGGTCAAAGAATTTGGAGCGCTTCTGGCCCGCGCGGACACGCTTCTAACTTGTGACACCGGCCCGATGCATATTGGCGCGGCGCTGGGGGCGCCGCTGGTCGTGCTGTCCGGCGCGGCGGACCCGGACCGAACGGGGCCGCTGACCGAAAACAGCACGGTCTTGATAGACCGCAGCTTGCCCTGCGTTCCCTGCCGGGACCGCATCTGCCGCCGGGGCGACACGCTCTGCATGAGCAATCTCACGGTCAGCAATGTCATCGCCGCAGTTGGGGAACGGCTCGGCCAAACAGAAAGAGCGCACCGTGGCATTGCCCTTCCCGTTATCCGCAGATAAGATCAAAAAACCCGAAGAATTAGCCGCAATTGTAGCGGCGCGGCAGGTGTCGGGCGAGCGCGTGGTGCTGACAAACGGCGTTTTCGATATTCTGCATGTCGGCCACATCCGCTATCTCTCCGAAGCGCGGGCGCTCGGTGATGCGCTGGCTGTCGCGGTCAATTCCGATGAGTCCGTGCGCGGCTTCAAAGACCCCCAGCGTCCGATAGTGCCGCTGGCGGAGCGGATGGAAATGCTGGCGTCTTTAAGCTGCGTGGATTATGTCACGGCGTTTGAGACCCGCACCCCGGTCCCGCTGATCGAGAGGGTCCGCCCGGCGCTCTACGCTAAAGGGGGCGATTACACGGAAGCGGACCTGCCGGAAGCTAAAGTCGTGACCGGCTACGGCGGCGAAGTGCGGATTTTGTCGCTGGTGGCGGGGCGCTCCACGACAAACATCATTGCGCGTGTTTGTGCCGCTTACGGCCCAAATTTTGAGGAGCGAACGTAGACTATGCCTCTTTCCGTGCTGCAAGTGGCGACCGGTTTCCCTTCGTGGGGCGGGACTGAGCTGCATATCTTAAACTTGTCGGAGCAGCTTCGCCTGCGCGGCTACGATGTCACTGTCGCCTGCCGTCCGGGGCGCTGGGTCGAGGAGCGGGCGACGGCGATGGGGCTGCCGACGGTGCCGATCCGGGTGATGAACCAGCATGACTGGCAGGACTTCGGCCTCCTTCGGAGGTTTCTCAGCGAGCACAAGACCGACGTGATGCATGTCCACTGGTCGTCGGACATTGTCGTGCCGGGCTACGCCGCCCTGCGCGAGCATATTCCCGTGCGGATCATGTCCCGCCATATGCCGTACCCGTTCAAGAGCCGGGTCGGGTCGTGGCTGTACAGCCGCTTTTTATACACACGCCTCGTGACAGTATCCAACTCCGTGCGCGAGACGCTCATTAAAGCGAGTGTGCCGGCCAACAAGATTGAAGTCATTCATCACGGCACCAACGTGGAAGCGTTCGCAAAGATCACAGAAGACCGCCGGGCCGTCCGGGCCGCGCTGGACATCCCCGAAGACAGTGTCGCGGTCGGCATTGTCGGGCGCATCGCGCCGGAAAAAGGCCATACCGTGCTTCTGGAAGCTTTTCAGAAAGTCCATGCGCGTTACCCGCTGTCTTTGGTGATTGTCGGCAACGGCCCGGAGGAAGAACTCATTCGTGATACCGCCGCGAAGATGGGCCTGACCGATAAAGTGTTCTTTACGGGCTTCCGGGACGATGTCAACAACGTCATCAATGCGCTCGACGTTGTCACTGTGCCGTCCACCTGGAACGAGCCTTGCTCGGCGGTGGTGCAGCAGGGCATGGCCCTGTCGAAGCCCATCATCGGCACCCGCGCGGGCGGAACGCCGGAAATGGTGCTGGACGACGAGACCGGCTTTCTTGTCCCGCCGTCCGACTCTGAGGCGCTGGCCGAGGCGCTGGCGCGTCTCGCCGGCGATGCGTTCCTGCGGAAGCGGCTTGGCGCGGCGGGCAAAGAGCGCGTCGAGGAGCTGTTTTCTTTGCGTGTGATGACCGACAAAATCGAAGCCCTGTACCAGCGCGAATATGCGAACGCGCGGGGGGCGAGTGCGCTCCAAAAAGTCATGGCGTCCTGAGCAAAACTTTTCATGTCTTCCACGCCCTATGCTTCTGCGCTTCATGCACCGCCCCGGTTTGAAGTGCCGCTTGTTCCCTGCAATCTCCCGGTTTCTCGCTGTCCTGTGCCGCGCGAAGCCGCCTCGCGCCGCATTCTGATTATGCGCCTCGGGGCTTACGGCGATATTCTGATGGCGACACCGCTGCTGGCGGCGCTGCGGGCGGCGTACCCGGACGCTTATCTTTCCTGGCTTGCCGGGCCGTCCGAATATCAAGCGATTGATGCCAGCCCGTATCTAGACGAGCTGATTGTCTGGGACGGTGCCTATATCCGCTCCGCTTGGCGGCATGGCCGGATTGGCCCCGCTTTGGTTCGCTCGGCCTCACTTGTGCGGGAGCTGCGCCGCCGCCGGTATGATATGTTTGTTTCCCTTCAGCCGGAAGAATGGCCGCTGCTTCTTCGGGCCGTCGGGGCCGCGCAGACACTCGGTGTGTTCAACACGTTCGCCCGGCATTGGGGCGAGGAGCGCAACCCGCACTACCGGAAGCTTTACACGCATGCTTATTCCCGGCCGGAGCTGCACCGGATTGACCAGTATCTGGCGGTTCTGGAAGCGTTTGACCTGCCGAAGCCAGCCGACCCGCGTCTGACCATGGGATATACTTCGGAAGATAAAGCCGCAGTGGACAGCTTCTTGCAAACGCACGGCGTCGGTGCATCAGGCGATTTCGTCGTGCTGGCTCCGCTGACGACGTGGCCGACAAAGTGCTGGCCCGCAGACCGCTACGCGGCGCTGGGCGACGCGCTGGCAAAGCAACACGGCTGCCGGATTGTGCTGATCGGCACGGCCAAAGAAGGCGAGACACTGGCACAGATTGCATCCGCCATGTCTGCTCCGGCAGTTGCTGCTGCCGGCACTCTCTCATTCCGGCAATCGGCGGCTTTGATTGCCCGGTCGCGCCTGCTGGTCAGCGGTGATACCGGACCGATGCATGTCGCCGCCGCTGTCGGAACACCTCAAGTCGCGCTGTTCGGCGCAACATCGCCGCTCTGGTATGGCCCGCGCACAGACCGCGCGATCTCTCTCCTGCATGAAGTCCCGTGCGGCCCCTGCGACAAAAAAGAATGCAGTCAGGAAGGCGCAGACTACCTGCGCTGTCTCAAGCTGATCACTGCAGGCGAAGCGCAGACGGCATCGAATCAACTGCTGGGAGAGGCCCGTGTTTAGTACGCCTCTTGCTCCAATCAATCTGCCGATTCAGCGGTGCTCTACGGACCGCCGCCATGCCTCGCAGCGGATTTTGATTGTCAAGTTTGGAGCGCTCGGCGATATTCTCATGGCAACGCCTCTGCTGACAGCCCTGCGTCATGCCTGCCCGGACGCACACCTGACCTGGCTCGCGGACACGAGAAACGCGCAGGCAATTGACGCTAACCCGCATGTAGATGAGGTGATGCTCTGGGACAACGATCACTGGAGCCTGATGCGAAGCACACGTCCGCGAAACTGGATCAAGAACCGCTTCGGCTTCCGCCGGCTGGCCGAGCAGATTCGCCTGAACCGCGCTCTGCGCGGGCGCTTTGATACGTTGATCTCGTTCCACCCCGAGCAGGACCTCATGCGAAGCGCTGCCGCTCCGGCTGTCTCCCTCGGCGTGTTCCAGTCGCCGCGTCAGGCAAAGCGTGATTACGCGCCCCGCTACACAAAGGCTTATGTGTCATGCTACGCCGACAATCTTCCCGTAGACTTTCCAGTCCATCAAACAGATACGTATCTGCTGCCGCTGGACGCGCTTGGGCTGCCGCCGGCGACGGACAAGCGGCTGGTAATAGGCTACACGGCGGAAGATGCGGCGTCCGTAGGGCGCCTGCTGCGGGAACGAGACATCAGGCCGGGATTTGTCGTCTTAGCCCCCAGAACAACCTGGCAGTCCAAATGCTGGCCGGAAGAACACTGGGCGGCGCTCGGTGATGCACTGGCACCGCGTCAAATCGTGCTGATCGGCAGCGTGTCAGAGAGCGCCGCCCTGGAGCGCGTCGCTTCCGCCATGCAAACTCCGCCGGTGACACTCGCGGGCCAGCTCGGTTTCCGGGAACTCGCGGCTTTGCTTGCCCGTGCGTCTGTTTGTGTCAGCAGCGACTCGGGGCCGATGCACTTGTCCGCCGCCGTCGGTACGCCGGTTGTCTCGCTGTTTGGCCCGACCCCGCCGGCCCGATACGCACCGCTGAAAGGTGCCGGGCGTGTTCTGCTGCATCCGGTGCCGTGCGCTCCCTGCATGGAGCAGGTCTGCCCGAACCCGCCGGAGACATTTATGAACTGTCTGTGTCTGCTGCCGGTTGCCGAGGTGCGGGACGCGGCCTTGTCGCTGCTGACAAGCGAGACTGTACTGCGTTGAAGCGCGTTTTGATTATCAAGCTCTGGGCGCTGGGCGATCTGCTGATGGCGACGCCGCTGGTTCCGGCTTTGCAGTCGCAGTTTCCCGGCGTCGAAATCTCGTGGATGGCGGACCTTTTGAATGCGGATCTGCTGGAAGGGCAGCCGGGGATTGAAGTCCTTCGCATCGACTCCGGCTTCTGGCGGCGGCGTCTGCGGAAAGGGCAGGTGATCGGCTGGCTCAAAGAGGCCCGCTACTGGCAGCGGACATTAAAGCAAAAAAACTTTGACGCTGTAATCAACTGCCACGCGGATTTATGGTGGACGCGCATTCTGTGTCAGGCTCCCATGCGCGTCGGCCTGTTCCACACGGAACACCCGTCGGTCCTGCGCCGCTTTTACACGCATTGGGTGCCGAAAACAGCCGGACATAACACTGACTATTACTTGGCCGGTGTCAAAGCGCTGGGCTGGCCGGGGCCGTTCAGTCGGCAAATGAAGTACGAAGTCCTGCCGGCCGGAAGCGCGAAAGCGTCGGCGTTTCTGGCCGGCTCAGACGACTACGACCCGAACCTGCCGCTGGTGGTGCTGCATCCCGGCACGAGCCAGGAGCCAAAATCGTGGCTGCCGGAACATTTCGCCGCGCTCGCCGCCAAACTCACGCCGCACTTCAATGTCGTGCTGACCGGCAGCCCCAAAGAAGCGGTTTTGGCCGAGAAGATTTGCGCCCAGACGCCGCCGGGAACGCGCCCGCCGATTGTCGCCGCCGGGCGCTTTGAGAACGTCGGCGTACTGGCGGCGCTGATTCAGCAGGCATCGGCGGTAGTCACCGGCGATACTGTCGCACTGCACCTGGCGTCGGCGCTGCAAACGCCGCTGGTCGGCATCTACGGTGGGTCGCGGCCCGGCGACAACGCGCCGCTGTTCGGCCCGAACATGCTGCTGTTTGACAACGCCGTTCCCTGTGCGCCCTGCTACAAAGAGCGCTGCCCGCTGCGCGGCGCGGACCACCTGCGCTGCCAGCGGGCCGTCACCCCGGACCGGGTGCTGGAAGCGCTGGAAGCGCTTTGGCAGGAAGCAGGACCCCGCACTGGAAGTGCGGGGCTTTAGAAGTGCAGAATGTCCGCCTTCGCGGGCGAAGGAAAAATTTTCGAAACATCTTCGTCTGCGAAGCAGACATTTTGCGTTATGATAGCCCTGGTCTTCCAGACCAGGACTAACGGCATCTAAGAAACTTATTATGCAAAACGTCACTCTGCCCAATTATCCGAATTATATTATTGGCGAAGGCCATCCGCTGGCCGTGATCGCCGGCCCCTGTGTCATTGAGAGCTTAGACCTGTGCCGCGAAGTGGCGACGGAAGCCAAAGCGATCTGCCAAGCGCTGGGTCTGCCGTATATCTTTAAAGCGTCGTTCGACAAAGCAAACCGCACGTCGTCGGGATCGTTCCGAGGTGAAGGGCTGGAACGCGGGCTGGAAGTGCTGGCGGCGATCCAAGCCGAGTTTGGCGTTCCAGTGCTGACCGACGTGCATGAAACCTGGCAGATCGGGCCGGTCTCGGAAGTGGTGGACGTGCTGCAAATCCCGGCGTTTCTGTCCCGCCAAACTGACTTGCTGCTGGCGGCAGGCGAAAGCGGGCGCGTGGTCAATGTCAAAAAAGGCCAGTTTCTGGCCCCGTGGGACATGAAGAACGTCGTGGAGAAGATTTCGGGCACGGGCAACAAAAACCTGCTGCTGACTGAGCGCGGCGTTTCTTTCGGCTACAACACGCTGGTGGTTGACATGCGCTCACTGCCCGCCATGCGGGCGCTCGGCTGCCCCGTGGTCTTCGACGGGACGCATTCGGTCCAGCAGCCGGGCGGGCAGGGGACGACCAGCGGCGGCCAGCGCGAGTTTATCCCGCCGCTGCTCCGCGCCGCCGTCGCCGCCGGTGTGGACGCGCTGTTTTTGGAAGTTCACCCAAACCCCGAGCAGGCGCTGTCCGATGCCGCGACTATGCTGCCGCTGTCTCAGCTTCGCGGCCTGCTTACCACGGCAAAAGCGATTGATGGAGTAGTTAAGAGTCTCCCCAGCCCCCAATAATGGAGGAGCAAGATTGGGATCAAGGCAAAAAGGCGCGGTAAGCCCCTCGGGCCAAAGCGCCCGGAGCGGGGTGAACAGCGCCCCTACGGGTTTTATTCCTACTCTGACTCCCCCATTATTGGGGCTGGGGGGACTCTCAACTTGCCGACGCGCAGCCGTCCCGCAAGGCCGCGACTGCGCCGTCCGCCTCCGGGCTAATCATCGCGGTGATGCGGACGTGCGCTTCTAAGCGAGTGGTCGCGGTCGGCAGCCATTCCCGGCTTCCTGCGCGGCAGTGAACCAAAATGCAGCCGGGCGGCAGGCCCAGTGTCCGCACTTCCCGTCCGTCATACGGCGAACCCGGCTTCACTTCCAGCTCCAGTACCAGAGCGTCTTTCGGCTGCGGCAGTGTCCCGCCACGCTTCAAGTCTCGTTCCAGCAGGCTTTCGTAAATCGGCAGCTCACCCAGACCTTCAGCGGCGGCATACGCGCAGAAACACGCGACTAAAAGCGGCAGCATTTGCGCGTAGTTGCCGGTCATCTCGATAATCAGCACGACGCCGGTCAGGGGCGCACGCACAATCGCCGTGAAGTAGGCCGCCATGCCGACAACGGCAAAGATGGCGGGAACCGGAACCAGATGGGGAAACAGTCCATGCGTCACCTCGCCGAGGCCGAGGCCAAGCAAAGCGCCCAGCACCAGCAGCGGCGCGAAAATGCCGCCCGGTGCGCCGGTTCCATAGCTCGCTTGGGACAAAACAAAGCGTGCCAGAAACCAAGCGGGGATCGCGGCAAGTGCGGCATGGCCGTCTAAAAAAGTCTCCGCCAGCCCATGCCCGCCGCCGACGGCTCCCGGCGAGAACCAGGCCACAAGACCGACCCCTGCCGCCGCAAGGACGATGAACCGGGGCGGAACGCGGGCGAACAAGTCCAGTGTCCACAGGAGGCTGCGGTTGTACCCTACGCCCAGCACGCCGGCAAGCAGGCCCAGCACGGCAAATGCCGGCAAAGCCGCAAGGGCCGGGACCGGGTAGCTTGGAATGCGAAAATCGGGAAGCTGGCCGGAAGAAAAGCGCGTGACGACTGCCGCGACAGCGGCGGCGATGAAGGCCGCGCCGAAGACTGCCTGCCGGAAATCTTTCTGCACTTCTTCCAGCACGAAAATCACGCCGGCCAGCGGCGCGTCGAAAGCTGCCGCCAGTCCCGCCCCGGCCCCGGCGGCAACAAGGGTCAGCCGCTCGCGGGTGCCGGATTTCAGCCAGTCCGCAACAGCCGCGCCCGCCGTGCCGCCCATCTGCACGGTCGGGCCTTCCCGCCCCAGCGCCAGCCCCGCGCCGAGGGCCAGTGCCCCGCCGAAAAACTTGACCGGCAAAATCCGACGCCAGCGAAACTCCCGGTAGCGATGCAGCACCGCCTCCAAGTGCGGGATACCGCTGCCCGCCGCTTCCGGCGCGGCCCGGCGGACCAGGGCCACCGATAGCGCTGCACCTAGGGCGCTGAAGCACATGGGGAACAGCCAGCCGGCCAGCGGAAAATGGTGCGCCCAGACAAGCATCGCCCCGCGCAGGCTGTCTCCGGCGGCAAGGACCACGCGGAAGGCGACCGCGATACTCCCGGCCAGCAAACCGACCAGCGCAGCGCGGGGAAACAAGCGCCGCCGCTGCTGCCGGACAGAAAGGTATTCTTGTATCTCCGACTGCACAGGGTCCGGCGGAGCCTGCACGAACAAGCCCGCTGCGCCGAGATCCCGCCTCATCGCCCGCTCCGAATCCGTACCCGGCGTCCGTCAAGCAACAAGCGGCCTGAAGCGAAGAGGGCGACGGCGTGGGGGTAGGCGGCGTGTTCGGCGGCCAGAACGCGGGCGGCGAGGGTTTCCGGCGTGTCGTCTTCTTCCACGGGAACGGCAGACTGCAAGATAATCGGGCCGGTATCATAATGTTCGTCCACGAAATGCACGGTGCAGCCGGAGACTTTCGCGCCGTAAGCCAGCACCGCTTCATGGATGTGCCGGCCGTACATGCCCTGGCCGCCGAAGGCCGGCAGCAAAGCGGCATGGATGTTCATCAAGCGTCCGGCGTACTCGGACACGACCGTGTCCGGGACTTTCCGCATATAACCCGCAAGACAGACCAGGTCTGCCTGCGCGTTGTCTAAAGCCAGCCGCAGCGAGTCGGAATAAAACTCCTCCCCGAGGCGCGACGTGATGCCCCGCGACAGTACCACTTGAGTCGGCAGGCCAAGCTCGGAGGCGCGGGCGAGTGCAGGCGAGTCCGCGCTGTTTCCAATGACCGCAGCCACTTCGCCGCTGATCTGCCCGGAAGCGCAGGCGGCGGCGATGGCCTGCATGTTGCTGCCGCGCCCGTGCCGGCCCGAAAGTAAAATCGCGATGCGTGTCATAGCCTTCTCATTCGACGCGGGGAGTGGCTTCTCCTGTCTGGGACGGCTTCAGGCTTGACAAATGCCGGCAAATCCTTTAAGATAATAAACAGTTTCCACGAATTGAAATCCGTGGAAACTGCAAGGGGTCTTATGAGTAAAATTGCTGTTTTTTTGCAGGCCCGCCTGCGGGCCACATTGATTATTGCCGTGCTGGTGATCGGCATCTACAGCTATGTCAGCTACAACCATGCCCAGCAAAAAGCGCTGGAAACCACGCTTTCCACCGGCACACCGGCAGACTGCGACGCCGCAGTGACCGGGCTGGTGCAGAGCGGACGGCTTGTGGATGTTCTGATTAACACGCAGAATCCGGATCAGGATGTTCTCAGCCCGAGCAACCAGCGCAGCCTGCGGATCCGCAAAAACGCAGTGGCATCGGTCAACCGCTTGAGCGCGAAAGGAACAATCACGCCTGCCGAAGCGTTTGACACACTCTTTTTGATCTGCAAAGACGCCGATGCCGATGTCAAAGCGTCCGCCGAGGCTGGTTTGACAGCGCTGGGCAGGAAAAACGACGCCAATTTAAAAGCCGTTGCCGACCGGCTTTCCAACGGTGACCCGGATATCCGGGGCGCGGCGGAAGACGTGCTGGGCCTCATCGGCGGCTCCAAGACAGCCGGCCTGGTCAACAGTGTGCTGATGGATACGGCGGCGCAGGACGCCGCCGTGATTGCTCTGGAAAAGATCGGTGCGCCTTCCGTTCCTCTCGTGGTCGCTCACTTGGAAGACCCTGCAATGCAGAGCGACATCTTGTTCCGGCAGCAAATGGTGAACGTGCTGGACCAGATCGCCGTCACGGACCTTGTCGCCTCGCCGTCCGGTGTGCCGGAGCTGATTAAAATCGCGGGGCAAGCGACGCAGCCCTCGGTGCAGCGTCTGGCGCAGGTCGCGCTGGCCGACACCGTGCTGACCGCCTACACAAACGTGCAGACCGCCAAAACCGCGCTTGCCGCCGCGAAGGACCCGGCCGCTCAAGCCACCGCGCAAACCGCGCTGGTCAAAGCCAATGCCGCTTTGCCTGGCGTGCAGCCCGCAGAGTCGGTGCTGCGCGGCGTTCTCGCGGATACGTCTGCCGCCAGCGAATCGCGCTCCCAGGCGGCGCTGGCGCTCGGGCCGAGCGGCAGTCCGACGGCAATTGCCGCGCTTGTTTCCGCGCTCGGGGACTTCGATGCCCAGGTGCGCGACTCCTCCGTGACCGGCCTGCAATCCTCCGGTTCCTCCGCTGTCGGCCCGCTCACCGCAGCTTTAGCCGCAGGCGATCCTGTGAAACGCGCGGGGGCGGCGCAGGCGCTGGGCGGGATCGGCACTCCCGCCGCGCTTTCGGCGCTGGAAAGCGTCTTCCATTCTTCCGCAACGCCGTCCGGCGTGCGCGAAGGCGCCATCGTCGGCCTCGGACGCAGCGGCAGCCCGTCCGTCATCCCAACGCTGGTGCAGGCGCTGAGTGACCCGGACGGCGCGGCTGCCGCCGCGGCTCAAACCGGCCTGCTGACCCCCGCGCTTGCAAAGCCCGCGATCCCGGCACTGGTCGCCGCACTCTCCGGTCCGACACCGGCTCCCTTCAACGCCGCCGAGACGCTCTCCCGCATGGGGGCGCTTGCCGAATCGGACGTTGTCCCGCGCTTGACCCAATCTATTGCGTCAGACAACGCACCGACCCAGACCTGGGCGGCGGTGACGCTCGGCGAGATCGGCAGCAGGTCCAAGTCCGCAATATCCGCGCTGCAAGGCTTGTCTAAAAGCGCTAACCCGCAGGTGCAGTACGCCGCCTCGCAGTCACTGTTGAAGCTGTCCGGGGTCTAAAATGCCGCTTCGGTATTGAGGCGGGCATCCATCGCGGTCTGGAGCTGGCGAATATGGGCGGCGTTGCGGCCCAAATCGCCGAAGCCGGCGCGGGAACGCGAGCGGAGCGTGACCCGCGTCTGGCTGTGGCCGAGGTCGAAGAAGTACACGGTGACATCGTCTGTCCCGAGACCTGAAGACATTGCGGCTTCCAGAATGTCGTTCTCCGCGTCCCGCGACAGCAGCTCCCAGCCCGGCAGTCGCGCCAGCGCCTTCTCCGCCGCCGCCATCGCCCGGCTGATGTCGGCATAATAAACGCGCGACCGCAGGGTCGGGTATGCGGCGCTTTCCCCGGTCGTGATGTCGTTCACTGTCAATAATCGCCGGTTCGTCCAGCCCCAAGCGGCGGCTGCCAATCCTGCGCCCAGCCAAATCCACCCTGTTCGTGCCTTGCTCATTCGCTCTCCCTGAACTCTATAAACTTAATTTTGCGATGCCCCGGTCCAGCGCCGCCCCCAGCGTTTCGTGCAGCGCCGGGTTGGACGCGCCCAGGATAGACTGCAAGTTCGCTTCCGTGGTGTCCAGCAGCTTTGTTGTGCCTAAAGACCGCCCGTAAGCATCGGTGACGACTGCGCCCGCTTCCTGAGCAATCAGCGCTGCCGCCGCGATGTCATACGGGAACAGGCCGATCGGCTTGCCCAGTCCAAGCGCCAAAAAGCGCTCCCGTGATGCCGGGTAATCCCGCAGAATGCGGTTGCCGATGTCCATGGAAGCCGCAAGCTGACCGGTCATCAGCCGCGTCAGCGAGAACGCCGTCGAGTTAAACAAAAAGCAGCCGCCGGTCATGGAAGACGCATCTACGATCTCGCCGAGCGCAATGCCAATCCATTCAAAAGGCCGAGCTACCACTTCAAACGACAGCGGCGCTTTTCGAATTTCAGTCACCGGCAGCAGGCGCGGGGCGTGTTCAGCGCCGTCCGGCTGAACCCAGTGTGCGCCGTGGCCGCGCTCGGCCCAGAACAAGTCATCCTGCTTGATCTCGCCGATGCAGCCGAAGCGGACATCCGCCATTGTGACTTCCGGCGTGTAATCGGCCCAGGCGACGGACACAACGCACTGCTCGAAGCCCGCCATCGCCGGGCGGGTACCGTCAATCGGGTCAATGATTAGCACGGCTTCGGGCGACGCGCCGAACTCAATCAGTCCTTTGTCTTCCGAGTAATACGCAATCGAGAGCTTCTCGCGCTCGATAAACGAAACAATCGCGTCTTCCGCGATCTCGTCAATAGCAAACGTGGCGTCTCCCGAGGCCGCCGTGCCGGACACTTCGCGCCCCTGCCAGGCCCCAAGATGAGGCCGGACCGTGTCCCGGATATGGCGCGTCAGCGCCAGAACTGTTTCCTGTGGTGTCATTGGGATAGGTCTTTCAGCGCCAATCGCTCCAAGCTTTCTACAATATGGTGCGCTTGTTCAAATGCAAAATGGCGCGTCAAGCTGGTGGGAACGGCGACTGTGAACATGCCGGCGGCGTGGGCGGCAGCGAGTCCGCGCGGAGAGTCTTCAAACGCCGCGCAGCGCTGCGGCGGAACGCCCAAACGTTCGGCGGCCAGCAGGTACACGTCGGGCGCGGGCTTCGGATGCGCCACTTCGTCAGCCGTCGCGATGGCGCGAAAACGCGAAGAGAGGCCCGTAATCTCCAAAACGCGGTTTACCCAGTCCCGGTCGGAGTTCGAGGCCACCGCGCAGGGGATCTGCGCTTCGTCTAAAGCATCGAGGACTGCCACAACACCCGGCATCGGGGTCAGCCTGCCGATGGCATTCTGGTAGAAGAGGCGCCGCCGCGCCCCAACGGCTTCGGGATCGTAGCCCGGCCCCACGGCGGCTGCCAGCGGCGCGTGCCAGTCGTTCAGGCTCTGGCCTTTAGCCGTGCCGATGCTCTGCGCCCAGGTTTCGACCGGCAGCGCCAGGCCCTGCTCCTCGTAGATTTTCCGCCACGCGTCGTAGTCCGGCGTTTCGGTATCGGCCAGCAGGCCGTCGCAGTCAAAAATTGCCCCGAGTAGTTTTTGTTGGGTTTGTGTCACAGCCGACTAGTTCGGGATGGGCAGGCCGTTTTCCTGCTATAATACGCTTATGAGTGGTAAGAGTATGTGCCTGTCTTGCCCTGGTCTCGAAGACCAGGGCTTTTGTAAAGCAAAATGCCCCTGCGGGACGCATCTTTCGTCCGCGAAGCGGACATTCTGCACTTTTCAAGCTCCGGTCTTCCAGACCGGGAGAATCATGCTCCTTCTTTTCTTCTGCTCCGTCTCCACTCACGCCCAAACACCTCTCGCGCCGATCCTAGACAAAATCCTGAATGCGCCGGCGCTTCAAGGCGGCGTCACCGGCGCGATTGTCTGCCGCGTGCGGGACGGCAAGACGCTCTACACCCATGATGCCGACCTGCGCCTTCTGCCGGCGTCCAACCGCAAGCTGTTCACATCGGCTGCCGCGCTGGAGCTGCTCGGGCCGGACTTCCGGGTTCACACGGACGTTCTCGCAGCGGCGCGGCCTGACGCGAATGGCGTAATTGCCGGCGATGTTTACCTGCGCGGCGGTGGCGACGGCTTGCTGTCGCCGTCAGACTTGGACACGCTGGCGGCGGCGCTGGCTTCAAGCGGAGTGAAGCGCATTGAGGGAGATATTGTCGGCGACGGCACACGGTTTGCCGACGGGCCGTATGGCTTCGGCTGGGAGTGGGACGACTTCAGCGACGAAGAATTTCCGCAGATTTCAGCGCTGGAAGTCAGCGAAGGCGTGCTGGAAGTCCGTGCCGTGCCGGGTAAAGCGCCGGGTGATCCGGTCTCAGTGACAGTGAATCCGCCGACTGACTATGTGCCGCTGACTGTCACGGCGCAGACTGCCGCGAAAGACGCCGCCGACACCTGCACTGTTTCTCGTCCATGGGATAAAAACGAGTTCAGGATTGCCGGGATGCTGCCGCTGGGGCAGACGCTGACCCAGAAAGTGCCGGTGCAGAACCCGCCGCTTCTGGCGGCCACGCTGCTGAGGGCGGCGCTTCAGCAGCGCGGCATCACAGTCGCCGGCAAAGCGGCAGCAGGCCGGACTGCGCCCAATGCTGTTGTTCTGGCGTCGCACCCGAGCCTGCCGCTGTCGGAGTACATTGTCCGCATGAACAAGCCGAGCGATAACCTGCTGGCAGAGTCTTTAGTACGAGAGCTGGACAGCGCCGGAACTTACGACGCCGGGCATCGGCGCGAGACGCCGCTCTTTGCCAGTCTTGGCGTGGACACCGGCGCAATCGCTCTGGTGGATGGCTGCGGGGTGGGGCGGCGCAACTTCGTCACGGCGCGATCTGTCGGTCAGCTTCTCTTGGGGATGCACCGCGAGAAAAACTGGCCGCTCTACTACGCTTCCCTGCCGATTGCGGGCGTGGACGGCACGCTCGAAAACCGTATGGTTGGGACGCCGGCTCAGAACAATGTCCATGCCAAAACCGGCACACTCAGTCAGGCCCGTGCGCTGTCCGGCTATGTGACGGGCCGCAGCGGCCAGTTGTACGTTTTCTCGCTTTTGATGAACAATTTCCCCGGCAACGCTCGCTCGGCGGGAGCAGTCCAAGACCAATTTGTCGAGTATCTCGCCGCCCACGGCTGACAGCCGCGGGTTTCTCACCCGTGGCGAACTTAAAACACTTCGTCTTCGCCGATCACGGGGTTCTCTAATGTGCCGATCTCCGGGATGCGGACTTCCACCAAGTCGCCGGGATGAATTGGGCCGACGCCGGGGGGAGTGCCGGTGGCGATCACGTCGCCGGGATGCAGGGCAAGATGCTGCGACAGGTACGCAATCAGCGCCGGGATGGAGAACAGCATCTCGGACGTGTTCGTCTCCTGCTTGACCTCACCGTTGACCGCCAGCGTCAGCAGGAGGTTTTGCGGGTTCGCAATTTCGTCAGGCGTCACGATGCACGGGCCGAGCGGTCCGAACGTATCATAGCTTTTGGATAAAAACCAGGGCAGGCTCTTTCCAATCGCCCGCTTCTGGGCGTCCCGCGCCGTGACATCGTTAATCAGCGTGTAGCCCGCCACATGTGACAGCGCCTCCGCTTCCGCGATGCTGCGCCCGCCGGTGCCGATGACAACTGCCAGCTCGCCCTCAAAATCCACGCGCCCAACCTCGTGCGGCAGAACAATCGGAGCGCCGGACGCAATCACGCTGGTAGACGCTTTTTGGAACACAATCGGCTCGTCGGGAACTTCGCTGCCCAGCTCTTTCGCGTGTTCGCTGTAATTGCGCCCGATTGCGAGAATGCGGTGCGGGGAGGGCAGGGGAGCCATCTGGTTCACGCCGGCTTCCAGCCAGAGCTTGTCCAGCACCCGCGCTTTTTCTAAATCCCGCACCACGCCGACATAGCTCCCCATCCGGGCCATGACCGCGTTTAAGTCTTGGGGGACAGAGACGCCTTTTGGGGCCAGCGCCTCGGCGACCGCGACGGCGCGGGCCAGCGGCAGAATCTTTCCGCTGCGAAAGATGCCGGGCATCACCGGTTCCTGCGGGTCATCAAACTCTTTGTAGCAAACAAACTTCACAGTATTTTCTCCTCGTTGCCGGCGCGAAATCCCATGCGCGGCTCGGGTGCGGCAGGCGCTTCGATCATCTGCCGGATGGCATCAAAGACGGCGGCGAACTGCCGGTCATATTTCTCCTCCAAATGCAGGATGCGCCGGGCGAGGTCGCTGTCCTGCGTCAGCAGACCGCGCAGATTCACAAACGCCCGCATGACGGCGATGTTCACCTGCACGGCACGCTCGCTCCGCAGAACGCTCGAAAGCATCGCCACACCCTGCTCGGTGAAGACGTAAGCTGGTTTTTGGCGTCCGCCGCGGCCCGCGTTCGATATCACAGTTTGTGATATCAAAGACTGCACTTCCTCCGCAGTAATCTGGAACATAAAGTCATCAGGAAAGCGGGTGCCGTTTCTCTTGACCGCTTGATTAAGTGCGGCTGTTGTCACCCCATAAAGTTCCGCCAAGTCGCTGTCCAGCATGACGCTCTGGCCGTGTACCAAGTAGATGTGCCGCGCGACTTGAGCAGGCGCCAATTCTGTGTATTCCATGATTACCCTCCCTGGGCTTAGTCTGTGTTTGAGATCACAGTTTGTGACCTCAAAAAATTGACTTCATCATCAGTAAGCTCAAACATACCATTCTGCCCGCGTACCGTATAAATGCGCCGCTTCAAGTCAGCCGACGCGGGTTACGTTGTCGCTTCTTCCATGTGTACCCTCTCTAAGCGGATTTCGCGCGTTGTCCGCATTTAAGGTGCCAATTTGGAACCTCAGAGGTTCGGCTACACTGCCCCTGCCGCGATGGGGATCAGCGAATGGGGATCAGCAAGAAGGCGTGCTGCTGCCCGTCATGCTCGCCATAACCGACAATCCACCCATGCTTGTTGACGGCAACGGCGTCTTCCAATTGCCAGCCTGCGCTGGGAGCAATGAACGTGTCCAAGTCAGCAAACGTGCCGTTTTGCCAGAGGAATGCCGTCTGCCGAGCGGCTGTCAGTGGCGCGGCGGGGAAGTAGCAGCCGACCACTTCGCCATGCGCTCCGAGGCCGGACACCTCCCGTTCGCCCAAATCGGTCAGCCGGCCGCCCTGCCAGAAAAAGGCGTGGCTTGACCGTGTGCCGGAAGTCATAGAATTGCCGTTCCGAGAGTGAAATTCATCACTTGATATTCCCGCGACCTGCCCGGCGTCATTGAGCGCGACGGCGCGGCTTGTGTCCTGCCCCGGCAGCACTCCTAAAAGATGCACCTGCCCGTGCAGGCGCACAAAGCCTTGTTCCTCCGCCGGACCGTTCGCGCAGTATCCGGCAATGTCGCCGTGATTGTTCAGCGCAGTCGCCGTTACAAACGAGAATCCCGGAACCGGCGGCACGCCTTTGGCCGTGCTACCCTGCTGGATTTGGCTGTGTTTATCATAGCCAAGAAGCATTTGGCTGTTGTCATTGGCGGCGATAGCCTCCGCGCCGACAATCTGCATTTTGCCGTTTTGCCAGCGCCACCCGGTATACGCGAACAGAATAGAAGTGGTCCTAAACTCGCCCAGTGCGAGCGGCGGCAGGGATGTTGTCTCCGGCCAAGTGGTGCCGACGATCTCGCCCTTGCCGCTGATGGCAAGCGCCTTTGTTCCTTGGGCTTTCCCCTCAGCAGTGAGCGTGTCAATGTCGTGCAGGACGCCCGACTGCCACAAAAATGCATGAGACACGATCAGGCCGGGCTTTCCCGCGCCGACATCGGAAATGCCGACGACCTGCCCTTCGTCGTTAAGTGCCGTCGCCTCGCTGCTTTGCCCGCCGGGCAGCGTACCGAGGTCGGTCACGGTGTAGCGCGGCGCAGGCAGGTCGGTCGGCGAAGCGGCGGCTCTGCTAAGCAGAAGGCCGCCGAAAGCGAAGAAAGCGAAAAGCAGGCAGTAGATTTCAGGAAGAAGAGCAAACAGGGAGCGGCGGTTGTTCATTGGGCTGCCTTTTGGGAATAAGAACCGGCACTTGCAGCGCCGGTTCCAATGCTTCGCTACTTGTCATACCAGATTAAGTAGCGCTCGGCGAGTTCTTTGATGGTCGTGTAGGGGGCTTCGGCGCAGCGCTCGCCGCGAAACAAGAATGTTGGGACATGGGTGATGTCGGCGGCGTAAGCGTCGTCGTCAAAGCGGACAATCTCACTGTAATAAGCTTTGGAAGAAACGGCGGCGAGGAACGCGGACTTGTCTAATCCTGCCCCTTCCGCCAGGCGGCCCAGCACCTCTAAATCGCTGATGTCCTCGGAGCGCTCCCAGAAGGCCCGGTAGACGGCTTCGTTGTAGGCGTCGAACAGCTCAGGTTCCTTGTCCTGGACATACGCCGCGCCTTCTAACGCATAGTGGGTGCGGACAATGCCGATGGTCCTGCCGGGCGGCACGGGAGCGCCTTCCGCCTGCGAGAACAGCTCAAAGCGCGACGGCGGGGCGTCCGGGTCTTTCGGGTGCGGGTTAAACTCCGGCAGCGGACCTAGCTCTTCCGGCAGCAGCTCATAGCCTTTCCAGATTTGGCGTATCTGCGGAAAGTCTTCGCGCATCTTTTGCGCTTGAAAGAAGCCGACCCAGCACCACGGACATAAATAGTCATGGGCGATGGTCACTTGGAAGTTTGGCCTGGTTTGTTCTAATTCTTCACTCATTAAATAATCTCCAATGCCTCGTTATACCCCGCAGCCGCGCTTGGGTATTGAGGAACGCCGAGAAGATAATTACAAAGACGACTCGGCGCTGCTTTTGACGGTCGGCGTGGCCTGATTTTTAGCTGGCATTGCAGGTTTTTCTTCGGGCTTCGTTTTGGACCTGGTGCGCGTTAGGTCTTCCAGGGCAAGAAAAAGCACCGGGGCAACAATCAGCGTGAACAAAGTCGACACGGAAAGGCCGCCGATGACGGCAATGGCGAGGGGCTTTTGCAGAGCCGCGCCCGCGCCAAGCCCCAGGGCAAGCGGCATCAAGGCCAGAATCGCGCCGATGGTGGTCATTAAGATGGGACGAAGGCGCTCTTCGCCGGCTTTTTGGATCTGGGCGATTAAGTCGCCCTGTGGGTCTTCCGAGCGCAGGTGGTTAAAGAACGCGAACAGGACAATGCCGTTTTCGGTGATGATGCCGATGATCATAATCGCGCCGGTGAAAGAAGAGATGTTCAGCGGCGTTTTGGCGAGTGTCAGGGCAGCCAAGACACCGGACAGGGACAAAATGGCGGCAAGAAGCAGGGCGATGGACTGACGGATGGACCGGAACTGAAAAACCAGCAGCGTGAAAACGAGTAGCATGGTAATCAGCAAAGTTTGGCCCAGCTCGGTGAACGACTGCTGCTGGCTGGCGTAGAGGCCGCCGTATTCAATGGTGTAGCCGGGCGGCAGCGTGACTTGCTTGCTGATAGCATGCTGGAGGGCCTGCGTGCTGCCGCCGAGATCGTTCCCTTTGAGTCCGGCGGTGACGGAGATCATCTGGCGCTGGTTTTCGCGGGTAATCTGGGACGCGCCGGGGGCGCTTTCAATGCTCGCAACTTCGCTGACGGGAACATCGCCGCCGGTGACGGGGGAAGCGATGAGGATGTTCGGCAGCAGCTCCTGGCTCAGCGCTTGACCCGAATGAGCCTGCACGACCCGGACGCCAACGGCCTGCTCGCCAAGCTGGATCTGGGTCGGCTCGACGCCCTGCAGGGCGGCGGAAACGGCCTGGGTAACATCGTCGGTGGTCAGGCCGTAGCGCTGGGCGGCTTCGGTGCTGACAGACAGCACGGACTCGGGGCTGCTATGGATGACGCCGCTGAAATCGTCCTCCACAAACGGCAGCTTGGCGATGACGCCGTCGACTTGCGTCGCCAGGTCTTCCAGCGTCGGCTGGTCCGGGCCGAAGATTTTGATCTGAACTGGGCTGGAGTTGCCGGCAATATCGCCGATGTTGTCCTGCAATATCTGATGGAAGTCTACCTGGGCCGACGGGTACTTGGCTTCGACTTGCTCCCGGATGTCGTCCATGACCGCGCTGATGTCCCGGCTGCGTTCTGATTTCAGGCGCACGGTCATATCGCCGACGTTCTGGGTGGTGATGTCAAAGCCGGCCTGGGCGCCGGTCTGCCGGGACCAGTTCGCGACTTCGGGCGTCTGGGCCAGCACGGTCTCGATCTGCCCGGACACGCGGCTGGCCTCGGCAAGCGATGTCCCTGCAGGCAACTGATAGTCTAAAATGAACCCGCCTTCGTCGAACTCCGGGAAGAAGCCGGTGGTCGTGCTTCGGTACAGCAAAAACGTCCCCAGCGCGACCGGCAGCAGCAGGATCAAAACAACGGCTTTGTGGGCGAGGCACCAGCGCAGGGCATGGGCATAAACACGGACAATTTTGTCGAACTGCCGGGGAAAGAAGCCGAGTACACGGGCCAAGATATTCGGCTTTTTGACGTCATGCGCGGCGGCTTTTTGGGGCAGCAGCCAGCCGGCGAGAATCGGGGTCAGCAGCAGGGCCAGCGCCAGGGAAATCGTCAGCGTGGCGATCATTACTAATGCTAATGGCCCGAAGAACTGGCCTGTCAGGTCGTTCAAGAACGTCAGCGGCAGAAACGCGGCCATTGTCGTGAGCGACGACCCGACCATCGCGGGCGTGATCGCTTTGAGGCCGGCGGCGATGGCCTCGGGGCGCTCTTTGCCGCTTTCCAGCTCGCTCCACATGTTCTCGACAACCACGATGCCGTCGTCAATGACCAGTCCAAGCGCGACTGCCAGCGCCCCAAGCGTCATAATGTTCATGGTCTGCCCGAGCAGCTTCATCAGGGCAAACGCGATTATGATTGTCAATGGCAGGATAATCAAAACAATCGCGGCGGTGCGAAGGTTGCCAAGAAACAGCATCAAAACAACTAGCGCCAGTGCACCGCCTAAAATCAGCGCTTCGGTGACGCTCTGCTGGGAGCCGACAACGATCTCCGACTGGTCGTAATAGTTCGTAATCGTGATGCCCAGCGGCAGTGCGGGCTGCGAGGCTGCCAGCGCTTTCTTGATGCCGTCCGACACTTGAACCGTGTTTCCTGCCGGCTGCTTGATAATGCTGAGAAGCACGGCAGGATGGCCGTCGCCGCTGGTTTCGACTGCGTGCGGCTCGACGCCGCGCGTGACGGTGCCGACCTCGCCGACAGTCACGGGAACCCGGTTCTTGACCGCAACGGTGACATTCTCAATATCTCGGGCGTTCTGAAACAGTCCCGAAACCAGCACTTGATAGCGCAAAAATGACTGGTCATAATAGCCGACCGAGTTGACTTCGTTGTTTTTGGACAGCGCGGTTTCGACGTCCTGGGCGCTGACGCCGCGCGTCAGCAGAGACGTGGGATTGAGCTGGATCTGAAAGTCCGGCGTGTCTCCGCCCTGTACGGCGATTTCGCGGACTCCGGGAACTTGCAGCAGGCGCGGGCGCAGGGTATACAGCGCGGCCCGGCGCAGCTCCTGCGGGCTGACGGTATTTGAGTAAAGGCTGTAGCCCATCACGGGAAACACAGACGGGTTCAGCCGCTCGGCCTTGACATCAGTCCCGGCAGGGAGCGAAGACTGGACCTGGGCAAGCCGGGCCTGCACAAGCTGGAGCGCTGCCGGCATGTCCGTTCCCCAGCTAAAGTTGACGTCCAGCTCATCGCCCCCGCGCTGGGTGAGAGAGCCAACTTTGACGACATTGGGCACGCCCGCCACCGCGTTTTCGAGTGGCCGCGTGATATTTGCCAGCACAGTTGGGATCGGTGCGTTGCCGGCATCCGCCGTCACAATGATGCGCGGCGCGGCCAAATCGGGAAAGATGGCGACGGGCAGCGACTGCAGCGCGTAAAACCCGCCCAGGCACAGCACGACGACCAGCAGCAGGATTGCTTTTCGGAAACGCTGCACCCAGCCGGCCAGCCCCAGCTTACTGCTGTCCATGCCCAGCGGCTTACTGTCCATGCTGCACCTGCACTTTGGTTCCATCGGGCAGGCCGTATTGATTGGACACGGCGATCTGCTGACCGGCACGGACGCCGCCCAAAACTTCCACGCGGCTGTCTGCCGATAGCCCGAGCGAGACCGGGACAACGTGCGCCGTGCCGTCGCCGTCTACGGACACAACGCTTGTCTTGCCGGTGTCGGGGTCGGTCAGCACCGCCTCGCGTGGGATAATCACGGAGTTTGTGCGCCGCTCGGTCACGATCTGAACACGGGCCAGCGTGTCGTCTTTCAGCAGATGATTGGGATTTGCGACCGCCGCCAGTGCCGGAATGGTGCCGGTGGCTGTGTCTACGCCCTGCGCGACCGTTTCGATCCGCGCCCGAAACACGCGCCCCGGCAGGCTGTCTACGGTGAATGTCAGCGCGTCTCCCGGCTTGACCGAAGAAACGGCGTTTGACGGCAGGCTGACCACAAGCTGAAGGCGGCTGAGATTGGCGATCACGGCGATCTTCGTGCTGGTGTCTACCGTCTCGCCGACAGTCGCGCCCACTGATGTCACCTGCCCCGTCAGCGGAGCGCGTAAGGCATACAGCGCCTGCTGGGCGCGGATGGTAGTCAAAGCGCCTTCGGCGTTGATGAGCTGCTGCCGGGCCACTAAAACGTCCTGGCGCTTGACCACATCCTGCAGCGCGGCGGCGCGGGCGGCGGCCACAGCGGCACGCTGCCCGTCTACCGTCTGGCGCTGCCCGTCCACTGTTTCCTGCTGGGCCTGCCGGGTTGCCGTCGCCGTCCGCAGAGCAAGCTGGGCGGCTTCGACATCTTTCTGCGGCACCAGGCCATCGGCAAATAGCGCTTGTTCACGGGTGAGATTTTGCTGGGCATTGCGCTCGGCGGCGAACGCGCCGGTCAAAGTCGCCTGCGCTCCGGAGACGGCGGCTTCGGCGTTTCGCAGTCCGGCCTGCGCCTGCAGGATGGACGTGCGGGTCTGCGCTTCCTGCTGCAGCGCATTGGCCTGGGCCTGCCGCACCTGGACGGCGTTCTGACCGACCGTAGCCTGTGCTTGTTCAATCTGACCCAGCAGCGGCCTTGCCGAGAGCTGGGCGACGACTTGTCCACGGGAGACTGTTTGGCCGTATTGAACCAGCAGTGTGCTGAGAAGCCCAGCGGCGGGCGGGCTGACAGTCGCTTCTTGTCCCGGCAGGGTCTGCAAGGTCCCTGTCGCCGGCAGGCGCTTTTCAAGTGTTCCGCGCACGGCGGCGGCGACTTGCAGTGTTGGCAGCGGCTTGGGGTCGGCGGGCTTCGGGTCATCACCGCCGTGATGTCCGCAGCCGGCAGCCAGCAGAGCAAGCGGCAGAGAAATCAGCTTAATCGTCAGCTTAATCGAGTGCGTCATAAATTGTTGTTCCAAAACGTGCAAAACAAGTTTACCAGAAACGAGGCGGCAGCACTCAGGGAACTCGGCAAAATGTTTTCTTGAAGTGTTTGCACTCTTGACTTGTTCCAGATTAATCCTCTATAATAGCGAATGCCAACGGAAGAGTCTCTGCTCCAAACATCCCTTCAAGACACACTGCGCCGGGCCGGCCTGCGGGTGACCGCGCCCCGGCTGACCGTGCTGCTGTCGGTTCAGGGTGCGGGGCAGCACCGGGATGCGGAAGCCATCGCCGGCGCTGCTCGCCGCCGGCTCGGCACCCTTTCCACGCAGGCCGTGTACGACAACCTGCACGTTTTAGAGGAAGCCGGACTTGTCCGGCGCATTCAGCCTTCCGGCCATCCGGCTCGTTACGAGGCGCGGGTGGGGGACAACCACCATCATCTTGTCTGCCGCCGCTGCGGCCTGACCGCCGATGTGGACTGCGCGGTGGGCGCGGCACCGTGCCTGAAGCCGTCCACCGACCAGGGCTTTGCCGTCGAAGCCGCCGAAGTCATCTTCTGGGGCCTCTGCCCTCAATGTCAGCCAGAGCCACAAATTTAACTGCCAAAGGAATTCACACAAATGGGTAACGCAAATGCCGAAACCGACACACCGGACATCATCTCCGCCCTCAACCATGACGACCCCAATCATCAGCCAAGCCTTGCCCGTGAGGAAAGCGTTCATCCTGAAGCAAGTTTCAGCGCTGAGCCGGGTCTTGCTGCTGAAGGCGGCACTTGCCCGTTTGCCGGGGGAGCGCTCCGGCAGACGGCAGGCGGGGGAACGCGGAACCGAGACTGGTGGCCCAATCAGCTCAAGCTGAACATTCTGCGCCAGCAGTCCTCTCTTTCGGACCCGCTGGACCCGTCGTTCAGCTACGCGGAAGCCTTTCAGAAGCTTGACCTGCAGGCCGTCAAAGAAGACATTTTTGCGCTGATGACCGTGTCCCAGGACTGGTGGCCGGCGGACTACGGCCACTACGGGCCGTTCTTTGTTCGGATGGCCTGGCACAGCGCCGGGACATACCGTACCACGGACGGACGCGGCGGCGCAGGCTCCGGGATGCAGCGGTTCGCCCCGCTCAATAGCTGGCCGGACAACGCGAACCTGGACAAGGCCCGCCTGCTGCTCTGGCCCGTCAAAAAGAAGTACGGCCAGTCGCTCTCGTGGGCGGACCTGCTGGTCCTGGCCGGCAACTGCGCGTTAGAGTCCATGGGTCTGAGGCCGTTCGGGTTCGCCGGCGGACGCGCCGATGTCTGGGAGCCGCAGGAAGATGTTTACTGGGGCACCGAAGCGGAGTGGCTGGGGGACAGCCGGTACACGGCGGAGCGCGAGCTGGAAAATCCGCTGGCCGCTGTCCAGATGGGTCTGATCTATGTCAACCCCGAAGGCCCGAACGGCAGGCCGGATCCGCTTGCTTCCGCCCATGACATCCGCCAGACCTTTGGCCGGATGGCAATGAACGATGCAGAGACTGTGGCGCTGATTGCCGGCGGCCACACCTTCGGCAAGACCCACGGCGCGGCTGACCCCAGCAAATATGTCGGCGCGGAGCCGGCGCTGGCGGGAATCGAAGAGCAGGGAACAGGCTGGAAGAATACGTTCGGCACCGGCAATGCCGGCGATACGATCACCAGCGGCCTGGAAGGAGCCTGGACCACGACACCGACCCAGTGGGGAAACGGCTACTTCGGCAACCTGTTCGGTTACGACTGGGAGCTGACGAAAAGCCCGGCCGGCGCGTACCAGTGGACGCCGAAAGACGGCGGCGGCGCGGGGACTGTTCCCGACGCCCACGATCCGGCAAAGAGCCATGCGCCTTTCATGCTGACGACGGACCTTGCCCTGCGCGTGGACCCGGCATATGAGAAAATTTCCCGGCGCTTCCAGGAGAACCCGGAAGAGTTCGCCGATGCTTTTGCCCGCGCGTGGTTCAAGCTGACGCACCGGGACATGGGACCGCGTTCCCGCTATCTTGGCCCGGATGTGCCGGAAGAAGAGCTGCTTTGGCAGGACCCGATCCCGGCTGTGACCCATGCGCTGGTGGACGCGCAAGATATTGAAGCGCTGAAGGTGAAAATCGCGGCATCCGGCTTGTCCGTGCCCCAGCTTGTCTCGACCGCCTGGGCCTCGGCGTCGTCGTTCCGTGGCTCCGACAAGCGCGGCGGCGCAAACGGGGCACGGATTCGCCTGGCCCCGCAGAAAGACTGGGAAGTCAATAATCCTGCCCAATTAGCCATTGTGCTGGAGGCTTTAGAGCGCATTCAATCAGAGTTCAACGCGGCGCAGACAGAGGGCAAGCAAATCTCGCTGGCCGATTTGATCGTTCTGGGCGGCGGCATGGGCATCGAAACGGCTGCCAAAAACGCCGGTCACACAGCCGCGGTGCCCTTCGTGCCCGGACGCGCGGATGCTTCTCAGGAGCAGACCGATATCGAATCGTTTGCGGTGCTGGAACCGGCGGCGGATGGGTTCCGCAACTACCTGAAGCCGGGCCATGTGGTCTCCGCCGAGGAGCTGCTGCTGGACAAAGCGCATCTGCTGACACTGACTGCGTCAGAAATGACCGTGCTTGTCGGCGGGCTGCGCGTTCTGAACGCAAACTTTGACGGCTCGGCGCACGGGGTCTGGACGGAGCGCCCGGAGACGCTGACCAACGACTACTTTGTCAGCCTGCTCGACCTCGGGACCAAGTGGGGCGCGGTGTCAGAGACACAGGACGTCTTTGAAGGCCGCGACCGGGCCACCGGCGCCGTTCAATGCACCGGCACTCGTGTTGACCTCATCTTTGGCTCGAACTCTGAGCTGAGGGCGCTTGCGGAAGTTTATGGCTGCGAAGATTCTCCAAAGAAGTTCATTCAGGACTTTGTCGCCGCCTGGACCAAAGTGATGATGCTGGACCGCTTCGATCTCGCTTAACAGCGCACCCAAGAGCGCGTCCACGCAAGCGCTGAGAGTGGAGGGGCAGGCCTCCTCCACTCTGCGATAAAGTCCCGCCCTGCGGGCGAAGAAAAACCTGCGGTCAAAAGATAAAAAGCGGCCATGATATGCTCCTTCGGTCGCAGACCGGCTGGCGTCCGCGCCCAGAGACCTGCCCTTCAGGGCGGGACTTTCTTTCAGCACACACTGCCGCCTCTCAGCCGTCCCCACTCATTTTGCTGGATCTATTCTTCTGGCTTAAGGCCCTTCTGACTTACGGCGCTCCCCGTCCTCCTGCACTTGATCCGCCGGCACCGGCTCCTGTAGTGCTTGTTCCTGACGGGCTATTGCCCGGTGTGCCTGCGCCTGCCGGACTGGTTCCCCCAGCACCGGTGGGCGGCGCGGGTGCCGTGATTGGAAGGGGAGTGGGAACAGGCGGCGCTGCCCCGGCGAACGCGGTAGACAGAGTCGCAGACGCGGCAGCGGCATCATAGATCGCCTGCGTGTAGGCGATGCGAGCCTGAGTCAGCGCGGCGCGTGCGGTCAGCACTTGCAGCAGGGGAAACAGGCCGCTGCGGTAGCCGAGCGTGGTCTTGTCGTAAGTAATCTGAGCGATTGTCTGGGAAGCCAGTGCAGACTGCACCTGACGCCGGCGGCTTTGCGCGGTCAAGTACGCGGCGCTGACAGCCGCCAGCGTCTCGCGCCGGACAGTTTCTCGCTGCGCTTCTGCGCCGTCCAGCGCGGCCTGCGCTTCCTGGACCTGCGCTTTGCCGAGGCCGCCATCCGTGAGCGGCAGGGTAACAGCAGCCTGCACGGTATCTTCACTGCGAAACGACGTCACATCTTTGCTGCGGATGTCAATGGCCTGCAAAGACAGCGCCGGGTCGCGGTAAAGCCGGGCGGCGGCAAGAGCGGCTCGGTCTGCGCGGATTGACGCTTCGGCGGCGCGTACATCCGGGCTGCGCTGCAGCGCAAACGCTTCAGCCTGATCTAATGTGTAGGGCAGGGCAAGCGAGCCGGGCGGGACATCAGCAAGCACAAGCGGACTATCCAGCGGGCGGCCGAGCAGGCTGTTGAGGGTTTCGCGGGCGACTGCCTGGTCGTTTTCGGCACCTTCCAGCGCGGCTGAAGCGGCTTCGACAGGAACCTGGGCCTGCAGAACGTCAATCCCGGCGGCGTCGCCGGCGTTTGTGCGCTTTTGGACATCGCCGAGCGCCCGCTGGTCTTCCAAAAGAGTCTCCTGCGCGACAGCCAGAAGGGCATTTTTGCGGAGCAGGTCGTAGTAGTCCGCCGCCGCTTGTCCGGCAACAGCGAGACGCGCGGAGTCAAGCTGGGCCGAAGCCGCGCCGCGCTGCTCTTGGGCCTGAGTCACCACAAGGCCGGGACGCCGCCCAAACGGCAGCGGTACGGTGAGTGTGTTTTGCAGGGTGCCGAACGTCTCGTAAGTCGGCGGCGGCTGGTAGACGCCGGCGCCGGAGAGTGATGCTGTGCTGTTGAACGTGATCTGAAAACGCCGCTGAGCCTGGGCCTGCCCGACGCGGGCCTGGGCCTGGAGAACGCCCTGCTGCGCGGCGGTCAATGCAGGGCTGGCCGAGATCGCAAGCGCCGTGACTTGTGAGAGGGTCAGCGGTGCCTGGGCCTGCACTGACAAAGGCAAAAAAACAAATCCAGTCAGAAGCATGGAAGTCCGCATTGCCGAAGTATACCTCGCTGGGTACAATGGAGTGGGGGAGAGATAATGGCTTCGGTGGAAGATTTAGGCGAGAACCCGGACTGGATCGCGGGCATTGCCGAGCGGAAGATACAGGATGCGATTGATGACGGGCTGTTTGATAACCTGCCGGGGCGGGGACAGCCGCTGGATTTGTCGGTGAACCCGTTTGAGCCGCCCGGCATGGGCGCGATCAACCGAATGCTCAAGCACAACCGGGCCGTGCCGCCCTGGCTGATGCTGGAACAGGAAATTGAAGCGTCACGAGCGCTGGCACGCGGGACGCTGGCCCGCTGGGAAGCCGCCGAGCCAAATCTGCGCGAGACGCCTGAGTATCCGGCGCTCCGAGCGAAAGCGCGGGAAGCGTATGCGCGGCACCTCAAAGAAACGAACGACATGATTCTGAAATATAACTACACAAGTCCGTTCGCGTTCCGTGCGCAAATTCCATTCATGCAAAAGCGGCGTCTGGCCGAGTTCGACGCGCTGTACGGCACCCAAACGCAGGAAGCGATTCCATGACGGCGCTTGGGTGGGAACGTGCCGGCCTTGCGCTGACGGTCTACTTTGCCGCGCTGGCTGCGGGCCGCTTCCGTGCCGCGCAAAAGCAGCAAGTTTTGCTGAAGACGAAGCTTTTCGATGCGGCAGTTTTAGAAGCAGTGTTCCATCCGCGCCTTCAAGACGGCGATGATGCCGCCTTGCTGACGGAGCTGCGGGAAAAACTCGCCGCGCTGAACCGTCAGGCTGACGCTGAAGAGTTCTTTGCGCTGCACACGCAGATCGCGGCGCTGCTGCAAACACTTCCTCCGGCTCAGGGCGCGACCCTGCGCCGGGCCGTTTTGCGCCTGCTGATGTCAGGTGACCGCCCGCTGCAAGGTGCCGGCGCTCAGATCGCCGCAGATTTACAGTTCGCTGAGGCTGTCTCGGCAATTGAGGCGCTTTTGTCTGAAGACGCTTTAGACAGCCGTTCTCAAAAAGTGCTGGAAGAGGCGCTGGCACGGTTGAACGGAGCCGAGATCGCCACGGGATGAAGCGCCACGGGATGAAGCGCCACGGGTTGAAACCCGAGGCTCTCAAGTTCTCACCGTCGAGGCGACGGAAGATAATCTATGCGCTCATGTTTTGTGTCCATTCTTTCTCTTGTGTCGCTTCGACACTGAGCACTTGGCAGCCTCGGGTTTCAACCCGTGGATATTCAACCCGTGGCGCTTTCAATCCTAATGCTTTATGGAGAAATTATGCCCGTAATCACGCTGGTGACGGAAATCGGTGCGCCGATTGAGCGCTGTTTTGATTTGTGCCGGGACTTAGAAGTCCACACGCAGACGGTGCCGCAGACGAAAGAGCGGCTCGTGGGAGACAAAAAAACGGGTTTAGCGGAGCTTGGAGACGTGCTGGTCTTCGAGGCGGTGCATTTGGGCGTTCGGCAGCGGCTGTCGTCGCAGATTACCGAAGTCGAGCGTCCGGTTTTGTTTGCCGACGTCGCGTTGTCCGGCGCGTTCCAGAGCTTGCATCACCGGCACGAGTTTACTGCCGTTCCGGGCGGGACACTGATGCGGGACCGACTAGAGTGGAGGGCGCCGCTCGGCGTACTGGGTCATCTGGCCGATGCGCTGTTTCTGAAACGCTACATGCTGCGGTTTCTCGCGACCCGCAACCGCAACTTGAAAGCGGTCATCGAAGCCGATCAGCGAACACAAAGCCCGCTGCCCTCTTGAAGCCGGACTTTTTCTGTCAGCGCCAGGTTTTTCGTGTGCGAGCCTTTGCTGATGCATTCGTCTGAAACTCAGCTCGTGCCGCTTTATGGCAGCGGCCTCCGGCTTTTGCCGGCGCAGCTTCCACTGCGTCGCTCTTCCACTCCGCCATCAACTGCCCTGATGCGTTCTTGTTCCAACTGAGTGTGACCATGACTTCAACCCTTCCGTCTGCGCTTGCGATGGAAGAATTGTAGCCGGCAGTGAAAGCACAAGATGCGCGAAAAAACACAGCCGGCCTGTGAATTAGGTCACATGCCATCAATTTGCTAGGTTACTAGGGGATGTCGGTCAGAAGATGATTCAGAGTGCGGAGGTCGTAGGGGTCCGCAGGCGGTGCGGGATGGGGCGGTGCGGGATGCTGAGAAATGGCCTGATTGCGCTGGGCCATCAGCTCGGAAACGGTTTGAAGCAGGGCGCTGTTCGCTTGGACTAGGTTTTGGATGGACGAAACCAGCTCCTGCCATTCGCCCTGTGTCAGCGTGATGACATCATCCGCACGGAAATACTCAATATCCATGATGCTTTGTTTCCCGTCCAATGTGGTGCGTGACTACGAGAGCGCTTTGAATTGATGCCGACAGAAAGTTCCGGGGCAGGGATTCGAACCCCGATAAACAGCTCCAAAAACTGCGGTCCTGCCATTGGACGACCCCGGAGTAGCCGGCAGTGCGAAGTTATTATACCCGGCGCTTCTTGTTTGTCAACGCTTGAGAAACTTGATTTGTTTCTTCTGGCCTCTCGCTTGCTGGAAAAGTGCTATACTCTAGACATGATACAGCTTCGACTTTCTGCGGCTTTGCTGCTCTTGCTCTGCGCCTTCCGCGTTTCTGCGGCACCGCCTGCGCTCTCGGTCGTGCCGGGGACGGGTACGGTGCGGGTAAGTCCCAGCGCGGCCCGCTGGGAGTTCCCGACGCGCTCTTTGTCGGATGAGACGCCCCTGAGCCACACGTTTCTGCTCCGCAATGATGCCAAGACCACGCTGATTATAGAGCGCATCGCGATTTCATGCGACTGCGTTCAAACCCAGGTCGGTGAAACCCAAGCACTGCCGGTCCAAGTCGCGCCCGGCCAGACAATTCCGGTGCAGGTCAGCCTCTCCCTGGGCCGCCTTCTTCCCGGCCTGCTCTCGAAATCCGCGTGGCTTTATTTGCACGGCGGGGACGAGAATGGCCTGCGCCTGGAGCTGCGCGGGACCGTCCGTGACGAGCCGGCAGCAAAACCTCACTAGCTTCCAGCAACCTGTAATCCAAAGGAAACTTTAATGACACAGACTTTTTCTTCGCCGGAAACTGCCGCTGCCCGGCTGCCCGGCTTGACACGCTTTGTTTACGGCACGACGCGCCTCGGGGATGACTCCCTGCCATTTGAAGACCGCGTCGCGGTGGCGCGGGCGGCCATTGACGCCGGCCTGGCGCTGCATACCAGCCATTCCTACGGCGACGCGCTGCAAGTGCTGAACGCCGCGTTTGACCAGGACCGTTCTCAGGTGCCGCCGTTTATCGTCAAGATCGGCTGGGACTCAGTCGCGCAGGTGCGGGAAGTGATCGCACAAAATCTGGAGCCGCTGGGTCTCACGCACATGCCGGTCGGGCAGCTTTGCTTCGGCGGGACACTCGCCCAGCAGTACCGGACGGGCGGGCCGGAAAACGACGGCCTGCGCCAGATCAAGGCCGACGGCCTGGTCGGAAAGTTCGTGCAGGAAATCTGGCCCTGGAACTCGGATGTGGCTGTGGATGCAATCCGTGCCGGGTACAACGAAGGTATTGTAGACGGCTACATCTTCTACTTGAACCCCTTGCAGCGGTTCGCGTCGGAGCAGCTTTGGACACTGCTGCAAGAGCGCGGCGAGACGATTGTTGCGATGCGGACCACCTGCGGCGGATCGCTGGACCGGCTGCGCGAGCACGGCCCGGAGTACCTCAAAGCGCGGGCGGCGCAGATGGCTCCGATTTATGCGCGTTCCGGTTGCGCGTCCTGGCCGGAGTTCTGCGCCCGCTTTGTTTCGGGCTACTCCAATGTCGTTTCCACTGTTGGCGCGACATCCCGGATTGAGAACCTGAACGAGCTGATTACGGCGGTGCAAAATGCCGTCCCGTTGCCTTCTGACATTCACGCCGAGATTGAAGCCCTTCAGCGCGGCTGGTACGAGCAGCACGATCAGTTCGCCGAACCGTGGTCGATGTAACACCCACTTGAAGAAAGCAAAAGGAAAAAACGCTGGTGCCTGAGACAATGACGACAATGGCAGAAGAAATGAATCCGTATGCGATTGCCCTGGCGCAGCTCGCGTCGGTGGCGGCGATTTTGGGATTGGACGACGATGTTCATGCCATCCTGCAAAAGCCGAAGCGGGAGCTGACCGTGAACTTTCCGGTCAACATGGAGGGCGGCGGGACACGGATGTTTACGGGCTACCGGGTGCAGCACAACACGAGCCGGGGACCCGCCAAAGGGGGCTTGCGGTTCCACCCGGAAACGGACATTGATGAAGTCCGGGCGCTTGCCATGTGGATGACGTGGAAATGCGCCATTGTCAACATCCCGTTCGGCGGCGCGAAAGGCGGCGTGGTCTGCGACCCCAAGACGCTGACCAAAGCCGAGCTGGAAGACCTGACCCGGCGCTACACGACGGAAATCAGCCTGGTCATCGGGCCGGACAGCGACATTCCTGCGCCGGATGTCGGCACGAACGGGCAGGTCATGGCGTGGATCATGGACACGTATTCCATGCACGCCGGCCACACAGTCCCGGCGGTCGTGACCGGCAAGCCGGTCTCCATCGGCGGCTCGGAAGGACGCTTGGATGCGACCGGGCTGGGCGTTGTGCTGACCACGGAAGAAGCGTTTGGGAAGCTGGGCAGACAGATAGACGGAGCGACAGTCGCCGTGCAGGGCTTCGGCAATGTCGGCAGTGCGGCGGCCCGGCTCTTTGATAAACGGGGCGCAAAGATCGTCGCCGTGTCCGATGTCAAGGGCGGCATTGCCAATTCACACGGCCTGGACATTCCGGCGCTGACGGCGCATGTCGCCCAAACGGGTTCGGTCGTCGGGTTTGCAGATGCCGAGCCGCTGACCAACGAAGAGATTTTAGAAACGCCATGTGACGTGCTGGTGCCGGCGGCTTTACAAGGACAGATCACTGAAGCAAATGCCCATAATCTGCGTGCCAAAATGGTTGTCGAGGGCGCGAACGGGCCGACTACGCCCGGCGGCGATGCCATCCTCCGTGAGCGCGGCATTCTGCTTCTGCCGGACGTGCTGGCGAATGCAGGCGGTGTCACGGTCTCCTACTTTGAGTGGGTGCAGGACATCCAGTCGTTCTTCTGGAGCGAGGCGCAGGTCAACGCGCGTTTGGCCCGCATCATGCGCCGGGCGTTTGCCGAAGTTTGGAACGCTTCCGAGAAACATCAAGTGGACCTGCGAACCGCCGCGTACATTGTCGGCGTCGCCCGCGTCGCCGAAGCCACCCTGACACGTGGGATTTATCCGTGAGAGATCGCCGGGGCCAGTCTATTGATTGATAGAAAACCCCGGCATTCTCCATAACATCAGCTTGTGAGAACAGCCTGCGGATGCTGGCATTGCCTCCTCCCTACACCCCGTAAATACTTCCGAACTTTGTTTGTAAATAGCGCAGGTATGGCGCGGGGTCGAGGGGGCTGCCGGCGGCGCGTCGGGCTAAATCTTTCGGCAGATACTTTCGGCCCCATTGATGGACGTTCTCGCCCAGCCAGCCCAGCAGCGGCGCAAACTCTCCCGCCGCAATCTGCGCGTCTCGCTGCCCGCCTAAGTCGGCGTCGGCTTTCTCGTAAAGCTGGACCGACAAGACGTTCCCGACTGTGTAGGTCGGGAAGTAGCCGATCAGCCCTGCCGACCAGTGGACATCCTGCAGGATGCCCGAAGCGTCGTCCGGCGGTGTCAGCCCGAAATACTGCTCCATTTTGCTGTTCCATGCCGCCGGGGCGTCGGCCACGGACAATGCCCCCGACAGCAGGTCTGTTTCCATCTCAAAGCGCAGCAGAATGTGCAGGTTGTAAGTGATCTCGTCGGCTTCGACACGGATCAGCGACGGCTCGACTTTGTTGATCGCCCGGTAGAAGCTCTCTTGTGACGTGCCGGACAGCGCTTCGGGAAACGCGGCTTGCAGCTTGGGATACCAGCCTTGCCAGAACGGACGCCCGCGCCCGACCAGGTTCTCCCACAGCCGGGACTGGCTTTCGTGGACGCCCAGTGACGCCGCTTCACCCAGCCCGCCGCCGGGAAAACGCCGGGTCATCCCCTGCTCGTACAGCGCGTGGCCGGTCTCATGGATCGAGCCGAACAGGGCCATCGGCAAAAAGTTTTTGTCGAACCGCGTCGTGATCCGCACATCCCCTGAGCCGAACGACGTGCAGAACGGGTGCAGGGCGCGGTCCTGCCGGCCCCGCTCAAAGTCATAGCCGAGCGCTTTGATCACGCACTCGCCAAATGCCATCTGCGTGTCTTCGGCGTATTCTTGGGTCAGCACCGAAGCGTCTACGGCCTCCGGCCCCAGCGACGCGATGGACTTTACCAGCGCAACCGTGTCCGGCTTCAGCGCCTCAAACAGCGCCCGCGCGTCCGCCGTCGTCATGCCCGGCTCGTACTGGTCCAGCAGGGCGTCGTAGCGCTCCCCACCGTGGCCGAGATGGTCGGCGGCCTGCCGGGTCAAGTCGAGTATTTTGGACAGCCAGGGCGCAAACTTTTGGTAGTCGCTTGCCGCCCGCGCCTGCGCCCAGTGCCCGTGCGCCAGCGCCGTCACTTGCGCCGTTTCGGCCACCAGCGCCGCCGGCAGCTTTGTCGCCTGGTCAAAATCCCGCCGGATGACCCGCACCAGGGCCGTGTCGTCAGTGTCCGGGTCTTCGCCCGCCACCGCGTCTTCCGCCGCGCCGAGCAGCCGGGCCGTGTCAGGCCCGGTCATCTTGGCGTGGATGACTTTCGAGAGCGCTTCCATCTGCGCCGCCCGGCTTTCGGCCCCGCCCGGCGGCATATAAGTTTGCTGGTCCCAGCCCAGCACGGCGGCGGCTTCCGAAAGCGCCTTGATTTCTCCGAGATGGCTTTGCAGCGCCTTGATTTCCTGCATGAATGTTTTTAACCCCTTCCAACTTCATTCCTCGTTCTGCCTGCCGAATCCTGCCCGGCGCAGGAAGCATGAGCAGCCTCAGTTGCAGTTTTATATAAAATTTTTAAATTTAATCTTCTCTTAACGTAAATCCAGCAATTTCCGTTGTATACTAGAGGCGCTCTCCGTGCAGTCAGAAATTATCTTTGCCTGCTTCTTGACTTTATTTAGAAGGATTTGCCCATGCCGTCCCCATCATCGCGCCGGGGTTTCACCCTCATTGAACTGCTCGTCGTCATCGCCATTATCGCGATTCTCGCCGCCATTCTGTTCCCCGTCTTCCAGAAAGTGCGCGAAAATGCCCGTCAGATCGCGTGTGCCAGCAACCTGAAACAAATTGGACTGGGCCTTTTAATGTACACGCAGGATTATGACGAACATCTGCCCTCGCCTTATGTCATGCAGCAAGTTGTTAACGGCGATTTTGTTCTCGATACCTATATCAAGAACTCATCATCTTCTCAATCGCCAACCGCTTCTATTTGGACATGTCCCGATCAGTCTCTTCTTCCTATCCCGCTTGCCGGCAAGTCGCCTATTTTAGGTCGCTCTTACGTCCTGAACCTTTACCTTGTCGGCGCAGGCCCAGCTGTTTGTGGAACCTCTCACCCATGCTCCTACTACTTTACGGGAAACACCACAATCGCTGATCCGGATTCATACTATTCACGTCCTGCGGATGATACGAAAGCGTGTTTTGGCAAGAGTGGAACCACCTGTACCCCAGCCCCGGTGTACTACGACGACTCGCCGATTGGGGCAAGCACTATTGTTTCCCCCGCACAGACAGACATGCTCTTCGAGGCTCTTTACCAAGATGCCAGCGGCGGCACTAACTATCAGGGAGTACCTCCCAGCGACGGCGACTGGACAATAGCACAAGGACACTTTAACGGCGCCACCGGTGTGGCCGACGAAAAAGCGCACTGGTATTCCGCCGTTACGCCTGGAACGGCCCGTCATGGAGCCAGCGGCGTGAACAACTACCTGTTCTGCGACGGTCATGTCAAGGCTCGCCAGCCGGAGCCGGAAGGCTATGACATCACCCAGCACCTTCAGGACAATATCTGGCTGACCCATCTGGGCCGC
The DNA here is from genome assembly GCA_964241935.1 of uncultured Armatimonadales bacterium. Taxonomy (GTDB): domain Bacteria; phylum Armatimonadota; class Armatimonadia; order Armatimonadales; family Capsulimonadaceae; genus JANXMY01. The sequence continues at coordinate 66,757 of CAXSZN010000001.1, forward strand.
GACGGCACCCCCCTGCCGACCACGCCCAACTAAACGGCCTGTTCCCGGCATCAACGTCGAACATCGCTTGCCGGGTGCAGACTGCACCCGGCATTTCTTATCCTAATGCAATCTTTATCCCGATTCAAGGACAACTCAATCATGCGAATTTCTCTGCTTTTGCCGCTCCTGCCGCTTGCCTTGCTGTCAGCAACAGCAGTTTCTACTTTCGCCCAAGCGCCTGCTCCGTCTGCACCCAAGCCTGCTCCTGCGGCAAAACCCGCCGCCGATCAGGACGATGAAGACAAAGTCTATCCCGCCCAGGCGTCCGTTGCCGCCAAAACAACGTTCGGCACGGTTGCCGTGTCCGATAAAACGCTCGCGCAGGCACTCGGTCCTAAAGCGCTGGCGGCAGCAGCCAAGCTGGTCGGCAAGCCGGGATCGTTTGAGGGCACCGTTGTCAGCGTCTACTCGCCCAAAAGCCACAGCTTTGTCGCGCTGGATTTCGCGGCGCGTTACAAGGATGCGCTGACGGCGGATGTCGCGCCGGCGGATTACGCCAAGTTCCCGGACCTCACGCAGCTTGCCGGAAAGCATGTCCTGGTCAGCGGCAAGTTTGTCGCTCACGGCAGCCAGACCCAGCTCCTCGTCACCTCGCCTGCCCAGATCAAGATCGTGCCATAAACCTACCTTGTAAAGAACCTACCCCGGCGCAAGCGCCTTCCCCGGTTCACTTGGAGCGATTGCATATGAGGGCGAACACAAGGTTCGCCCCTACGAGGTTCGGATGTACGCGGTCAGGATGTAGGGCGCGAACCTTGTGTTCGCCCTCATCCTCCGTGTTCGCCCTTTCTCGTGCCTGCCTTTCATCTGCGATTGCTCTGCCGTTTCGCTGCAAAAAAAAGCAAAAGAAAAGCAGAATCCGTGCTACAATAGAACCATCTTAAACTGCGGAGATGCTTCAACGTGTTACGCTGGTCTCGGGTGCGGCTGTACCTCTCGATTTTGTCCTGTGAAGGCTTGTTCGCGACCCTGCGCGAGCGGGTGCAGTTTGCGCCGCCTCAGCCCGAGCTGAACAAGCCCGGAGCAAAGCCCGGAGCAAAAGAAGAACGCGGCGGCAAGACTTTAGGAATGCCGCGCTTCTACGATTACGCCGGGGCGCTGCATGTTCATTCCACTTACAGCGACGGCGCCGGAACAGTGGAAGAAATCGCGGCGGCGGCGAACCGGGCCGGGCTGGACTTTGTGGTGCTGTGCGATCATTCCAGCCTGCAAGCCAAAACCGATGGCAAGGACGGCTGGCGGGGGCGGACTTTGGTGCTGATCGGGACGGAAATCACGACCGATGGCGGGCATCTGCTGGCGCTCGGGGTTCCCGAAAGCTTCCTGCCCGCACCGCATGACGCCGAGCCGGCCCAAACAGCCATTCAGCAGAGCGGCGGCCTCGGCTTTGTCGCCCTGCCGTGCGACCTGAAAGACCACTGGCGCGACTTCAGCCGGATGCAGGACGGTATCGGCCTGGAAGTGTTTAATCTCAGTGCGATTGCCCGAACCAAGATCAACTTGCCCGGCTTGGTCGAAGTCTGGCGGCGCTACAAAAGCCGTGATCCCCAAAAGGCGTTCCACATGGTTGCCGCGCGTCCCGCCCCCGAGCTTAGGCTGTGGGACAAGCTGACCGCCGCGCCGGAGCCGGGCCGGCCCGCCCGCCGCGTTGTCGGCATCGCGTCCCTCGACGCCCACGCCGTCATGAAGTTTGCCCGCCGCTCGTATCCGTTCCCCACCTACGAAGAGACGTTTCGAACACTTCGGACCCACCTGCTGATGGCGGAGCCGCTGTCTTACGGCGAGCCGCTGCGAAAATCAATCCGCGAAAAAGATGAAGCGAAAGACGAAGCGCTGGTCCAGCAGTCTCTGGCTCTCGGCCACTGCTACATGGCCTACGACAACTACGCCGACCCGACCGGCTTTACGTTTGAAGCGAAGCCGGCAGAGGCGGCGGCCGGTCAGACAATGCCGGTCATTCCCGCCGCTTTCATGGGCGACGCGCTGACCTTCCCGGCACAAACCGCGTCCGGCGCGGCGGCGTTCGTGCTGACCGCCCAAGCGCCGCGCACGCGGTCTCTGGTCCGCCTGTACCATGATGGCCGCTTGGTGGCGGCGGCGCGGGGGGGGCGTCTGGATTACGCCGTGCGAGCGCCGGGCGTCTACCGGATTGAAGTCTTTTTGTACCGCCGCCGCCTCGGCAGCCTGTGTTTCGGGGCCAAGCCGTGGATCTTCAGCAATCCGATCTACGTGCAGCCCGCCGCGCTTCCTTCAGCGGCTTCTTCCCCGCCGCATTCCGCTTCTTCCGCCCGGACCCGCGCAAATTGAGTGTTTTTGCCAGGCGGTTCACAAATCTCTTAATCTTCTCTTAACATAGAACAGGTAAAATCCCCGCGAAGCAGCCTGCAAACTGAGCATGGCTGCAGCATGTGCGCTGCCGTCCTGCGCTTTTTTCTGCTTCTTCTTCTGCGCTTTTTAAAAGCACAGTACGGCCTCTCTCGTAAAGGAGAATCATAAATGATCGTGTTGACACAGACCGTCAAAGCCGCCGCTGTGGCCGCCGTCGCTTTCGCCCTCTTCGGCGGCGTCAAAGTGCAGGCGCAGACAATCACCGGGGCAGGCTCGACATTTGCCGCGCCTTTGTACCAGAAGTGGGCGCAGGAGTTTAAGCCTTCCAGCGGGATTCAGGTGAACTACCAGCCGATTGGGTCCAGCGGCGGCATCAAAAACATCACCGCGCATTCCGTGGACTTTGGGGCCACCGACGGCCCGATGAGCGCGGATCAGCTTCGGGCTGCTCCCGGCATCCTGCACATCCCGACTGTCGCCGGCGCTGTGGTCGTCGCTTACAATGTTCCGGGTATCGGCGCAGGGCTGCGGATGACGCCGGATGTAATCGCCGACATCTTTCTCGGCAAGATCACCAATTGGAACGATCCGAGAATCAGCCGTCTGAACCCCGGCATCAAGTTCCCCAATCTCGCAATCGCACCGTTCCACCGCTCGGACGGCTCGGGAACAACCGGCATCTTCACCAACTACCTGTCTCAAGTCAGCCCGGAATGGAAAAGCAGTGTCGGTCAGGGCAACGCCGTCCGCTGGCCGGTCGGCCTCGGCGGCAACCGGAACGCCGGTGTGACGGCTTTAATTCAGCAGTATCCAGGCGGCATCGGGTACATCGAGCTTGCTTATGCGGTCCAGCATGTTGTCGCGTATGCCCTGGTGCAGAACGCGAAAGGCAAGTTTATTTATCCTTCCGTTGAGTCTACGACACTGGCGGCTGACGGCGCATCGCTGCCGCCCGACTTTCGCAAGATCATTACCAACACAGCGGCTCCCGGCGGGTATCCAATTACCGGCTTCACTTGGATTTTAGTCTTCACGAATGCCCGGCCGGAAGTCAAAAAGTTCCTCGAATGGAGCCTTACTTCAGGGCAGACGACGTGCAAAGACCTTCTCTATGCGCCCCTGCCGGCCAGCATTCAGAAGCGAGCGCTTGCGGCTGTCGCCACAATCAAGTAAGATTCCAATCAAATCGCAGTGGGTTCGCTCCGCTTCTTGTAAAGTTCTAGCTAAAAAGAAGCGGAGCGATATTCTGTTCTTCGTCCGTTTTCAGCTTGTTTTGAGGAGGAAGCCGCCCGATGTCTGTGCCTATTCCGGGTTCGGCCACCCAAAAACCCGTCCGCTCCAATCTGCAAGTTCAGGAAGCCAAATCACCGCAAAATCCCGCGCGGCGTCCTGCCCTGCCGCACTTCGGCGACATTCTTTATAATGGCCTGACCCTGCTGGCTTCTTTGAGTATCTTCGCGATCATTCTTTGGCTGGTCTGGTCGCTGACCGGCTCCAGCTTGATGACGATCCGGCACTTCGGCACCCGTTTTGTAACCCGGTCTGATTGGGACGAAGTCCAGAATGTCTACGGCATCCTGCCCTATATCTTTGGGACGCTGTATTCTTCTGCGATCGCTCTGCTGCTTGCCGTGCCGGTGAGCTTAGGCGCGGCTGTTTTCTTGTCTGAGCTTGCGCCCCGGTGGATCCGCACTCCGGTCACCTTCTTGATTGAGCTGCTTGCGGCCATTCCCAGCGTCGTGTATGGCCTGTGGGGCATTTTCGTGATGCTGCCCTGGCTGCGGGCGCATGTGATGGACCCGGTTTACAAATCTCATGCCTCCCATCTGCCGCTGATCGGCGGCCTTTTCACCGGCATCCCGGTCGGCCCTAGTATGCTGGCGGCGGGCGTCATTCTGGCGATCATGGTGACGCCATTCATTACGGCGGTGGCACGGGACATCCTGCGGGCTATTCCGCGTGCCCAGCGTGAAGCGTCTTATGCTTTAGGCGCGACGCAGTGGGAGACGATCAGCCAGGTTGTTATCCCCTATGCAAAATCGGGGATTATCGGCTCGGTTGTTTTGGGGCTGGGCCGGGCGTTAGGGGAGACGATGGCGGTCACGATGGTGATTGGCAACCAGTCACCCAGTACGCCTTCCGGCATTTCTTTTTCTGTGTTCGATCCGGGCTATACGATGTCGAGCGCTCTGGCAAATAAGTTCACGGAAGCAAACCCCGGCCTGAACACATCGGCGCTGATCGAAATCGGCTTGGTTCTGTTCCTGATGGCGATCTGTGTCAACATTGTTGCCCGGCTGCTGGTTTTCTACACGGCAAAAGACCTGCAGGGACGAAAGTGAAGGCTGTTAGCAAAAAATGAGCGTTGTTTTAGACAGAAAACCAGAGGGCGGCCTTATCCTGCGTAAAGTGCGGAACGTGTTCATGCTGACGCTGTGCATTGTTGCGGCGGGACTTGCGGTTCTGGTCCTGGGATTGGTCCTGTATTTCCTGCTTTCCAAAGGCTACTCGTCGCTGCACTTGACCCTGTTCACGCGAACACCGAACCACGACGACGAAAAAGCGGGCGGCATGGCCCAGTCAATCACTGGGACATTGACACTGCTCGCCATTGCGTCTTTGATTTCTATTCCGCTTGGGCTGCTGGGAGGAATTTACCAGCTTGAAGCGCGGGGCCGTTTTGGAGGAGTCATCCGCTTTTTCACGGACGTCTTGAACGGCGTTCCCAGCATTGTGATCGGGATTTTTGTTTACGCCGCCGTCGTTTATCCCATTTCCCAGCGGCATCCCGGCCAGGGCTACTCCGCGTATGCCGGCGGCCTGGCCCTGGGAATCATGATGATCCCGACCATCATGCGAACGACAGAAGAAATCCTGCGCCTGGTGCCGTTCTCGATGCGTGAAGCGTCTTTAGGGTTGGGCGCGACCCGCTGGCGGACAATGCTGTTTATTGTACTGCCTGCCGCTCGCGGCGGCATCATCACGGGGATCATGCTGGCGCTGGCCCGTGTCGCCGGAGAAACAGCACCGCTTCTCTTTACGATTCTCGGGAACGAGTTTTTTCAGACGCACAAAGCGCTTGGGGGACGGCTGACCCTGCCGACCCTGGCGGCTCCAATTGATGCGCTGCCGCTGCGGATCTTTAACTACGCGACCGGCCCGGACACGGACCAGCAGAACATGGCTTGGGCCGCGTCAGTTGTCCTGATTACCCTCGTCTTAATACTCAGCATTGCGGCTCGCTTCGCGACGCGCGGCAGCGCGATGCAGGAAAAATAACTTTTCAACACTAACTCTTACACACTAATTCTTTAACACTAATTCTTTAATAATCTTGGAGATAACTCATGGCTGAAGGCTATTCCACCGAGCCGCTTTCGCTGGAACCGACACACAGAGAGACTGCACAAAAAGAGACTGCCGGCAGCCTTTCGGACCTGGCTCGCAGTCAAGCGCCGGTCTCGACGGCTGCGAAAGTCGTGGCGGACCATGTGGACTTTTATTACAGCGCGTTTCATGCGCTCAAAGATATTAATCTCGTTGTCCCCGACCGCCAAATCACGGCGCTGATCGGCCCGTCCGGCTGCGGCAAATCTACCTTTCTGCGGACACTGAACCGTATGAATGACCTGATTGACGGCACGCGCCTGACCGGCAAAGTCACCCTAGACACCGAAGACATCTACGACAAGCGTGTGGACGTGGTAGATTTACGCAAGCGAGTCGGCATGGTTTTTCAAAAGCCGAACCCGTTCCCGATGTCCATTTACGACAACATCGCTTACGGTCCGCGCATTCACGGCATGACTAACCGCAAGAAGCTGAATGAAATCGTCGAGCGCACCCTGCGCGGCTCCGCCTTGTGGGACGAAGTCAAGGACAAGCTGAAAGCGTCGGCGTTCGCCCTGTCCGGCGGCCAGCAGCAGCGCCTGTGCATCGCGCGGACACTGGCTGTCGAGCCTGAAGTCATCTTGATGGACGAGCCGTGTTCCGCGCTTGACCCCAACTCGACCTTTCGCATCGAGCAGCTTATGGAAGACCTGAAAAAAGACTATACGATTGTCATTGTCACCCACAACATGCAGCAGGCCGCCCGTGTTTCCCAGCGCACCGGCTTCTTTTTGCGCGGCGAGCTGAAAGAGTTCGGCGACACGGACCAGATCTTCACCAATCCCAAAGACAAAGACACCGAAGCCTACGTCTCAGGCCGGTTTGGATGAGGAACCCCTCCCGCTCGTTCCTCGCTCCCTCCCCTGTTAGGGAAGGGCTTTCGAAGCAGCAAAGCGAGCGTCCCCGTTTTCATTCCTGTCCTTTGTTGCCCCTCCTTAACTTGTTGCCCCTCCTTAACAGGGAGGGGAAGGCGCTTGCGCCGGGGTGGGTTCCTGCGCTATAATAACCCATGTCCGCCTCAAGCCACGGCCTGCAAATCACCCTTTGCGATACCTATTTGCCCCTGGTCGAGTCTTGGCAAGCCTACTTTGCCGGCCTGCCGAACCTTTCCATCACCTGCGACAGCATCTTTACACTGGAAGCCGACGCGCTCGTCTCCCCGGCCAACTCGTTCGGACGCATGGACGGTGGTTTAGATGCCCAGATTGTTGACTTTCTTGGCGAGGATGTCGAGATCGAAGTCCAGCAGATGATTAAAGATCGCCACGATGGTGAGCTTGTCGTCGGGCAGGCCGAGATCGTCATCACTCAGGCTACCCAGTTCCCGTTTCTCGTCGTCGCCCCGACTATGCGCGTCCCGCAGAACATCAGCCGCACCGTCAATTCGTATTTAGCGTTTCGCGCCGCCCTGCGCTCTGTGTTAGACTTCAACGCCCTGCACGGCGACATCATCCAGACCCTGCTTGTCCCCGGCCTCGGCACCGACAACGGCTTCATGCCGCCCCTCCGCGCCGCTCGCCAGATGCGGGCCGCGTATGAAGTCGTCATCAACGGCGCATCTCCCAACTTAGACATCTCGCTCGACGCCGGGGCCGACAGCGATGACAAAAGCAAAGTCCGCGCGAGTGAGGCGCGGGTGGAACAGTAAGCAGAATGGAAGAACCCGGATTAGAAGAACCCGGATTAGAAATCCGGGTCTTTTAAAGTGCGATTGTCCACCTGCGTGGACACAAGGACGGCAAACGAGGCCATTCTTGTCTTATGTCTGCGAAAGCAGACAATTGTACTTCAATAGACCGGCACTTCCAGTGCTGGGTGACGAAGGTTGCCATGACACAAGCACAAGCCATTGAAACCATCATCGCGACCCTGGAACACACCCAGGCGCGGCCTGCAATGTATATGCACAATGCTCAAGACTTGGAGGCCGCACAAGGATTTTTGGACGGCTTCAGTACCCCGTGCATGAGGCTTGGGTATGGCTACGGCCAAAAAGTCCAAGCGACAATTTTCACACAGCGCGGCTGGTATCGGGCTGAGAACCGCGCAGAACTGCTGTCGCAGAAGACCGGCAAAAACATGAAAGAAAGTGGTATGAGCGACGCCGAGATTATTCAGGAGCTTTTCGCAATCGAGATAGACTGCTGGAAGACCCTGCGTGATAGCCCAACCAAGCCGTAGTTATGACAGACCAGCAAGATCAATTTGCGCGGGACTTACTCGCGTGGTACGACGGGTGCAAACGGGATTTGCCGTGGCGGCGGCTGGGGCATGATCCGTATGCGGTCTGGGTGTCGGAGATTATGTTGCAGCAGACGACGGTGGCCGCCGTGATCCCGTTCTACAACAAGTGGATGGCACGGTTTCCGACGGTGCAGGCGCTGGCGGACGCGCCGCTGGACGACGTGCTGAAGCATTGGGCGGGATTAGGCTATTACGCCCGTGCGCGGAACCTGCACAAAGGGGCGCAGCGCGTGGTGGCCGAGTTTGACGGGCAGGTGCCTAGCGACCCAAAGACGCTGCTGTCGCTGCCGGGGATTGGACGGTACACGGCGGGGGCGATTTTATCCATTGCGTTTAATCAGGACGCGCCGATTTTGGATGCTAATGTCATACGGGTCATGGCCCGTGTCCATGCCGTTACGGGCGACCCGAAGACGTCAGCGGCAACGCAGACGCAGCTTTGGCGGCTGGCGGAAGAGGCCATTCCCAGCGGCAGGGCAGGGGACTTCAATCAGGCGCTGATGGAGCTAGGGGCGCTGGTCTGCGAAGCCGGAGCGCCGAAGTGCGGCACTTGCCCGGTCAGCGCCGAGTGCCGAGCGAAAGCATTGGGCGAGCCGACGGCGTTTCCGCAGTTTTCGGGAGTCAAGAAGTGGCTGGACGTGGAAGACGTGTCTGTCGCTTTACGTGACCCCCAGCGTTCGGGACAAACACTGATTGTCCAGCGCTCTCCTGAGCTTCCATTGTGGGGCGGACTGTGGGAAATGCCGCGCGGGACACGGCAGGACGGCGAAGCGCTGGAGTCCTGCGCCGCACGGGCGGTCTGCGAAAGTGTTGGGGTGCATGTGCGCGGCCTGCGGCCATTCGGCGTCGTCAAGCATGTGGTCGCGAACCGCCGGGTGACGCTGCATGGGTTTGAGGCGGAGTATGAAGGCGCAGTCTCGGACGGGGTGCGTCATGCCTGGGTGTCTCCTCAAGATCGTGCGAAGCACGCGCTGGCGACACCGCAGGTGAAGCTGACGGAGCTGCTCTGGCGGCATGACGCGCAGGGGCGGCTGGAGCTATAGTCCAAATATACGCGGGTGCGGCCCAAACATACGAGGACGTGAACGTCCTCGCTATCAGGCGTTCAGAAACGCCACCTGTCCAGGGGACAGAAGAACAAGATAAGATCATCTTGATCCCATCCTAATCTTTTGTCCCCTGGACAGGCGGTACTTCTGAGTACCTTCCAGCGAGTGACTTTAGTCACTCGCTTCCTTTTTTCTCCAAATCTCACCATGAACATCGCCCTTGCCCTTATTCTGCATCCCGCTGACGGCACGGTGCTGATCGCCCAGCGCAAAGACGGCGTCCACAAAGCCGGCTTGTGGGAATTTCCCGGCGGCAAGTGCCTGGATGGCGAAAAGTCTGCGGACTGCGCGGTGCGGGAAACGCGGGAAGAAACCGGTCTGGAAGTTGTTGTTTTAGAAGCCTGGCCCATCATCACGCATGAGTACCCGGAGCGCACCGTAATTTTGCATCCGTTTCTGTGCCGCGCCCACAGCGGTGACGCACAGCCGCGCGAAAGCAAACAAATTATTTGGGTGCGCTTAGAGGAGCTTGACGCTTACCAATTCCCGGAAGCGAATGCGCCGATTTTAGATTGTTTGCGGCACAGTCCACCTGGCTTTCCCAGGTAACGCCGCAAAACCCTAGTCTCTTAATCCGGCAGTTCCAAACGAGTCGCTGCGGCTTTTGGGACAGGTGGCGATGCTGCGCCGGTCTTCCTGTTTGTCGCCTGAGCCGGCGATTTTCCTCAGCCTATCCCTGCCTCCAAGTAAATTCTTGTGCCGGATTGAAAGCTGCTGCAAGCGGGTACTAACCCATTTCAGGAAGCAAGCTTGCCGAAACAATTTTTATATAAACGTAATCTACACTACTGAAATATCCCGAAATATTTGTGACAATTAAGGGCTTGGTTCCGTAGAAAGAAGCACAAGCACGTTCCGCTCTGGAACCTTACCGGCTGCCGGAGTGTTGAGAAAGTGGCAATTATTGTGAAAAGTTATTTTTTGATTTGAGATTTGACCACGGCTTGGGACTTGATTTTGATTTGGAACTGACTGAGACAAAGGGGATATCAATGGGGAGCAACACAGCATTAAAGGACAATCCGAACACGGCAGCGCTGCCGCACGGCCTCGCTGGGTCCAGCGAGCGGCGTCAGGGATCGGAGTTTGGCGGCGATGAGTCGGCGCTGGCAGCAAGCGGAGCGCTGGATGATCCCGATGCTATCCGCTTTCTGGCGCTTGCCGCCGGGGGTGACGATGACATCACGAACCCGCTTTTGGAAGGCTCCTCGGCGGAAGACGATGCCGAAGATTTAGCCGAAGACGAGCCGCAGGAAACAGTTTATGCGCCGGTCGAGGAAAACCCGCGTGACGAATCGCTCCAGATGTGGATGCGGAAGACCAAAAGCACCAAGCTTCTGAGCGCGGCTGAGGAAATTGATCTGGCGCGGAAAGTCGCCGATGGCGATCAGCGAGCAAAGGACATTTTGACCGAGGCCAATCTGCGCCTGGTCGTTTCCATCGCGCGGCGCTACTCGGTGCCCGGCATCAGCCTGGCGGACCTCATCCAGGAGGGCAATATCGGTCTGATCCGCGCCGTTGAGAAGTTTGACTACACCAAGGGCTACCGGTTCAGCACGTATGCGACCTGGTGGATTCGCCGGGCCATCGCCCGCGCCGTCATCAACCAGGGCCGGACGATCCGTATTCCGGTGTATGTCGCCGAGACGATCCACAAGCTGGTCCGCACCGAGGGCCTGCTGCGCCAGCAGTTGTCGCGTGAGCCGACCCAGGACGAGCTGGCTGCCGAAATGGAAGTGCCGGTCGAGCGTGTGAACGAGATCAAGCGGATCGCGTCGGAGCCGCTCTCTTTGGAAACTCCGGTCGGCGAGAAAGACTCGGCCCAGCTCGCGGACTTCATCCAGAGCAACGCTAACCAGTCGCCGTCGGATGCCGCCGTGAACCTGATTCGGCGCGAACAGCTTGACGCCGTGCTGGACAAGCTGACCCCGCGTGAGCGCGACGTTGTCCGAATGCGCTTCGGCCTCGACGACGGCTACGCGCACACGCTCGAAGAAGTCGGCCAGCGCTTCGCCGTCACCCGCGAGCGCGTCCGCCAGATCGAGCTTCGTGCGCTGAAGAAGCTCCGCCGCATGGGTCCCGTAGACATCCGGGCCTAACAGCCAAAAAAGCCTCCGCTCATTCCAGAGCGGAGGCTTTTTTCATAGAAAGAAGACACAAATGGATGCCGCTTCTAATAACATAGCCTGGCAGGTGCATGAATTTCAGTCAGGCTTAGAGAATTACTCACTAAGTTAAGATTTTCTTAATGAGCTAAAAGCACAGCAGGAAGCAGACATTGCGGAATCAAACTGTTTAGCGGATTTAGCCGACTAAGGCAATGAGGTCCAAAAGATGAGCGATGGAAAGAGCACCGAGAATGGAAAGACCATCAAGGAAAACTGCGAATACTTGAGAGTGACGGGTGAAGAAATTCGCGCTTTGTATCAAAAGTACATTTCCGTTCGAGGCAAAGACCCCTGTGCAGAACAGCGGTGGCTTCGGGAGATGGGTCTACGTCACGGACGACGTGCCGCTTGGATGGCTGCTCCCGGTGACACTCATGACTATTGGTGCGTTTGGTGCGAGCGGGTTTCTGTTCAGCCTAAGCCGCTGGATAGTACCCCGCGTTGTCGCTACTCGGACTGTGACCCCCGCGCACGTTTCAATGAACTGCGGCAGAAACTGTCTATCCCAAATGAAATCGGCCAGGGCATTTCTTACTTCAATGGACGTAGCTGGTTTGTAATCCGGCGCGATCTACACCCAGAGTATCCTGAAGTTGCTGAAGTTGGTCAGCGTTATCCCGTTCCTGAAGTTACACCCAGTCTACGGATCAGTCGGCATACGCCAGGCTAATCTTATCCTTTCTAACCTTTCGATGCAACCAGCCGCCGGTACATCCAAAATCCAACCATAGAACTGAAGATGGCGATGCCGCCGAACCAGAGCCAGAAGCTGAGTGGCTGATGAGGAGCCGCGTTCGGCATCACCATTGCTGTGCCGGTCTCGATTGATGTCACCTTCACCATATGTCCTGTTTTTATGCTCTCCAATTTCTCTGGCACTTCTCCATGACAACAGCTAGCACCATGCGGTCGCTCTCCTCGGAACACGTCTTAAAACCCTGTAGAATTAACCGCATTGTACCACAGCGAAAGCCCCCTCCTGTTCCCTGACCGGAATGCCGATGTTTAGGTATCTGAAAAGACTTGGTATACTGTTGACAACAATGGCACTGGTGTTGTATAATAACATCAATGGCGAAGAATGATGAACTCCAAAAGCAAACACTGCGGGTGCTGTCTGAGCTGGGAACGCCGGACAAGCCCCTTTCCGCCCGTGCCGCCGGCGAAAAGCTGTCTATCGGCTATAACCAGATCGCCGACATGGCAAAGGGCAAGTCGCCGGGCGAGAAGACGCTGATTAAGTTCGCAGGTGCACTCGGCGAGTCTCCGGCGGACTGGCTGCGCTACGCGGGCAAGCACGATTTCGCCAAGAACATCAGCAGTGACAAAGCGTCTGATATCCAGCCGGAGCAGCATCTAGTCCAGCAGATTGTGCGCGAGCTGGCGGAAGTTCCACCCGAAAAGCGAGCGCTGCTGCGAAAGCAGATTTTGTCCCTGATCCGGGTGACCCGGAGTGAAAATTAGGCCGAGTGAAAATTAGGAAGAAGCAAGAATATGAATACAACAATGCAAAGGATCGTTGCCAAGCTGCGTGCGTTCTGGAACCACATGAACGAAGGCCCGCAGCAGGATTGGGACCGGGTTTACCTCTGCTCGATGGCTCCCATGAGTGCGGAAGCGCTGCGCGAGAATGTCGAAGCAGGCCGCAGCCATAGTTAGGGTTTGAGCGTAAAGACGGAGTGGCTGCCGGAGCAAAGGCGCTCCGGCAGTCAGGTTTATTTTATGTGTTTGGTTGCTATAATTGCAGTACGAAAAGAACAAAAAGCAAAGAAAGTGTTAGGAGTATGCGAACGAATAGCGTACCGTATTCTGTTTATGGTGTCCCGCTGATGGGATTGGCTGGGCTGCTGGTCTGCCTCTGGCACCCGCAAGTGAACCAGCACACGGCGGCGGGACCGGGGCCGGAAACAGTGTATCTGGTCAATCCCAGCCCGAAGCTGGACCGCAGCATGACGGTTTTTTTGCGGCAAGAAGCAAAAAATGTCGCGTACAGCCGCCGGCATGATCCGCCGGCGACGCGGGCGCGAGTGATCGCGGACTACAATCTTATCGCCCAGGAATGCACCCCTGCCGTTTTCCAGGCAACGCATCTGCCGCCGGCAATCGCGTTTTGAGCGCCGCGAAGAGCGAAATGCCCCTGTGTCTCCGTGACACAGGGGCTTTTTTGTTGACGCCTGGCGCCGGCGTGTGTTATAATGCACTACATCTTAACACACTACATCTTGACGGCGCGGTGAAACAAGGCGGCAAATATGGCATTCGGTGGCAATGGAACAGGAAAGAACGGCAATGGAAACGGCGCGGGCGGTCTGCATTACGCCCTGTCTCCCGCCGAAACGCTGCCCCGCGCCCGCGTCGCCATGGGAAGCATCGTGCGCGGCTCCCTGCAGGCTGGGGTCCAGATGAAGCTGACGGGGTCGGTGGAAGAGATACGGGCCGGCAAGTTTGTTGTGGTAGACGGCCTGCGGCACGAGTTTTTTGCCATGATTACCGATGTTTCTTTGGACTGCGCCTCCCCTGCCGTGCTGGCGAACCCGCCGTCGGGCGAGGGAATGGAAAACACGTTCCTGCGCTCGGTGCTGGCCGGGACTTCGGCCTACGGCACGGTGACACTGAAGCCGCTTCTGATGCGGGTTAAAGGGAGCAGCGCTGAGTTTGAGCCGGTCAAGACCGTGCCGACGCATTTCAGCGGGGTCGGGGAAGCGACCGAAGACGATATCGCGGACATCTTCGGCGCGGAAACCGAAGGCGGCAGGCATTTTCATATCGGGTCGCCGCTGGACATGGAAGACATTCAAGTCTGCCTGGATTTAGAAAAGCTGGTGGAGCGCTCCAACGGCATCTTCGGCAAATCCGGCACAGGCAAAACGTATCTCACGCGCATTTGTTTATGCGGCATGATCAAGCACAAGAAAGCCGTCAATTTAGTGTTTGACATGCACGGCGAGTACGGCTGGCAGGGCAGCTCGGAAGACCCGAACCGGGCCGGGGTGGACGGCCTCAAAAAGTATTTCGGCAACCGGGTCAGCGTTTTTACGCTGGACCGCGAGTCGTCGCACCGCCGCAAAGTCCCTGTCGAAAACGATGTCCGTATCCCATACAGCCAGATCAGCGTTGAAGACATTCTGCTGCTGGCCGACGAGCTGAACCTCAATCAAAGCGCCGCCGAGACGACGTTTCTTTTGGAGCAGCACTACAAAAGCCGCTGGCTGGCGACGCTTCTCAAAATGGACAGCGAGACGCTCAAGCAGTTCGCGGAAGACAGTGGGGCGAACGCCATGTCGCTCAGCGCTTTAAAGCGTAAGCTCGGGCGCATGGTGGAAGACTGCAAAGGCTTCTTAATTGAAGAAGCGGATGATGCCGATGACGCCGTCAAGCAGATCATGGGGTGCCTCTTAAAAGATGTAAACGTCGTGCTGGAATTCGGCAACTACCATAAGCCGCTTCAATATATGCTGGTGGCGAACATTCTGACCCGCAAAGTTCATGCCGAGTATATCAAGCTGTCGGAAAACGCGATGGGCGACAAAGCCAAGAAGCCGACGCCTTTAGTGATTACCATTGAAGAAGCGCACAAGTTTCTGTCTCCGCATCTCGCGCATCAAACCACGTTCGGCACGATCGCCCGCGAGCTGCGAAAGTACAATGTCACGCTTTTAGTGGTAGACCAGCGGCCGTCCGGCATTGACTCGGAAGTGCTGTCTCAGCTTGGCACGCGCATCACGTGTTTGTTAAACGACGAGCGGGACATTGACGCCGTCCTGACCGGCATTTCCGGCGCGTCTTCTTTGCGAAGCGTCTTGGCGTCGCTGGATTCCAAGCAGCAGGCGCTTTTAATGGGCCATGCCGTTCCGATGCCGGTCGTCATTCATTCGCGCACTTACGATGACCAGGCATTCCGGGACAGTGTCGGCAGCTTGGGTAAGGCTCCCGCCAGATTGGACCTTAGTGACTGGAAATAGGCACTTTTGGCACGGGTGTTCTCTTGTGCTTCTGCTGTCTGCTGCGCCGGCGCTGGCCCAGCTTCCCAACGGAACCGCAGTCGGGCCGGATGCCGCGCCGCCGGCGGCCTCCGCGCCGGAATCTTCGGACGCTCCCGACACGGCAGTCTTGCCGCCGGAGGCTTCCAAATTGCCGCCCAAAGTCGAGGTGAACTTCAGCGGCGTTCTGCCCAGCTCCGCCGCTCACACGCAGCTAAAAGACGTGCGCGTCATCTACGGCGGCGAGCTGACGCTGGACGCGGACCAGGCGGACGCAGATTTGGCGTCTGGGCAGTATGACCTGCGCGGCGATGTCCGCCTGCATGAAGCGGACACGTCACTTCACGCCGACGAAGTGACATTTGGCGGGGCGCACCAGGAAGGCACGGCGACAAACGCGCTTGTTTCACGCGCCTACTACTCTGTTCGCGCCCCGCGCATCGCTGGAACTCCTGAGCGGATTGTGGCCTATAACGGCAGCTTCACGACCGTCGCGAACGGCGGCCCCGCCGACTACTACCTGCGTGCCCAGACGATCACGCTGGACTCGCTGGCGCACCGGGGGACGCTTCGAAACGCGACGCTTTACTTGTTCGGCGTCCGGCTGGTGACGTTCCGGCGGCTGTCGTTCGGCTTCAATAAAAGCGGCGGGACCGGTGGCCGCAAGCTGGTCATTCCGACCATCGGCGTATCGTCGCGCTACGGCACGTTTATCGCGTTCGGCAGTGACACCCGGATCATGCGCCTGCCGGTGCAGTACCGCGTGCTGCTGCCGACGCGCCAGACGGTGCAGGCGTCCGTCACCAGCTTCCAGACGCTTTATACGCCCCGCACAAGTGCCGCGCCCGCCGCGCCTTACAGCGGGCCGGTCACGCTGCTGGGCCGTATCCGGGCGGCAGCGACCGTGCTGCCCGGCCCGCTGCCGGAAGGCGACCCGCTGCGGTTCCAGGACTTCCTGCCGGACCCGAATCCCATCCAGCTTTTCAATGCGCCGTCCCATGGCGGCCTGTATCTGGGCGAAGATTTGTCTACGCATGTCGCCGCCAGCGGAAACCGCCGCACAGACTTGTATGTCAGCCGCCTGCCGGAAGTGACGCTCAGCGGCAATGTCCCGCTGTCCCCAGTTCCGAGCACGCCGGCTGCGGGTGATCCGCAGTCGTTCCGGGCTTCCCTGCGGCATATTGTCCTGTACGCCCAAGCCCAGGAAACAGTGGGCGAGTATCGCGAACAGTTGTCGGCAGCCCCTTACAGCACCGCCGCTCGGCGTATCCAAAGCCAAGCGGGTCTCACAACTCGCCCTATTCTGGTTGCGCCGAACACCGTTCTGGTGCCAAGCGTGATCATCACCAGCAGCAGTTACAGCGGCAGCCGGTCCGCTTACCGCTATGACCAGATCAATGTCGCCGTCAACCACTATTACTCTGATTTAACCGCTGTCGGTGTCCAGTTCCTCGCCAGCAGCGTGAGCGGCAGCTCACCGTTCAATTTTGATGTTCTGGACACGGACCGCGAGCTGGACCTGCGGTTCCAGACCGGAACCTCCCGGCTGGTGGTTGCAGGCCGTATCCGCTACGACCTTTCCAAAGGCGGCGTCATTGACTACCAGGCTGCGCTTGGCCCGGCTCTGCGCGGCTTTATCCCCATCCTTTCCTACAACTTCCGCACCCGCAGCATCGGCCTCGGTATTGAAGTCAAAGGCCTGACGTTCTGACACCAGGCAGTCTGGCCGCGTCACCGGCCCGGCCCCGCCATGGGCTAGGAGCGCTGACGACGACAAGGACATAAAGGGGAGGACGCAAAGACGAGGACGTGAACGTCCTCGCTACAAGGCGTTCAGAAACGCCACCTGTTCAAGGGACAAAAGATTAGGATGGGATCAAGATGATCTTATCTTGTTCTTCTGTCCCCTGGACAGGCGGTACTTCTGAGTACCTTCCAGCGAGTGACTTCAGTCACTCAACTCATGCCGCTGCTTTATGGAACTGCATTATGGAACTGCTTTATGGAACTTCTCGGCTCTCCCATTTGTAAAATCCACTGAGAGCGCACTCAAGCGCCTTCAAAGGTATGACAATGACACTAAAACCTATTAAACTCATCGCGGCGGCTGCCGCGCTTGCGGCCTGCGTTTCTTTCGCACCGGTTCAGGCGGCGCAGCCGACGCCTTCCCAGACAACGCCGGTTGTTGTCGAGCTGTTCACCTCGGAAGGCTGCTCTTCCTGCCCGCCTGCCGACACGCTTTTGTCCCAATACGTCAAAAACACGCCGGTGCCGGGTGTGGAAATCATCGCGCTGGGCGAGCATGTGGACTACTGGAACCACGGCGGCTGGGCGGATCCTTTTTCGTCCATGCAATTTTCCCAGCGCCAAAGCGATTACTCGAATGCGTTTCGCCTCGACTCGGTCTACACGCCGCAGATCATTGTAGACGGCAAAGCGCAGCTTGTCGGCAGCGATGGCGAAGCCGCGCAGCTGGCGATCCGCCGGGCGGCCCGGCTGCCCAAAGCGCAGGTGAGCGTGGCCCAAGCAGGAGGCGGACGGCTTGCCGTGCATGTCGGCCACCTGCCGGCCTCGGCGCAGAACGACCCGGCTGAAGTGTATCTGGCGATCACCGAAGACAGCCTCCACTCCTCGGTCGGCGGCGGCGAGAACGCCGGACGGCATCTGTCCCATAGCGCGGTCGTGCGGGAGCTGATCCCGATTGGAGTTGTCACTGGCGGCGCGTTTGACGCTTCGCCCATTGTCACGCTGAAATCCGGCTGGCGGCGCGGGCACCTCCATGTTGTTGTGTTCGCGCAGGAGCAGGCAAGCCGCCGCATTGTCGGCGCGTCGGAAGCTGCGCTGTAATATCCGGTGCGCTGCTTTTGCTGCAATCACGCAAGTTCGTGGTATGATATAGCGTTCACTGAGAACGCCGTCACTCAAAACCGTGCCGGCAGCACAGCGTTTAGGGACGCTAGAAAGGACACACAATGAAGTTATTCACACTTGCCGCGGCCTTCGCCGTGCTGGCCGCCGCTTCCGTCACCGGAGCCTCGGCCCAGATGATGCACCATCACTACATGCGGCATCATCGCATGATGCACCACCACTACATGATGCATCACCATCACATGATGCACCACATGTAAGCGCTCTGTCTTTATGTAAGCACCCTGTTTTTGCCGGTCGCTGCCGCAGCAAGCGGCGGCGGCCGGTTTCAATTTGGAAATTTCTGCGCTATGGCAACGACAACAGTGGGGGCGGTTCCCGCTGCCGAAATGGTTCCGGTCGTCCGCAAGCATCACTGGCTGGTGCGCGTGACGCACTGGGCGAATATCCCGCTGCTGACCGGGCTGATTCTAAGCGGCCTGTCCATCTACTGGGCCGCGCCGGTTTATAAGCACCCGGCAGACGCGAACGGCAACGAAGACTATTTGAACGATGTTGGTCTGTGGGCCGCACGGCATGAACCCTGGCGAGCCTCTTATGGGACCCCTGATACCTGGGTTCCGGGGACGCATTACAGCAACTCTTGGTTCTACGACCATTTCAGCCTCGGCACGGGCATTTTGTCGTCGGCGCTGAACCTGCACTGGCTGTTTGCTTACTTGTTCATGCTGAACGGCCTGCTTTATTTAGTCGGCCTCGGTCTCGGCGGCGGCTACAAGTCGCTCCTGCCCCGGAGCACGGACTTCAAAGATGCGGTACGAATGCAGATCTACTACCTTGGCCTGCCGCTGGCGAAGCTGACGCGCCGCCCGTGGCCGCACCCGGTCATCACGACCAAGTATAACGCCTTGCAGCGGCTGGCGTACTTCTCGATGCCGGTCTTCGGCACGGTCTCGGTGCTGACCGGCTGGGCCATTCACAAGCCGCAGCAGTTCGGCTGGCTGCAAGCCGTGTTCGGCGGCTACGATTACGCCCGCCTCTGGCACTTCTGGCTCATCGCGATCTTCGCCGCGTTCGTCGTCCCGCACGTTCTTCTCGTCATCCTGGATGGCTGGGATACAATGCGCTCGATGGTCGTCGGCTGGTCTGATAGAGTTTCGCCGGAGAAGTGAACCGAGCTGCTGCCGATGAAAATTGTTGCCATTTCCGGCAGCCTGCGGGCTGCTTCCGCCAACACTGCGCTGGTCCGTGCCGGGATTGCTTCGGCTCCGGCAGGCGTGGACGCCGTGTTCTATGACGGTCTGGGGGACCTGCCGCACTTCAGCCCGGAACTGGAATCGGACTTGCCGGACCCGGTGCAGCGTCTCCGGACGCTGATCGGGTCTGCGGACGGCGTCTTGATCTGCACCCCGGAATATGCCTACGGCATCCCCGGAAGCCTGAAAAACGCGCTGGACTGGCTGGTCTTTTCCGGCGAGCTATGGCGCAAGCCGGTCGCCGTCGTTAGCGCGTCTCCGTCGGCACGCGGTGGCGAGTACGCCCATGCCGCGCTGGCGCTGACGCTTTCAGCCTTAGAAGCGGCTGTTGTGGAGGCCGCGTCTCTTCAAATTCCCTTTGTGACTACCAAGCTGAACCCAGAAAAAGAAGTGTCCGACCCGGACACTTTGGCCGCGCTTGCGGCAAGCTTGGCAGCGCTGATAAAGGCGGCAGACACGCAAAAACAGGAAGACGCACAAACTGCTTGAAACACAGCAAGGCAGCGGCGAAGATAGTTCGCCGCTGCCGTCGGCAGCCCTTTCGAGTGCTTCAATCGAAGTGGCACACTATAACTGTGCGGCAGACAAGACCGCCGGTTCAAACGCCTGGAGAAAATCTGCTCGCGACTTTTCTCCAAGATCGACCACTTTAGTTCCGCCGGCTGCAACAAACGTGACATCTTCAATGCCGATCACCTTGAGGATCAGCCGCAGATACTGGGTTGCAATATCCCGGTCTCGGATTGGCGAGCCTTCAGTATAGACACCGCCTGAAGCCATCAGTACCGTACACTTCTTGCCGTGAACCAGGCCCTCGCCCGCCGTGCCCAGCGTCAGACCTTTTCGCACAATATGGTCAACGTAAGACTTTAAATTGGCTGGAATGTTGTAGTTGTAAACGGGGGTGCTGATCACAAGGTGATCCGCATCCAGAATTTCGGCGACAAGCTTGTTGGATACCCGAAGCACCTCCTGCATCTCAGGCGTGTGCTTTTCCAGAGGCGTCAGGCTCGCTCCCAGCCAGGGCAGGTTCACATAAGGCAAGTCCATCTTTGCGAGATCGCGCTCACACACTTCACCGCCGGGGTGCGCGGTCTTCCACTGTTCCACAAATGTTTGGGTGAGATTGCGGGAAATCGAGTATTCTCCACGCGGGCTTGCTTCAACCACTAAAAGCTTTGTCATTTTTTTGTCCTTTTTTTCCAAGATGCTGCGAACAATTTGTTCGTGGTGTTAGTATAGAACATCTATGGAAACTACACAAGAAGGCACTTTTTTGAGCGAAACGAACATGTTTGTTCCTGACAGCCCTTTGTCTGCCACGGACTGCAAGGGGCTTGCCGATGTGCTGGCGAGTGTCGGGGACAAGTGGACCATCATGGTCGTTGGAGCGCTGTCTCAAGGTGCATTGCGCTACAATGAAATTCAGCGGCGTGTCACCGGCATTTCGCAGCGAATGCTCACCTTGACCTTGAAACGCCTAGAAACAGACGGCATCGTTACCCGCACCCTGTTCCCGTCCGTGCCGCCGCGTGTGGACTACGAGCTGACCCCGCTTGGGCAGACACTACGCGGGGCGCTGATGCCTCTCCACGTCTGGGCCGCCATGAACAAGGAAACCATCAAGCGCAGCCGCGTTCTTGCCGCCGCGAGAGAGCAGGATGCCGGCCACGCGCACAACTCCAATGAAACGACGGCGGCTGCACGTTCCTTCGCTCAGTAAGCTTTTCTTATGAAGTTCGACTATTCACTGGATTACAAACACTTGGATTTGCGGGCGCACCCGGAGCTGTACCAAGTCGGCATCGGCGAGCAGGGTGTTCTGCTTGTTGAGCCGTACAAAAGCGAAATCCTGCCACACTGGCGGTTTGCAACCCCTGACGCCGCCCGCGAATCGTCCGAAGCCATCACCCAAATGTTCCATGCCTACAAAGCTGCCGAAGACTTTGTCGGCATGGACATGGCCCGGAAGTTCCTGCAGATGGGCATGACGCGCTCCCGCCGCTACGCGAACCACAAGGGCGGCAAAAAGTACGACGGCCCGGTGCCGGAAGACAAGCGCGGCCAAAGCGGGGCGCATGGCCGCGAAATGCTGCCGTATGCTGCCGATCCCATCAAAGCTGAGTCGGCGGCGATTTTTCGGGCTGCCTGGGAAGCTGCTAAAACCGACCCCGACTACCAGCGGCTGATGCAGGCGCATAAGGCAAAGTACGGCTAACGGCTTGACAACTTTGCGCCGATATGCCAAGATAAGAATAAGACGCGAAAGCGTAGCGCTTTGCTGGACAACACACAGCAAAAAGAAGGGAACCGCTTGCCGGCGGCCCCCTTCTTCTTTAGCGGATTTTAGAAGCCGAGGCTTTCAAAGATCCGCACAATCGCGGCAATTGTTGATGCAACTGCTGCGATAGTCTGCGCGATGGGTCGGAGCTTGACAAGAGTCCGTCGCAGATTTTTGGACATGGGAGGCTCACCTCCTTTCTGCCCAATTGGGAAAGACAGCCCCCTCATGGGCTGTCTTTTCTACTTTACCTTGTTCCTCCCACCCAAAGCAAGCAAGCGCCGTTCCCAAAAATGTTTGACAATACCCGTCAAAAATGCTATGCTGAAAGGGTACAAGTCTCGCACGCTGCTCATAAGGCTACTTCCATGACCCAGCCACTTGGCACTTCTCTTGGCACGTTCTCCCTCGTTCTGCACTCACACATCCCCTATGTTCTTGCGCATGGGCGCTCTCCTCACGGCACGGACTGGCTTTCGGAAGCCGCCGCCGAAACGTATCTGCCCTTGCTGGATGTCTGCCACACGCTGATTGCCGAAGGCATCTCGCCCAAGATTACCCTGGGCCTGACCCCGGTGCTGGTCGAGCAGCTCCGCGATCCCAGTTTTCAGGATGAGTTTTCAAATTATCTTCGGGGCAAAGTGGAAGCCGCTCAGGCCAACGAGGAGCAGTTCCGGCGCGAAGGCAACTACCATTTGGCGTATTTGGCCCGGTACTGGGAAGACTGGTACGGGGCGAAGCTGGCAAGCTTTGAAGGTGTCTACGGGCGCGACATTGTCGGGGCGTTTGCGGCGCTTCAGGGCGCCGGGCATCTTGAGATCATCACCAGTAGTGCGACCCACGGCTACTCGGCGCTGCTGTCTCAGGACACCAGCATTCAGGCCCAGGTCAAAACCGGCATTGACGCCTACGAGCGTCACTTCAGGCGCAAACCAAGCGGCTACTGGCTGCCTGAATGCGCGTACCGCCCGCGCTACCACTGGTCGCCGTCGGTGGCCGTTCCCGATGTCTCGCGCACTCCCATTTTGCGAAAAGGAACCGATGAGTTCCTGGCCGAGAACGGCATCCGCTATTTCTTTGTTGAAGGAAGCCTGCTGCACGGCGGCGAGGCTTTAGGCGTTTATGCCGACAAGTTCGGCCCCTTGCAGCAGCTTTATAAGCAGTTCCAAAAAGAAACCGTCGAAGTCAAATACAGGCCGTACACCACCTACCAGCCTTATTTGGTAGACTCGTCGGGCCTCTTAGAACATCCCACACTGGCCGTGTTCGGGCGTGACGCCGCCACCGGCCAGCAGGTCTGGAGCGGCGAGCACGGCTATCCCGGCGACGAATGGTACTTGGAGTTCCATAAGAAGTTTGTCCGAGCCGGCGAAAAGTCGCTTGGCCTGCGCTTCTGGCGCATCAGCGCGGACAAGGCCGACATGGACGCCAAAGCCCTGTACGAGCCGCACCAAGCGGAAGAGCGCACCGCCGCCCACGCCGCGCATTTTGCAGCGCTGGTCAAAGAAGTTCTGAGGGCGCAGTACGATCCGAATGCTAATCCTAATCCCATTATCACGTCGGTTTACGACACTGAGCTGTTCGGCCACTGGTGGTTTGAGGGTCCCCAATTCCTTTATCACGCGCTGAAAACCATCGCCCAAGACCCCGAAATCACGCTGCAAACCGTCAGTGAGTACTTAGACCAGCATCCCGCGACACTGCCGGTGACGCTTCCCGAAGGCTCCTGGGGCGAAGGCGGGTTCCATTACATCTGGCTCAACGAGCAGACCGCCTGGTCCTGGAAACTGGTCTATGAAGTGGAAGCCGAAATGTCCCAGCTCGCCCGCGACTGCGCCGATAGCACTGCTGCCGCGCCCATTTTAAAACAGGCCGCCCGCGAGGCATTGCTGCTGATGGCGTCCGACTGGCAGTTCTGCATTTCCACCGGCGGCGCGAAAGACTACTCCGAAGTGCGTCTGCGAAACCATTACGACAACTTCCAGGCGCTTGCCGCGCTGACCCGCCGCGCGGCCAGCGGCGGAACCCTATCCGTCGGTGACTGGAAAAACATCGCCGAATGCCAGGCCCGCGACAGCATCTTCCCCGACATCCAGCCAAAGTGGTTCGCGTCTTTAGAGCATCCGGCAGAGTAAACCTATGAGCGAGCATTCTTACCATCAAAGCCTGCGGCTAAAGAACTTCACGGCCTTCAGCGAGGTTGAGTTTGAGTTCGTCCCCGGCGTTAATGTCTTTGTCGGCGAAAACGGAACCGGCAAAACTCATGTGATGAAGGCCCTGTACGCAATGCAACTTACGCAGTCGCGGGAGCGCGGCATTTATAAGACGCTCGGAGAATTATTTCAAGCTAGTGATGTTACAGACATCGTTCGCATCAAGATTGAGAAAGGCGATGTAGCTAATGTCGATCGCCTGTACGCCGACACTCGTTGGACTTACGCAATCCATCGTAGCGGCCTAATTAGCATTGACACTGTAGCCTCCGTTGACACCGAAATCCTGAGAACCGAACGCCCTGTCTTCATTCCAGCCATCGACATGATGGGGCATACTAAAGGCTTTACGGAAGCCTATGATGAAGTCCGTTTAGACTTTGACTTGACCTGCCGCGATGTCGTGAATCTGCTCAGGCTGGAACGGAAAAACGGCACAACTCATCTTAGCGCAAGCGTAAACGAACCGCTGGCGCATCTGCTGGGCGGCGAGATTGAACGCGATGACGCCGGGCGCTTCTATCTCGCGAACCAACTCGGACGACTGCCGATGCCGATGGTTGCCGAGGGGCTGCGAAAAATCGCGACTCTGGTGCAACTTGAGCGCAACGGTTGGCTTGTGTCCGGGACAACTCTGTTTTGGGATGAGCCGGAAGTCAACCTCAACCCGATCCTGATGGGCGAGATTGTCGGCGCGATCTTGGCACTCACGCGCCGGGGCGTTCAGGTCTTTCTCGCCACACACAGCTACGTCATCTTGAAGGAGCTTGACCTGCAAACCCATAAAGAAGACACGGTTCGCTACTTCACATTCCAGCCAGGCGCAGACGGTACGACAATCAGCGCGACCGAAGACTTTGCACTCCTCGCGCCGAACCCGATTTTGGACCAGTACGCCTCGCTGTACGACCGCGAGTTGACGCGCTCCACAGGAAGGGACTACCGGGGTAAACGTGTTCGTTGAAAGCCGCATTGAGTTTGACTTTACCCAAGCCGCAAGGGCAATGGCGCATGACGAACGGCCTGGTGGTCAGGGAAACAACATCTGGAACGGAGTGGACTTCTGCCTACAAGACGGGGCGGAACATCTCTGGCTAGAGGTTAAAAGCTGGCATCCGGCGCACATCAATCCGAGAAACCGGGGCGGCAGCCGCCGGTCGTTTCTCAGCAAAATGAAAAGCAAAGCGTTCACGCAAGAAATGCGAAACAAGTTCCTCGGCACAACAGCATTTCTCGCCTGGACCGATCAGTTTGTGCCCGCGCCGACCCGTTTCATTTTACTGTTTCATCCGCCGCGCCCTCTCGACGCGGCGCTGCTGGTGACGTTCCAAAACCGTATCAAGGCGCAGGTTCCGAACCTCAGAGTTTGGCAGCAGCCAATTTTCGTCGCTGTGCTTGACCTTGACGAATGGAACCGCCGCTACTCAGAATATCCAGCGCGGCTGTTATAGAAATATGGAGGAATGACAGCATGACAATTGCCGAAACGCCAAGACTACAACTGCGCCATTTTGAGCCGGGAGACGTGCTGCTGCTGTCGCAAATCTTAGCCGACCCGGAAGTCATGCGTTTCTCCGTAGCCGGGCCGAAGACCGCCGAACAGACACAGGCTCTGGTAGCCTCCTGCCGCGCCGAGTACGAAACCAATGGCTACGCGCTTTATGCCGTGGTTCACAAGGAGGATAAGTGTCTGATTGGCTACTGCGGCTTTATGCCTCAGATCGTCAGCGACATGCCGGAAATCGAGTTGGGGTATCGCCTGAATACTGCCTACTGGGGGCGCGGCCTCGGCACGGAAGCCGTGCGGTCGGCAGTCAAGTACGCGGCGGATACGCTCAAACTCAAGTGCCTGATCGCCGTTATTGAAGCCGACAATATAGCCTCCGTGCAAGTGGCGCTGCGGGCCGGCTTCCACAAAGAGACGGAGACTCAGTGGCGTGGCTTGTCCGTGGGCGTCTACGCGATAACTTTATCGAGTGGTTGCTAATTTTGCCGAAATGGGAACAAACAAGTAAGCAAAAGAAGCGTTGCGAGACAAGCGCACAAAGTGATACAAAGAGCAAGAAATTTAAGCACGGAGTGCGAAGGAGAGACTGATGAAAGCTGTTGTCATGGCGGGCGGAGAAGGAACGCGGCTCAGGCCGCTTACGTCGAGCCGGCCCAAACCCCTTGTTCCCATCTTGAACAAGCCCTGTATGCAGCACACGATTGAGCTGCTGAAGCGCTACGGCATCACCGACATTGTCGTCACGCTGTATTATCTCGCCGACGAGATTGAAGGCTACTTCGGGGACGGCTCAGAGCTTGGCGTCAATCTGATCTATACTGTGGAAGATACGCCACTTGGCACGGCAGGCAGCGTCAAAAAGGCGGAAGAATATCTGAAAGACGACACGTTTATCATCGTGTCGGGCGATGCGCTGACGGACCTCGACGTAGAAAAAGCGCTGGCGTTCCACCGCGAAAAGCAGTCAGTGGCGACTTTGGTGCTTCAGCATGTGGATAACCCACTGGAGTTCGGGGTCGTGATTACCGACGACAGCGGCCGCATCCGGCGGTTTTTAGAAAAGCCGAGCTGGGGCGAAGTGTTCTCAGACACTGTCAATACCGGCATGTATATTTTGGAGCCGTCCATCTTTGAGTACATGCAGCCGGACAAAAGCTACGACTGGTCGCAGGACATCTTTCCGCAGATTCTCGCCGAAGAAAAGCCGATGTTCGGCTACGTTCTCGGCGAGTATTGGACAGACGTAGGCTCTTTGCAGCAGTACCGGCAGGCGCAGTACGAGATGCTGGGCGGCATGACAAAGCTGCCGATTGAAGGCCGGCGTGAAGGCGGCGACATTTGGATCGGCGCGGGCACCGAGATTGATCCCAATGCGCGGCTAATCGGGCCGCTCTGCATCGGCAAAAACTGCCGGATCAAGGCGGACGCCCATATCGGGCCGGACACGGTCATCGGCGATAACTGTCTGGTCGAAGAAGGCGCAATCCTGCAAAAAGCGATTGTCTGGGACTCCAATTACATCGGCGCACGCTCACGCTTGACCGGCTGCACGGTTTGTTTCCGCTGCACCATCAAAGAAGACGTGGACATTCAGGAAGGCGCTGTCGTCGGCGACCGCTGCCATATTGAAGCCGGCAGCACGATCCGCCCGCTGATCAAGCTCTGGCCCGATAAAATCATTGAAGCCGGGTCGGTCGTGACCATGAGTCTGATCTGGGGTTCCAAGTGGCAGGGGGCGCTGTTCCGCAATTTGGGTGTGTCCGGCATCGCCAATGTCGAAATGACTCCGGATTTTGCCTGCAAGCTGGGCGCAAGCTACGGCGCGTTTTTGAAGAAGGGCGCGACTGTCATCACGTCGCGTGACTCTACTTTGGTCTGCCGAATGCTTAAGCGGGGTTTGATTGCCGGACTGGTTTCTGTCGGCGTCAATGTGCTGGATAACGAAGGCATGTCCCTGCCGGTCACGCGCCACACAGTTCGTTCGACAAATGCCGCCGGCGGCGTTCACATTCGATTAGCGCCCGACCAGCCGAACTTAGCGCTGGTTGAGTTCTACGACAAAAACGGCATTTATCTTTCTACGAACGGACAGCGGAAGATCGAGACGATCTTTTACCGTGAGGACTTTGGACGAACGGCGGCGGATGAAGTCGGCGTCATCGAGTTCGTGCCCCGTGCGATTGAGCAGTATTCGCAGGACTTTTTCCGTTTGTTGAACACAGAAGCCGTGCAGAAGCGCAGCTTCAAAGTCATTGTGGACTATGCGTACAACCGCATCTCAGGCGTCCTGCCGCAGATGCTGGGTCAGCTGGAGACTGAAACAATTGCGCTGAACGCTTATACCGATCCAAAGAAGTCCCCGAAAACCACCGCCGACCGCGATGAGCTGGTGCAGAGCCTTAGCGAGTATCTCGTGACGCTGAACGCCGACATGGGCGTCTTCTTGGGCGATGACGGCGAGCGCCTGAGCGTTGTAGACGAAACCGGCTATATTCTGTCCGGCCCCGACCTGCTGGCGGTCTTCGCCCTGCTGGTCGCCCGCGCGAAGCCCGGCGCACAGGTGGCTGTGCCCGTGACTGCGCCTTCGACGATTGACCGTATCATGGCCGAGCATGGCGGCGGGGTCATCCGCACCAAGACCGATGTCCGGTCCCTGATGGGCACGGCGGCGGAAGGCAAGGAAGGGATCGCGCTGGCCGGCGATACGGCAGGCGGCTTTATCTTCCCGGAGTTCCACCCGGCATTTGACGGCCTGTTCTCGTTCGCCAAGCTGCTGGAGCTGCTGGCAGTTCAGGAAACGTCGCTTTCGGAAGTCCGTGCCCTGCTGCCGCCGTATTTCATGGCGTCGGAGACGGTGTCGTGTCCCTGGGAAGTCAAAGGCCGCATCATGCGTGTCCTGACAGCGGAGTCCGAGGGGACACACACCGAGTTGGTGGATGGCATCAAGACCTACCACGATGACGGCTCCTGGGTGCTGGTCCTGCCCGACGCCTCCGAGCCGAACTTCCGCATCTACGCCGAAGCGCCGTCGCAGGACGCCGCTAACGAGCTGGTTCACCGTGCCGTCCTGCGGATCAGCGGCTTGAAATAGAGCGAAAAAGAGCAATCTATGACACTGACACAAGAGCGTCCGGCGGCAGCGCCGGAGCCGGCTGCTGAAAGCGCGGCTGTCGAAACCATAGTGGCAGACGGGCCGCAGGAAAACTTCCTGCGGCCTCGCCGCTGGACTACCGCTGAATACTACGCCCTCAGCGACGCCGGACTTTTTGACGATGAGCGGGTTGAGTTACTGGATGGGGAGATATGGACATTGCCGTCGCAGAAAACACCGCATTTTTATTCCACTGATGTTACCGGCGATGTGCTGCTGGAAGTCTTTGGGAGCGGCTTTGTCGTTCGTCGGCATGGACCAGTCACGCTGGAGGACGGCACCGAGCCGGAACCCGATGTCGTTATCGTCCCCGGCAGCAAGCGGGACTATATCCCCTCCCATCCTATCCCGTCACAGATACAAATTCTCGTCGAAGTTTCCGATGCGACACTGCGGAAAGACCGAGGCGAGAAGCTCCGAACCTACGCCCGCGCCGGTATCGCCGACTACTGGATTGTCAATCTCGTCAACCGGCAGCTTGAAGTCTACCGCGACCCGGCAGTTTTCCCAAACGGTCCAGGTTACAAAACCGTGCAGACGCTGTTTGACGGTGACTTCGTCGCGCCTCTGGCTGCGCCCGGCAGCACAATCGCCGTCGCCGATCTCTTTCCTCCGGCGGCAACCCCATGAAACTTCTTTCACTTCAGCTTGGCCGCCCGCATGAAAGCGTCTCGCATCTCAAAGACGGCAACGACGCCAAGTGGGTTTCCTCCATCTGGCGCGAAGCGGTCACAGGCCGGGTGCATCTGGGCCGCACGGATTTAGACGGCAACGCGCAGGCCGATCTCAAAAATCACGGCGGCCCGGACAAAGCCGTCTGCTGCTATTCTGCCGAGCATTACCCCGACTGGCGCAGCTTGCTCGGATTGTCTGAAGAAGAGTTTGGCTGCGGCGCGTTCGGCGAGAACTTCACCGTCTCGGAAATGACCGAAGATGCCGTCTGCCTCGGCGATATTTACACCATCGGCACGGCGACAGTTCAAGTCAGTCAGCCCCGAATGCCCTGCTGGAAAGTGGGCCGCCGCTGGCAGCGTCCCGACCTGCCCCGCGAAATGACTGCTTCAGGCCGCACTGGCTTCTACCTGCGCGTCTTGACCGAGGGCGAAGTCGGGGCCGGGGACACGCTGGCATTACAAGACCGCCCGCTGCCGGACTGGACCGTCGCTCGGCTCAACGATGCCCTGTACGTCCACAAGAACGACCCTACTCAGGATGAAGAACTGTCCCGCCTGCCGCTTCTCGCCGAAGCCTGGCGGCGGACATTTCGGCGCAGGGCGGGGCTTTTGCGCTATCGTGCCGAACTCAAGGAAACCAACCTATGAAACCTGCTGCCTTTCTGCTCGGCCTGACGCTGCTGACGTTCCCCGCGATTAGCGCTATGGCGCAAACGCAGAATTCCACAGCCGCTATCACTGTCACTCGTGTTGGTGACGGCTGTGACATTCGGTTATCGCCAGAGGTTGCCAAAACGGTACAGGACCAAGTTTGGGTGGTTGTTGACGGCACAGCCGAAGGGGCAGGCGGTTATGATTTTGCCCGTGAAGATGCGGCAAAGCCGCTCCATTACAAGGCAAATGTTAACGACGATCTCGATGGGCAGGTCAAAGACATACTGAAAGCGCAGGGGCTTCCAGTCAAGGCTGACATCACCACATATCGCATTACCTATGCTGTCAATGTCCCAAGTGAATACAGCATCTCTCACTCGCTTCATTTTCGGACTGAGTCGGGGGCTTTAGGATATACTCAGTTTCCCACCCGTATGACCTACAAGGTCGGCGAAAGAATTCCAATTTTCGAGGCAGTTGCTGTGGATGCCAGCGTCGTAATTTCAGGGATACTCGGCAAAAGCGCCGAAAAGCAAAATCAACTGCCGCATGACCTGCTGCACCGGATTACAATTCAAGTTCAGTTTGTGCCGAAGACGCCAGTAATGCCGTGAAGGAACAAGCAAGAAAAGGGCAGGGGTAAACCCTGCCCCTACGGTTGACGGGAAGTTACTTCGCTACATGCAGGCCGCATTCGCGGCCTAAGCCGAAGAATCGGGTGTCTTCCTCGCTCATGCCGTCGGTCAGCGGGCGGGATGTTTGAACGTCGCCGATTGAAACGTAGCCCTGCTCCCACAAGGGATGATACGGCAGGTCGTTCTGCGTGAGATACTGGTGAACGTCTTTGTTGGACCAGTCGTAAATGGGATGCACCTTCACGACGCCGGACTGTAAAGCCAGCGTCTCAAGCCCCGCCCGCGTAGAAGACTGCGACCGGCGCAGACCGGCGATCCAGGCTTCGGCGTGCAGGTCCGACAGCGCCCGCGCCATCGGCTCGGTCTTGTTCATGGCGTTGAACTTCGCGATGCCTTCTGCCCCCTGCTCCCACAGCCTGCCGTACCGCGCTTCCTGCCATTCCCGGCTCAGGGGGTTTTGGTAGATTTTCAGATTAAGATGCAGCCGCTCGGTCAGCGCGTCCACAAACTTGTAGGTCTCGGGAAACAAATACTGGGTGTCCAGCAGCACGACGGGGATGTCCGGCTGCTGTGCCGTAACCATGTGCAGCAGCACGGCGGCCTGAGCGCCGAAGCTGGAACTCAGCACAATGTTTGGTGTCCAGCGCTTCAGCGCATACGCGACGCGCTCTTGCGCTGTGGCCTGGGCGAGTGTTTGATTGGCTTCTTCCAATTCCGTGGGTGACATAATTAAATGACTCCTTTGTCCTGTGCTATAACAATACCTGCTCAGGGGTAAGAAGTTCCTGACAAAAAGAAACGGAACCAAACGATGACCGACTTCCTGCGGGTGGCCCTCGTCGGCTGCGGCCTGATTAGCGACAACCATATCCGCGCTTATGCCGCCCATGCGGACCGGGCGAAGATTACGGTTTGCTATGATGTAATTTTGGAAAAAGCGCAGTCTCGTGCTGCTGCGCTGAATGCGCGTGTCGCGGCGTCTTTGGAAGACATCCTCGCCGATCCCGACATTGACGCGCTGGAACTCTGCACCCCGCCGCACCTGCACCCGGAGGCCGCCATCGGTGCCGCGCGGGCGGGCAAGCATGTCCTGTCGCAGAAGCCGCTGGCCCGAACCGTTGCCGAATGCGACTCCATGATTGACGCCGCCCGGCAGGCCGGAACGGTGCTGTTCTACGGCGAAACCAACCGCACCCTGCCGTCAGCGCTGGAAGCCAAACGCGTCCTAAACGCCGGGCGCATCGGCCAGCTTGTCGGCATCCAGGCGACGTTCGCCTACTGGCAGCGGGGCGAAATCCTGAACACGGCCTGGCGATACGACCCCAAGATCGCCGGCGGCGGGCAGCTCCTGGACAGCGGCATTCATGCCCTCGCGCTGATGCATACCCTTGGTGGCCCGGCGCAGTCGGTGTCCTGCTTCACCGAGCGCTACCGGCCCGAACTCGGCGGTGAGGACACGTCCGCCGTCGCGGTCAAGTTCACCGGCGGCCACGTCGGCACACTGTTTTCGTCCCAGGCCGTCGGTGCGTGGGTTCCCGGCCCCGGCCTGACGGCGTTCGGCACCGAAGGCGCTCTGACGCTCGGCGGCGGCGTGGCCCTGACTCTCCACCGGCCTGATCTGCCGGACGGCAAAGAAGTCCTGCTCCAGAGCGACGGCAGCCACTTCGGCGCCCTCATCGGCGCGTACCTCGACGTGATCCAGAACAATGCTCCCTGCCTCTCGCCGGGCGAAGCCGGACGCGAAGACCTGCGCCTCGTCCTGGCCGCGTATCAAGCCGAAGCCGAAGAGCGGCAGATTAGTCTCAAATAACGGGATTTAGGCAGCTAAAGGGGAGTTGTCAGCGGCTCATAAAAGGCGCTGTATGGCTGCATTCAGTTCCGCACGAAATCGGTCTGTGACATCTCCGGGAATGAGATCAAATGCGTGAAACACGCCGTCGTAGACGTGCAATTCCATGGGGACGCCAGCGCGAGAAAGGCGGAGCGCGTAGTCTGTATCTTCCTCAATGAAGAGGTCCAGGCTGCCGATAGCAATATAGGTGGGCGGCAAATCCGACAAGTCAGTCGCCAATGCCGGTGCCAAATAGGTCAGAAAAAGGGGAGCAAGGTCGCTCTGGCCTCTATACACACGCCATAAATCGCGCAAATATTGGCGGGTAACCACGAATTCACCCGAGTAGGGATTTTCGTTGGGTGCCTGCTTTGTTCCGGTTCGGTCATCGAGAGCCGGATATAACAGTATTTGCCCTTTGAGTGAGAACATTTTTTCGTCGCGGTTGCGAAGAGCTACACCCGCAGCGATGTTGCCGCCGGCACTATCGCCTAAAATTGCGATGCGTGCCGGGTCTATATCAAGATGGCCTGCATTTGCGAACAGCCACGTTAGCGCGGCGTAGCAGTCATTGTGTGCTCCAGGGAATGGGGTTTCCGGTGCTAGTCTATAGTCGACCGACAGCACGGCGATGCCATGCCGCTTGGACATCTCCGCGCAGAAGCCAGCCATCATATCAGCCGTTCCGCCGATGAATCCGCCGCCGTGAATATGCAGAATGGCTGGAGTGGGTTGCTCGCCCTGTTCCGGGCGGTAAAGAAGCGCTCGCACCTCTGGATCGCCTTTCGCTCCCGGAAGCCAGACTTCTTCCTTTTGCACGTCTTCCGAAAGACCATACCGCTGCTCGTAGACCTGGATCAAGGCCGCGCGGATCTCACCGACGGTTTGTGTCTGGTAGTCAAAGGGTGGAATGGCGCTGACGGCACCGCGATACGAAGGCGCGACAAGGTGAAGCGTGTTCATTATTAAACTCCCGAGAATTCTTAAATGTATTTGAGGAACGATCACTCAAAAAACAGTATACAGCAAAATGTGTTATAATTCAAGAGTGAACACTGTGAAAAATCAAGAAAATTTCAAAACGCGGGGCCGCCCCCGGAGCTTCGATCTCAATGAAGCCGTGCGAAAGGCAGCGCTTGTCTTTTGGGAGCGTGGGTATGAAGGAACTTCGGTAGATGATCTCACGCAGGCGATGGACATCACAACACAGAGCCTTTATGCGGCGTTCGGCTCTAAAAGCGAGCTTTACAAGCGTGCGTTGAACTGGTATCAGCAGGAAGTCGCTTCCTTTGGCCCTCGCGCTCTCGCTGAAGAGTCTGACGTGGTCGTCGCCATTGAAAGAACTCTCCTTGAAATGGCGGACCAGTTCACACTTTTAGGCCATCCTCATGGCTGCATGAAGTCAACTGCGATGATCCGCTGCTCCGCTGAACACAAAGAGCTGGCAGATTTTGCGGCCGCTCTTCGGCGGGAGACACTCGAGTTGGTCAAGACACGACTGGACAAAGGCGTGGCTGACGGTCAGCTCAGGAAGGATACCGATACTCCGGCACAGGCCCGGTTCATCAACGCACTCGTGGTTGGGATGTCCGTGGCGGCGCAGGATGGAGCAACTGCGGAACAGCTACAGCCGTTTGCCAGCATGGCCGTCAGGTCTATTGAGGAGCATCGAGCCAAGCGCGTCACGAGGAAGTCTGGACGGCGGCCTCACTGAACTGAACTTGATAAGCTGTTGGTTCATCCATGAGACTGGCTTATCATCTGCCTCTCCGTTCGGCGCTTCATCACGTCAGCCTTGTAATAGGCCGCTGACCGACCCCGCCCGGCGGCAGCGGCTTCCAGGCCGCGCTCAATGCCCACGCGGATTTCAGCCATCTCGTCCTCCGTCAGATCATTCGGGTCATCCGCCAGCACGTCGGCTAAAAGCGTGTTCAGGAACGTGTCAACATCCTGTCCGGCACGTTCCCGCAGAATCGTTTTTGCAGCAGCCGATACCTTCCCGTAAAAAGAGTGAGTTTTTCCTGTTAATGGGGAACAAAGTCGTAGATGTTTTGTTAAGAGTATTGACAATGCAACGCTCAAGTGATATAATAAGCGTCGGCAAGATTTAATAAGACATACACTCTAGGGAGACAGATACTCATGGCGAAAACAGTAGGGATTGACCTCGGAACGACCAACTCGTGCGTGGCCGTTCTCGAAGGCGGGGAGCCAACGGTTATCCCCAACGCGGAAGGCTCGCGGACAACTCCATCCATTGTCGGCTTTACCAAGACCGGCGAGCGTCTGGTCGGCAACGCCGCCAAGCGACAGGCGGTGGTGAACCCGGACCGGACCGTCATCTCCATCAAGCGCAAGATGGGCACGAACGACAAAGTGACGATTGACGGCAACTCGTACTCACCGGAGCAGATTTCGGCGATGATCCTGCAAAAGCTCAAGGCCGATGCCGAAGCGTATCTAGGCGAGAAGGTGGACAAGGCGGTCATCACGGTTCCGGCGTACTTCAACGACGCCCAGCGGTCTGCGACCAAAACGGCGGGAACCATCGCCGGCATGGAAGTTTTGCGGATCATCAATGAGCCGACAGCGGCGTCGCTGGCGTATGGCCTGGATAAGAAGAAGAACGAGACCATTCTTGTTTATGACCTCGGCGGCGGCACGTTTGACGTGTCCGTGCTGGACGTGGGCGACGGCGTCTTTGAAGTGCGCTCGACAGCGGGCGATACCCATTTGGGCGGCGACGACTTCGACCAGAAGATTGTAGACTATGTGGCCGAAGAGTTCCGCAAAGAGTCGGGCATAGACCTCCGCAAAGACAAGCAGGCCATGCAGCGCCTGCGCGAAGCGGCGGAAAAGGCCAAAGTCGAGCTGTCCAATGTCGTGCAGACGACGATTAACCTGCCATTTATCACGGCGGACGCCGATGGGCCGAAGCATCTGGATGTCGGCCTGAGCCGGGCGAAGTTTGACGAGCTGACCCGCGACTTGGTGACGCGAACGGAAGAGCCGTTCAAGCGGGCGCTGGCGGATGCCGGCATTGAAGCCAAAGATGTGGACGAGATCATTCTGGTCGGCGGCTCCACGCGCATTCCGGCCGTGCAGGACCTGGTCAAGAAGCTCGGCGGCGGCAAAGAGCCGAACCGCAGCGTCAACCCGGACGAAGTTGTCGCCATCGGCGCGGCTATTCAGGCGGGCGTTCTGGGCGGCGAAGTCAAGGACGTTGTTCTTTTGGACGTGACCCCGCTGTCGCTGGGTATCCAGACGCTGGGCGACATGTTCACCAAGCTGATTGACCGGAACACGACGATCCCGACCCGGAAGTCTGAAGTCTTTTCAACGGCAGCCGATGGGCAGACCGCGGTAGACGTCGTTGTTTACCAGGGTGAGCGCCAGGCGGCGTCCCAGAACAAGCTGCTGGGCCGCTTCCAGCTCACCGGCATTCCGCCGGCCCCGCGCGGTGTCCCGCAGGTCGAAGTGACTTTTGACATTGACGCGAACGGCATTGTGAACGTCTCGGCGAAAGACCGGGCGACAAACAAAGAGCAGCGCATCACCATCTCCGGCGCGGGAACGCTGGACAAGTCCGAAATTGAGCGCATGGTCCGCGAAGCCGAGGCACACGCTTCGGAAGACGCCGCTCTGCGCGAAAAGGCGGAAACCCGTAACCATGCCGACCAGATGGTTTACTCGACCGAGCGCTTGATCAAAGACCTGGGCGACAAGCTGCCTGCCGACGAGAAGGCGAAAGTCGAGGGCGCTATTGCAAGCGTCAAGTCTGCGCTGGAAGGCGACGACACAGGCCGGATCAAGACCGCGTCCGACGAGCTTCAGCAGGCATCCTACGCGCTGTCCGAGATCCTGTACAAGCAGGCCGACGGCGGCGGCGGCGCATCGAGCAACGGCTTCCATGCCGACGGCGCACCGGAAGGCGCGACCGAAGATGTCAAGCCCGCCGATGACGTGATTGACGCTGAGTTCAAGAGCGAATAACACCCGCGAATAACAGATGTGCCGGGGACGGCTTATCTCCGCCCCCGGCCTAAACCAAAACACACTTAAACGGAGGAAAATTAACAATGGCAAACGTCGTTCGTTTCGATCCCTTTGAGGACATGGGCCGCTTGCAGCGGGAAGTTAACCGTCTGTTCGAGGACAGCAGCCGCCCGACTGGGCGCGGCGGAGCCGAGCTGGCCTCCGCCCGTACCTGGGCACCGGCCGTGGACATTTTTGAGGATCAAAATGAGATCATTGTCCGTGCCGACCTGCCGGGTCTTAAGATGGAAGACATAGACATCGAGCTGACCGGCGAGACTTTAACTTTGCGCGGGGAGCGCAAGTTTGGGGACACAAACCGCAAGGACAGCTACGTTCGCATTGAGCGTGCCTACGGCCAGTTCCAGCGCTCGTTCACCATCAGTGTTCCGGTTCGCCAGGACGCCGTGAAAGCATCTTACCGCGACGGCCTGCTGGAAGTCCACCTGCCGAAGTCCGAAGAAGTCCGGCCCAAAAAGGTCCAGGTGACCACCGACTAATCGGCATCAAAAGAGAGTGCAAAGCGGCTTAGGACAGTGTCCTAAGCCGCTTTTTCCGTTTCTAATTCGGGTTCCATTGTTGTCAGAAACCAGCGCTTCATCCCAAGCAGTTTTTCCAGCAGTGCGAATGCCGCCGCAGGCTCACATTCCCGTGACCAACGCTGCCTGGCGTCCGGCGATTCGAAGAAGACAAAGCGCAACCGCCATTGACGCCCAGGCTGGATTTGTTTGATTGAAGTAGTTTTGTCTCATTGAGGTGAATTATCCTGACCAGTCTTCCACTGTCAAGCCCGGAACCTGCCCGAAGTCTTTGGAGTTGCGCGCGTCAGCAGTGTCGCGTCGTTGGCGAGGCAGATGGCGGCGATCCGCAAGTCTTTGGTGCCGACGCGAACTTTTGCCTGGCGTATCTGCTCAAACTTACCTGCCGCTTCGGCATCATAGTCAATCAAATTGATGCGGCTGAACTGGTTTATGAAGCGGCGCAGTTTCCGATAGGCTTCTACTTGCTGTGCCGCTGTTTTTGCTTGAGCAGTAACCGCAAGCCACCCGCGCATCTGTTCTTCATAGGTGATAATGGTGACGGCGCAACCTCTGTCGGCGGCACGGAAGCAAGACGTCTGCCCAAGTTGAACGCTTCAATCGTATCCCGATCCAAAATGCTGAGATGATCGGTGTCTAAAATCAGCATTTATCTTCGCCTTCAGCCGCCCTATCTTCTGACTCCCGCCACTCACGCCCAAGCCTCATTGCTTCTAAGTAATCGGGATCATCTTTGAACTGCCCACGAATTTGCTCCCACCAGGGAATTGCCTCCTTATGTGCTTCGTCCCGCGCTTTTTCCTGCTTGAGCTTCTGCAACTCGATCTCAACGGCGGTCAACCGCTCTTCAATAGTTTGTGCTGACATTGGATTTGCTCCCTTCCACTGCCACAGTATACCCCGGCGGCTCATGGCAGTTGAACGGGAACATTTTGAGGGGAATTTGCGACAAATGTGTAATGTGCAGACCTCAGCGGCGACTGAGATGCCGGTGATGTAAGAACAGGATAAGGTGTCCAATGGCTGAGATAAAACTTGACGATACGCTGATTATGAACCAAGCCGGGAAAGAGTTGAGCCAGGACTCGAATGACGCGGCCCCAAAACGTGTGGGCCATTATGATCTCAAGCGGGAGATTGGACGGGGCGCATTGTCGGTTGTGTACGAAGCGGAAGACATGCATACAGGGCAGGAAGTGGCCGTGAAGCTGCTGACATTGTCTTCTTCGCTGACCCCGCTGGAAGCGGAGGCTTTGATCGCTCGCTTTGAGCGGGAAGCGCGGACGGCGGCCCGGCTTTCGCATCCGAACATCGTGCATATCCACGAAGTCGGCGCTGAGGGGAATCAGCATTTTCTGGCCATGGAGTATCTGAAAGGGCAGACGCTTCGGAGGCGAATGGGCGAGGGGCCTCTGCCATTGGCAGAAACCTTTGCAATCCTGACCCAGATTGCCGGAGCGCTGGACGCTGTCCACAAAGCCGGGATCGTGCACAGAGACGTCAAGCCGACCAACATTATTCTGCTGCCGGACGGCACGGCGAAGCTGCTGGACTTTGGGATTGCGCGCTCCAGCCGGGAAACCGCTATTACGCACCGAGGCATGATTGTCGGCTCGCCGTATTACATGGCCCCCGAGCAGATCAAAGGCGAGACCGGGGCAAAAACGATGGACCTCTGGGCGCTGGGCGTGTTAAGCTATGAGATGCTGACCGGGCACCTGCCATTCACGGGTCAAAATGTCGGGGGCGTCATGTTCCAGATTATGCACGAGCCGCCTGCGCCGACGCCGGACCTGCCGCCTGCCGTTCAGAAGGTGCTGCGGCGTGCTTTAGATAAGCGTCCTTCTCAGCGTTACTTCACAGCGGGCGCTCTTGTTCAAGCCTTGAAGCTGGCGTACCCAAACCAAGTGCCGGCCATTCCCGAGCACAAACCTGCAACGGCCCCAAAGCTTGCTGCGCCGCCGAAGCCGGTCAAGTTACCGAAGCCGGTCAAGTTACCGAAGCCGGCTGCGCCTTTCTCTTTGCCGGGACCTAAGTGGCTGCCCGAGGCCACGCTGCTGGGCCTTTTTCTGCTGGGTTTCGGCGGAGCCTACCTGGTGAGGCTGCACACGGACAGCCGCCCGCAGAAGTCAGTTGCCGGTCTTGCGGCGGCGCGAAGCGCAAACCAAACTCCTGCGACAGTCTCCCCGCCGGCATCAGCGCCCGCGCCGGTTCTTCCTGCGCCTCGGCCTTCGGCGGCCGACGCTGATGTCCCGTCACCGCCTGACGCCGCCTCCGCAGCGGCTCCCCCTGCTCCGGCACCGTCAGCTCCGCACAAGGCGCAGCCGGAATCAGAGGATCTTCAAGCTGCGCTGCCAAAGACACAAGCTCTGCCGGTGACGCACCAGGCTCCAGTCGTACCGGCGGTTAAACAGGATGCGTTACAAGTCAAGCTGGAATCCGTCGCTCCTCCAGCATCTGCTGCCCGGACAGTAGTTTCTGTGCCGGTCCACCCGCACCAGCCGGTGAGTGTCACTCCGGCTCCCAGCCGCTCGGCAGCAGTTCAGGTTGCCAGCCGGCATCTCTTGCTGCCGGGTGCCGGCCCGCAGCCTGCTTTGCACAGCGACCGCTTTGAGCCGGCCCCGGCCCCAGTTCAGCCTGTCCCGGCACCGAGCGCTGCGCCGCCTGTTCCCGCACAAATTACCGACCAGGCTGTTACTCTGCCTGCCGAAGAAGGCAGCTATGATCCCGAAGCCGACGCGCGGCGTCGCAAGTCGGCTTGGTCCCAAGCAGGAACTGCGTCTCAGCCTTAGAAAGACGCACCGACAAATTAAGGATTGCAGAAATGACGCAAAAAGAACACGAGAAAGAATATCAGCGTGCAGGGACGGCTAAAGAACTGGAAGCGACTCAGCTTGTGTCTTTGGACGACCTCCAAGAACTGGAACAGATGGAACTCGCCTGCCCGGCTGAACCGGCGAGGCAGCACCGCACCCTTGTCGTACTTGGAAGCGCCCTAAGCCTGGTTCTGACCGCCGGACTGCTCGCCGCAGCTTTGCTGCGAAACGGAGGCTATTCACAATGACTTTACTAACAATGACTTTACTGTCTCGAACTGCGGTCCGCGCGGCGCTGGCGGCGCTGCTTTTCGCTCCTTGCTGGGCCGTTCTGCCGGCAGCCAGGAGTGATGCCTACGCGGACGCTTTTCCGACCGTTCCCGAGGCAAATTGGGCTGGGATGCGTTTGATCATTTTGCCCCAGTCGAAGGCGCTGCAGCACTACGGCTATCAGGAGCTGTATCAAGAATC
The DNA here is from genome assembly GCA_964241935.1 of uncultured Armatimonadales bacterium. Classification (GTDB taxonomy): domain Bacteria; phylum Armatimonadota; class Armatimonadia; order Armatimonadales; family Capsulimonadaceae; genus JANXMY01. The sequence goes on from CAXSZN010000001.1 coordinate 106,952, forward strand.
GGCGGAAGACACGGCGCAGGAGTATGCCCCGCTGCGCTATGAAGAATATGCCGGCAAGATTGTTCGCGTTGTTGGAATTGGGCGCGGCAACCTGCCGGGCGGAGACCATGTGGATGAAGCGGATTTGCAGATGGAAGAAAACAAAAAGATCATTCACGGCGATATTGACCAGGGCTGCATGAACGATGTCGCGCCTGCCAGTGATCTAGAGAACGCCCGAAAGCTGTATCTCGGCAAAACATTGTGGCTTTCTCGTGACCATCTCACTTCTTATGACCCCGAGAAAGACACGTCCGATGCGCCCGGCTCGCCGGCGCTGTACGAAGCCTTCCAGCGAGTTTCAATCAAGCAGTTCTCGCCGGTAAAAGTTCTTGATATTGTCCCCGGCTGGTATTCAAGCGTTCCGACACGTTTTATCGTGCAGGAAGAGGGCGGAGCGGCAGCCGCGCAAGGCTATGTGGATGTCCACATGAGCGACACAAACGTGCCTGATGATCTCAAAGCAATGGATCGGTTCCAGGATGCATTCTCGGAAGTGGACCCGCGCACAAAATATGGGTGGCCCCCGAAAGTCTGGGCGGCACTGGAAAATAAGCAAGTCTTCGCAGGGATGACTGCCCAGCAAGTCCGCATGAGCTGGGGGGCGCCGAAAGTGCAGACTGTGAATCAAAACGGGGCAGAACAATGGACCTATGATCCCGCGCATGTTCTGACGCTGAAGCAAGGTGTGCTCGAAGACATCTCCAGCCAGCCAGCCGCCGTGAAGTAGCGAGGCGCAGCAAAAAGCGGCTCAGGACACTGTCCTGAGCCGCTTTCACATATGGATCCTGCTACGATTGCGGAGCCGGTTCCTGGGCTGCGAGTTCTGGGGGAACTAAGCCCTGGTTTTTTGCTTCCTCTTTGCCGGATTCAATCGCTTCATGCACGGCGGTCTGAGCGACAGTCGTGACTTTCTGGGTCAAGTCCTGCGCGGCAGCCGTGGCTTTATCGGCAAGCGCATCACGGGTCTTGCCGAGCGTCTTGTGCTCGTAGTTCGTCTCCGGAACGGCGAAGCCGAGGCCCGCGCCGAAGACAATGCCCATCGCGCCGATGGCAAGCGGGTTGGACTGAAGCGTACTGCTGAACCAGCCTGCTCCTGCTTGCGCCTGAGTCTGGACCTGGCTGCCCAAATTGCTGGCGGCGACTTGCACCTGCCCGGCAACGGTACCGACTTTTTCAGCGGCGTCTCCGGCGGCGTCGCTCGGGCTGACCGCCGGCAGGCTGGAAGTTGCGTTGTTGTTGCGGACCAGCCAGACCAAGCTGGCAATGAAGAGAATGGCCTGCAGCGGATTGCGCTGGATCAGGCTCCAAAGGCTCATCCCGGCGGTCGAGGCTGCGCCGGCGACGGCGCTTTTAGATTTGCTGCCTGCATCCACGGCAGCCGTCTTTGCGGAGTCGGCTTTATCAGCGATTTTCTGACCCGCGTCTTTTGCTTTGTCGGCAACAGCCTGCGCGGTATCCTGTGCTTTGTCCGCCACGGTTGCGGAAAGCTCCTGCGCCTTATCGGCGGCGCTTTGCGCGGCCTGAGTTACATTTTGTGCCATATCCTGAGCCTTATCTTGAACGGAGTCCTGAACCTGACCAATCGTATCCTGAGCTTGGCCCACTGCATCGCCGATTTTGTCTGTGACCGCACTTGTGTCCACCGCCGGCGCGGTGTAATCCGGCGTTTCATGGTCATCGAGAGAAGCGAACTCGCCTAAAGCTGTCATATCGCCTGGGGCACTGGCGGCTGTCTCGTCAGCGAAAGCCGTAACGGCCATGTCAGGCGAAAAGTCCTGCCCGGCATAGCCTTCGCCAACCCCTTCCGCCAGCGGAACCGGGTCGAACGGACCGTCTACCATCAGCACCGTTCCAACTTCCACGGTGCCGTCAATGGGGTCCTCCACCAGAACCATATCACCGACTTCCACGCTACCGACTTCGATAGTGTCTTCGATCGGCACGGAGTCTCCCATGACTGGCTCAACCGGTTCGTGATGGTGCGGCCTGTTTTTCCTGCTCATACTTCACCCTCTCCTAAATGTTTTAATCATGCCGCGGCCTGAGTGCTGGAGCTTTTCAGGAACCGAGCAGCGGCAAAACCGATCACGGCGGCGGCCGCTAAAAAGTAGGCCGGCTGAGTACGCCCAAACTTTTCGGTGTCTTGAATGACTTCGTCAATGCTTTTTTGCTGGATCGTTGTCCCGACTTCGGTCAGCTTATCTGCGGCTTGGTCTAAATACGGGGCGGCGAGAATGCCGAGGCCCTGGGAGCGAAACGAGCCGCCGTTCTGCTTCAAAATCTGGGCTGCATCGGTGATGCTGGTCGCGAGGCTGTCTTTTTGCTCAGCCAAAGTTGCCTTCAGCTTGGTGCTGACAAGACCGACCGCCTGCCCGGCGTACTGCTGACCCTGCTGGACGGCCTGCTGGGTCTGCTCTTTCACTTGGTCGGCAAGCGGCGCGGCTGCGGCCGCGATCTGTTCTGTATCTGCCAATGCTTTGTCCTCCTGCAATCTTATCTTCAGTGTCTCTTCTTTAATGTCTCTATGGCGACTTCTACCCGCCAGCCGCTTAATCTAAACGAAATCAGTCTGTGGAACAAAAACTGTCTGTTTTTTGTTAAATAAGTTGACAGCATAACACTCATGTGGAATAATAGCGAAAAGCATAACACAATTGCGGAAGAGAACTGCGGGGGAGATACGATGGCTGTAGATTACAAAGATTATTATCAGATACTCGGGCTATCCAAAACCGCCAACGAGAAAGAAATCAAAGCGGCATACCGCAGCCTGGCGCGGAAGTATCACCCGGATGTTAATCCCGGCGACAAGAGCGCTGAGGAAAAGTTTAAGGACGTCGGGGAAGCGTATGAGGTGCTGTCGGACACCGACAAGCGCTCGAAGTACGACCAGTTCGGCGACCAGTGGAAGTCCTACAGCCAGGGGGGCAGCGGATTTGGCGGTGGCCAGGGAAGCGGCGGCTATGGCGGCGGGCGGCAGCCCGACTTTGACTTTGGCGGCGCGGGCGGCTCCGGCAGCATTGACGACTTCCTGTCGTCGCTGTTCGGCGGCGCAGGCGGCGGGCAGAGCGCCGGTTTTGGCGGGCAGGGCAGCGGCTTCGGCGGGTTCAGCGCGGGACGAACGCCGGGCCGGATGTCTCCTCAGACCGGTCAGGACGCCGAATATCCTGTGGAGATCACGCTGGAGGAAGCCTACCGGGGCACCACCCGCTCGTTCACAGTCACCCTTCCCGAGACCTGCGGCCAGTGCGGCGGGGCGGGAGCGGTTTCCGTCGGCCGGGACAAGCCCTGCCCGATGTGCGGCGGCTCCGGCAAAGTGAAAGGCGGGCGCGGCCTGTTTGGGAACAGCCTCTGCCCGCAGTGCGGCGGCACAGGCCAGGCGACGGAAGCCTGCCCGGAATGCCAGGGTGAAGGCACTGTCACCAAGCAGAAGCGCTTATCCGACATCAAGATTCCGCCGGGCGTCACCGATGGTCAGCGCATCCGTTTAGCCGGTCAGGGCACCGGAGGCGGCGACCTCTACTTAAAGATCAAGATCAAGCCGAGCGCCCGCTTTGAGCGTGCCGGCGACGATCTGAAAACCGAGTTCACGGTCCCCTACACGGTTGCCGCGCTGGGCGGGGAAGCGTCGGTGGAGACGTTTGACGGGCCGCGCGTGTTAAACGTCCCGGCGGGGACGCAGAGCGGCCAGTCATTCCGCTTGAAAGGCCAGGGAATGCCTATCTTGAAGGGCGGGGGCCGCGGCAACTTGAATGCGGCGGTCAAGCTGACTGTTCCGAAAGATTTGTCTCCGCGTGAGCGTGACCTGCTGCTGGAACTGGCAAAGCTGCGCTCGGACAGCGTGAAAGTGTAGGAGGTGTTCCATGGCATTTGTCAAAGACAGAGACCAGCCGATTTACACGATCAGCATCGCCGCCAAGCTGGTGCGCCCCCCTGCCCGGACCGCGTCTGAGGCGGGCGAGGCCGCGAAGCCCATCCACGCCCAGACCCTGCGGATGTACGACAAGCTTGGGCTGGTCAAGCCGCAAAAAGTCGGCAAGAACCGGTTTTATTCAGACCGCGACATTGAGCGCCTGCAGCAAATTCAGCATTTCACGCAGGACATCGGCATCAACTTAGCCGGCGTCGCTTATATCTTCGCGCTCTTAGACCAAATACAGCTAGATCAGCGGCAGGCGGATGGAAGTGCGCTGGAACAGGTTGAAGCGATGCTGCGCCGCGCCGAAGACCGCGTCCGCGAGATCACGCTGGCGCAGAATGAAGAATAGTTAAAGCAAAGGAAGGACGAGTAGTTGAAAACTACGCGCTAGGTCAAGTGTCCTGCGGACAAACGGAGAGCAGTATCTTCCACTCGAAGAGTGCCTCTCCTAGCGCGTAGTTTTCATCTACTCGTCCTTCCAGTTCTTCTAAAAACCAAACCACCCAGAGGTGAGACAATATGTTTGAAAAGTTTACCGAAAAAGCGCGGGAACTGGTGCAGATGGCCCAGGATATTCTTGTGCGCTACAAGCACACCCAGCTTGATACCGAGCATCTGCTGCTGGCGATGCTCGAACAAAACGAAGGCCTCGCGGTTCAAGTCCTGCAAAAGCTGAACGTGGACACGCGGAGCTTGGCACAGGCGACTGAAGAAGCGCTGGCGCGTGCGCCTAAAGTCCAGTATGCCGACCAGGGCGCACAGATCTACATCACGCCGCGCATCAAGAAAGTCTTTGATTTAGCTAAAGAAGAAGCCCAGCGGCTCCATGACAGCTATATCGGCGTCGAGCATCTGCTGCTGGGTTTGATTACGGAAAGCGACGGCGGCGCGGCGCGTCTCTTGAAGCAGCAGAATGTGGATGAGGAGAAAGTCTACAAAGCGCTGCAATCCGTCCGGGGTTCCTCGCGCGTCACCGACGAAAACCCGGAAGACAAGTACCGGATGCTGGAGCGGTTCTCCCGTGACTTGACTCAGCTTGCCCGCGAAGACAAGATTGATCCGGTAATCGGGCGCGACGAAGAGATCAAGCGGACGATTCAGATACTCTCGCGCCGGACCAAGAACAATCCGGTGCTGATTGGCGATCCCGGCGTCGGCAAAACAGCCATTGCCGAAGGGCTGGCACGAAAAATCGCGTCCGGCGACGTGCCGGAGAACCTGCGCGGGCGTCGCCTGCTGGCGCTTGACATGGGCGCAATGGTCGCCGGCTCCAAGTTCCGGGGCGAGTTTGAGGAGCGCCTGAAAGGCGTCATGGACGAAGTCCGCAAAGCCGCCGGCCAGGTCATCTTGTTCTTAGACGAGCTGCATACGGTGGTCGGCGCAGGCGCTGCCGAAGGCGCAATGGATGCATCCAACATGCTGAAGCCCGCGCTGGCGCGGGGCGAGCTGCAGTGCATCGGCGCGACGACTTTGGATGAGTACCGCAAGAATATCGAAAAAGACGCCGCTTTAGAGCGGCGCTTCCAGCCGATTGTCGTCGGTGAGCCGTCTATCGCGGACACGATTGAGATTTTGAAGGGCCTGCGGGACAAGTACGAAGCGCATCACACGGTCAAGATTGACGACAGTGCGCTTGTCGCCGCTGCCGAGCTAAGCTCGCGCTATGTCACAGAACGGTTTTTGCCGGACAAAGCCATTGACTTGATAGACGAAGCGGCGTCCAAAATTCGCATTGAAAATTCGTCTATGCCGGCGGACATCAAGGCGATGGAATCGCGCCTGACCAAAATCCAGGCCGAAGGCCGGGCGGCAGCAGACAGCCGCGACTACGAAAAGGCCGCCAGCCTGCGCGACGAAGAAGTGGCCCTGCGCCGTGAGTTCACTGAGCGCCGCGATGCGTGGATGCGCGAAGCCGGCGTGGACAGCGTGGTAGACGAACACGACATTGCCGCGCTGATCTCGAAAACCACCGGTATTCCGGTTTCCCGCATGTTTGAGGAGGAAGCCGACAAGCTGCTGGCGATGGAATCCAAGCTGCATGAGCGGGTCATCGGCCAGGAAGCCGCCATTGAAGCGGTCTCGGAAGCCGTCCGGCGCGGGCGGGCGGGCCTTAAAGACCCGAACCGGCCCATCGGCTCATTTTTATTCTTAGGCCCTACCGGCGTCGGCAAAACCGAGCTTGCGCGGGCATTGGCCCAGTTTATGTTCGATGACCCGGACGCCATGATCCGTATTGACATGTCGGAGTACATGGAAAAGCATTCGGTGGCGCGTCTGATTGGCGCACCCCCCGGCTACGTCGGCTACGATGAAGGCGGCCAGTTGACCGAGGCCGTCCGCCGCCGCCCGTATCGCGTGGTTCTCTTAGATGAGATCGAAAAAGCGCACCCGGACGTCTTCAACATTCTTTTGCAGCTTTTGGACGCCGGACGCCTGACCGACAGCACGGGCCGCACCGTAGACTTCAAGAACACCGTGGTGATTATGACGTCGAATATCGGCAGCCAGTTTATTGAAGCCATGCCCGTCGGCGCAAGTCAGCACGAGCAGGACACGCTGTACGACAAGATGAAGGAGCGCGTGACTCAAGAACTAAGGCTGCACTTCCGCCCGGAGCTTTTGAACCGAATTGACGAGATCATCGTCTTCCATGCCCTGAACCAGCCGCAGATCAAAGAAATCGTTGACCTCTTGCTGAAGGGAACCGAGCGGCAGCTCTCGGCCCGCAAGCTGCACCTGGAAGTCACCGACGCCGCCAAGACTTTGATCGCCGAATCGGGCTTTGACCCGCTCTACGGAGCGCGTCCCCTGCGCCGCACCATTCAGCGCATGGTCGAGAACCCGATTTCCAGCGGCATCCTGCGCCGCCAGTTCACCGACGGCGACACGATCGTGGTAGACAGCGACGGCGAAAAGATCGTGACTCGCCTCCAAGCCCCAAGACGCCCGGCGGAACCTGCCCTGGCCTAGCGTGAACGAATGGAAGAGCGGCAGCCATCAGGCTGCCGCTCTTTTTTGTTTGCATGGTACAATGATCCTATGATTGAGACTTCTCAAATCCTGAGCGTCGCCGATAAGATTGCCAAGCAGTTCCAGCCGGAGCGCATCATCCTGTTCGGCTCCTATGCCTACGGCACCCCGACAGAAGACTCCGACGTAGATTTGCTCGTCGTCATACCGTTTGAAGGGAAAAGCGTTCACAAATCTACCGAAATTGAAGCTGAAGTCCATCAAGGGTTCCCCATGGATTTGATCGCGATCACCCCGGCGTCTCTTCAAGAGCGTCTTGACAGCGAAGACTACTTCCTGCGCGAAGTGGTAGAAAGCGGTAGAGTTCTCTATGAAGCCGATTACGCATGAGTGGATTGAGAAAGCGGAAGAAGATTGGGTTGTCGCCCTTCTTGCCCTCAACTCGCCTCAATCAAAAGCCTACAATGCTATCTGTTTTCATACCCAACAGTGTGCGGAGAAGTATCTCAAAGGGCAGCTTCAGGAAGAAGGTATTGCGTTCCCCTACACGCATGACTTAATCACGTTGCTGGATTTACTGGTTCCCAGTCACCCACTATGGTCAACCCTTCGGCCCGCGCTGCTGCAACTGAAAAACTATGCGGTCGCCTTCCGCTACCCTGGCGATGCGGCGGATGAGGCCGAAGCGAACGACGCCGTGAGGCTCTGCCGCAGTGTGCGCGACACCGTGCGGCAAGGCTTCGGCCTGCCGCTTTAGTGACCTCAGCCGAGGAAAGCATGGTCAGAGAAACCCAGCCTGTTACCATCGGCGATCAACTGCGCTTCGTTCTGTTCGGCCTGGAGTGTGTGCTTGATGCCGAGTTTCCGGCGGATGTGGCCGAGAAGATCTTCTCGGACTGCGAAGAAGATGCCGTCAGCGAAAAGCGGTATATGCTTTGGGCGGCCAGGCGGCAGAAAGTCACCGGATATGTGCAGGATTATGAGCCGGGTGATATTTTGCTGACCGTCGAAACCCCAAAGCCGTTCAGCCCTTCACTTGCAGCAGTTATAGAGCGGGCAAAGTATCAAGCCTACCGATTGGAAAAGCCGCATGATAGATGACAGCCAAATCCTGAGCGTCGCCGATAAGATTGCCAAGCAGTTCCAGCCGGAGCGCATCATCCTGTTCGGCTCCTATGCCTACGGCACGCCCACAGAAGACTCCGATGTCGATTTTCTGGTGGTCATGCCGCTGCCGAACAAAGGGCGCGGCAGGGCGTCTGACATCCGCCTGCATTTAGACGTTGCTTTTCCTCTTGATCTGGTCGTCTGCGACCCGGAATATGTTACGCAGCGTATTGCAATAAATGATTTTTTTCTGCAAGAGATCACCGAGAAGGGGAAGTTACTTTATGCAGGCAATAACGCAGCAGTGGATAAACAAAGCGAAAGGGGATTGGGGCAGCGCAAATCGTGACTACGGGGCGCGGAAGCCCCCAAACTTTGTCGGCGCTTGTTATCATATGCAGCAGTGCGCTGAAAAATATCTCGAAACGAGGCTCCAAGAGGCAGTTGTTGCACCGCCAAGAACCCACGATTTGGAAGATTTGCTGACCCTTGTGCTGCCGATAGAACCAGGCTGGTCAATCCTGCGCCTGGCCTTGCGGCGTCTCACGACCTACGCTACTGCTTATCGCTATCCAGGACGGATCGCTACAAAAGCAGATGCCCACGAGGCAATCAAGCTTGGCTGAACGGTACGCGAAGTCGCTCGACGAAGTTTTGGGTAGCCTATCTGAAGGCATAAGAAAAATCCCGGCTCGTTGAGCCGGGATTTTTTAGGAACTTTCGTTTCTGCTGGATCAGCGGAGGCTGAAAGTTGCGGCGAAGGATGGAGTGCCGCCATAATCGGTGGATGCGGCGGGGAGGGTTGCGTCGGCGGCGCAGGGGCTGCCGCTTGTGTCCTGAGCGCAGCCGGAACTGGGGTTGTTACCGCCGGCGGATACTGCACTGCCCCGAAGCCACTTCACATGGCCGTCGGACATCAGGAAGTCGGAGCCATCGGTGTGCCTGCCGGTGGTGGAAGTATTAGTTGGCGTCTTCGCCGGGCTGCCGAGTGGTCCTGTTTGATATGTGTCTGTTCCGCCCTTCGTTACGCCGTCGCCGTTGCCTGCCGGTGACTCGTTGTCAACGGTTGTATCGGCGGAGCCTCCGTAGTTTCCTTCTTTCGTGACATCGCTCTGAGCGCCTGAGACCTCAAACAGCAGAACGGTGCTGGTGGGAGCATTGAAAAGTGACCCGGCTGCACCCTGGGCGTTGGAGTTGAACCCGTAAGAAACGGGAACGCGGGTGCCGGTTGCCGTGGTCAGCGAGCCTGTGCTGTCGTCAGGGCACATAAAAACACCAGTGCTTTTAATATCCGGGTAAAGCTGGCTAGCCCATCCCGAACCGTCACCACTGGGAGCAGTCGTGGCATTATAGTATCCACTACCGTTTGGCAGGCGCTCATCGGCGTCCTGCGAATACTCGATGAACGCGAGGCCGATCTGCTTTTCATTAGAAAGACAAGAAGTGCGGCGGGCGTTTTCACGGACCTTTTGGAAGACGGGAAAAAGTATCGCGGCGAGAATCGCGATAATGGCGATGACGACGAGCAGTTCGATCAGTGTAAACCCTTGCTTGCGACTCATTGTAATATGCACCTCTTTATTCTACTAGGTGTATTCTACTTGAATGACAAGGCTTTTGTAACACATTTTACTGTTTCTGTCAAAATTTTCTGTAACTGTTACTGTTCGTCGTAGATGACTTTTGCCATGACGTCGCCGATGACTTTGAGGCTTTGCGGGTCGCACTTGTCGGGGGTGTCCTGAAGCGTGTGCCAGTAGGGGTAGTTGAAGTCAATCAAATCAATGGCCGGAATGCCAGCGGCGTTGAAGGAAACATGGTCATCGCCAATCGGTCCCTGATAACCGGCCTGTGGGAACTCAGCACCGTAGCCAAGCGCGGCGGCAGCCGACCAGACTTTATCGTTCAGCTCAGGATGCTGGTTCTGGGAGCCGATCTCCCGTGCCACCACCAAGCTTTTCTGGCCGATCATGTCCAGCAGAATGGCATAATCGGGCTTGTAGGCACCGGGGTTCTGGGCGAAGTAGATGGACCCTAAGTACATGCGGTTCTCGCCGGGTCCCCAGTCCTCGCCGTCTACGAACAGCAGCACGACGCCGACATCCGGGCGCTTGGCATGGAAGACGCGGGCCAGCTCCAGCAGCGCGGCAGTGCCGGACGCGCCGTCATCTGCGCCCAGAATTGGCTTGTCTTTATGGTCCAGGTCTTGGTCGGCAGTGGGGCGGGTATCCCAGTGGGTAAACAAACAGATTTTCTTTTTGGCGTTTGGGTTGATGACACCGATGATGTTGGTCAAATGCAGCGTGACCCGGCGGTCCGAGTCGTGGTAGACAAACGGCTGAGTGGTGACTTTGTCGGCATACGGCGTGAGCTGCTGCAAGATGTAAGTTTTGCACTTTTCATGCGCCGCCGAGCCGGGCGGACGGACGCCGAGGTCGCACTGCGCTTGCAGCATGGAGAATGCCTGGCTGCCGCTGAAGCTGGAATGCACGGCGGGCGGCGCGGCGGGAGGGGTTTGGGACTGGCTGCGGCAGCCGGACAAGAGCAGCAGGGGCAGGCCAAGCATCAAAACAGCAGACTGAGTAGGACGCATAGGAGGTTAGTTTTTCGCAATTCGATCTTCGACGACGCTGTTGATGAGAGGGTGAGCGGCTAAATAGCTGCTCAGGCTCTCGGCGAGTGAAGTCCCTGTGTCATCCGAAGGACTTTTTCCGGTTAGAATTTGAAAATAGCCGAGGCCGCCGGCGGCAAGAGACCGGGTCGTCGCGACTTTGTACGTCTTGCCGGCGTCCACCTCGCCGCCGCCCACTCCTACCAGCGAAACACGCTTGCCTTCCGGCTGCCCGGCATCGTAGCGAATTTGCAGACCGGAGACCTGCAAAAAGCCCTCGAACGGCTCCGGGGCACGGGACACGGAGCGCTCGGCAATTCGTAAAAGCTGTGCCCCCGTTAAAGAAAGCACGACAATCGTGTCGCTGGGATCGTCGGCATAATGCAGCGCGGCAACAATTTTAGCTGGGTCTGTCTTGCCGGCAGGAACAGTGGCGCTGCCGCTGATCTCATCGGCAGGCACCAGCGCCACTTGAACACCACCTGTCTGGCGCACGGCGTCGGCGACTAAATCGCCAAGATTGCTTTCTTTGCTGGAAGAGCCGGCCCCAGACAGCGCCGTCTGTACCTGCACGGTGTCTTTGGCTGCGTTTTCTTTGGGCGCAGCATGAACCGCTGGACTGACAACGACAAAACATAATCCGGCGGCTATCAGTAAAAGTTTCATCAGTTGTCCTGCTTCTGCGCCTGCTGCCAGCGCAAGTAATCGTCAATGAAATCGTCAAATTCGCCGTTCATCACGCGCTGAATGTCGCCGGTTTCATGGGCGGTGCGCGTATCCTTGACCAGCGTGTACGGCTGGAACACATAGTTTCGGGTCTGATGCCCGAACGCAATGTCTTTGCGGTCTCCGCGCAGCTCATCAATGCCCGCTTTGTTTTCAGCCTGGGCCAGCGCCAGCAGCTTGGACTTTAAGACGTTCATCGCAAACGCTCGGTTCTGACCTTGAGAGCGCTCGTTCTGGCAGGAGACGACAATTCCTGTCGGCAGATGCGTGATGCGGACGGCGCTGCTGGTCTTGTTGACATGCTGGCCGCCTGCGCCGGACGCGCGGAAGTAGTCGGTTTTGAGGTCTTTTTCGGGTATTTCTACGTCTTCCACTTCCGCCACTTCCGGCACGACATTCACCCCGGCAAACGATGTTTCCCGCGTTTTGTTGAACGGCGAGATTCGAACTAAGCGGTGAATGCCCTGCTCGCCTTGCAGCAGGCCGTAAGCGTTTTTGCCTTCAATCCGAAGCGTCGTGCTTTTTAATCCCGCGACATCGCCTTCCACTTCATCCAGAAGATCGGCTTTAAATCCGTGCCTGTCCGACCAGCGCAGGTACATCCGCTGCAAAATTGACGTCCAGTCGTTGGCGTCCGCGCCGCCCGCGCCCGCGTTGATTTCTAGGATCGCCGGGGCGGCGTCGTGAGGGCCGGACAGCAGGGTTTCTACTTCCAGTTTGTCTAAAGCCGCCGTGATTCCGGTCAGCTCGCCTTCAATTTCCGGCACATAGACTTCCGGGCTTTCTTCCATCTGAGCAAGCTCGGCCAGCGTGTAAACATCGTCGAGACTCTTGCGGACGGCATGCCACGGAGCGAGATTTTCTTTAAGCGTGTTTAATCGCTGCATCTGCGCCTGCGCGGCGGCGGGGTCATCCCAGAACGCCGATTGACCCGCTTCGGCCTCCAGCGCCTTGATCTCCTCTGCCTGGCTTTCTAACCCCAGCGGGCTGCTCAGCGACGTAAGCCGCGCCGAGACCCCTTCTATTACTTTGACGACATCTTCCAGCACTTCGTTCCCTCGGTTCTTAACTGCTTTCAGTATACCCTACGTTGGGAACCTGCGGGAATTGCGGTTTGTTGGCACAGCAGAGCGGGAATAATTTCCCCGCAAGGAGAACACCACAATGGCAAACTTAACACCGGACGCTGCCGCGTCCGGCACATTTACACTTGGCGGCGACTTGACCGTGAACCGGATGGGGTTCGGCGCGATGCGGATTACCGGCAAAGGCATCTGGGGCGACCCGAAAGACCCGGAAGAATCGAAGCGCGTTCTAAAACGCGCGCTGGAGCTTGGCGTCAACTTTATTGACACGGCGGACTCGTATGGCCCGTATGTTTCGGAGGATTTAATTGCCGAAGCGCTCTACCCGTATGCCGATGGCCTCGTGATTGCAACTAAAGGCGGCTTGACCCGGCAGGGACCGGACCAGTGGCTTCCCGTCGGACGCCCCGAGTACCTGCGCCAGTGCGTTGAGATGAGCCTGCGCCGCCTGAAGACCGACACGATTGACTTGTACCAGCTTCATCGAATAGACCCGAAAGTGCCGGCGGAAGAGACGCTGGGCGCACTCAAAGAGATGCAGACGCAGGGCAAGATCAAGCACATCGGCCTGTCGGAAGTGTCGGTTGAAGAGCTGGAGCACGCACAAACGATTGTTGACATTGTTTCCGTGCAGAACCTGTACAATTTAAGCGAGCGCAAGTCCGAGAAGCTGCTGGACTACTGCACCGAAAAATCCATCGGCTTTATCCCGTGGTTCCCCGTTGCCGGCGGCGACCTGGTGAAGCCCGGCGGCGTCTTGGACCAAGCCGCGCATCAGCATGATGCCACAGTCGCCCAGCTTGCGCTGGCGTGGCTTTTGAAGCGTTCCCCAGTCATGCTGCCGATCCCCGGCACATCGTCGGTCGCGCATCTGGAAGAGAACGTCGCCGCGTCGTCGCTGACGCTGACCGATGACGAGTTCGAGTCGCTGAGTGCGCTCGGCAAGTAGCAGTCAAAAGACCCGGCATTGTGATTGTCCCGTTCTTTAGGACAGGACAATCACGATGATCTCACTCCTAGCCCAACGGCAACCGCCGTCGGGCTATTTGTTTGCAGGAGTCTGTTTGCAGGAAACCGCGTCGCGCTCGCCGAACTAAAGGCACTATGAAATTACGAACCAAACAGCTTGCCGGGATTACGATTGGACTTTTAAGCGCATCGGCGCTCAGCGCACACGCGGACGAAGGCATGTGGCCGTACAATGCTTTGCCGAAAGCGCAGATCCAGCAGAAGTACGGCGTGGCGATTTCGGACGCCTGGGCCGCGCATTTGCAGCGAGCGTCGGTGAAGTTTGTCGGCGAAGCATCCGGTGAATTTGTGTCGGCGGACGGCCTCGTGATGACGAACCATCATGTCGGGGCGGACGCGGTGCAGGAACTCAGCACGACCCAGCACAACTACGCCCGTGACGGGTTCTATGCCCGCACCCGCGCCGAGGAACTGAAAGCGCCGGACTTGGAGCTGGATGTCCTGGAAAGCATCACGCCCGTGACAGACCGGGTGAACGCGGCAGTCACACCGCTCTTGACCCCGGCTGCGGCGCTGCTGGTCCGGCGGGCGGCAATTGCTTCCATTGAAAAAGAGGCGCAGGCAAAGACCGGCCTCAAAAGCGAAGTGGTGACACTCTTTGGCGGGGCGCGTTACGATTTATATGCTTACAAAGCATATACGGACGTTAGGCTGGTCATGTCCCCGGATGCCAACGCCGCTGCCTACGGCGGCGACCCGGACAATTTTGAGTATCCGCGCTACGATTTAGACATCTGCTTTTTTCGGGTTTATGAGAACAATCAGCCTGCCAAGATCGCAGACTACTTGACATGGAGCAAGGCTGGCGTCAAAGAAGGCGACCCGATTTTTGTGTCCGGCAACCCGGCCCGCACTAATCGCCTCAGCACGCCCACAGACGTGCGCTACGCCCGTGATGTCGCACTGCCGGCAGTTTTAGATGCCTTGTGCCGCCGCGAAGTCGCGCTCACGACCTGGAGCGAGCGTCTGCCGGAGAATGCGCGGGTCGCTAATGAAGCGCTGCTGGGCGTTCAGAACACGCGCAAAGACCTGACCGGCATCCTGCAAAGCCTGCAGGACCCCACCGTGTTCGCGCAGAAGCAGGCGGAAGAAGCCGCGTTGCGGGCGAAAGTGGCGGCAGACCCGAAGCTCCAGGCCGCTTACGGCGATGCCTGGGACCAGGTCGCCAAGGCGGACGCCGTGCGTCGTGCGAGGTTCGCTCAGTATGGCCTGCTGGCGGACAATTTCGGCCTGCGCTCGGAGCTGTATAATACGGCCCGAACTCTGGTGCTGCTGGCGGAAGAAGACCAGAAGCCGAACGGCGAGCGCCTGCCGCCGTTCCGGGACTCCCGCCGGGCCGAACTGGAGCGGGAGCTTTTCTCGCCTGCGCCGATTTATCCCGGTTTAGAACGGCTGACGCTGGCCGACTCGCTTTCGCAGATGGCAGAAACTTTGGGGGAAGACAATCCACTTGTGACGCAGGTTTTGGCGGGGAAATCGCCGGCAGAACGGGCGGCGGAGCTGGTTTCGGAAACGACGCTTGCCGATGTTGCGGCCCGGCAGCGCATGGCGTCCGGCGGCCTGTCGGCAGTGAGGTCTTCCGCCGACCCAATGATCGCCGTCGCCCGGCTGCTGGAGCCGACCTACCGTGCGCTGGAAAAGCAGAACGATGCTGAGATCACAAGTGTTGACCAGGCGGCCTACGCCAAGATCGCGCAGGCGCAGCTTGCCGTGGCCGCCGGCAAGCCGGTTTATCCTGACGCGACTTTCACTCTCCGGCTTTCTTACGGCACCGTGGCCGGCTACACGCAGGAAGGCAAAGCCGTTCCCGCCTTCACCCGGATGGGGGATCTGTTTCCCTACGCCGCCCGGCACGACAACCTGCCGCCGTACCGAATTTCGCCGCTCTGGCAGCAGGCCAAAGCCAAGATCGCGCCGGGGACGCCGTTCAACTTCGTTTCTACTGCCGACATCATCGGCGGCAATTCCGGCAGCCCGGTGGTGAACCGCGACGGCGAGCTGGTCGGGATCATCTTTGACGGCAACCTGCAGGGCCTCGGCTCGGATTATGCCTACACGGAGACGCAGGCGCGGGCGGTGGCTGTGAATTCGGAAGCGATAATCGAATCGCTGCGCCATGTCTACGGTGATGACGCTCTGGCAAACGAGCTGCTGTCCGGCCACGCGCAGTAGGGATGTCCCCAGCGCACACGGGGTAGAAACCTCACCTGGAAACTTGTTTCCAGGTGAGGTTCTCCTGACTGCGCTTCTCACTCTGGCTCCCCCATTATTGGGGGCTGGGGGGGCGGCTTAGTACCCGAATGCATCACGCAGATACTTGCGGCTGACGGCTAAACTTTCCAGCGGGTCCCTTGTCGTTTTGTCCTGCTCCACCATCACCCAGCGAATGCGGGGCAGGCTGGGCAGAACTGCTAAGACTCCTGCAATGTTCACGATGCCGCGTCCCAGCTCGGTCCAGTCGCCTTCCGCGCTGTAGTCTTTAAAGTGCAGGTAGCTCACACGGTCCTGGTGCTGCGTCAGAAACTGGCCGGGGTCCTGACCGCCTTTCTGGACCCAGGCGATGTCCACGCACAGGTCTACAAGCGCCGGGTCGGTTTCGCCGAGCAGAATGTCTAGTCCTGTCTTTTCCCCCTCCACTTTCTCAAACTCGAACTCGTGGTGATGGTAATGCAGCGTGATCCCGGCGTCTCGGAAGCGCTGCCCGGCGGCGTTCAGCACGGCGGCGGCATCGTGGTAGTCGGCGGCGCTCCGCTCGTGCCAGGAGCGCAGGCCGGAGTTGCAGATGTCGCGGCTGCCGAGTGTCTGCAAATACTCAGCAAGCGGGGCCGGATTTTCCAGGGCCGTAAGGCTGACATGGGAGCCGCCGTAGCGCAGGCCGCGAGCGTCCAGCGCCCGCTTGTAGGCCGCCGCATCACGTGGCCCGCCTTCCACACCGGCATAGCCTGACGCCGCGAGGCTGTCTAAAATGAGATCTGTCTGCGCTGTGATGTCGTACTTGATGGTCGGATGCCCGCCTAAAACCATAAGCTGTGCACCGATTGGGGGAAGTGCCATTATGAAGTCTCCTGTTGAGTGTCGGAAAAATTATTGATAACCGGTAACAATCCGCCTGAACTGGGAACCCTTACCTGCCGAAGATAGTCACAAGAATAGCGGCAAAGAAGAAAGTTCGAAAATAAGTGAAACTTGTGCGGAAAATAAGTGAAACTTGTGCGGAACTGTTTTCTCTTACGCTTGTTAATGCCCTTGCGATTTGAGGTATTTTTCTGATGAACACTGCTGCCAATTACTGCTCCTACAACGTGGAAGACGCCGAGGCGTCCGACACGATGGCAATTATTCCGCACACCGTCCGCGAGTTCGGTGTTGAGGCCCGCAAAGAAGGACGCGCCTGGGAAGCGGCCTTTAACGGTCCCATTCAGTCCTGGCTGGACCTGGGCACGGAGCAGACCACTTACGGGGTCACGGTGCGCCTGTCGCGCCTCAAAGACCCGGTGACGCGCGAGCTGTTTTCGACCAATCTGCTGTTTTACCTTGCCGAGTCCGAGATGCACGGCATTCACAATGTTTATGAGATGGCCCGGCAGTTCCCCTTTACCCGCATTCGCGGCCCGCGTACTCCGGTTCCGGTTTGTCCGGCCCGCGCCGGGCGGCTTTGGTACGATGCCAACCCGGAAGGCGTCATTATGGAAGACGTTCGCCTGTCTCCGGTGACCCTGCCGGGGGGCGAGGCGGGCTTTTTCGTCACCGGCCAGGGCTACCGCGGCAAGGTCGTGCTGCCTTCCGGCAAGTTCATCCACGATGTCGGTGTCTACGGCGGTTACTTGAACCCGCAGGAGCGCCCGGCGCAGCTTGAGCTGCAGCACTTGTTCGGCGGGGTCGAGTTTGGGGCCATGAACGACGACCGGCTTTTGACCGAGCTTGGCGAAGGCATTTGGGTTCGGGGCATTGCCGAGTCCGAGACCGGCTGCCCGCATATCGAGTCATACAAAAACTCGGTCAAGCTGCCGAGCTTGAATGGCGGGACACTGATCGGCGCACGCTCCATGAGCCAGACCAAGCAGATTGCTTACTTTGAGAGCCAGTCGAAAGACGGCCTCAGCGGGTTCCGTCTGGGCGGCGTCATTGACGGCCTGCACCGGGCGCTGGGCGAGCAGATTTGGGCACGTGTCCACCGGGTCGGCCTCGGCAGCAACTTTGTCCCGTGCCAAGAACTCGGCGGCTATATCGGCCTCATCCATGTTGTTCTGGAAAAGAACAACCCGGCCTTCCCAGACACTTTGGACCCGGCGCATCCCGGCATCGAAGAGCAGTACGAAGGCTGGATGGTCTGGCTGACGCTTGACGACGACGGCGTGCCGAGCATCAAAGCCTGCGTTCGGGCCATCACGCCGGATGATGTTCCGTCCGCTTATTGTGGCCGGGGCGAGCTGTTTGACACCAAGCGGGTCGCGTTCCCGATCTCTTTGTACCGCACCGGCGCTTCGCTTCAAGTCGGCTATGGCTGGGGCGACCGGGCGCTGTTCCAAGCCGCGTTCGACTACAACACCGTGATTGACCAGTTGTTCCGGCGCAGTTTAAGCTAGGACAAGAAAGAACCTCACCCGGACACAAGTGTCCACCCTCCCCTTGTTAAGGAGAGGGTCAAGACGTAGTCTTGGGGTGAGGTTTTTGCTTAGTGATGCACCATCGTGCTGTGCATCATGGCGCTATGGCTGGTCATGCTGTGTCCGTTGCCGGCAGCGTGGTAGCCTGCTGCCTGGGCGGCGGCGGCGCTGGAAAAGTAGACGCGGTTCTGCGGCGCGGGCAGGGAGCCTTTGTCGCCGGGCAGATGGTAGACGTGGCTGTTCTTGTTGCCAATTATCTTCCCGCCCATCATGGACTGGCCGCTCATCATTGGATGGCTGCTCATCATGGAATGGCCGCTCATCATGGAATGGCCGCTCATCATGGAATGGCCGCTCATCGGGTGCATGGCAGAGCCGTTGCTCTGGTAAACGCCGGTCTTGGGCTTGGGATGGAACAGCTTGCTGAAAAGTCCCTGCTTCTGCGGGACGGGCGGCGGGGTGGAAGTCTGTGCGAAGGCCGCGCTGTTAAGCAAAGCGAATGCCGCGAAGGCGGCGGAAGTCTTGACGACGTTGTTCATGGCTGTCTCCTCAATGGTTTTGGCTGTCTTGCAGACCACAAAGCGGCTTGGCGAGGCAAAAAGTTCCGGCGCCGCTTAAAGTCCGGCGTTTTCGGAGATCTCACCCGCAAACCCAGCCCAGTCGCGGTCTTCGCGGCCTTTGGCGACCATTGCCGTCAGCCGGTCGTGGACGAGGCTCGCCAGCGGCATCGGGACCGCGCTGTTCTGGCTTTCCTGCAAAATCAACCCAAAATCTTTGCGGATGAGTGACGGCACTGCGCCGATGGGCTGGTAATGCTCCTCAGAAATCAGCTTGCCGTAGTTCTTGTAAATGGGGCAGTTAAACAGCGTTTCGGAGAAGAAGTCGTAGACAGCCGTGCGCGGGATGCCGTTCTTCTTAGCCAGTGTGAACGCCTCCCCCATGGCTTCAATCGCCGCGCCGAGCAGGAAGTTTCCAGCGAGCTTGACGACATTGGCCGCGCCGGGATCGTCGCCGAAATCGTACACGCCCTGGCCGATTGCATCCAAGAGCGGCTGAATGCGCGTTTTAGCTTCGGCGGGACCGGACGTGGCGATCCAGAGCTTTTGGGCGGCAGCGGCATCCGGCTTGCCAAAGACCGGCGCGGCGATATACTGCGAGTGCTGTTCGTTGTGACGCGTCGCCAAGCGTCGCGATGCTTCGGGGGAAATTGTGCTCATAGACACATGAATGCCGCCGGCTCCGAGCATATGACCAAACCCGCCGTCTCCAAACGCGACCGTCTGCACCGCTGCGTCATTGGTCAGCATGGAAACAACAATGCCGCCTTCTTCCGCCGTCTCGGCAACAGAATGAACCTGGGTCGCGCCAAGCGCCACCAGCGGCTCGGCCCGGTGCGGCGTCCGGTTGTAGACTTTCATGTGAAAGCCTCCTTTGAGCAGGTTCGCCGCCATCGCAGTCCCCATGCCGCCGAGGCCAATAAATCCGATTGTCTCACTCATAGGTCATCCCTCTTTCTATGTCAGAGAAATATACCCAAGTCAACCGTCTTGCGCCGTAATCTGCGTCATCAACTCTGCCCGCTTTTGCTGGTGACGCGAATAGGCTGCGTTGTACGCTTTGGCTTTTTGCGACCCGTAGATCGCTAGAAAAAAGCCCAGCGCGAGAAACAACAAACCGCCATAAAGAGCGTATGTTTGCGATGGCCCACTTCGGAGTCTGTAAACGATACAAAACGCAGCGATGCCGACCAGCGCCAGCGCGGGAAGAATGCTGTTCAGCAGAGTGGGAACGTAAGCCGGACCATACCCGCCGTTCTGCTTGATCAAGTACCGTTCGCGCTCCACCACCCATTCGTGGTCAAACTGCGAAAGCGACGCTAAAAGCTGCTGCCTCTGTGCGTGCTGCTGTTCGGCATTGTCCAAGATTTGCGGCTTCCTAAATCGGGAACGTGCGGTAGCCGGAGTGGCCGGAAGCGAGGAAGTAGAGCGCCCACAGGCCGGATACGCCGTAGTCGCCCAGCACCAAACCAATGAAGAACGGCAAAGCCTGACGGTAGGCCTTGACGCCGCCGTAGCGCAGAATCAGCGACTTCGCGAGCCAGCCTAGAAGCACCGGGCACCAGATCCAGGTCATCGTGTCCGTGCAGCCGACCGCATAACCGATAGGGTGCAGCGGCCACCAGGTGAAGCGGGTCCGCAGAAACCCGAGCAGCAGGACGATTGTCAGGCCGGCAACAGACGCGCTGATGCGCCCGCTGTCTAAAGGATGTGCCGCATTCAGCCAGCCTTGCAGCTCGTCAAAGCCGTAGTGGCCCTGGCCGGTGCGCCAGACGTCCAGCCTGGCATTGTCCGCGCCAAAGTGATAGTAGATGCTCAGGCACGAGACCCACGCGGCAAGTGTCGCGACTAAAATTGCGGCGAAAACGGCAACTGTCAGGTGGCGCGGGTTCATCGGGCGCGGCGCGGCAGAATCGGCGATTTTCATCGCTTCCATCTCGGCGGGCTGGCCCAGGCAGCGCCAGTCGGCATCAAACCAGCGGGTGAATGAGAACGCCGTCAGCTCACGCGGCGTAAAAGCATCCGTGCCGCCGAAGTTGACCATCGTGCCGTGCGCGAGGCCGAACGGTGCCTGTCCCCAGGGCAGTCCGGCTTCCGCCCGGATACGGGTGAACGCCAGCGCCATCAGCAGCAGCAGGCTCCAAAAGATCAGTGCGACAAACAGCGACAGTCCGAGCGCCACTGTGAAGCTGACCAGCAGCACGACCGAGATAAAAAGGCCGATGTAAGCAAAACGATACGACATCGGCTCCGCCGAGTCGTCTACCGAGCTGTCTCCTCGAAATGCCTTGCGCCAGGCTTCGGCAAGCTGCGGGCGTGCCAGAAGCAGCGAAAACAGTGCGAGGCCAAGAAACGCGCCGACGCCCTGCTCGGCGACATACGGCATGTGCGCGAGACTCGGCCCCGCGCCGGGGTCGCGAAATCCAAACGCCGTCGCGGCGACACTCTCCAGCTTGGTCAGCAGATAAAAGAACCAGCAGGAAAAAGAAACGTCCAGCGACAGCAGGTAAGACAGTCCGATGACCAGCGGATAAAACGCCATCGGGGTATAGCCGATGGCGTTCCAGGGCGAAGTGGTGATGTTGGTTTCAAGCTGCAGGTTATATTCAGGCTTGATTGGAAAATAAGGGAAGGTCGGGATCATCGTAAAGTGGATCACCGCCATGGTTTCCAGCACGACCGGAATGCCGACGCCCAGCCAAAGCAGCCGGTTCCGCCAGAGAGGCGTGCTGCCGCCGTTTCGGGTGATCTCCAGCGGGATAATCACGATTGGGAAGATCAGCTTTTCCCGGTCTACCCACTGCTTCCGCAGGAGCGATGCGATGCAGTAAAAGCAGAACAGCAGGGTGAAAATAAAGCCCGTCCAGATGGCGATCGGCTGTGCCCACCCCAGCAAAGTCTCAGGCGCAAAGAACGTCGTCCGCCCGGCGTAGTAGCCCGGTATGACCGAAGGGGCCGGGACGGCCCAGCGTGGAACAAAATGCGCCCAGCTATCCCATTTGTTTTGCGGCGTTTGAAAATGCTTCCAGCCGACCAGCGCGGGCGTCAAAAACTGCATCATGCCAATGCCGCCGATAGAGATGGCGACCGTGTTCATGGTGTAGATAAACAGCAGCTCGGCCTGGCTTAAGGCCCACTTCGGGTTAAACCGCTTGACCAGCAGGTTCAGCCCGACCATCACCATCAGGGCAAACAGCACGGCCATCGGCAGCGACATGGCGGCAAGGTCGGGACCCTCCGCGACAATCTCGGTATACTCCAGCCAGAAATCCAAAACGGGGATGAGCAGCAGGCCGATGATCCAGGCCCGAAGTGTGATTCCGCTCCAGCGCGGAGCGGCTTCAGCAGAAGAAGAGGGGCCGGAAAGGTGCGGGGTCTTTTGGGTCAGCGACATAGGAGTTCCATCAAGCGTCCAGCGGCGGTCAGCTTAAAAAGTAATACTCGCTATGATAACATACTATGAGAAGGCTGTCAACGGGAATTTTTGCAGTGTGATTACATTCAGGGCGAACACAAGGTTCGCCCCTACGGGGTGAAGATCATAATGCAGGGTGCGAATGACGTAGGGTGCGAACCTTGTGTTCGCCCTGCTTTTCTTATACCTGGAGCCAAAGAAAGCAAAAAGCCGGGGTTTTCTACAACCCCGGCTTTATCCACGGCTCGCGTGTGAAGTTCCTAAAGCGAGCGCAGAACCAGCCGCCCACGCACGTCTTCGGTGGTCTGCAAATCAGCGGACTTGGCAAGCGTCAGCGTCTTCGTTTCACCAGGGCGCAGGTGAAAGAAGTTATCGGACAAAGACGGCAGCGGGCCGTTGTCTGTTCGCCTAAGCCAGACATAAGGCGCGAACTTCAGCGCGGTCAGTGTCAGCGTAAAGCTGCCGTCTTCCTCCGAGACCGCCAGTGCCAGACCGGGATTGGCTGTTTTGAGGTCCTTCGGCTCCGCCGGCAGCAGCAGATTGTCGGCAGCCGTGCCATCGTCCGCCGTGAACTGCGCGTAGACATACACGTCGCGCTCCCGGCCCGCCGCTTCCGCCAGCGAGAACGAAGCCACGGACGCGGACGCATTTGCTCCCACGCCGACTTTGTCGGTCTGCTCGCCGAGGACTTCGCCGTCCAGCGTCGCCAGCGTCCAAGTCACCTGCCCGGACAGCGGCGTTAGAAGATCGCTGACCAGGTGCGCGTTCGCCGTCTCGCCGTTCCGGACCAGCGACAGCAGCACGGGTGCGTAGAACTTCTTGGATGCAAAGTACGCCGCCCGAGGCTCGCCCTGCGAGTCAATCACCGCCCAGGACTGCACCGGCCAGCAGTCGTTAAGCTGCCAAAAGAGCGTGCCCCAGCAGCGGCCCTTGCGCCGCCGGTAGTGCTCAATCCCAAACTTCAAGGCTTCGGCCTGGTTGCACTGCGTGAAATACACCAAGTCTTCCAGTGTCAGCGCTTTGGGGAAGTGGATGTCCACCATGCCCAAGTAAACATCGTAGCCTTTGCGGGTCTTGTCGTGCCAGCGCACCGCCGGCGAGTCCGGGTGCTTGTCGGCGGGGGCCAAGCAGGTATCCCACGCGCCGAGGCCGCACGACGCGGCAAAGCCGAACTCGGAGCAGAAGCGGCTGTCGTTTTCCACATAATGCACCCAGTCGCCGCGCCCGTGCCAGACGTCCCAGTTATGGCAGTCGCCGTAGTCTTCCGAGTTTGCTTGGGGGCCGCCGTAGGGTGAGCCGGGCCAGTAGGGGGTTTCCGGGTTCTCGGCGGCAACCACTTCCGGCAGGACTTCCTGGTACAGCTTGTCTCCGAGGAAGCGTGGAGGCCGTGTGCCGGTCCAGTTGCCGTCGTACATGGTCTGGTTCTCATTGTTGCCGCACCAGAGCGCAAGACACGCATGATGGCGCAGGCGCTTGACGGCGGCTGTGGCTTCAACTCGCGCCATGTCCGCGTACTCGCCGGTATCGGGATAGTAGGAGCAGCCATAAGGGAAGTCCTGCCAGACGAGAATGCCCATCTCGTCGCATAGCTTATAGAAGTCATCCGACTCATAAAAGCCGCCGCCCCACACGCGCAGCATATTGAAGCCGGCATCGCGGGCCTGACTAACCCGCTCACGCAAGCGCTCTCGCGTGATGCGTGTCGGGAAGACATCTTCGGGTATCCAGTTCGCGCCCTTGATAAAAAGGTCATTGCCGTTGACCCGAAACTTGAAGCCCTCGCCCTTGCCGTCGGCATCGGGTTCACGGACTAGCTCAACCGTCCGCAGGCCAATGACACCAAGGCGATAGTCATAAGAGACTGCGCCATCCGAACCGCTGAGGTTCAATGACAATTCGTAGAGCGCAGCTTCACCGATTCCATTTGGCTGCCAGCGCTTAGGATCATCTACTGTAAGTGTTCCTGAAACAGTTGTAATTCCTGCGTCTATCGGCATGGTAAGAGTCTCTGCGTCGCCGCGCAGTCGTAGGAACAATCGGAGATTCAGCGGCACGTCTTCCTGGCCCGGCATCCGCTCGACTTCTGCCGTGACAGTGACCAGCGCCTTGCCGTCGTCGGTGAATTCAACCGTGTGCTTCCAGTCGCCTAAACGCGCGACGGGGACAGTGACTAGCTCGACGGGCTGCCAGATGCCGCAGCCGCGCAGGACGGGACCCCAGTCCCAGCCGTACTGGTACTGCGCTTTTCGCACAAATGCCCGCGGGTTCCAGTTGTCCCAGTGGTAGGGCAGGGTGTCGTTGCCTTCGGCGTCCCACTGCGCCTGCCGCTCCTCGCCGACGCGCCAGGCGGAGCGGAACACGACTTGCAGGTGGTTCTCGCCGCCCACCAGCTTGTCCGAGACGGGAAACTCGTACAAGAGGTGCATGTTGTCGGTGAACCCCAGCGGCTCGCCGTTCAGCGAAATCTCGGCGATGGTGTCGAGGCCGTGAAAGCGCAGAAACGTGGCGGAGGTCGGCACGGCGTCCACGGTAAATGTTGTTTCATAGACCCAGTCGCTTTGGTCTACCCAAGCCACGTCGCGCTCGTGCAGGCGAACGAAGGGGTCAGGGATAACGCCCGCCCGCATCAGGTCCAGATGGACGCTGCCGGGCACCTGCGCCGGCATCCACGGAAGCTGATAATGGTTCGGGACACCTTCGGGCGAGTCGTTCATCTCGCGCACCCGCCAATTGTGAGTAAGAGTCTGTGTAGTTGTTTTCATAATAGGGCAAAAGCGGCGCTGATTGAGCGCCGCGTTATCTGTGAGCTACTATAATCTTATCAGCGCTGTTTGTCAAGTCTTGAAATCAGCGCTGCTGTCTTTGTTTCTGTAACAAAGCTAAAAGCTGTGAAAAATTCATTGTCCTTCAGCGCTTCTATTCTTGAATTTCCCTTGACAGAGAGACAGGACAGTGTTAGAATGCTTTTATGAACAGCATTCGAGAGGTCGCCAAGCGGGCAGGAGTTTCCACTGCAACCGTATCGCGGGCGTTCAATACGCCCGAACTTATCAGCGCCCCGACCCATAAGCGCGTACTGGAAGCGGCGGACCTGCTGAATTACCGCCCGCTCCGTGCCCGTCCGAGAGCCGCCGTGCCTTTGGGCACCGCCGCCTCCACCAGCGAAGCGTTTATCGGGTTTCAGTTCTTCGGCGCGTCGCCGTCTGATCTGCCGCAGGCCAACGCCTTTTATGCTCCGCTGCTGGCAGGCGCCCAGGTCGCGGCGGCGGAAAGCGGCCTGCATCTGCTGGTGCATACGACAGATCGCCATCAGCTCGCCCGGCAGCTCCCGAAGATGGTGCAGGACCAGACCGTCGCGGGAATGCTGCTGGTGGGAACTGCCGACCCAGAGGTGCTTTCGGTGTTCCTGGAGCGTGTCCCGCAGATCGTGCTGGTGGATCATTATGATCCGGCCCGCCGCCATGACTGCATTGTCTCGGATGGTCTCGGCGGGGCGCTGGCTGCGACCAACTACCTCTTTGAGCTGGGGCATCAGCGGGTCGCGTTTCTGGGTAACGATCAGTTTGCGGCTTCCTTTCAGGACCGTCTGCGCGGCTTCGTCTGCGCTCATTTCGAGGCGGGCCGGCCTCTCGATCCTCGCCTGGTCGTCACCGCTGCGCTGGAAGAGGTCACGGACGCCGTGCGGGAACTGCTGGTAGGCCCGGAGCGTCCGACGGCGCTGCTGGCGGCGAACGACATGCAGGCACTGGCTGTGATGCAGGCGTGCCGGACCCTGGGCCTGAGCATTCCAAACGACCTGAGCTTGATCGGCTTTGACGACATCGAGTTCAGCGCTCACGCTTGGCCGCCGCTGACGACGGTGCGGGTGGAGAAAGAAGACATGGGGCGGCTTGCGATTATCCGCCTTCAGGAGCGCCTTCGGGTTCCAGACACCGCAGCGGAAGCCCTGCCCCCGGTGACAGTTCAGATGCCCGTGTCTTTAGTCGTGCGGCAATCCTGTCGACCATTGGCCTGATTTAGGTTGCAGTTCGTCGTCCATGTAACGATTTCAGAAAACAAAGAAAATAATTTCATTTGCCTCTTGACAATTCTCCTCAATTCATGCCAGGATAGTGAGAACAATCAAAGTTAAGATTGTTCTCATTAATATCAAGGAGTTTTTGTTCATGCAATGCAAACGTGGTTTTACCCTCATAGAATTGCTCGTCGTCATCGCGATTATTGCGATCCTTGCGGCGATCTTATTTCCCGTGTTTCAGAAAGTGCGCGAAAATGCCCGCCGTGCTTCCTGTCAATCCAACATGAAGCAGCTTGGTCTTTCTTTCGTCCAGTACACCCAGGATGCCGATGAGAAGTATCCAGCAACGGCAGGAGGAGCTAACTATCAGAACGGAGAAGGCTGGGCCGGAGTCATTTATCCGTATGTCAAATCAACTGGCGTCTTCACCTGCCCCGATGACGCGACCACTTCGACGACTGCGGGCAATACAGCAGTTTCATACGGCTACAATGCTGGTTTTGAAAACACTAACAACTCCAGCGGGACGGCCGTTGGGGTGCCGATCGCCCTGGCTCAACTTGTCTCTCCTGCGAGTACCGTTCAGCTTTTTGAGACGGTTGGCGCATCGACCAACATTACCAACCAGAGCGTGACGCCCGACACGATTTCCCCAAGTGGAGATGGTGCCTGCGGGCTAGGCTACAATGGCCAGCAATACGCGACCGGCGTGTTTCCGAACATCACTTCCTCCGCGACACCAGGGCCTGGCGGTGGAGCCACCCCGCCATTCTATGCCGCGCTGACCGGACGGCACACAGACGGCTCCAACTATGAGTTTGCTGATGGTCATGTAAAGTGGCTGCGGGCCTCAGCCGTTTCTGCGGGCCAGTTCAACCCGACCCCCGGCGATCCAGGCACGCCTGGTTCACCCAAACCTACCTGCAGCTTTAATAATGGCGGCAACTTCAACAGCAATGTTATAGCGGCGAATACTAGCAACAGCAACTTTGCCGGAACTTTCAGCTATGACTAATGTGCGCTGCTTGATATGATCGGCTTTGTGAAGCTCGGGGAACCATGCCAGTTTACCGGGCCTCTTCAGTTATTGAGGCTATCAATGGCAAACATGAACTGTGTGCTGTCTGTCAAGAACTAACGGCGCTTTCGGCGGCACCACTCAGCCTGCCGTCACGTTCAGCGCCATATAATCGGCGAAACAGGGAGTCTCGGACTGCGCCCTCTTTTCCAAAGGAGGGCGCTTTCTGTTTGCCTTCTTTACGAAAAAAGGCCATCTTCCGGCTTTCCTTCTTTCAAGCGGCTCCAAGTAAGCCGCTTTCCGATGCTTGGCAAGCCTGCTTGGGCTGACAAGTATTTCTCAATCCGAAATGGGCCTCTTTCACTGATGAACACATTATGAAACATTTTTTTCCATTCCTGCTTGTTCCCGCGTTTTTATGCGTGTCCTGCGCCAAAACCCAAATGGCGGCAGTGACGCCGAGTGTGGAGGCTCCTTCCCCGGCGGGAGTCGCCGCGCTGGCGACTCCGCAGCTTGCGGCGGTGGCTGAGACCGCCGATACCGGGCCGTATTCCCCGCCGAAAGCTCCAGGGTCGATCCATCTGGAAGCGGAGAACGGGACACTGACCGGCAACACAGTGCTGACTCAGCGTCCGGGCTTTTCCGGCAAAGGCTATGCCGGCGACTTCCAATCTGACGGCGCACTGGTTGTCTGGAATATACCCCATGCCAAAGCCGGGCTGTATGATGTCAAGATACGCTACAGCTCTCCCACCGGGCAAAAGGGCTACGACCTGACCGTCAACGGCAAGACATCTTCTAATATGTTCTCCGGGACAGGCGACAAGTTTGCAACGGCGGACGGCGGCAAGGTTGATCTGATCGATGGGCCAAATACTGTTGCAATCGGGCGGGGCTGGGGCTACTACGACATTGACGCGCTTGACCTTATCCCCGCCGGGCCGGACCCGCGCCTGCCGAAGCCGTCCGCTGTCCCCGTGGACCCTCAAGCGACCCCACAGGCACGGGCGCTGCTGAAAACTCTGGTGGGCTTCTATGGAACGAAGACGCTCTCCGGTCAGATCAATGCGCCGGACACGGAGTACCTTCAGTCCGTCACCGGCAAGACCCCCGCAATCATGGGCGGAGACCTGATTGAATACTCGCCGACCCGGATCGCCCACGGCTCTGACCCTAAGAACGAAACCGAGCGGCTGATTCAGGCTTCCCAGAACGGCCAGATCATCACCCTGCTGTGGCACTGGAATGCGCCTGCCGATCTGATCGACCAAAAAACGCTGGTCGGCAAGGATGGCAAGACGATTGACGCGAGCTGGTATCGCGGCTTTTACACCAACGCGACGACGTTTGATGTCCAGAAGGCCCTGGCTGACCCGAATTCCGACGACTACAAGCTGCTTCTCAGCAACATTGACACGATTGCCGTTCAGCTTCAGAAGCTGTCCGATGCCGGGGTTCCCGTCCTCTGGCGCCCTCTGCATGAAGGGGAGGGAGGCTGGTTCTGGTGGGGCGCGAAAGGTCCAGAACCGTATAAGCAGCTTTGGCACCTGATGTACGACCGTCTGACGAACTACCACCACTTGCACAACTTGATCTGGGTCTACTGTGCCGGAACCGACCCCGCCTGGTATCCGGGCGACGATGTGGTAGACGTAGTCGGCATTGACGCTTACCCATCCGATGTCAGTGACCCAGAAGTGGGCACCTGGGAAACTCTGGCAAAGCAGCATGGCGACAAAAAGCTGCTGGCCTTGACCGAGTTCGGCGGCGTGCCGGATGTCGCGAAAATGGCGCGGTACGGCGTGCGCTGGTCCTACTTTGCGTCCTGGCAGGGCGATCTCGGCCCGCATAAGATGTCCTCGGCAGACCTGACCCGTATCTACGACAGCCCACTGGTAGTCAACAAGAGCAATCTGCCCGGCAATCCAGCCCATTAAGTCAGTCCATCAAGTCAGCGATTAAAACCGGCCCGGCGTTTTTCATGCCGGGCCGGACGCTGCGAGGACTGTATCCGTGAACCTCACCCTTTTAGATCCCCGTGCCTATCTCGGTGGCTGCTGATTCTGCTTCTTCTGCTGACGACACGTTCACCCATAGGCAGGCCGCCGGCGTGAACTGGGCATGAGTTTATGCGACTGTTTTCAGCGGCAAGAACTTTGAATGGGCTAGGATATCTGGGCCGGCCAGCCGCTTGCGCCAGTCAGCGCAGCCGCGCAAAACACCAGCCGCGCAAAACACCAGCCGCGCAAAACACCAGCCGC
>CAXSZN010000001.1:136416-161020 GCA_964241935.1 uncultured Armatimonadales bacterium
GCGGCGCTCTGAACAAGAACGTGCGGCGCTCTGAACAAGAACGTGCGGCCCTCTGAACAAGAAGTGGAATCATGCCTAATCCCGACTGCCAAAATGCCTGCACTGAAGCGTACACGGCTCAAGTAGACCACTGCGCGGATGTCCTGCGGGACAATCTTGTTTTGGCGAAAACCGACGATGACAAGCAGCTTGCCCAGACCGAGTTTGAGCGCTGTATGGCTCTTGCGGAGGAAACTCAAACGATCTGCCTGAAGACATGCGCTGAAGAAGACTGATACCCAATGCCTCTCTACGAATATACCTGCACGCACTGCCACAAGCGCTACACGGTCCTGGTGGGAATGACCGCCGCCGCCGACTCCAACCTCTGCCCGCACTGCGGCAGCGACCAATCTGTGAAACGTGTCACTCGCTTTGCCAAAGGGCGCACCGATGATGCGCTGCTGGATGATCTGGCCGACCCCAGCACCATCGGCGACATGGACGACCCGAAAGCCATGCGCCGCTGGGCCAAAGAAATGGGCAAGGAGATGGGCGAAGATTTAGGGGACGATTTCGACGAATACATGGACGCCGCCGAAAGCGGCGAAATAGAAGACGACATGCCGGGAAAGCTGGAGTAACCGCAATGCTGCTCTTTTTGCCCTGCCGGCGCTGTATTTTTTCCTGCCTTGTTCCCGCCTGCCTCGCGCTTGGCGCTTTATGCGCTTTGCCGGTGCTGGCCGATCGGCCTGCCGGCTCCGCCGCGCTTGCAGTTCAAACAGCGCAAAAGATCGTCCTGCAGAATGTTGTTCCCAGCGATGTCGTCAAACAGATGCACTGGGACCAGCCGGGAGCTTTGCCGTCGGGCGTCACGCAGATTTCGGCTCTGCCGGCGCAAAACGCTTTGTCCGTCACTGCGACGCCCGCCGGTCTCGCGCAGGTGCGCGAGATCGTGAAGCTGCTGGACATCGCCCCGCATCAGGTGCGGGTCAAGTTCCTGCTGGCCTTTGTTTCAGAGGCGGCGCTCAAAGCCGCCCTCGGCACCGACCAATCCGTGACCGGCATTCCGGCCGCCCGGTTCCTGCAAGCGCTGACGAAACAACAAAGCATTGCTGCATCCACCACCATCACGACCACAAACAGCGTAAGCGCCAGTGAAAGCTGCTTTTATGGTCCAAAGGCTCCCCTGACATTTGCCGTCACGCCGCACGCGAATGGAGATAACTCTGTGACCCTGGCGTTGGATGCGGTCCTTCCAGAAGATGCCGGCAAGCGCGAAGTCCACACGCTTCGCACGGTTCAAAGCGGCGGCACTCTGGCTGTCGTCATGCCTCCTGCCCGCGCAAGCACAGACAAGCAATTCGTCCTGCTGTTTGTCGTGCCGGCTGTCCTCAAGTAACCTCCTGCTCAGGCTAACCCGTGCCTCGGGAACACGTTTTGCCTCACACTCTCGATGCTGCGCTTGGCGTAGTCTTCAGTGCTGACGCCGCGTGCCGTTCCCCGGCGCTTGACATAGAACTGCTGAAAGATGTCGCCGCATTCCGACTCGCTTGGTCCACCCGCGTCGTGCAGGCCGGCAGCAAACTCCTGACCAGACAACGCGCCGTAGAGCAGGGTCCAAAGCCGCGCGACGGTGTCCAAGTTGTAGCCTCCGCCGCCCAGCGCAATCACCGGCTTGCCGAGCGCGATCACTGACTGCGCTAAACCCAGCCAGCCATGTGATGTCAGGCCGAGATGCGTCAGCGGATCGGCAAAGTGCGCGTCTGCCCCGACTTGCAGGATCACATACTCCGGGTCAAACGCTTCTAAAAGCGGCAGAAACGCAGACCCAAACGCTTCGGCATACACGGCATCCCCGCTGCCGGGTGCCAGCGGCAGGTTCGCATTAAATCCAAGCCCTGCGCCTTCTCCAATCTCATCCGCAAACCCGCTGACACGCGGATATAAACTTTCCGGCGTTTCGTGAATAGACAGCGTTAAAACGCGCGGATCGTCATAAAAGAACGCCTGCGTCCCGTCCCCGTGATGCGCGTCTATGTCCACATAGGCCACCCGCTTCGCGCCGTGATCCAGCAAATAATACGCTGCGAGCGGGCAGTCCGCCACGGTGCAGAAGCCTGCCGCCCGGTCATGCCGCGCATGGTGCAGGCCGCCGGACGTGTTGAACGCAGCATCAAACCCGTCGTGCATCACCATCCGGGCGCAGTCTAAAGAGCCGCCGGCATACAGAAGTGAGGCTTCCCACATGCCGGCAAACGGCGGATTGTCCAGCGTGCCGAAGCCAAATCGTTTCTTGTCGGAGACTGTCTCACCAGCGCTTAAACGCCGCAGGGCGTTTAAATACTCAGGCGTATGCACACGCAGCAAGTCACTTTCTGCCGCCAGCGTGGGCGCGATGAGCTGTGACTGTGAGGACTGGAACGCGCCCTCAGCTTCCAGCCGCCGGTGCGTCATGAGCAGCCGCTTTTGCTGCAAGGGATGCGTGTCGGAAAGGTGGTAATCAGTGTAGTCGTCGGTGTAGACAAAGGCAGCGCGGGGCATGGGGAAGTTTCCAAAGAACCCACCCGCCACAAGTGGCTGCCCTCCCGATGCGGGAGGGCAAAGAGGCAGGACAAGAGGGCGCGGCAGGACAAGAGGGCGCTGTTTGCCAGGCCCCT
Source organism: uncultured Armatimonadales bacterium (assembly GCA_964241935.1). Taxonomy (GTDB): domain Bacteria; phylum Armatimonadota; class Armatimonadia; order Armatimonadales; family Capsulimonadaceae; genus JANXMY01. The sequence continues at coordinate 139,056 of CAXSZN010000001.1, forward strand.
GCGAACCTGGCTTAGGTTCTGTCCAAATCTCTGCGCCCTCCCGCATCGGGAGGGCAGCCACTTGTGGCGGGTGGGTTCCTACGCATAGCCCTTCGCTTTCAGATTGTTGTACGACAGCGTCACGGCGTCAATGGCGAGGCCTTTGACAATGTCCTGCTCCACCAGCAGGTACTGCGTGCCGATCTCGCCTGCCGCCGTAATCAGCGCATCTAAAGGCAGGTCGCCGGTGCCGACCGGGGCGAACGAGCCGTCGGTCAGGTCCCGGTCTTTCAGGTGAATGATCGGGACCCGGCCCGTGTGCTTCTTGACGAACGCAACGGGATCGTGACCGGCTTTCAGTATCCAGTAAGCATCGGCTTCGATTTTGACAAATAATGGGTCCGAATTGTCGAGCAGCACATCCTCGCCAAGCTGACCGTCTTCCAATGGCTTGAACTCAAAGTCATGGTTATGGTAGCAGAGGGTCATGTTCGCCGTTTGCAGTGTTTCGCCGATGCCGCTCAGGATCTCCGCCAGCTTTTTGTAGTCGTCGCTTGTTTTTCGCCGCTCTTCGGCCAAATAAGGCACAACAATGTGGCTGTTGCCGAGCGTCAGGTTCTCTTGAATGACTTTGTGCAGGTCGCCTTCTAAAGCGTCCAGCGAGATATGGCTGCCGGCGACTTGCAGGTGGTTGTCGGCCAGCAGATCGGCCACCTGGCGCACGGACAAATCCCCGTAGCCTGCCAGCTCGACAAAGCCGTAGCCGATGGCGGCGACTTTCTGAAGTGTCCCGGCAAAGTCGTTCTTCATGTCCTCACGCAGCGTGTAAAGCTGCAAGCCGATCGGTATCTTTGGCATTTTGGTTCTCTTGTTCTTCGTTGATGGATTGAGTCATCTCGTTCGCCGCGTCGCTGCCGGATTCCTGCGTCTCGATCTCGCCGAGCGACGGCATTTCAACAAGGAATGGGGAGCGGCTGAGGGCGCGGGTCTGGTGCTGCAGGGGCCATGACAGGAAAACGCGCTGCTTGGCACGGGTGATGGCAACATACGCCAGCCGCCGCTCTTCTTCCAAGCTGTCCGAAGCAAGCTGGGTCTTCTCGTCATCCAGCCAGCGCAGGGAGCGGTGATGGGGCAGCATTCCAAACGCAAAGCCGACGACAAACACGACCGGCCATTCTAAGCCTTTAGCCCGGTGGATCGTCATCATCTCGACCGCGTCGCCGATTTCGCCGTCTTCTTTGGCTTTGTTCTGGGCGGCCACAAACGCCAAAAAGTCGGCGGGCGTCGGGAATGCGGCGGCGGCGGTGCAAAGCTCTTCTAAATTGTCGAGGCGCGAGTTGCCTTCGTCTTCGACATGGCCTTCTTCGCGCAGAAGCCAGTCGTCATAGCCCAGTTCCCGCGCTTTTCGCAGCCGCGCTTCCGCCGAGTCGCCGCCGAGTGCGATGTCGCGCACCAAGTCTCGGAAGTCTTTGACGGCCAATCCCTGATTGGTGGTCTTGAACTGCCCGAGCGCCAGGGCTTTATACAGCGAATGCCCTTTGCGGGCAGCCTGCGTTTCCACTTCGGCGATAAACGCCTGCCCGAGAAAGTGCGTCGGCTTGCCGAACGTCTTCGACGGAATATTGAGGACGCGCTTTACGGCTTCATCCGCCGCCGGGCTGTCCCGCTCCACCGACAATTGCAGGAACGCCACCAAATCACGGATCTCGCGCCGGGCATAGAAGCCCATCGCGCCCTGCAAAACGTAGGGCACGCCGCCTTTAACAAAGGCTTCCTCTAACGCGCGTGAGTAGGCATTGGTCCGAAACAGCACCGCGCAGTCCCGCAGGGGCATTCCATTTGCCTGAAGCTCTTTCAGCGATGCCGCCACAAACTGCGCTTCGGCGTCCGCGTGTTCGTGCTCGTGCTGAGACAGCGTCTCGCCTTCCGGGTGGATTGCGGCCATTTCCAGGCGGTATCTGGCGTCAATCCCTGAACTGCTAATCAGTTCATTGGCAACCCGCACGATAGTCGCCGAAGAGCGGTAATTGGCCGGCAATCGTATGACTTCGCCGTTGGGGTACGCCGCGCCGAACTGCCCGACCGTCGCTTCCGGGGAGCAGCCGCGGAAAGAATAAATTGCCTGCCCGACATCGCCGACAATGAAGATGTTGGCAGTTTTTGCCGCCAGCAGCCGGCTGATTTCCCACTGAACCGCGCTTGTGTCCTGCGTCTCGTCAATGGACAGATACTGGAAAAACGACTGGTACTTCTCGCGAATTTGGGGCTGCTCTTGCAGCAGCGCCAGCGTCTCAATCAGCAGGTCGTCAAAGTCCAAGCGCCTCGACGGCTTCTTCGCCAAAATATCAAACTTCGCCTGCTTGGCCTGCTCGTAGCATTTCCAGAACTTGACCAGAATCTGAATGGACGGGTCGGCCCAGTTCGGCTCATGCGCCCGGAACGCCGCTTCGGCTTCCTCGACTTTTGCGCCACGGTTCTTGACCGCCGACACCGCCGACAGCGCCCCTTTGGGGTCATACGCGACGTTGAGGCCAAACGGCGGGGACGGCAAACCCCGCGCCATCCAGTCTTTGTCACCGAGAATGGCTTTGGCGACCCGCACCTGCCAGTTCTCATCGGCAAGCTGAAAGTAGCCTGCTTTGCCGTACAGATGCGCCCATTCATGCTTCAAGATCCGCAGGCAGTGAGCATGAAATGTCCCGATCCACATTTTTTCCACAGTCGCCGCGCCGCCGTCGCCAAGCAGCGCGGCCAGGCGCAGGCCCATCTCATCGGCGGCTTTCTTGGTGAACGTCGCCACAAACAGCCTTTGCGGATCAATGCCTTTCGCAAGCAGACGGGCGACGCGGCGGGTCAAAACTGTGGTTTTCCCACTGCCGGCACCCGCCAGAACGAGGGCCGGGCCGGCATCATGGAAGAACGCCTGCCGCTGCTGTTCGTTCAGCCCGGCTTCGAGCTTTGGAACAAGTGCGTCAGTGCGGTGCTTATGGAGGTCTTCGGTAATAGCTTCAAGTGTGGCTTGCATGATACCCGTTCAGTATACCGTATTCTGAGCAGGCTGCATGAAGTCCGAGAGGAAAATGCGGCAGAAGCGGCGAACGAAAAAGCACCAATCAACAGCGGAGGCAGCAGATGAATAGGCCGGCACAAACAGACGCGCAGTGGGCAGCGGACTGGCTCGACCAGGTGGCGGACGGCTCGAACACGATGAGCCAGCGCAAGCTTTCTTCGGTAGAAGCGCACGGCGGCCTGGAAGCTGTCAAGGCGCTTGCCCAGCAGAAAGGCGTTCATCTCCTGCGGCTCGAAGACGACAAAGGCAATGAACTGGTTGCCGCCAGCACCAAGCCGTTTGAGGTCATCTGCTGACAATGCCTGCTTCACTGGCTCGTCAAAAAACTTCTTCTTGATACAAATATTCAAAGCATGAATAACGGCACTGACCTGTGCCAGGCTGGCGGACGCATATTCGGTGGCCCCATAACGCTGGATTTGGTGTTCTTTCAAACCTAAACGAACTGCAATCTCGCGCTGGCTCAGGCCGGAAGCAATTCGCACTTTGATGAGCGTACAGGGTGTGCTCATATTTTGACAATCACTCTGCAGATAAGCTATACTCTTTCTATGACTATCACTGCTGACCCGCCGCTGAAGCGGGACGAATTAAAGCCCATAGGTGATGCGCGGACGACTTTCATCCAAAGCCTTCTGGCGCAGGGCGCAATCCCGTTTGTTCCTGCAGGACGCTCCGGCCCGGCGCCGCGTCCGGTTCCGGTGCGCGGCGAGCCGGTTTCCGAAACCATCATTGCGGAGCGGCGCTGAGTGGCGGTCTTGTTTTTTGACAGCAGCGGCCTTGTCAAACGCTACATCGCGGAAACCGGCACGGCGTGGGTGCAGAGTATCACGGCAGCCTCTGCCGGGAATGACCGCTTCATTGCTAAAATCACCGGCCCGGAAATCACGGCTGATTTTGCGCGGGACTTTTTCCTTCTGGAAGTCTCTCTGCCGTGTGCTCAGGAAGCGATGACTCTGTCGGCGCGTCATGGCCTGCGCGGGTATGATGCCGTTCAGCTTGCGGCAGCGTTGTTTCTGCGTGATTAATGCCGCCAGTCGAACCTATCCGACCCTTTGCTCATTACCTCCGACAAGGAATTAATTGCGGCAGCACAAACAGAAGGTTTGGCCGTAGACAATCCCAACTTCCACTGACTACATTCACCTCTTCCAACATCCATGCGGCTTAGAAAATTGCAATTGCAGGGGTTTAAGACCTTTGCGGATAAAACGGAAATCGAGTTCGCGGAAGGCGTGACGGCGATTGTCGGGCCGAACGGCTCGGGGAAATCCAATCTCGGCGATGCTGTGCTGTGGGTGCTGGGCGAGCAGAAAGCGTCGGCCCTGCGCGGCGCGAAAGCCGCCGATGTGATTTTCAGCGGCAGCGAGGGGCGTAAAGCGTCGGGCATGGCGGAAGTGTCGCTGACGGTGGATAACTCCGATGGCGGGCTGCCGCTGGAGTTCGGCGAAGTAGTCATCACGCGCCGGGCCTACCGCACGGGCGAAGGCGAATATTTTCTCAACAAAACTCCCTGCCGGCTAAAAGACATTTACGAGCTGTTTTTGGATACGGGCGTCGGGCGCGAGTCGTACTCGCTCGTGAACCAAGGGCAGATTGACGCTGTGCTGTCTGTCAACGCCGAAGATCGGCGGGGATTGTTTGAGGAAGCGGCAGGGATCAAGAAGTACCGGGTCAAGAAGCGCGAGAGCTTGCGGAAATTAGAAGCCACGGAGACCAATCTTCTCCGGGTGCGGGACATTCAGAGCGAGATCACGGGCCGGGTCGAGCCGCTGCGGCGTCAGGCGGAGCGGGCGGAAACGCACCAGCGTCTTAAAGACCGGCTGAAAGTTATTGAAAGCAGTCTGCTGATCTGTGACCTGCGCTTCGCCGCCTTGCAGCTTGAGACGGCAAACAAGGCTCGCGAAGAGCAGCAGGCGGCGGCGCTGGAATACGGCAAGCGTCTGGCGGACGCGGAAGCCGAAGCCCAGGACATCGCCCGGCGTCACGCCGAAGCTGAGGCGGCCTTAGACTCCTGCCGGGCAGGGCTTGGCGTTGCGGCGACAGCCCTGGAGCGGACGGAAAGCGGGCGGGCGCTGGCCGCGCAGCGCACGGAAGGACTGACTCAGGCTCAAAAGCAAGCCGCCGGTGAACTGGAAGAACTAGGGGAGCGGCGGAACACGCTGGAGCGGCAGATTGCGGCGCTCAGCGACGAGCTTGCGGGCGTCCGCGCCGAAGAAGCCGATCTGCGGCAGGACGTTGGGGTCCGGCAGGCGGCGACCCAGGCGCTGGGCGAGCGCATCGCAGCCTTGACCCGGCAGGCGGAGCGGCGGCGCTCGGAAAGCCTTGCCCTGTCCCGGCGTTTGGCGGCGCGGGAAGCCGATGCCGCGCGGGCAGCGGCGCGAGTATCGGAACTGGAAGCAGGGCTGCCGGGGATTGCCGCCGAAGCCGAGCGCCTCGCGGCGTCAGCACGGGAGCTGCAAGCCGACGCGGCAGCGGCACGGGCGACGGCAGACACGGCAAAGACTGCGCTGGCGGCTGCAGAGCTTGCTGTGACGGACGCATTAAGCAAGCGCGATGCGGCACGGGCGGCAACCCAGGCCGCGCAGGCCAAAGCGCAGGCGGCGCAGTCGGCGGCAGTGGCGCTGTCTACTCGTTTGCGAACGCTTCAGGAGATGGAAGCGGCCCAGGAAGGCTACTTTGCCGGGGTCAAGTCTGTGTTCGATGCTAAAAAGCGTGGGGCATTAAGCGGCGAGTTCACGGTGGTCGCCGACTCGTTCCAGACGCCGTCCGGGTTTGAAGTGGCTTTAGAAACCGCGCTGGCAGCAAGCTTGCAGGACATCATCACGGACACCGAAGACGCCGCCAAAGCGGCGATTGCGTTTCTGCATGAAAACCGAGCAGGCCGGGCGACGTTTCTGCCGCTGAACCGGATGCGTCCGGGCCGGGACACTTTAGACATCCGGGACGTGGAAGGCCAAAGCGGCGTTTTGGGCGCGGCGTTAGAGATCATCACGTTTGACCCCAAGTTCCGGCCTGCTTTAGAAGTCCTGCTCGGGCGCGTCTTTATCTGCGAGACGCTGGACGACGCGCTGCGGGCTTCTTCCATTGCCAAAGGCTGGAACCGGATTGTCACCCGCACCGGCGAGATTGTTCTGCCGACTGGGGCGCTCTCGGGCGGGCGTCAGGCCGGGCGTACCGCAAACATTCTAGGCCGCAAGACTGAGATCGCGTCGGGCCAGAGGGAGCTGAAAGCCAAAGAAGCGGCGCTGGACGCGGGCCGCCGCGAGCTGGTGCAGGCGGAAGAAGTGCGGGAAGCGGCGGAGCGGGCGCTGTCCGAGGCACAAAGCGCGAAGCAGTCCGCGTTGGGCGCAAAAGCTGACGCCGAGCGCCGGGCCGGCCTGGCAATGCAGGACGTGCGCCGCGCGGAAGACGCGCATACCCAAAGCGTCCGGCGCTCTGAGTCCGCCGAGGCAACACTGGCACAGGCGCGGGACCATGCCGCCCGCATGGCATCGGCGCTGGCCTCCGAAACCGTAGAAACGACGGGAGCCGATGAAACGCAGGCCGCCGAAGCCGAGCAGTTGACGCTGCTGACAATTGAGCAGGGCGGCCTGCAAGCCGAGCTGACTTCCGTTCGCATCCGCCTCGCGACAGCCAGCGAGAAGACAAGCAGCTTAGATAGGGCGCTTCGAAGCGCCCGTAGTGAGAGTGACAGCTTGGCATCGCAGGAAGAGCGCCGGGTGCGCCAGGCTGCCGCCGGGGCCGAAGAGCTGACCCTGCTTCGGGTGCAGGCGGACGCACGGCAGCGAGAAGTCATTGACGCCGCTGCCGCCAAAACTGCTGCCGAGGCCGCGCTGGCGGAACAGACCCAAACTCGCCAGGCACTGCTTCAGGAGTCCTACGCCGCCAATACAAAAATGCGCTCGCTCGGCGAGGCGCGGGCTAAAGCGCTGGACGCGGTGCATAAAAGCGAAGTCCAGGAAGCGCGGCTTTCCGCTCAGCGGGACACGCTGGCCGGGCGGCTGTGGGACGAATATGAAATTTCGCTGACTGACGCGCTGGCGCTAGACAAAGACCCGGAAGTCGCCGGCGGCGCGGCTGCCGAAGTGTCTCGCCTGCGCCGCGAGCTGCGGCTGCTGGGCGACGTGAACCCCGCCGCCATTGCCGAGTACGAGGAAGTCCGTGCCCGCCACGAGTTTCTCTTGACCCAGGCCGCCGATTTGGAAGAGTCTCGCACCAAAATACTGGCCGCCATTCAGGAAATAGACGAAGGCACGCGCGGGGTCTTTCTGGAAACGTTCCACGCGGTCGGCGCGGCATTCGAGATGCTGTTCACGCGCCTGTTCGGCGGCGGCAAAACCGAGCTTGTCCTGACCACTCCCAATGACATCTTAGAAACCGGCGTAGACATACTAGTCCAGCCGCCCGGCAAGAAGCGCCAGAATTTGGCTCTGCTGTCCGGCGGCGAGCGGGCGCTGACTGCCGCCGCCCTCCTCTTCGCGTTCCTCTACGTCAAGCCCAGCCCGTTCTGCGTCTTGGACGAAGTAGACGCCCCTTTAGACGGTGCGAATGTCGAGCGCTTTGCCGACCTGCTGCGCGAGTTCGGCCAACAAACCCAGATGATCGTCATCACCCACAACCCGACCACGATGGAAGCCGCCCCGGTCTGGTACGGCGTCACCATGTCGTCGCCCGGCACCTCCCGCGTCCTCGGAATGCAGGTGCCGGTCGCAGGCTAGTCGCTTAACCAGGAACGGGAAAATCTAGCCGGCGTCTTTGCGGCGCACCCGCAGGACAGCGATCTTGGTCGGGTGGTTGAACGGCGCGGGGTCGGCGGGCAGTGTTCCGACAGGCGTAGCCGAGTAGCCGATGAAGTCCTGCGGCACCGGAATCAGCGCTTCCATGGAGAGGTAGCCGTCGGCGCAGAGCGTTTCCAGCATCTGCATGTAGCTTGCTCCGCTGACAAACAGCGCATTGTTGAGAGTCACAAGTGTGCCGCCGTCGTTAATCAGCGGGCGCACTTTGTTTAGAAGCCGCTGGCCGCCTTCTACCAGATCCACCGTGCCGTGGCGGGTGCGGGAAAACAGCGGTGGGTCTACAAAGACGCAGTCGAAGCGGCTGCCTTCGCGCTTCAAATGGCTGATCTGCGGCCAGAAATCCGCTGCGATAAAGTCTTTGGTCTGCACTCCGAACCCATTCCGCAGATACGAGTCTTTGCCGATGTTCAAGAACGCCCGGCTCAGGTCAAGCTGAACCACGCGGCTCGCGCCGCCGGCTTTTGCCGCCACGCCTAAGCTGCCGGTATAAGCAAACGTGTTCAGCACGGTCTTCCCTCCGAGATTGGCTTTGGCCCATTCCCGCAGATGCCGCGTGTCTAAGTATAAGCTGCTGTCCTGGTTCAGACGCAGATCAATCCGATACCAAACGCCGTTTTCCGACACGAACCGGTCCGTCGTGTCCCCGAAGAGCAGGACGCCGCGCCGCGCGTCTTCGTCGCCGGCATGACGCGCTTTGATCAGCACCGCGTTCAGCCAGGGCAGAGCTTCAGCATAGAACCGGGCCGCAAACGCTATGGTCTCGCCAGCGTCTTCCGGGATGTCGGCGTAGTTATGCAGGACCAGCGTACACCCGTACAAGTCTGCGACCAGCGCCGGCCAGCCTTCATAAAAGCCGTTGAACAGCCGGAACGCGGTCTCATGGCGCGGGTCAAAGAGTTCAGAACGCGCGGCAAGCGCAGCCGTAAGTGCGGGTTCAAGCTCTGTGGCACGTTCTAGGAACGTAGAAGGTTCGGTAGTCATAGTAGGAATAGTCACGGCTTGTATTATAGCGCAGAATGCCGTGCTATCGCGCTGATCTACCAGACCAGAATATTGAGAATAACGACGAAAACGATAATCACAGCGGCCAGCACGGCGGGACGCTCGTACCAGGGACGGTGGGCGTCGGCTGCGGGGCGGGGCGTTTCTGAATACACGTAGCCCACCAACTCGGCGGCAGGGCGGGGCGTGGTGAACACGCTAATCAGGAGAGTGGCGGCGGCTCCGACCGTGAATGCGACAATCGCTCGCGTGAAGTTGCCCGCCTGCGGGGTCGCGTAGTGCAGGACGCCGTCGCTGCTCAGCACAAAATGCAGTGCGGCGGCCGCTGTGCCGATGAGGAGGCCGAAGAACGCGCCCCAGGGCGTGGTCCGTTTCCAGAACATCCCCAGGAGAAACGTTCCAAGCAGCGGCGCATTGACGAACCCGAACACCGCCTGCGCGAAGTCCATAATGGAAGGCGCTTTCGCGACCAAATACGCCGCGCCGATACTTGCCAAGATGCCGAAGACGGTGGCCGCGCGTCCGACGTTTAAGTAGTGCTTGTCGTCGCGGTTTTTGACGAAATACGCCTGGTACAAGTCATAAGTAAAGACTGTGTTGAACGCCGTCGTGTTGCCGGCCATGCCGGACATAAATGATGCCATCATGGCGGTCAGGCCCAAACCCAGCAGGCCCGGTCCGTAGTAACGGCCCATCAGCAGCGGCAGGGCGTTGTTGTAGCCCAGAGAAACATTGTTTTTTTCACCGAGATGCGGAATGACGACCAGGGCAATGAGGCCCGGCAGGACAGTCAGCAGTGGAAACAAAGCTTTCGGAAATGCGGCAATGAGAGGCGCACGCTGGGCGGCATTGACGTCTTTTGCCGCCAGCGCCCGCTGGATAATCAGAAAGTCCGTGCACCAATAGCCGGGACCGAGGATCACGCCGAGGCCCATCACAAGGCCGGGCCAGGTGACGTGCATCGGGTTCGCACCTGCATGGCTGGTTCCCGCCCAGACATGCCGGTCCGGGGGCGGCAGATGCGCGAGCAGGGCATGTGCGCCGCCGACCGCGTGCAGCCCGATAATCGCCAGCGGGGACAGCCCGGCCAAGATCAGAAAGAATTGCAGGACTTCGTTGTAGATGGACGATGTCAGCCCGCCCAGCAGCGTGTATGCCAGCACCACGGCGGCAGCCATCCAGATAGTTATGTTGATGTCCCAGCCAAGCAGGTCATGGAAGATCAAGCCCATGCTGTACATGGAGACGCCCGAGAAGATGAGTGTGCTGACCGCAAATGTCAGGGCATTGACCGCCCGCGTCGGCTCATTATAACGGTGCTTCAGATACTCCGGGACAGAGCGTATCTTGGAATTGTAGTAAAACGGCATCATCACGACGCCAAGAAACAGCATTCCGGGGATCGCGCCCAGCCAGTAGAAATGGCAGGCCATGATGCCGTACTCGGCGGCCTGCCCGGAAAAGCCGAGCAGCTCAAACGCGCCGAGATTAGCGGACATCAGCGCGAGACCGGCGATCCAGGCCGGCAGGGAGCGGCCGGATTCAAAGAAGTCCTCACTGCTTTTCATGCGGCGTGACACATACACGCCGATTCCGAGGACGACGATAAAATACGCGGCGATCATTAAATAGTCAATCGGCTGGGCGTGGAGAAGTTTCAAAGTGTCACCTTTCTTGGCATACTTTTTCTCATACCCTTTGGATACTGAATTGAAATCTTAGGTTACGGATTCGAATTGGGTTGCCTGATGTCTGCCATGCACTGTCCGTGCAGCAGATGCTTGGTGTTTGCTGCATTTGGTAAAGAATTGCGGTGGCCGGAAATGTAGACTTTAGAAGAGTATAATAGTATAGAGCATAATAGACTTTAATCGCTCTTCTGTCTGCGGAGGCAGACAATCGCTTTCCCGAAGACCCGGACTTCCGATCCGGGCCGCGCACCGCGCTTTATCGCGAAATCCAAATCCTCGGCACGCCGACGAAGCTGCGCTAGGCGCTGCCCTTACGCTATGATCGCAGAAGCCGAACTCTTAAAACACGAGCAAAAGAAACCATGCAGACATTAGATCGTCCCGTGGAGAAAGCCACGCAGCTAAATTCCGGCAGCCTGACTTCGGAGCAGGTCGCGTTTTACCAGACCGAAGGCTACCTGACCCTACCGCACCTGCTCACGCCACAAGACATGGCCCCGGCGCGGGAAGCGATGACCCAAAAAGTCTCCGAAATCGCCGAGCGCCTGTATGCCGCCGGAAAGATCACCAGCCTCTTGGAACAGGAGCCGTTTGAGACCCGTCTGGCCCGGCTTTTTGACGGCCTCAGCGACACGGACTTTCTGGAATTCGGGCGAAGCTGGCGCGACCGGCTGCCCGGCTACTTCGTGTTGATGAGCAATGCAAAAATTGTGGACGCCGTCCAAAGCCTGATCGGCCCGGAACTCTTTGCCAACCCCGTTTACAATGTCCGCCCGAAAGTGCCGGGCGTCGCAGCGGGCGCGGTTCCGTGGCACCAGGACAAATCGTACTGGCCCGACGCCAACTCCAACCCGGTCATCACGGTCTGGATTCCTCTGGTAGATGCGACCCACGAGAACGGCTGCCTGCACCTGATCCCGCGCACCCATACCAAGCGCGTCATGACGTTCCACGCTGAGACCCATACCGGCACGTCGTACACGGAGCTGGACGCGCAGCATATCGAAAAGAAGAAGCAGGTCGCGCTGCCGATTGAAGCGGGTGGGGCAATCTTGTTCAATGACCGCCTGGTGCATTCGTCAACGCCCAACAACAGCAGCCATGTCCGGTGGAGCGTGGACCTGCGCTACCAGCCTACCGACCAGGACCCGATGCCCGGCCACGGCGCAGGATTCCTCGTGCGAAGCCGGCTTCACCCGGAACGAGTCGCCACTTTGGAAGACTGGCTGGCCGAGCGGCCCGAGCATGAGGAAGAATAAAGAGGCTCTCCCGTCCTGGCGATTGCGCCGAAGCTTTTTTCGCAGCCGCGCCGTGCCCGCTTTGCGGGTACACTTGCGGCATGAAAATTGCCTATTTCGACTGCTTTTCCGGCGTCAGCGGGGACATGACGCTTGGAGCGCTGCTGGCCTGCGGCGCAAGTCATCCTAACTTGGAAGCCGATTTCCGGCATCATCTCGCCGGCCTGCATGTTCCCGGCTACGCGCTGAAGGTTCAGCGCGTCGTGCGCCAGGGCATCACGGCAACCGACGTGGACGTGGTGCTTCTCGAAGAAGACCAGGGACATGGGCGGCATTTGTCGGATATCGCCGCGCTGCTGGAACAAAGCACGCTTTCGGAAACAGTGCGCCAGAATACACTGGCCGTCTTTACGCGGCTGGCGGACGCCGAAGCGAAAATTCACGGCACGACGCGCGAGGAAGTCCACTTCCATGAAGTCGGCGCGGTGGACGCGATTGTGGACATTGCCGGCTCGTGCCTGCTGCTCCAAATGCTGGGCGTCGAAAAAATTGTGCCGTCGTCGCTGCCCTGCGGCACCGGCACCATTCTCTGCGCCCACGGCATCATGCCGGTCCCGGCCCCGGCGACGCTGGAGCTGCTGTCGGGCTTTCCCGCGCATTCGGTAGACATACGCGGCGAGCTGGTGACCCCCACCGGGGCGGCGCTTCTGACGACGCTTGCCGACCCCCGCACAGCGGGGAAGATGCCGGCAATGCGTGTTCTGGCAAGCGGCTTCGGCGCGGGCAAAAAGCAGTTCAAGACGGACCTGCCGAATTTATTGCGCGTTGTCATTGGCGAAACGGCAGAAGCTGAGACCGCAGACAAGACGCCGCAGACAATCGCCGTGCTGGAAACCAATCTAGATGACCAAAATCCCGAGAGCTTTGAGCTGCTGATGGAGCGGGCCTTTGCCGCCGGCGCTTTAGACGTGTTCTTCGCCCCTATTCAAATGAAAAAGAACCGCCCGGCGACTCTCGTGACGATCCTCTGCCCAACTGACAAAGCCGAAACGCTGGCAGAAATCTTGTTCCAGGAAACAGGCACGTTCGGGGTGCGTATTCGGGAGCAGCGGCGGCTGACACTTTCGCGTTCCTGGCGCACGGTCACGACGGAGTTCGGCGATATTCGCTTGAAAACCGGCGCTTGGCAGGGCGAAGAAGTGACGGCGGCCCCGGAATACGACGACTGTAAGCGTGCCGCCCAGGAGCATGGCGTTCCTCTGCGCCGCGTTTATGATGCCGTCAAGAAGCACATATGACCGACTCGTTCCTTCAATCTCTGCATGGATGGCAGAACTTTTATCAACTGGTCGGCGAAGCTTCCGCCACCCTGACCGGCCTGATGTTTGTTGCGGCCAGTCTCGGCACAAGCTTAATTGACGAAAAAGCCGGTCCGAAAGTGCAGACGTTTATCACGCCGACGGTTGCTTACTTTTCCCTGGTCCTGCTGATCTCGGCGCTGATGAATATTCCCAATCAGACCCCGCTGTCGCTGGCCCTCCAGTGGAGCGCCCTCGGATTGTTCGGCACCGGGTACAGCTCGTCCCACTTTCGCCGGCTGCGTGGTTTTGATCTGGACCCGTCCGATACCGGGCGCGTCTGGCTGTGGAACTTTGCTCTGCCGCTGTTCGCTTCGCTGTGGCTGCTGGGCGCGGCCCTTGCCCTGCATCGGTTCGCCGCGCAGGGCTTGGATGCCGCTGCCGTCGGCGTCCTGCTTCTTGTGCTGGTCGGCCTGCACAATGCTTGGAATGTGACGCTGCGGATGGTGCGCCTGACGCCGTCTTAGAAACTGGGTGAAACGGGGAGGCGGACGACTTCAGTTGCCCGCTTCCTTCAATCTCGTTCCTTGTGGCCTGCGTTAAGACCATGTCTGCTTCGTTTCAACTGATTTCCCTGCGGGAAAGTCATGCTCATTAATCCCTTTCTGCAAGATTATCAGGAGCAACGGCATGAGTCAAGACGAAATCTCTCCCAAATTAGAACAAAGCCCGGAGCAAAGCCCGGTTTCCCGGCGGCAGTTCCTCAAGACCGCCGGCCTTGTCGGCGCAGGTCTCGCACTTGTCGGCCCGGCGGCAGCGCAGGCCGGCGGCAACAACAGCGGCAGCGGCGGGAGTCAGCCCCAGCCGATGCCGGGGCAAGCCAATCAGCCGCCGTCGGACCCGGCGGGAACCCAGGCCAACGGGCCGTCGGAATCGTCGCGCCGCACGACCCAGGCGCTCGGCAGCAACGCGCCTGGACCGTCGGCTCCAAAAGGCGTTCCCGACGGTCCCCCGACTGGAACCGGCGTCATCCCGCAGCGGCCTCTCGGCAAGACCGGGCTGACCGTGTCCGCGCTCGGCCTCGGCGGGCATCATTTGGGCGACGCCGACAGCGTCAACGAAGCCATGAACATTGTTCATGAAGCCATTGACATGGGCGTGACGTTCTTTGACAACTGCTGGGAATACCACAACGGCAAAAGCGAGAACTGGCTGGGCCGGGCGCTGGCCGGCGGACGACGGGATAAAATCGTGCTGATGACCAAAGTCTGCACCCACGGACGCACCGCGCCGGTCGCGATGAAGATGCTGGAAGAGTCCCTGCGCCGCCTGCAAACCGATCACTTAGATGTCTGGCAGATTCATGCGATCACTTACGATAATGACCCGGCGCTGGCGTATGCCAAAAACGGCGTTTTAGAAGCGTTCGATCTGGCGAAGCAGCAGGGTAAAGTCCGGTTTGTCGGCTTCACCGGCCACAAAGACCCCGGCCTGCATTTAGAGATGATCCAGCGCGGCTACCCGTTTGATACCGTGCAGCTTCCGCTGAACCCGCTCGATTCCGGCTTTTTCAGCTTTGAGAACCAAGTGCTGCCGGTCTTGAACCAAAGGCAAATCGCCCCGCTCGGCATGAAAAGCATGAATGGTACGGCGGACGCCATCAACCACGGCCTCGTGACGGCGGAAGAAATGCTACGCTATGCGATGAGCCTGCCGGTCGCCACCACCATCAGCGGTATGGAGTCGCTGGACGTGCTGCACCAAAACCTGCGGGTCGCTCGCGGCTTCACGCCGATGACGCCCGCTGAGATGGCCGAGCTTCGCGCCCGGTGCGCCCCGACGGCAGCGGACGGGCGCTATGAGCCGTACAAAGTGTCAATTAGGTATGACAACCCGGAAACGCGCCGTCCGCATGGCTTCCCGCAGGACCCCATGGACAAAGAAACCATTGATGAGCTGCAGGCCGCTATCAATGTCCCCAGCGCGTCCATTTTGGCGGGAACGATTTAACCCCTCCCGGCACAAGTGCCTTCCCTTCCCTGTTAGGGGAGGGCTTTTCAAGCAATGCTGGCCTGTGCCTCTGAGCGAGAGGTACGGGATAAAGTTATACCTAAGCCCTCCCCTAACAGGGGAGGGAAGGCACTTGTGCCGGGAGGGGTTCCTGAAAGGAACCGATATTTACCATGATTAGCCCAACTACCCCGGACCCAAAAGCACAGGATATGCCGGAGACGCCCGAAAGTGATGCCAACGACATGGGGCCGGAAGGCGTCCAGAACGAAAGCACCGGCGGGTATGGCGTCGCCCATGACGCCGACCCGAGGCCGCCGATTTTGCAGCGGCCCGGTACAGTCAGCGGCCTCGGAATCGCAACCCCGATTGCCGCCGCGCAGGCGGCTCTGCCCAGCCGATTAGTCCCGCCGCTTGCCCCGCTGCCGATGATCAACACCGGCCCCGGCCAGATCCCGCAAAAGCCGTTCGGCACGACCGGCCTGCATTCCAGCGTGATCGGCATCGGCGGCTCCAGCCTCGGCGACGCGAGTTCACTAGAAGAAGCCGTGTCCATCGCGCATCAAGCCATTGACGCGGGCGTGAACTTTTTTGACAATGCCTGGGAATATAACGATCACCGCTCGGAAGACTGGATGGGCCGGGCATTGCAGGGCCGCCGGGACAAAGTCATTTTAATGACCAAGTGCTGCACGCATGGGCGCGACAAGAAAGTCGCCATGCAGCAGCTTGAAGAGTCTTTGCTGCGTCTTCGCACGGACC
The DNA here is from genome assembly GCA_964241935.1 of uncultured Armatimonadales bacterium. Lineage (GTDB taxonomy): Bacteria > Armatimonadota > Armatimonadia > Armatimonadales > Capsulimonadaceae > JANXMY01. Next base: position 154,905 of record CAXSZN010000001.1, read on the forward strand.
ATCTCGATGTCTGGCAGATTCACGAGTGCGTCTACTACGACGACCCTGACCTGCACTTTGCCCCGAACGGTGTCTGGGAAGCGATGCGGGATGCCAAAAAGCAGGGCAAAGTCCGCTTTATCGGCTTCACCGGCCACAAGACGCCGCAGATCCATCTGCGGATGCTGGCGCTGGCCGACCAGCATGGCCTCCGCTTCGACACGGTGCAGATGCCCTTGAACGCCTTTGATGCCACTTACCGCTCGTTCCAGCAGTTCGTGCTGCCGGAGGCCAACCGGCGGGGCATGGCGGTTCTGGGCATGAAAAGCATGGGCGGCGGCGGTGAGCCGATTTTACAGGGCGCGGTGACGCATGAGGAAGCCCTGCGCTATGCCATGAGCCTGCCGGCGGCAGTCACGATCAGCGGCATTGACTCGCTGCAAGTCCTGCACCAAAATCTGGCCGTCGCCCGCGACTTCAAGCCTATGACGGCGGAAGAAATGACCGCGCTTGCCCAGCGCTGCCAGTTCCTCGCCAGTGACGGCCACCTGGAGCTGTATAAAAGCACCAAAAAGTACGACGCCTCCGTAGGCCGCTCCCAGCACGGCTACCCCGGCCTCAAAGAGCTTCCAATGTGAACGTCGCTCCTGCCGAAGGACCCAACCAAGAACCAAATCACGAAACGCTGAACTGGTGGGTGCTGGCGGCGGTCGGCACCGGCACGTTTATGTCGGCGCTGGACGGCAGCATCGCCAATACGGTGCTGCCGGTGCTGATGCGTGAGCTGCACGGAAGCGTTGCGTCGGTGGAATGGGTCGTGACGGTCTACCTGCTGGTTTCTAGCGCCCTGGTGCTGAGCGCCGGGCGCTGGGGCGACCTGCACGGGCACAAGCCGATGTACCTGACGGGCTTTGCTGTCTTCATCGCCGGCTCTGCTTTGTGCGGCCTTGCGCCGAGTATCCCCATCTTAGTCGCCATGCGCGGGGTGCAGGCGCTGGGCGCGACGATGCTGTTTGCGTCGTCGCCGGCCCTAGTGACGCTGAACTTTCCGGCGCGGGTGCGCGGGCAGGCGCTCGGGATGCAGGCGACTTTAACCTATCTTGGCCTCAGCACCGGCCCGATACTCGGCGGCTGGCTGACCACGCATCTAAGCTGGCACGCGGTGTTCTATATTAATGTCCCCGTCGGCCTGCTGGCGCTCGGCCTGAGCCGGCGCTTTATCCCAAACGACGCTCCGCGCAGCTCGTCCGCCAAATTTGATGTGCTGGGCGCAGTTCTATTTGCGGTTGGTCTTGTTGCCCTGCTGACGGCGCTCAATCAAGGCCATGCCTGGGGCTGGGCGTCAGTCGGCATTCTCGCGCTGCTGGTCTCGGCGGCGGCGCTTTTGGCGGGATTCGTGTGGTGGGAACGCCGCGCTCATAGCCCGATGCTGGACTTCGGCTTGTTTCGGGAGCGCTCTTTCTCGGCGGCAAGTGTCAGCGCGACTTTAAGCTTTATCAGCCTCAACGGCCTGCTGTTTCTGCTGCCGTTCTATCTGATCAGCGGGCGCGGCTTGTCCGCCGCGTCGGCAGGGCTGATTATCGCCGCCCTGCCGATCTCGATGGCTTTGGTCGCCCCGATGAGCGGCTGGTTGTCCGACCGGGTCGGCACGGCCATTCCTGCGACAACGGGTATGGTTTTGCTTGCATGTGGAACTCTGCTGCTGTCGCGGCTCGGGCCGCATACACCACTGCATTTCGCCGCCGCCGCGCTTGCCTTGTCGGGCGTCGGCATCGGCGTCTTTTTGTCCCCCAACAACAGCTCGCTGATGGGATCTGCGCCCCGTTCCCAGCAGGGCATCGCGGCGGCGATCCGAGCGACTGCCCGTAATTTGGGCAACGTGCTTGGCATCGGCATTGTCGGCGCGGTCTTCAACAGCGTTTTGGCCCATTCCGTGCCGCGCTCCGACGTATTCCCCGCCATCCATGCCGGCCTGCTCACCGTCTGCCTCGCCGCCTGCCTCGGTGCTGTCGCGTCGGCGGTGCGCGGATTGCAGCCGCTGAAACGGGTTTGACACCCCCCAAATTTTTTGCCGTTTGCCTGCTTCGTTGTTGGGTATAACTTCGTAAAGGAAAAACAGGCCATGAGTTTCAATTGGGGCGCTTTTTTCGCTGGCCCGATCATCGTACCAGTGTTTATAGGGATTCTTGCGCTGATTTTTTTAGCGGCCTTTTCGAGCGTTATGCGAAACTCTCTCTTGAAGCGCCGCCTTCAAAAAGAAGGGCTTCCAGGTACGGCGAAGCTGGTTCGCGCCGACTCAACCGGCGTGAGCAGCAACGACAACCCACAGATGAAGCTGACACTTGCTGTGACCGGCCAGGACGGGCAATCTTGGGAAGCTATAGTGCGCCAGATTATCCCGCAGTCCCAGCTTTATGCCATGGCCCCCGGCACGATGTTCAACGTCTTATATGACCCGGCTGACAAAACCAAAGTTGTTCTGGACAGCCGCCAGCGTCCGTAGCCTGCTTCTGACCAGGCCGCATCCCCCAGCGTGCCGGCTTCTTATCAACCGAGCATTCAATCTTCCGCCAACATTGCGACCATTGCCCAAGCTTACCGGCAAATGGCGGATAAACAAGACGCGGTTCAAAGACGTTTTGCAGGCGGCACACTTGCCCCGGTCAAAGTGTTGACTTGCACCTAGCTCGCGGTGAACACAAACCAGCAGGCCCCGTTCGTCACGTTGCTGCTGGAAGTGCAGCCTGAGTACGGGCAGCCGTCTACTGCACAGGTCAATGGCACGCCCGTTGTTCCGCAGGTAGATAAGTATGCACCTGGCTCCATAGTCTATGTTCACTATGACCCCGCTAACACGTCCGAAGTCGCGCTTGTCGGCAGCGAAAGGCCGGTCTAAAGGCTGCTGTTGATGCGGTGGGCGTAGCAGGCGGCGCCGAAGCCGTTGTCAATGTTGACGACGGCGACGCCGCCGGCGCAGGAGTTGAGCATGGTGAGGAGCGCGGCGACGCCGCCAAAGGCCGTGCCGTAGCCGATGGAGGTGGGGACGGCGACGACAGGGCGGGAGACCAGGCCGGCGACAACGCTTGTTAAAGCCCCTTCCATGCCGGCGCAGACGACCAGGGCGTTTGCTTTCTGCACAGTTTCTAGGTGGCCGAGCAGGCGGTGTAAACCAGCGACGCCGACATCATAAATGCGCTCGACGCGGCTGCCCTGCCACTCCAAAGTTAAAGCGGCCTCCTCGCCGACGGACGTGTCCGCAGTGCCGGCAGTCAGCACGGCAACGTACCGCTCGGGATGGACCGGGGGTGGCGGAGTGCCGACGGTGATGAGGCGGGGCAGGGGATGGTACACGGCCTCCGGCAGCGCGGCCTGCACGGCGGCGAATTGGGCCGGCGTGGCGCGGGTCGCCAGCACCCGGTCAGACTGGAGCGCAAGACGGGCCATAATCTGCGCGACCTGATCTTCCGACTTGCCGGGGCAGTAAACGACTTCCGGCATCCCTGTGCGGACCGCCCGGTGCAGGTCCAGCTCTGCGAACCCGCCGACGTTCTCATACGGCAGCGAGCGCAAGGTTTCGAGCGCGTCCCCAACACTGACTTCGCCGTTTTGCACCCCGCCAAGCAGCGCCGTTAAGCGATCAACGTCCATGTACGGCTGTTCCTAAATTCGCGTTCAGGCTGCCGCTCTTGTAGCCGCCCAGTTCGACGGCGACGTAGGTATAGCCCAGTGCTTTCAGCTTGCCGCTGATTTGATCGCGCAGGCTGGGGTCTAAAATGCGGTTCATCTCGGCGGGGTCTACTTCCAGCCGGGCAATGGTGTCATGGTGGCGCACACGGACCTGCTTGAAGCCGAGATCATGCCGCAGGTAGTCTTCGGCGTCGTCTAGTCGCGACAGCAGCTCGGCTGTGATGCGGGTGCCGTAAGGGAACCGCGACGACAGGCAGGCCAGCGCCGGCTTGTCCCAAGTCGGCAGGCCCAGCGACTTGGACAAGTGCCGGATCTCGGCTTTGGTCAGGCCCGCTTCGAGCAGCGGGGCCAGAACCCCGAACTCAGACGCGGCGACTTGGCCGGGCCGGTAGTCTCCGAGATCATCATGGTTCGCGCCGTAGGCGATCCAGCGGATGCCGCGCTCCGACGCGACCCTCGACAGATGCGTGAACAACTCGGTCTTGCAGTAGTAGCAGCGGTTTGTTGGATTGGACGCATAGTTCTCGTCTTGCAGTTCCTGCGCTTGAACGGTCAAAACGGGGATGCCCATTTCGGCTGCCAGGGCCAGGGCGTCGTCTTTCTCGCGCCGGGCATACGACTCGGACAGCGCAATAACCGCGAGGGCATTGTCGCCTAAAACGTCATACGCGACTTTAGCTAACAGGGCGCTGTCTGCGCCCCCGGAAAAGCCGATGACGACAGACCCCAGCGACCGCAGATGCCCACGAAGGGTCTGATACTTCTCTTCAAGGGTCGGCTGACGGGTCTCCGAATTGGAATTGACGGGGAGAAAACGGGTCAATGCTTGCATGAAAGCAATGTACCCGGTGAAGTGGGAAGGAAAACCTCACCCGGCGGCTCGCCGCCGGGTGAGGTTCCTACGACGGCGGGTTTGCCAGCGGAAAGCGGACGATATGGTCGGGGTATTCCAAGAGACGCGCCTGACTCCAGTGCATCCACTTGGCGTGACCGTCATAGAACAGGTAGTTCGCGCCGCCTCGGTGCCGGTCATACTTAATCCAGCCCTGGGTGGGGTAAGGGTTGTTGCCTGTCTCCGCCGGGTTCGCACCACTTTGGACCAGGTTCGCCTCGCCCGGCCAGGTGTCGTAATCGTCCTGCGGAATATATCCCCATGCCATGTTGCTGCCGTCATCGAGACCCACCGAGTTTCGCTCAGAGAACATAATGATGTTCTGATCGGGAAGCGAGTTCAGCGCGGCCTCGGTAGCAAAGCCCGGCAGGACTCCTTCTTCCACATAGCGGCAGGATTTGTGCGTAAAGATCGAGTTCAGCAGGTAGCTCCACATGGCCTGATGGTTCGTCTCAGCTTGGCATTGCTCTCCGAGAGGCGCGGCGGCACATTCCTGACCCAGAACTGTGATGCCCCCGTTGTAGGCGACAATGTTGCTGACTTGGTCGGCAGAATGGGGCGCGGGGTCATCCGGGCAGTAAATCACGTCCCTGCTGGCAAGATAGGGCTGAAAGAAGATCGCCCAGGGCTTTTCGGCGTTGGAGTTGCCGGCCCCGCCGCCGTCGCATTCCGGGGCATCGTCCGTGGCGGTTCCGGCCTGCTTGGCAGGAAGCGTATGGATTTGTGTTCCATCATCCAGCACATAGTCTTCGTGGTGGTGGTACAGCGCGCCGTCGTTGTCGTTCATGTACTGGGTAGCGGCGAGGCCGATCTGCTTCAGATTAGACAAACAAGCGGTGCGGCGGGCATTTTCGCGGACGCTTTGGAAGACAGGGAAGAGAATCGCGGCGAGAATCGCGATAATGGCGATCACGACGAGCAGCTCAATCAAGGTAAAGGCCCGGCGGGTATGGGGCGTCAGCATGGTGATAATTTTCTAAGACTTTCGTGAGTCGCTGTCACTATTGCATATTCGGCAGCTAAAGTCAAGCAGATTTGCCTGAGAGTGTAAGACTCTGCAAGGCAAGCAATTCCGGTTTGTAATGTGCTATGATGATAGCAGCAAGAAAGAAGCACGACCTATGGAACAAGACGAAAACAAACACGGCCAATGCGCGGCTGCCGGGCATGATTTTCAAAGCGGCAGCAGCTTGCAGGATTGGATCAAGCACGAACTTAGTCACCTGGCGGCGCAGGAGCAGGATGACCTGGCAGCGGCGGGCCTCGGAGCGAGAAACCTGTCGCTCCGAATGCCGCTGGCGGTTCATCTGATGCTGGTGCGGATCGCAGAAAAGCTGGATCGTTCCAAAAGCGCCGTGTCCGAAGAAGTCTTGACTTGGGCTGTTCGTGATGTCTACAAACAGTTCAGCCTGCCGCCGCTCACGCACAAAGACTTGTCCGAGTTTGCCGCCCTGCTGGAAAAAGCGCCCGCCGAAAAGCCGGCGTCGGTACGAAAGAATGCTCATTAGCCCTGATGCTTAGACCGTGATGAACACGGCTTAGAATTGAACTTAGATGC
>CAXSZN010000002.1:0-91997 GCA_964241935.1 uncultured Armatimonadales bacterium
GAGGCGCCGAGCAGAATCGAACTGCTGCATAAAGGTTTTGCAGACCTCTCCCTTACCACTTGGGCACGGCGCCGTGATGAACAGTTAAGAGCAGCAAAAAATGGAGCGGGAGACGAGATTCGAACTCGCGACAACTTGCTTGGGAAGCAAGTGCTCTACCACTGAACTACTCCCGCAACACTTTCTCATTATAGCCGCGCCGCCGGGCTTTGTCAAGGCTTTGAGGAGCGGCTTTGTTAGGAGATGTTTAACAGCCAGCCAGAAACAAGACAGGGCGAACAGGGAAGAGAAGGGCGAACAGGGAAGAGAAGGGCGAACAGGGAAGAGAAGGGCGAACACAAGGTTCGCCCCTACGGGGCAGGGTTAAATGATGTAGGGCGCGAACCTTGTGTTCGCCCTCTGTGTTCTTGTTCACCCTCTCTCGCTACCGTGGAACATTAAGTCCCCGATGTATTCTTTGGATTGACTTCTCCCTGCAAGCGGCTTAAGAAATCGTCTAAGATCAGGGCGCCGAGGTCCGTGCCGCCGCGCTGGCGGACAGAAACTGTGCCGCCGGAGGCGTCCCGGTCACCGACGACCAGCATGTAGGGAACTTTCTGGGTCTCGGCTTCCGCGATCTTTTTGCCGACTTTTTCGTTCCGCATGTCTACTTCGGCGCGAAAGCCGGCCTCAGACAGGGCCGCTTTGACTGTTTCGGCATACTCCTTGTGCCGGTCCGCAATCGGCAGGACCAGCGCCTGCACCGGCGCAAGCCAGGTGGGGAACGCCCCCGCGTACTGCTCAATTAAAATGGCGAGGAACCGCTCAGTGGAGCCTGTCACCGCCCGGTGCAGAACGACCGGCGTGTGCGGGTGGCTGTCTTCGCCGATGTACGAGCAGCCGAGGCGGGCCGGCTGGATGAAGTCTACTTGAATGGTCGAGATCTGCCACTCGCGGCCCAAAACGTCGTGGGTCAGAAAGTCGGCTTTGGGACCGTAAAAGGCGGCTTCGCCGGACGCTTCCACATACTCCACGTCGTTGGCATCGAGGGCCGAGCGCAGGGCCGCTTCGGCCAGGTTCCACTTTTCATCGTCCCGGACAAACTTGCTTTCCGGGTTGTCGTCGCGCAGGGACAAACGTACATAGTAGTCGTCAAAGCCGTAGCGCTGCAAAGTTTCGCGGATCAGCTTCAAGGCCAGCGTGAACTCGGACTCAATCTGCTCGGGGGTGCAGAAAATATGGCAGTCGTCCTGCGTGAGTGACCGAACGCGGGTCAGCCCATTCAGCTCGCCGCTTTTCTCGTAGCGGTACAAAGTCGCAAACTCGGCGTAGCGCAGGGGCAGCTCGCGGTATGAGTGCATCTGCGTGTTGAACAGGGTCATGTGCGACGGGCAGTTCATCGGTTTGAGGCGAATGCGCTCGCCGCCGGGATCCACCATCGGCGGGAACATGCCGCCCGCCACTTTGTCGCCGTAGTTGTCGAGATGCCCGGACTTCCGGTACAGCTCTTCTTTGGCGATATGCCCGGTCCAGACATGCTGGTAGCCGTACTTTGTTTGGAGGTCCCGGACATACTCTTCCATTGTATGCCGGATGATCTCGCCTTTGGGCAGAAACAGTGGAATGCCAGGACCAATATCTTCGCTGAACGCAAACAATCCAAGCTGCTTGCCTAACACCCGATGGTCGCGCTTCTTGGCTTCCTCTAAGCGCACATAATACGCATCGAGTTCTTCCTGCGTCTCAAACAAAACGCCGTAAATGCGCTGAAGCTGCGCCCGCTTTTCATCGCCGCGCCAGTACGCCCCGGCGAGGCGGTCAATCTTAAAGACGCCGATTTGGCCCGTGCTGTCCACATGCGGCCCCCGGCACAAGTCCGTGAAATCGTGCTGCGTGTAGAACGAGATCGTCTCGCCTTCCGGCAGATCATTGATTAGTTCGGCTTTGTAAGACTGTCCCCGCGCTTCCTCATACGCCAGCGCATCTTGGCGCGGCTTTTCCGAACGGGTTAGAGGGTAGTCGAGCTTCCGTATCTTCTTCATCCGCGACTCGATTTCCGCCATGTCGGCGGGCGTCAAGGAGCGGGGAAGCTCGAAATCGTAATAAAAGCCGTCTTCAATCGGCGGCCCGATGGCAAGCCGAGCGTCCGGGAACATCTGCAAAACAGCCTGCGCGAGTACATGCGCCGCCGTATGCCGCTTCTTCCAAATCTCGCTGCCGGGGGAATTGTCGAGTTGCTGAGAGTTTGCCACGTTGCCTCCATACCAAAGAGTGCCTAAAGTATACCGGGCAGGCGAGGCTTTGTCAAACGGAATTCAGTCTGATGCCGTCCGAAACCGAGTATAATGAGACTCAGCTAGAACGTCATAGAGGCACATATCTTACGAAGGACATATTTGATGCATATGAGCTTGCAGTCTTTTAACGCTATGAACGCCATCGGAGGTCTAGTAGCAAGCATATTCGCGTTTGTTATTCTTGGGGCCATAGGGGTAATGATATGGCAGGGGGGAACTCAAGAAGCGAGTTGGTTTAAGCGCGTGGTAGCACTCGGAGTAGGACTGGGGTTTTTGCTCATGGGCGGCATTTTCCTTGCTGACATGATTGGTCTGTCTCTCGACACGTTCCACCGGATATCGCCTGCTCAAGATAAACTCTTTGGCCATCTTATTTCTGTTTCTTTAATATCCTCTCTGATTTTAGTGATAGGCGGGTCTGCGATTGTAGTTTTAATGAACGGTGCCTTTGCAGACAAAAAGCCGTAAGCTTGGTCTGACAAAGCAGCGTCACCCACCTCTCTGTCTGAGGAGGCTTGTTCCTTGACAGCCTGAGATTAAGGCGCTATCGCCACCTGGACAAAGCCTGCAAGCAAAACTAGCAGCGCGAAAGGCCGGCGAAGGAGCGTGGGAATAAATTCCTGCGCTGTGGGGCGCAGACGCCTACCGTCCACCTTCGTGGACGAAGATAGCTAACGGAATGCTTTGCTCATTGTCCGCTCTGTTCCTTGTCCGCGAAGGCGGACACTGGGCGCTTCGCCCCACAGCGTAGGAATTTATTCCCACGCTCCTTCGCCGGCCTTTCATGATACTTACCCCGCTAGTGTATAATAGACTCCCATGCGCGAGTCTTTCCAAAATGCTGATGCCGAGTTTGCTGATGTTGTCGTTCAAATTGATGTGGCGGGGCTGCCGCAGCCGCTGACGTATGCGGTTCCTCATGCCCTGTCGCTGGCGGTTGGCGATGCGGTGCTGGTGCCGTTCGGGGCGCAAGCGGCGGCGGGATATGTGATTGGCCTCCAGGACAACTGCCCGGCGGAGATGGCGGGGAAGATTAAGCCGATCACGGCGAAAATCGAGAACGCGCCGACATTTGATACAAAGCTGCGCGATCTGGGGCAGTGGGTGACGGAGCAGACGCTGTGCGACTGGCGCGATGCCCTGCGGCTGATCGTGCCGGATGTGATGTCGTCGCAGATTAGGACAACGCTGACGCTGGCGGAAGACTGGGACGAGCGCCTGGCCGGATCACGGGCGGCTTCCCAGCGCGACCTCGCGGCGGCGCTGGCAGGCCTCGGCGGATCGGCGGAGCCGGGAAAGCTGGCGAAGGCGCTGGGGCTGGCGAAGCCGGGACCGGCGCTGGCGGAGCTGAAAAAGAAAGGCATTGTCACTGAAGAGCGCTCGGTCAAGCTGCCGCCGGCCCGGCGTAAGATGGTCCGGCTGCTGCGGCTCAGCGTAAGCGGGGACATTGCTTCTGAAGAAGCGGCGCGGCTGGAACGCGCGGGTGCGGCCCGGCAGGCCCGGCTGCTGCGGGCGCTGATCGCCGCCGAAAGTGAGAACACGGCGAAGATGCCGATGTCGGGGCTGGCGGTAGGGGCAAGCGCCGGCGCGGCGGCAAAGGCGCTGGCCGATAAAGGTCTGGCAAGCTACACGGAAGTTCCGATGCGGCGCGATCCGTTCCAGTTTTTCGGGTTTGTCGCGGGAGATGCCCCGCCGCTGACCGACGCGCAGGCACAGGCAGCGGCGGCGATTGGACGGCACTTAAACGACCGCGATGGAAAGACGCTGCTGCTGTTCGGCGTGACAGGTTCCGGCAAGACGGAAGTCTATTTGGACGCGGTCGGGCAGGCGGTGGCGCTGGGCCAGACGGCGCTGATTTTGCTGCCTGAGATCGGCCTCACCGCCCAGGTCTTAGATTTGTTCAAAGCTCGGTTCGGCGCGGACGAAGTCGCCGTGCTGCACTCGGCGCTGTCTTTAGGGGAGCGGTATGACGAGTGGCGGCGCATTCAATCGGGCGAAGCGCGGGTAGTGGTCGGCGCACGGTCGGCGGTCTTCGCGCCGGTTCCTGATTTGGGCCTGATTATCTTAGACGAAGAGCATGACGGCTCCTACAAGCAAGATTCATCGCCGCGTTACCATGCCCGCGACGCCGCCCAGTTCCGGGCCGCGCAGACCGGCGCAGTAATCGTGCTAGGCAGCGCGACGCCGTCTTTGGAAAGCTTTTATAAAGCGCAGACCGGCGAGTATGACTTAATTGAAATGCCGGAGCGCATCAGCAGCCGTCCCCTGCCCCCAGTGTCCGTGGTAGACCTGCGGGAAGAAATGAAGCCGCCGCCGACTCCTATCCCCAAGAAGGGCGAGACCAAGCCGGAGCCGCCGCCGCGCTCGGTCTTTGGCGCAGATTTGACCGCGTCTCTGGCCTGCTGTTTGGACCGGCGGGAGCAGGCGATTTTGTTCCTGAACCGGCGCGGGTTCGCCTCGTTCCTGCTGTGCCGGGACTGCGGGTTTACGTTTCGGTGCCCGAACTGCGATGTTTCTTTGACGTACCACCATGCCGGACGCTACTTGCAGTGCCACCACTGCGACTTCAAGCGGCGCAGCCCGGATGCGTGTCCCAAGTGTGAAGGCCTTCGCCTGCGGCCGTTTGGACTGGGCACGGAAAAAGTGGAAGACGCCGTTCGGACGCAGTTCCCATTGGCCCGAACGCTTCGCATGGACCGGGATACGATGTCTCGAAAGGGCGCTCATGCGGAAACTTTGCGGGCGTTCCGGCGCGGTGAGGCAGATATACTCATCGGAACCCAGATGGTCGCCAAAGGCTTAGATTTCCCGAATGTGACGCTTGTGGGTGTCGTCAGCGCGGACATGGCCTTGAACATCCCGGATTTCCGTGCGCCCGAGCGGACGTTCCAGCTTCTCACTCAGGTGGCAGGGCGGGCCGGACGCGGCAAAATCCCCGGCTCGGTCATTGTGCAGACGTTTTCGCCGGAGCACGAAAGCATACAATTTGCCGCCCGGCATGACTATGCCGGCTTCTATGAGTCTGCCATCGCCCAGCGCCGGGAGCTGAGTTATCCGCCGTTCTCGCACATGGCGAACATTGTGTTTACAGACGAGTCGGAAGAAGAAACCCAGAAACGCGCTTCCCACCTCACGAATATCCTGCGGGCCGTCTTAGGCAGCGAGTCGGAGGTGCAAATCCTCGGGCCTGTCGCCTGCCCCCTGTCCCGCCTGCGCGGGCGCTACCGCTGGCATCTGGCGCTCCGCGCCTTTGAAAAGCCTGCTCTGCTGGCGGCGCTCAAGGCGGCGCTCGCGGAACTGACAGCCGGGGAACGCGCCGGAATGACCTTGGACATGGACCCGCTGAGTATGCTGTAATCCTACCCTGTCAGGAACCTACCCAGTCACTTGTGACTGGGTAGGTTCTTCTCGTTTTGTGCTATACTGATTGGCAATGAATGACGGGGGTGATAACGGAATGGCGAAAGCCACGGGCAGGCTGGCCGACCTGATTCGGCGTGATGATCCGATTGTGAAATATGACGAGGCAGCGGGAGTTAATCTCCTGCGCCAGAAGTCCAAGCCGGTACTGACCATCGGCGAAGATGTGGTCGAGCTGGTGGCGCACATGGAGAAAATCATGCGGGCCGCAAACGGGGTGGGCCTCGCCGCGCCGCAGCTTGGCATTTTGCAGCGGATCTTTGTGTATGATGCCGGCGACGGCTTCCAGGCGATTATCAATCCAAAAATTCTGGGCCGCAAGGGCGAGCAGGTCGGCATCGAAGGCTGCCTTTCCATCCCCGGTTTGCAGGGCGATGTCGCGCGGGCGGAAGAAGTCGTCGTCAAAGGCGTGGATCAGCACGGCAAGCCGGTCCGTATCCGTGGCGACGGGCTGACCGCGCGGGTCATCCAGCACGAGAACGACCATTTAGACGGCATTTTATTTATTGACCACGCCGATCCCGCCTCGCTGCACTGGGTCACGGCGGACGAAATGGAAGACGAAGAAGAAGGCGGCAGCGGCCCACAGACCCGAGAGTAGAGAAAATGCCGGGGTTTTCTACAACTCCGGCGCTCAGTTTATTGGTGGCAATCTCAGACTTATGCGCGTTTTGTTTATTGGGACATCACCGTTTGCGGTTCCTAGCTTGAAAAAACTGGTAGAGTCGCCGGAACATCATGTTTTGGCTGTGGTAACTCAGCCGGACAAGCCGCAGGGGCGAGGCGGGAAGCTGTCGGTGTCGCCGGTGAAGGCGGCGGCTCTGGCACTGGACTTGCCGCTGTATCAGCCGGAGAAAGTTCGGGCGAAAGAGTTTGTCCAGACCGTGCGCGAGCTGGCCCCGGAGATCATTGTCGTGGCGGCGTTCGGGCAGATTATTCCCCAAAGAATGCTGGATATTCCGCCGCGCGGCTGCATCAATGTCCACGGCTCGTTGCTGCCCCGGTGGCGCGGCGCGGCCCCGATGCAGTACGCGCTGATGGCCGGGGATGCGGAAACCGGCGTTACGACCATGATGATGGATGCGGGCTTGGACACCGGCGACATCTTGCAGCAGGCTTCGCTTGATCTCAGCACGATAGAAGATTTAGGCGAACTGGAGACAAAGCTGGCGGAAGTCGGGGCAAGTCTGCTGATGCAGACACTTGAAGCGATGAGTAACGGCGACTGCCCGCGCATTTCCCAAAACGAAGCGCTGGTCACGCTTTCCCCTTCCCTGCCGCCGGAAATTGGAAAACTAGACTGGACACGTCCTGCTGCCGAGCTGCACAATTTAGTGCGAGGAGTGACCCCGAAGCCCGGCGCGTTCGCGCTTGTTCAGGGCAAGCGGCTGAAAATCTGGCGCACTGAAGCTGTAGAAATGCCGGAGGAAGCTCAGGAAGAAGCCGGAGCGCCGGGAACGATTGAAAGTATCGGCAGCGGTGGTATAACTATCATTACAAGCAGGGGAACACTGCGACTGCGCGAGGTCCAGCCGGAAAGCAAAGGGCGTATGGCGGCAGACGCTTGGGCGCGTGGCGCTCGCCTGGTTTTAGGTCAGAAGCTGCAATGATGCAGCTCACGACAAATGCCGCCGGATAGAAGGTAAGAGCAATGGGAATGCAGGAGGATCGTCTGGAACGCGGGATCGCTCACAAGCTGGAAGGACGTTACGAAGAAGCAACAACCGAGTTTCAGGCCCTGCTGTCTGAAAATCCCGACCATCCGAAGGCGAACCATCAGCTTGGACTGGTTCTCGGCTTTAGCGGCCAGTTTGATGAGTCTCTCGCCGCGCTCGAACGAGCGGCGCAGCTTGATCCGGGCAGCGTTCTGGCCCGCAACGACCTGGCGCTGACGTACACAATGCTTGGACGGTACGAAGAAGCCAAAGCAGAATTTGCCCGTGTTTTGGAGCAGGACCGCGGCAACGATGTCGCCCGCCGCAACCTGACTTATTTGCAGTGACGGCCCGTTTTGCCTGGGTGCGCCGAGCGCTGCCGTTTCTTTTTCTGGCGCTGCTCCCGTGCCTGCTGCTCGGGCCGGTGGTATTTGGCGGCGAGGTCTTTCTGCCGGCCGATCTGCTCCACGATGTTGCCCCCTGGCGCACGGATAACCCCGCTTCGCTGGTTCCGTGGAACCCGCTGCAATGGGACGGCATGGCGGAGTTTTACCCCTGGCGTTTGTTTGCCGCGCAGACGCTGCGGGCTGGCTATATTCCCCTTTGGAACCCGCATCAGTTTTGCGGGACGCCATTTGTCGCAAATTCTCAGTCGGCGGTTTTTTATCCCCTCAACCTGCTTTTCTGCATTTTTCCAGTCGCCCGCGCTTTCGGCATCAGCGTTCTCCTGCACTTGTTTCTTTCCGGCAGCTTTATGTACGGCTTTCTGCGCTCGCGAGCGTTTGGGCTGGGCCGGGCCGCCGCGCTTTTGGGAGCAGTCGCCTGGCAGCTCTGCCACTGGCAGGTGGCGTGGCTTGCGCTGCCGACATTTTTATGCGTCTCGGCCTGGCTGCCGCTGGCGCTGCTCCTGGTGGACCGTGCCGCCGAACGCCCAACAGCCTTGCGGGCATCAGGTCTGGGCCTTTGCCTCGGGGTCATGCTGCTGGCGGGCCATCTGCAGATTGCGGCATACTGCTTTGGGCTGATTTTGGCTTACGCTGTTTTTCGCGTCCTGCCGCTTCTCAAAATGCAGTGGCCGCGACTGCTTGGAGCCGCAGCACTGGCTCTGATTTTGGCATTTGGGCTGGCCGCGCCGCAGCTTTTACCGGCATTGGAGCTGGCCCGGATGTCTCACCGGGCGGGCAGTCCGGTCAACTGGGCTGCCTACACAGGCTATGTGCGTCTTGCCGTGCCGCCGGTGCATCTGGTGACGCTGTTCGCGCCGGGCTTCTTCGGCAGTCCGACACGCGGCACCTACTGGGGTGTTGGATTGAACGGCGGTCCCGGCGCGTACATGGAATACGCCTGCTACGGCGGCATTTTGACGCTGGTTCTGGCAATCGCCGGTCTCATCTCGACCTGGCGCACTCAGGCCGCGGCCCGCTTCTTTGCCGTTACCGCAATTGTTGTGCTGCTGCTGGCGCTGGGGACGCCGCTGAACGCGCTGCTGTTCTTCGGCATCCCCGGCTTCTCGCAGACCGGATCGCCGGGCCGAATTTTGGTCCTTTGGTCATTTTGCCTGCCCGTTCTGGCAGCAATCGGCGCGGATGCCTTGCTGCGTCGCCCTGAAGCGAAAATGCTCGGCAAAGCGACTACGTTATTCGGCATACTGGCTGCCAGCATCTTGGTTTTTACTGCCGCCTGGATCAGCCGCACGGCTCCGGCGGGAACACTTGCGGCGAATCTCGCGGGTGAAAGCGATCTGTGGCGGCTGCCGGTGGGAGTTTTGCTGGGAGCCGCCGCTGCCATCTGGCTGGCGAAGCGCGGCAGCTTGTCTTCTTCTCGTCTAGGCAGCGTACTTGTCCTGCTGACGGCGTCGGATTTGCTGGCGGCAGGCTACGGCTTCAACCGAACCGCGTCACCGTCGGCAGTGTATCCTGTGACGCCGCTGATTGCATTTTTGCAGGCGCACAAAGCGGAGGGCCGCATCATGCCCATCAACCGGCAGTGGGGCTTTTACAGTCCACCGCCCGCCGTTTTGCCGCCGAACTCTGCGACGGTTTACGGGCTGAACGACACGCAGGGTTACGACTCACTGCTGACGGGACAGTATTTCCAGTTCGCCACGAGGCTGGATAATGGCTCTCCGGCCCCGCCGGAGAACGGCAACATGGTGTTTACTTACAGGTTTGGGTCAAAGGAAGCGCAGGAAGCCGGAGCGCGTTATGGTATCTCGCTGACGCCGCTGCCGGGTTTAACGCCGGTGTTTCAAGGCGATGGAGCTTTTGTGTACGAAGATAAAGAAGCGCTGCCGCATGTGGAGATTGTCGGAGGAAAGCGAGATGCAGGACAGTATGTTCTAGATATGGGGAGTCCTGAGCCTCCAACGCGGGTGGTCCTGCCGACAGAAAAGCTTGTGCCTCATCAGTTAGTGGTTACTGACCAGTGGTATCCCGGCTGGCACGCCTACTTTCACAGTGAGCCGGCAGCAATTACCGAGGGGCCGGACGTGTTTCGGACGCTCACCCTCACTTCTAGACAGAGCGAAGGTAGCTCAATAAACAACCAAATCGAGATGCGCTATGAACCGACGGTGTTTCGGGTTGGATTGTATGCTCTGTGCCTAGCGCTCGGAGCGGCTGCGGCAATCGGCGCTGCCGCCATGAGCGCGAGGTTAGGCAGAAGCCGCGGGTATTGATGCCGCTTCGGATAGCGCGGATTGCGCGGCGGCAAGCGCTTCTTCTTCCGTCGCGTAGACACCGAAAATCGTGTTCAGGCGCGTGATCTGAAGCATCCGCTGAATTGCCTCGTTGCAGCCGGAGAGGTACAGCGCTCCGTCGAGCGGGCGCAGACGCTTGGTTGCCGAAAGCAGCGTCCCGAAGCCGCTGCTGTCCATGTACGTCACTTTGGTCATGTTGATGACAATGGCGGGCTTGTTTTGGTCAATCGCCTCGCTGACGGCTTCCTTAAACTGCGGCGTAGTATAAATGTCAATCTCGCCGACGACATCCAGCACCGGAATATCTTCTTGGTGCCGCAAGCTGGTTTCAATCCGCAATGTCTCCATAAATGAAGTGTCTCCTAAGGAAAGCCGCTGTGAATGCTAACGAAGTGGGGTTATTTCGTTATTACCCAAAGTGGCGAAAAATAAACGGGGCCAGCAAAATCAAGTCCAGTGTCAAAGAAATTGCCCAGTGCGCGAGAAAGCCGTACAAAAACGACCGTGTTCGCAGCGCCAAAATCCCGAGAATGATCCCGCCGGGCAGGGCGCTGAGGACTTCCACCGGCGGCTTAGACGCATGGGGAACATAAGACCAGTGCAGCAGCGCAAACAGCAAAGCCTGGACAACAACCGCACCCCAGGTTTTCAAGAAGCTTTTTTGCAGGCCGAACAGCAGAAAGCCCCGGAAGAAAAACTCCCAGCAGAACATATAAAACCCCATTGCCATCTCATAATACACGAGCGCTTTGAGGCTGACATGCTGCATAAAGAACACCGGCCCGACATTCGACAGAGGGTTTGCAAGCCGCCCGTAAAGGTACTGGCCCTGGAATTGCCCGCGCAGCGAGGGAATGCTGACGACGACTGCCAGTATCAAAACCATGCCAATCCAAGCGATCAAGGTCCATTTCAGGCCCAGACGCCGGTCGCCGCGCGTCAGTCCGAACTGGCTCGGCTCCTGCTTTAAAAACAGCAGGATTGTGACCAGCGGCACCCACAAACACAGCGCCGTGTTGATATACCAGTAGGCTTCCGGCGATTTCGCGTCCGGGTTTGTCCAAAACAAGTAGGCCGCAATCAGAAGGCCGACCAGAAACGTCACCGCCCCCGTCGCTTTGTCCCCGCCCCGTCCCCCGCCCTTTTCGCCGCGCTCGGCTTCCGCCTCCACCCGCGCCGCTTTTGATTTTGCTGCCATAGACGGTTAAAGTTCGACAAAGAGCGTTAACTCCCCTGCGTGAGTTTTTTTCGCGCAGCCCACGCGCCGCCGGCAACCGCGTTCTTGTCCAGTGTCGGCCATGCACCGCTGTCATAGAGAATTTCGCCGCCGCAGACTGTCATTGCTACGTCGGACGCCCGCGCGGAGTACGCAAGGGCGGCGTAAGGGTCAGTCGCGGGAACGGCATGGGGCTGGTCAAGGCGCACGGCGATCAAGTCGGCGTGCTTGCCCGGCGTCAGGGAGCCGGTCTGAGAAGCCAGGCCCATGGCTTCCGCTCCGCCGAGAGTCGCCAGGCGCAGGACTTGCGCGGCGGTGACGGCCTCGGCGTCTTCCCGCGCTGCCCTTTGCAGAAGCAGCGTGAAGCGCATTTCTTCCCACAAATCCAGCGAGTTGTTGGAAACGGCGCTGTCCGTGCCGAGGCCGATCCGCAGGCCTTCCGTCCGCAGCCACGCCGCCAGCGGCGCGATGCCTGCGCCCAGCTTGGCGTTGCTTTTCGGGCAATGAATGACAGTCGCGCCCGACGCGGCAAGTAAATCAATGTCAGAGGCGTCTTGGTGGACGCAGTGGATGGCAAGAGTATTTGGCCCTAACGCGCCGAGGCTGCCGGCATACGCCGTGGGGGTCAGGTGCGGCGTCTGCCAGGTGATGCCGCGCCGGGCGTACATCTCGGCAAACGGTCCCGCGCCCCGCTCCGTCAACGCGCTTTCCGCTGCCGATTCGGCGATATGGATACTGGTCGGCAGAGCATTTGCCGCGACGTACTCGTTGATTGCGGCGAAAAGCGCGGGGCGAATCGTGTAAAGCGCGTGAGGAGAGACGCCGACCTGCACCCGGTCCGAGGCGTACTGCCGGTGCGCGGCGATTTTCGCTTCCAGTGCCTCTATTACTGGGCCAATCGGCTCCCGGTCGTCAATGCCGAACAGTTCTTGGTACACCGTGCCGCGCTGCCCGGACTCGGCAAGAACCCGCACCGTGACCCCGGCATCCGTGTTGTCCCCCAGCGTCGTGATTCCTGATGCCGCGCACTCCATCGCGCCAAGACGCGCGGACCAGAGCCAGTCTTCAGCGGACAAAGAGGCTTTGGCGGCGGTAAGAGCGCGTATCCAGGGAAAGAACGGCACGTCTTCTAAAAAGCCGCGCAGGGCCGTATACTCTAAATGGGAATGGGCATTCACCAGCCCAGGCAGCAGGACCGCCTCACCGAAGTCCCGGCACTCGGCGGCAGGGGTATGGCGGGCGCGAACGGCGGCAATTTTGCCGTCTTCCACTACCACTTCGCCGTTTTTAATCGGTGGCGCATCAATCGGCAGCACCCAGCGGGCGGCGTAAACTGTTGGTGTCATGGCTGTTTGAGCTGCAGCAGCCAGGTTTGATTGAACTGGGCCAAGTTTTGGTTGACAACGTGGCCGTCGCCCATCAGCTCATTGTAGCGCTTTTGATTGACCAGCAGCCCGCCGTGCCAGGAGCCGTTCCCGTCCATCAGCACGTTGACTTCCGCACTTTCATGCGCCGTGCCTGCCGAGTCATAAGCTGTCAAAGAGCCGTAAGGCGTGTGCAGGAGGGCAATCTCAGTGCGGTACAAGTAGGACGTTTGGTACTTTTGGAAGGCTGTGGGCGTGGCGTCGAGAGGGATGCCGTTGCCGTTGACCGCGCTGATGTCCAGCTCCGAGTAGCCGCTGTCCGAGGGGCAGTGCCAGATATCGTTGCTTTGGGCATAGGGCATGAGGATGTCACGCAGTGGCTGCATGTGGTTCATGACTTGATCGTAGTACTCAGGATGAGCCGTGTTTTGCAGCCAGATGTTCGGGTTCGTATTGGTATCCGAAGGATCAGTGCCGTAGGGGTACAGATCGTCGGCGTCCTGGGCGTACAGCGAGATCGCCATGCCGATTTGCCGCAGGTTGGAAACGCAGACCGTCTGGCGGGCCTTGCCGCGCACGGAAAAGAAGACCGGCAGCAGAATTGCGGTCAGCAGGGCGATGATGCTGACAACAACCAGCAGCTCAATCAGCGTGAATCCGACGCTTGGAGAACTGGGGCGAGTAGCTTGGGAGCGTTTCGGAGTGCGTTCGTTCACGGGGTTCAGCCTTCTATAGGACGTAACACTTGAGACAGCAAATTTGCGGGCAGACGCCGCCACTTCTGATACGCAGATCCGGCCGCCTCGGTTCCTATTTTAGTACCGATAGCGGCACAAAAAATGGGCCTGCATCAAGCAGGCCCATTCGGGTCATATTACGAGCATATTGCTCAGCGGTAATGGCGGTGATAGCTGCGGTGATGGCGGTAGTAGTAAGCACGCTGATCCCGCGCCGCCTGCTGCTGCGACTGATGATGGCGGTCCTGCTCGTAGCGGTTCGCGGAATAGGCGGCTCCAGCGACGCCCAGCAGTGTTGCCGTGCTGTTATGATGCAGCAGGCCATAGCCTGCAACGGCGGCTCCGCCGATCCCTAAGTTGCGCCACTGGTTCTTGCTGTTCTGGTCCGCCAGCGCGGCCATCGGCGCAAGAGCGCTGGCTGCCATCGCGGTTGCCAGGCCAAGTGTTGTCATCATAGTTACTGTTTTCATGAGAGTTCGTTCCTTCCTTCGTAGGTCTGCCCGCCGGTAGCCGGGGGCGGAAGCTGTTCAGCCTCACTTTTGGAGAGACCGACCGCTACCACATTTTGTTCCACGCTAATAATATTCTGCGCTGGCACAAATGCTTGTTTTGTCGACAAAAAGCCGTGGGCCAGTACAATGCCTCGGAAAATGTCCACACCGGTATCGGCGACAACTTCCGCCACCGTTCCAAGATCACCGTCGGTTCCCCGCACGGTCATCCCCCGGCGAATCATCATGTAGCTTCCCGTTTCCATGATCTTGTCATACCCAGATTGCAAGCATTCAACCACATAAGCAAAAGAACCAGTCTATTTAGCAGAAGCGCTGAAAAGAAAATGTTGTCTGAAACAGTGCAAAAATAAGGTTTGCAGTCTCTAAAAAGGCGTGGTATAATGAGGGCGATGCTGGGAACAGTCCCGGTGGCCTTCCTTTTTCGATTTCGGTTTTCGCGATCAGTCCGCTGCCCGCTTACGTGTCGCCCGGTTCCTTCGTCGCCCGGTCCTTCGGTGTTGCCGACAAACCTGAGACCTCCGAAATGTTGGCTGTCCTACGACGAGAAGAAGACGAGAAGAAGGCGTTTTGAGTCTCAGCGCTCCAGTTTACATTTCCTGGAACGCATCACACACTGAAAGGAGCCATTCCTTCCAATGGCAACCAAACTTTATGTCGGCAATCTGAGCTATCAGATGACCGACCAGGAACTGCATGACCTCTTCTCCGAGGCCGGCAACGTCGCGTCCGCTCAGGTCGTCACAGACCGCTATACCAGCCAGTCCCGCGGCTTCGGGTTCGTCGAAATGGCGTCTGAAGACGAAGCGCAGCAGGCAATCGCCGCCATCAATGGCCGCAATGTCGGTGGACGCGCTTTGGTCGTCAACGAGTCCCGCCCGCGCGAAGGCGGAGGCGGCGGTGGCGGCAGCCGTGGCGGCGGTGGTGGTTACGGCGGCGGTGGCGGCGGCGGCAGCTACGGCGGCGGTGGCGGCGGCAGCTACGGCGGTGGCGGTGGTTATGGCGGCGGCGGTGGCGGACGCAGCGGCGGCGGTGGTGGGCGCGGCGGTGACCGCGGCGGCTACGGCGGCGGCAGCGACCGCTACTAAGCGGCGGACGAAAGCCGGGACATTCAGACTGGATGTCCCGGCTTTTTGCTGCCCCGGCAGTAAAGAAAGAGCTTCACAGTGGGTCTTCAGGAGGCGCTGCTTGACACGCGCCGGTTTGTCTTTTTGTACGGCACGACGCCGCCCCGTGCCGACGCCGCTCCAGAGCGCATCGAGCGGGCCGCCTCGCGTCTGGCGGCGCGGACGGCAGCGTTAGACCTCGACGGCCTGGTGGTGTATGACGTTCAGGATGAACGCGAGCGCACCCGGCAGCCGCGCCCTTTTCCATTTCTGCCGACGCTGGAAGCGAGAGCCTACGCGCAGCTCCTCCAGAAGAAGACCGGCAAAGAAGTCATTGGCTACAAGAGCATCGCCGCGATGAACGAAACCCAGTGTCAGACATGGCTGGAAGAAACATGTCAATCGGGCGTTTTGCGCTGCCTCTCACTGGTGGGAAGAGCGGCCGCAGCGGCGGGTCCAAGTGGAATTCCGCTGTTACGGGCGATCAGGCAAGCCGCGAGTCATCCATACGGCTTTACCCTGGGCGGCGTCGTCATCCCGGAGCGGCACCGGCCGGGACACAGCGAAAGCGAGCGGATGCTGGCGAAGACGGAAGCAGGCTGCCGGTATTTTATCTCGCAGGCGGTCTATTCGTCGGACGCTGCTATCGAGCTTCTTCAGGACTACGCCGGCCTTTGCCGCAAGCGCGGGGAAAAGCCGCAGCGTATTATCTTGACGTTTACGCCCTGCGGCGGCGCGGCGACTTTGGAGTTTATGAAGTGGCTGGGCATCTCCATTCCGGCGGAAACGGAGCAGAAGATTTTATCGTCCCCTGCACCGCTGACGGAGTCACTGAAAGCCTGTGCATCCAATCTGTCTCAAATTTTAGAAGCCATTGGAACAAGCGAAGTGCCGCTGGGCGTGAATGTCGAGAGCGTGTCCATTCGGCGAGAAGAGATTGAAGCGTCGGTGGATTTGTGTCACACGCTGCGCGAAGTCGCCGGGAATGTTTGACAATTACGATTTGGCGGTGAAGCGCATGTAAAGGGCGCTGAGAACACTGCCGTAGAGAACGCAGAGGATGAACAACTGGATCGTGGCCCATGACGACCAGCCGATCAAAAAAAGGCCGGTGTCGGGAAACGTGTTCCGCATGACGGCGGGGTGGATACCATTCGCAAGTGTCAGCGAGAAGCCGAGGCCGATAAATAGGGCGACACCGTTGACAACGCCCCGAGCAGGGCTGTCTTTGGAAAGCGACCAAGCCAGCAGAATGGAATGAACCAGCCCCAAGCTTGTCAGAAGCCCGCCGAGCGCGAGGAAGCCGATCCACCAGGTCAGCGGCGATGGCAGCGGCGGGTACAAGAACGAGCCTAAGAACTGAGACAAATCCGCCCGGTGCGCCCATGCGGAGACCGGGTACTCGGTAGTTGGGTACGCAAACGCCGACGGCAGCAGGCCAAGCGTCAGGTAGTAGCCCGCCAGAAACACACCCGCGCTGATTGCTCCCGCACCCACGGCGGCGAACAGACGCACCCGATGATTGACAATCAGGCGTGTCGGCTGGACCGGCGGGTCCAGGATTTTTTGCAGCGAGCTAAACACCGAGGAGAATGCAGCCATGAAAAGTCTTCCTAAAAATCAGTAAACGCGGATTTGCGGCACAGGCTCCGCCCCATCGTTTTGAGCATGGCGGCCATTCGGCATGAAATAAACAAACGCCGTGAACAAAAAGACGCCGAGGCACATGCCGATGATAATGGCCCAGGTTCGCAAATCGCCCCAATCCCAGGGGCTTTGGCGCAGGTCGGCGGCATCGCCTTCGCGCGTAAAGGCGAAGTCCCGGTCGCCCCGGCTGCGGGCATCGGCGGCATCCCGGTCGGCGTTATCTGCGGCACGGCCGGCCTGCCGGCGGCGCTGAAAGCGAGAATTGTTGTCCGCTCGGGGACGCGGCTGGTCCGGCGGCAAGTCCCACTGCTCGTTATCGTCAACCGTGTCGGGTTCGTAGCGCTCCCGGTAGCCGTCATTGTCGAAGCCGCCCCAGCGTACTAGATCGTTAGCCATCTTTGAGTTCTTTCTCCGGTGACACCTGCATTAGCAGACGCTACATTCCAATGCCGTTAAGGCCGGTCCAGATCACATAAGCAATGCCCCAAACGGCGACGCCGATATAAGTGAATGTCAGAAACTTCGGCGTTGGCGAGCGGTCTTCTTCAATTGTGCCGTAACGCTCGACTGTCTCGGCACCGCGGCGCTGCCTGCGGTTCGGGCGGTCGCGCCCGATGATGACGTAGTACCAAGTCGCCACAGTCATCGCGACCAGGACAAGCATCGCAATCCAAAACCAGAACCAGGTATCCGCTCCCTGCATGATGACCATAACAGATCTCCTTCAAGAAAATACAGAAGAACGTGACTAGAATTGGGGTACGCCGGTGGCCGGGTGCGCGGTGGCTTTTAGTGCGACAACTAAGGTCAAGACGACCGCGCCCAGCATCATCACCGCCAGAATGCTCAGTACCGCCAGCAGTACCCGTGCTTTGGTCGGCATGGGAGCAGGCCCTGCCGGGCGTATCGGCACTTCCGGCGAATCCGCTTCCAAGTTCCATTCTTTCTGCTCGCGCCCAGCGAACTGGCGGTGCCGCATGGCCCACAAAAAAGAAGGAACAGCCAGCACATGAAAGCCGATAAAGACAGCGCAAAGCGTGATAAGCTGGCGCGGGTTGAAATCGTCCATCGTGCCCGCATTGTACCCGAAATCGCCCGAAAATTTTGCTTGTGCACTATTTCACAATATCAAACTTTTTCGCGGTAAATCCTGCTATAATAGTGCCGTCAACAGAACCGCAGGGCAAAGGCGCAAACGCCGGCCGTTTTGCCGCTTGTCGTTCTCGTTCATTTCATCTTCGCGCGTCGTTCTTCCCCGCTGGGACATCCTGCAATGTTCTGAACGGTGATTTTTAGAAAAGGGACATTCTGGCGTGAGCCGTGTTTTATTAATCCGACTAGCCGCTGCTGCCAGTGTCGCCCTGCTGGCGCTGCTCAGCTTGGCCTTCTTCTGGCCGGAAACCAGCCACGAGCGCAAGACCAACTGGGTTGGCGCTCCCGGCCCAACGCAGCCCATCGCGTTCTACCACCACGTCCATGTCAACGAGCTGCACATTCCCTGCGCTTACTGCCACTGGACGGCGGCAACGTCGCGCTACGCAAACTACCCGCCGGTGGAAGTCTGCTGGGGCTGCCATAAAAACATCTCTATCACCCACCCGCAGATTGCGCGGATCCGGCAGTATTATCTTGCCAAGCAGTCCGTGCCCTGGGTGCGCGTCAACCAGCAGCCGGGCTATGTCCACTTTGTCCACTCGGCCCATGTCGGGGCGGGGATCGCCTGCGCGACCTGCCACGGCAATGTCGGCTCGATGTACGTTGTCTACCAGCCGATCATCATGAACATGGGCTGGTGTATTACCTGCCACCGGCAGTACGAAAAGAAGTTCCAGCCTTATCAAGCGTCGGTGGACTGCTACACCTGCCACTACTAAGAAGCGTTCTTAGAAGAAATGTTACGCCCGCAGGAGCCACGGAACAAATTCCGAGGCGGAACAAAACAGTGTCGCAGCGACACAAGATGCCGATTATTCCGGCTCCCGCGTCGCCGCGACGCTGTTCTATCTGAGCCTCGGAATTCATTCCGTGGCTCCTGCGGCCACATTAGAAGAGATTTGCGTTTATGACCGAGATCAGCCGGCGAAAGTTTATTCAGCTCAGCGTTGTCGGGAGCGCCGTCGCCGCGACGGGCTGCCGGCCGCTGACACGCTACAACCCAGGCCAGTACCGTGCCGAAGTTTTAGGCACCTACGGCGGCTATGACAACCGTGTTTATCCCTATGTAAACCAGCCCGACGGCTTGATGGACGGCGTTCCGCAGTATTTCGCGACAGTCTGCCAGATGTGCCCCGCCGGCTGCGGCCTGCTCGTGCGGACCATGGGCGGGCGGGCGCTGAAGATCGAAGGCAACCCCGCGCATCCCATCAGCGGCGGCAAAACCTGCGCCCGAGGGCAGGCGGCTTTGCAGCACCTTTATAACCCGGACCGCGTCCGACAGCCTCTCCTGCACCCGAAGCGCGGCGATATGGTTGTTTTGGACCGGCCCAAAGACTCCAATCCGCCGGACGGCCGGGACCAGATCACTGAAATCTCCATGACTCAGATTGACTGGGAAACGGCGATGGCGAAAGTCGCGGCGGGTCTCAGCGCCGCGCCCGGCAAGGTGGCGATCTTAGCCGATTCGCAGGAGTTCAGTTCCAGCCCGACCCAGGCGCGGCTGTTAAGTGAATTCGCGGCAAAAGTCGGCGGCACGGTCTACTCGTATTCGCTGCTTGACGATGCCCCCTGGCGTGCGGCAGCCAAAGCGGTTTATGGGCGCGACCAATTGCCGGCGTATCAGCTTGACCAAGCCGATGTCATTGTGTCGTTCGGCGGCGACTTTCTGGAAGCGTGGCCGTCGCCGGTTTACTACAACCGCGTGTTTGGCGACTTTCGGCAGGGGCCGCGCCGGGCACAGGGCGAGCATGGCCGCTTTATCTATGTCGGTCCGCGCATGAGCATGACGGCGGCAAAAGCCGATTTATGGCTGCCCTGCAATCCTGGCACCGAAGCTATGGTCGCGCAGGCGATCAGTGCCGCTGTCAAGAACCCGTCGGCGTCCATGACCGAATATGCTTCCGCAACCGGCCTCACCGAAAGCCAGCTTCAGGAAGTCGCTCAGCTCTTCACGGGTGCCGGGACACGGGCCGTGGCTGTCGCCGGCAACGGTCTGCTGTCTTCGGCCAACCCGACAGCGGCTTTCACCGCCGTAGAAACTTTGAACACGCAGGTGGGAAGCCAGTGCGTCGGCTTCGGCACTTCGGCGCTGCCGCTTCCCGCAGTCAATCCGCAAACGTCGGGGCTGAAAGGCATCCAGCAGCTTGTGCAGGCGATGAACGCAGGCCAAGTCGGCGCACTGCTGATTGTCGGTCAGCCGAACCCGGTGTTTACGCTGCCGACCTCAGTTGGCTTCGCGGCGGCAACCGCGAAAGTGCCGATGATTGCGGCTTTGGCGCTTTTTGAGGACGAAACGACGGCGTATGCCGATGTTATCCTGCCGACCCGGTCGTTTTTGGAAGACTGGGGCGACCACATCCCGCCGGTCATCCCGCCGGGGACACGCATGGCGACGGTGCGCCAGCCGATCATTGACCCGCAGTTTGTCGGCGGCCACGGGCAAGTCCAGGATAATTCCGGCGCGTTCGTGCCGTGGTGGGACACGCGGCCACTTGGCGATCTGCTGGCCGATCTGTCCAAACGCGCCGGCAAGCCGGTCGCGGACTCCGACAGCCGTGCGGCGGTCCGCAAGACTTGGGCAGGCATCGGTCAGGCTGATCTCACCGCTTCGACGACCGAGAACGACACCAACTGGGTCAATGTGCTTTCGATGGGTGGCCTATGGTCCAGCGCAGCGGCCCCGGCGGCTGCGCCGAAAGCGATAAACACGGCGGCGGCTCCGGCAGCTCCAACCGCGAAGACCGGGATGTTCTCCTTGCAGCTTTACCCGCATATCTACTACAACGACGGGCGGCACACGAACTTGGGCTGGATGCAGGAAATCCCGGACCCGATGACGATGGCGGTTTGGAACTCGTGGGTCGAGATCAACATGGAAGTGGCCCATAGCTTAGACATACGCACCGGTGATTTAGTTCGATTGACTTCGCCGAGCGGCAGCATTGATGTTCTGGCTGTGCCTTTCCCCGGCATCCATCCCGGCGCAGTCGCCATGCCGATCGGGCAGGGCCATGCGGTTTACGGGCGAAATGCGATGGGCCGAGGCGTGAACCCGATGGCAATTTTAGCCCCGACTGCCGATCCGCAGACCGGAGCGTTCGCTTACGGCGCGACACAGGTGACGCTGACGAAAGTTGCCAGCGCCAAGAGCGGCTACTCTTCGGACAACAAGACGCTGATTTTGGCCCAAGACCGGCCCGGCGGCGCGGAGCCGGCGGAAGTGATGAACTT
Organism: uncultured Armatimonadales bacterium; assembly: GCA_964241935.1. Classification (GTDB taxonomy): domain Bacteria; phylum Armatimonadota; class Armatimonadia; order Armatimonadales; family Capsulimonadaceae; genus JANXMY01. Next base: position 21,018 of record CAXSZN010000002.1, read on the forward strand.
GATCCACACGACAGCCAAAGAATGGAAGACCGCGCATAAAGTGGAAGGGCCGCCGTCGGAAGATCAGTCCATCCTTGCGCCCCCCAGCAAAAACGGCGAAACGCAGCAGGATAACCCGGCTCGGGAAGCTCCCGGCGCGAACTAAGATTTGGCAAGTTAAGCCTTAGACAGAAAGAGCAGAAATGCCAGACGCAGAAGAATTAAACAAAGAAAGAGCCGGCGGTCCGAGCAGCAGCGGTGAAGGCCCCGCAGAACGCAAGACTTCCCCGTATATTGTTGACATAGAAGGCGATCATCGCACCCGCAAGTGGGGCATGATTATTGACCTGGACCGCTGCACCGGCTGCCATGCCTGCGAGGCGGCATGTTATGCCGAGAACAACATCCCCGTGGTCGGCGAAGAGCAGGCGCACCAGGGCCGCCTGCACCAGTGGATCCGCGTCGAGCGCTACTGGGAAGGCTCCTACCCAAACGTTAAAGCGCGGTTCATGCCGATCTTATGCCAGCACTGCGACAACGCGCCCTGTGAGCCGGTGTGTCCGGTGTATGCGACGTACCATAACCCGGAAGGCCTGAACGCGATGGTCTACAACCGGTGCGTCGGCACCCGCTACTGCGGCAACAACTGTCCGTATGATGTCCGTGCGTTCAACTGGTTCGAGCATTCATGGGACGTGCCGCTGAATCAGCAGCTTAACCCCGACGTCACCGTGCGCGAAAAAGGCGTCATGGAGAAATGCACGTTCTGCGTCCAGCGCATTCGCCGGGCCGAAGAGAAGGCTGGCGCGGAGTACCGGGACCTGGAGCCGGATGAGTTTACAACCGCCTGCGCCCAGGCCTGCCCGCCCAAAGCCATCACGTTCGGCGACGTGAAAGATGACCGCTGGAGCGTGGCGAAGCAGTGGAACGACCCGCGCCGGTTCCGGCTGCTGGAAGACCTCGGCACTTCCCCGGCTGTTGTTTACTTGAAAACTGTAGACGAAGAGACCGAGATCGCCGGCGTGGGAACGGAGGCTGGAGCCAGTGTTTGAGAACGAAAGCACTTTAAGATCACCGCGCCAGATCGCGCTGGAAGCTGAGGCGTCCGAGCCGCTCCGGCTGGTGCTGGGCGACGCGCACAAGCGGCGCGGACCGGGACTTCTGCTGGCGAGCGTCGTCTGCTTTGTACTCGCGCTGATTGGGGCTGTGGCCTGGATCTCAGCTTTCGGCGCCCAAAGCGGCAATCCAAGCCCAGGCTTCTGGCAGACTTCTACCGTTTCTGTGCTTTACTGGGTCGGTGTCAGCCAGGCGCTTGTCGCGGTGTCGGCCATCCTGCGGATCACCCACGCGGCGTGGCGATACCCGCTGAACCGGATGCTTGATCTTGCGTCTTTGTTCGGCCTTTGGATGGTGCTGCTGCTGCCGGTGCTGGTGATGGGCCGCCACGAAATTTATATGCTCGGCATGGGAGTTCAGACTGATAAAGTCTGGCATATGGGCAATTTTTACCCGCTTGTCTGGGACTCACTGGCGGTCCTTGTGGGCTACTTTGCCGGATGGATGCTGCTTTACCTGACTTCTCTGCCGGACTTTGCGGTTCTGCGAGACCGGGCCGGGGCCGGCACAAAGCAAAGCAAGCTTTACACTCGTTTGGCCGGAACCTGGCGCGGCACGTCGCGTCAGTGGCAGGTACTGCGCCGGGCGGAAGGCGTTCTGGTCGTGATGATCATTACGTCGTTTGTCGGCTCTCAAACAATTCTCGGCTGGGACTTTGAGCTGGCGGCGGCCCGGAACTGGGAGTCCAGCATCTTTGGCGGCGAATACATGATGACCTGCCTGCTGGCGGCGCTGGCATCGGCGGTTCTGATTATGACCGTGATCGGCAGGCGGCTGCGCGGCTTCTTTACATTGACGCAGTATGATAATCTGGGCCGGATGATGGTGGGCTTGGCTTTGGTCTGGACCTATTTCCGCATCTGCGACTTTCTGACAGCATGGTACGGGCATGTCCCGGAAGAGTGGCTGATCCAGGACAGCCGCACATTCAAGGTTCCTGTTCTCGTCTTGCTGTCAATTGTCGGCTGTGCAGCCATTCCAATTTTCGGCAACTTGACACCGTTCTTCCGCAGGAAGCCGTGGGCGCTTTGTGGAATCAGTCTTTGCGTGCTGATTGGGACAGCCTGTCAAATGGACTCGAACATGATGCCGGTCTTCGCGCCGAAGTACGGAAACGCGCCGCTTCTGCCCACATTTTCCAGCGTTCTGACTTTCATCGGGATCGGCGCGATGTTTGTGCTGACTTACTTAGTCGCGGGGCGCTTCTTCCCGCTGATGTCCTGGTGGGGAACAACGAAAGAGCGGACCCGCCGGGCAGAGCGCAAGATGGGCAACTCGACGGTCACCGTGATGGTCGAAGACCCTCCTCTCTGGGAAGCCTAGGTTTCCAAAATAGATTTCCAAAGACATAGTGTTCGGACGCAATTTTAGAGAAGGCAATTCGAAATGGCACTGATTGAGCGAGAGCTTGACAAATTCCAAGAAACGCAGCGGGAAACCCCGCTTGTGGACACTTCGTCGGCAGGCTACCTGCCGGTCCCGCCCGCCGCCCAGGTCAATACAGACCTCACTGATCCCGTGCTGAAGACGAGCTGGCGATGGTGGGCGGTGCTGGGCTTTTTCGGCTCGGTTTTCGGCGTGGCGTTTTTGACGTTCTGCTGGCAGATTTATCAGGGAATGGGCGTCTGGGGCATGGACCGGCCCATCTACTGGGGTCTGGACATCGCAAACTTTGTTTTCTGGGCCGGCGTTGCACTGTCGGGGACAATGATTTCCGCGATCCTGCGCCTGCTTCATGCGGGATGGCGGCGCTCGCTGACGCGGCTGGCGGAGACGCTGACAGTCTGCGCCCTGGCCGTGGCCGGCATCTTTCCGCTGCTGCACATCGGGCGCAACTGGGTCTTTTTCTGGATGGTGCCCTACCCTAACGAGCGGCAGCTCTGGCCGGACTACAAAAGCCCGCTGGTGTGGGACGCGACGGCGCTGGGCGTGTATCTGATTACGAGCGTTATTTTCTGGTTTTCCGGCATTGTGCCGGACTTCGCGACACTGCGGGAGCGGACGTTCGGCTGGCGGCGGTTCCTGTATACGGTGCTGGCACTGGGCTGGCGCGGGACAGACCGGGAATGGCGGCGTCTGCGGGTGCTGTTCGGCATTCTGACCGTGATGATTATCCCGGTGTTCGTGTCGCTGCACACTATTGTCGGCTGGGACTTCGGCATGAGCCTGGTTCCGGGCTGGCATTCGAATGTGTTTGCCCCCTATTTTGTCTGCGGCGCTCTGCTGTCGGGAGCCGGCGCGTGCTGCGTCGTCATGTGCCTGCTGCGCTGGGTGTTTCATCTGGAGCAGTATATTCTGCCCCAGCATTTCGACAACATCGGGAAAATTCTGCTGTTCATCGCGCTGTTCTGGGTGTACTTCTTCGGCAGCGACATCTGGTCCGACTGGTTTTCACGGGACCCCGACCACGAAAATTATGTCAATCTTTTGTTTGGCGGCTATGGTAAAATCTTGGCCTTGCTGCCGATCTTCGCGGTCATCGTGCCGCTGATTATGCTGACCTTCAAGCAGGTACGCCGCTCACCCTGGGCGATGCTGGCCGTCGGCGTTGCCGTCAATATCGCGATGTTCTCGGAGCGCATTCTGGTGGTTGTGCCAGGTCCGGCCCATAACCGCTTAACATGGGGCAACTACACTCCGGCATGGCCCGACATCACAATTACAATCGGCGCATACGGTCTGTTTGGAACGCTGTACACGCTGCTGACCAAGTTTATCCCGATTGTCTCCATGTGGGAGTACCGGGAAGGCGAGCACGCGGAAGGCATTGAGCATGTCGGCGGCGTCTCGGTTCCCGTCTCGGTGCGCGAAGAGGCCATCGGCTGACAGATTAGAATTGGATAATTTAGGACGAAACAATTATGGCGGAAACAACTGTTTTAGGATTGTTTGAAGAACTGGATCAGGCGGCAAACGCCTTGAACCGATTAAAGAACGAAGGCGGTACAGGCTCGCAGGAGCTGATGGTGCTGTCGTCAGTGCCGTTCCCGGAGGGCGTTTTGCAGGCAGACGAGACGCCGATCCGGCTGCCGCTGCTGACCGTCTTCTTTGCGCTGACCGGCATCGCGTTTGGGATTGCGCTGGCATCCGGCACGGCGCAGCTGTACTTGATCCGCGTTGGCGGCAAGCCGGTTTCTGCCGCCCCGCCCATCGCGATTATTGCCTACGAGATGATGATGCTGTTTGCGCTTGCCGGGACATTCTTTGCAGCGCTCTTTGAGATGCGCCTGCCGTCATGGCGCTCCAAAGTCTATGACCCGCGCATCTCGGAAGGCTTGATCGGCATCGCCGCCCACTGCGCCACAGCGGAAAAAGCGAGCCAGGCCGAGAGTTTTTGCCGTGAGGCCGGCGCGACTGATGTCCGCCGCGATGCAAGGAGCTTTGAGTGAAACGCTGCGCGTTCTTGATACTGACCGGACCGCTGACGCTGCTTCTGAGCGGCTGCGGCAACCAGATGTACCGCCAGCCGAACTACACGCCGCTGGACGCGCCTCGGGCCGCCCCGCCGCAGGACTCCGTTTCCGCGAGCTTGGCGCTGACGCCGACGGACGGCAAAGCAGTGGCTTCCAATGCTTACGGGGCGCGGGTTCAGCTTCCGGGCGAAGACGATGCCAAGCTGGTCGCGCCGTACTTCACGACGTTTCCGCCGAAAGAGCCGGTCCTGCCACCGCCGAACTTGTCGGACAATGCCCGGTATGAGCCGGCTCCGGCGTCGGTTAATCTCTTGAAGAACCCGCTGCCGCAGGGGTCGCGGCTGGTGCGCTCGGGCCAGATACTGTTTGACAACCGCTGCGTTCAATGCCACAACCCCGGCGGCTACGGCTACGGCACCGTCGGGCAGTATCTGGTGCCGCATCCGCCGGATTTAGCGTCCAGCTTGGTGCAGCACATCAGCGACGGCGCGATCTTCTGGCATATCACGATGGGCCAGGGCAAGATGCCCGGCTTCCGTCACTGGACCACGCCGGCTGAGCGCTGGGCACTGACAGCCTATGTCCGCAGCCTGAAGAACAGCACGGACACGGCGGACGCCACCAACGCTGGAGCATGGACCGTGACCCGCAGCGCCCCCTATCCGGTCTACGGCGTGACCGGCTACCAGGATGGCCGCAGCGTGTATCCGTTCAAGGTTCTGCGCCCGCCGACATCGGACCCGGACAGCCGCGAAACGGTGCATAACCAGGGGTTCGGCCAGCCGCCCCCGCCGCAAAGCCGTTAGGCACAAAAAAGCCCCACTTTACTTTCGTAAAGTGGGGCTTTTTACGGCTTAAAGCGAATTGGTAATCAGCGTCGTGATCGTGGACTTCGGGTGAGCGCCGACAAGCTGGCCGACCTGCTGGCCGCCCTTGAACAGAAGCAGTGCCGGGATGGAGCTGACGCCGTAACGGGCCGCCACTTCCGGCTCATCGTCTACATCTACCTTGACGATCTTGGCCTTGCCGTCGAACTCCGCCGCGACAACGTCCAGTGTCGGGGCAATGGCCCGGCAGGGCGGGCACCAGGGCGCCCAGAAGTCCACTAAGACGGGCACTTCGGACTGAAGGACTTCCTTCTCAAAATCAGCCGTCTTGACGGCGGTCGCGTTGCTCATAAAAAACTCCTTGATGTGTTACTGTGGCTTGATGTTTTGCTGTGAAATGTATCAGTCGAAATGTTCGGAAAAAGCGGCTTCGATTGTCTGCCGCGTGTTCTGCGCCCCAACAAGCTCGCCGACCTTTTGACCGCCTTTAAAGAACAGCAGAGTGGGGATACTTTGGACGCTGTAACGCCCGGCGATTTCCGGGTTCTCATCCACGTCAAGCTTCAAAACTTTCGCGCGTCCCGCAAACTCGCCCGCGACCGCATCAACAGCAGGCGCGATGGTGCGGCAGGGAACGCACCAGGACGCCCAGAAATCTACAAGGACCGGGACTCCGGATTCTAAAACTTGTGCATCGAAGTCCGCCGTGGAAACGGCGAGAGCAGCGTTCATGGTGGAACTATCTTTCTCGGCCACAGGAGGCCGGCGAGTTTGCTTCTGCTAGAGGAACAAACACAAATACCGAAGGGTTCCCAAGCCGTCAAAATTGCTGCGGGGAGATCAAGGCGCAGGGCTAGCAACGGCGGCGGCTTCCGCCTGCTTTTCCGTTTTAGGGGAAGGGTTGGACATAAACGGGCGCTCGAAAGCAAGGTGAAATAGATAAGCACAGGCGACGATGACCGGCACTCCCACAAGTGTCAGCAGCAAGAATGCAGGAAGAGAAGCAAGAGAAAGCGGATGCAAGCCATACTGCCAGATTAAGGCGATCAGCGGGGCATGGACAAGGTAAAGCGAGTAGGCGAAGCTGCCGGCAAATACCAAAGTTCTACAAGACAAGGCGCGTACCGCAAAGATCTCGGGCCGGGCACTCATCGTCACAAGCAGGCACAGGGTCACGATGCCGACCAGCAGCTCGATTGTGTGGTCCGACGAGAAGCGCCGCACGACCCCGGAGCTTGCCAGCAGCAGCAGTCCTGCCGCCGCCCACGCAATGGCGTTCCAGGGGCAGCGGTCCCGGAACGCACGAGCCGCAGGACGAGACGAGTAAGACAGCTCGCAGCCAAGCATCCCAAGCGCGAACATCGCGATATAATGCAGCGAAAAAGCTTCGTGGAACTTGTAGATGCAGGCCTGCCACAGAACAAAAGAAGCGGTCACGGCAGCAGCAGTGGTCTTGCCGGCACCGAACCGCTTCCAGGCCCAAACCAGCATTGGAAACAAAAAGTAGATCCACCACTCCAGGCTCAGCGACCACAAGGGATAGTTAATCGTGTTGAACTCCCGCACGGAAAAGTTTTGCAGCAGCACCAGATGGACGGCAATGCTCTTCCAAGTCACAGGCAAAGCGTAATCCCAAATCCCGCCGGTCTTTTTGCCGAGGAGAAAGAAGTCAAGCAGCAGGGAAAAAGAAACGGCAACATAGTAGGCGGGCAGAATCCGGCGTGCCCGCTTCTTGAAGAACGCGGCTGCCCCGCCTCGGAGGCTGCCGTCCCCACGAACAACGGGAAGCATCAAGCAGTAACCGGACAGCACAATGAACACCGGAACCGCATGTCCGAAAAAGATCAAGCTTGCCCAGCGCGGAGGAGCATTGACGCCGTAAGACCAGACGGTATACAGACAGTGATGGAGAACAACCGAAAGCGCCGCCGCTGCCCGCAATCCATCCAAGTAGCCGAGGTTTAAACGGCGCGGCGGACTTGGGGCCTGCAGGGCGGAAGGCTGCACGTCAGTCACGTTTAACATAAAACAAGCTTATGCAAGAATCATGCCACTTCTACCGGGAATCAGCCCTTGCCGTTAATCAAAGCCATGAACTCCTGGCGCGTGGCACGGTCGGAGCGAAACGCGCCCATGACGTGGGACGTGACCATGCTGGCTTCCTGCTTTTGGACACCGCGCATGAGCATGCACATATGGGCGCCTTCGATAACCACCGCGACGCCCAGCGGCTGCAGGGCTTCTTCCAATGCTTCGGCGATCTGGATCGTCAAACGCTCCTGCACTTGAAGCCGGCGGGCGAACATATCTACCAGGCGCGGAATTTTGGACAGGCCGACAATTTTGCCGTTGGGGATATACGCGACGTGAGCTTTGCCGAAAAACGGCAGCAGATGATGTTCGCAGAGTGAGTAAAACTCGATGTCCTTGACCAGCACCATGTCGTCATAATCTTCGTGGAAGATCGCGCCGTTCAGCAGAGACTGGACATCCTGCTCGTAGCCGCGCGTCAGGAACTTCAAGGACTCGACCACGCGGTGCGGCGTTCGAAGCAGGCCTTCACGGGCCGGGTCTTCCCCAACAAACGCCAGCATCTCGCGGTAGATAGCTTCAGCCTTCTCCTGGCTGGGCCGAGCGATGGCGCTCTCCGCAGGCGGCGCGGCTTCACGCGGCGGACGCGCTTCCAGCTTTTTCAATTCCAGCAGTTCCGACGGCGACAGTTGGCTCACGATCAATCATCTTTCTGGGCGGCTACTCGCCAAAATACTCAAAGTAGTTGCGCGGCGTTTCACGGACTGCAACTCGGTACAAACGCGCTCCGCCCAAGTTTTCAGCGCTGAGACGACGGAAAAGATTATCCCAGATCACTTTGGTCAGGTTTTCCGAAGTTGGGTTCAGCGCCCGAAAGTCGGCAGCGTCGTAGTTCAAGTGCTTGTGGTCATACGGCAGCAGGACTTCTTCCGACACGATTTTATCGAGGCAGCCGCCGCCCCAAAGCTGCCCCGTGCGAGTATCTACGTCACCGGCCAGTGTTACTTCGACTTCGTAGTTGTGCCCGTGGCCGTTTTCCCAGTTGCACTTGCCGAAAATCTCCGCGTTTTCGCTGTCCGACAGCGCTTCCGAATGCAGGCGATGAGACGCCGAAAAGTCGTAAGTGCGCGTCACGGTCAGCATAAGTTTCTCTTCTTCGGACATCAAGGAAAATTCGGCCTTCAGCACAGTGTTCGGCCAGAGCGTCAGTCGCGTCAGCCGGCCCAGCGATGGCAGAGCGGACGCGCAGGGGTCCCACAATGCGCCGACAATGTTCTCCGGCGTCGGCAGGACGCCTCGCAGCTTCGGCACTTCGTCATCCAGCAGCCTGCCGTGCAGCGGGCCAACCACCTGCGCTTTCAGCACCGCATCCACATCTCTGATATTAATAACCATGCCGGATGCCGGATCAATCTCGCCGCCGACTGTCATTTCTACCAGGTAATCATGCCCGCGCCCGGTATCGCCCGACAGCGGATTACGAAAGCCAGCCGAGAATGCAGCTCGACGGCGCAGATACAGAGTCATCGCGTACAGTCCCTCAGTGAAGTGAACACCGGAAACAAGTCATTATGTTCCCAAACAGCAAAAAGCCCCACTGCCTGAAAGCGGCAATGGGGCGCAGAAAGGTCACGTCAACTTAGTTGTTGCAGAGACCCGAAGTGGAAGTTCCACCGTAAGGCAATGCTGTTTTGCCATTTGAAGCATCGATCAGAGAAGGATCGGTGTTGTTAACATCAACGCCTTCCTGAAGATTATGCAGCTTCTGGAGCGCGGCGGGTGAGCCATTGGTATTGGAAGGGTCCAAAATATAATACTTCACATGACCATCAACGAACTCGAAGTTGGATCCGCTTGAGTGCCGCAAGCTGGCATTATCACCGGACTTGAAGGAAATGTAAGCGTCGTTGGTTGTGCCAGTGGTCGTTCCTCCCCCTTCTTCAGCGAACAGAAGTATACCGGCAGGATTGTCAAACTGGGACAGTGCCTTTCCAGGGTTAGGTTCAATCGCAGGCGTGACAGTAGCAGGCGTCAGTGTGCCGACACAGGAACTCATCGCGTAGCTATCTCCATTGGCCTGCCCCGCAGAGTCATCAGGACAAACATACACGCCCTTGCTCTTAACATAAGAGTAGATGCTTCCTTGTGTCGGGTCAAACGGGCTAGTACTGGTTGCCGGAAAGGCGTTGGCATACATCCATCCGCCTATTTTTCCTGGACCTGTCGGACCATCAGTAGCACTCGGCACTCGCTCATCGGCATCCTGCTCATACTGAACCGTAGCGAGGCCAAGCTGTTTAAGATTGGACAGGCATTGTGTGCGGCGGGCGTTCTCGCGCACTTTCTGGAAGACGGGAAACAAAATGGCGGCGAGAATCGCGATAATAGCGATGACGACGAGCAGCTCGATCAAGGTGAAACCTGATTTTTTCGAAGCGGAGGAGGAACAATTCACGTTTAAGAGCCTTTCAGTGAGCACATTTGATTACGGGGCAGACTGCGCCAATAGGGCTTAAGTTAGCCGACACGGTATTACCGCACATTCATACGAAATGAAACCAAAAGATTTACAAGAAGTGGTTTGACAAGAAAAAACCTGCCGATCAAAACTGGTCGGCAGGATAGTGAGTGAAGTTCAGCCTCCTGCAGCAGTGCAAAGAGTAGGATCGCCGCCGGCATTGGTGTTCAGGTCGCCCCCATCCTGCAAGTTGTAAACTTTTTGATCGGCGCCCAAAGATGTCACCTCTCCGTTGGTGTTCGTGTCCAAAATATAGTACTTGGCATGACCATCCACAAACGCCATGTTGGACCCGCCGGAGTGACGGAGGCTGACGTGGTCAGCGCTGGTGTTGTTGTCGTTCATATAAGCATCATTAGTGGACCCATTCGCAGCGCCTGATGCTTCCTCGCAAAACAAGAGTGTTCCCGAAGGATTGTTGAATACGGAGATGCTTTTGCCTGCACGGAGGTACGGTGCAGCAGTTGGCTTGCTGAAGGCGGCAACGCAGGAGCTGATAGCATACGAGTCGTGGCTTGTCTGCGCGGCGCTGTCGTCCGGGCAGATGTAGACGCCTGTGCTTTTAATATAGGTATAGATGCTTCCCTGCGTCGGATCGAAGCTGAAGGTAGGAGTGTTGAAGTTCGTAAAATACATCCAGCCACCGATAGCATTGTTGCCGGTGGTGCCATCAACGCAGCTTGGCATTCGCTCGTCGTAATCCTGCTGATACTGGATTGTTGCCAGTCCAAGCTGTTTGAGGTTGCTGAGGCAGGCCGTGCGGCGTGCGTTCTCGCGCACTTTCTGGAAGACGGGAAACAAAATGGCGGCAAGAATGGCGATGATGGCGATGACGACGAGCAGCTCAATCAAGGTAAAGCCGCGCCGTTCACGAGAATGTAATAAATTCATAGTTAGCCTTTCCGAAGGAAGAACAAAGCTGTGCTCTTTGAGAAAAACAGCAAAACGCTTAGCGAACTGCCGTCCAATCAGGTTATACGATAATTTGATGCAAAAGTTCATTGTGAACAAATGTATTACGGCGTGTAAACTGCCGGCTGATACCCGGAATGCTCAGTATCAAGCGTATGCATCACGTCCGTGCCTCCACGCGAGATTTGACGCTTCATCAAAGAAGTTTTTCCGTAAGCAACCGTGGACATTGCTTTCACATGAGCGTTTACCTCAGCGAGCAGGCTGCTTGACGGCGTCGCCGCTGACGCAGTTTGAACTGCCGGCTGCGTTGTCACAGTAGATGGCGCGACGACTACCGCAACCGGCGGAGGTTCCTTGTCAACACGGGCGAGCAGCGGCGCAGAAGGAGTTTTTGGAACAGCCGTGTCAGCGGCATTTGGATGCCGCTTTTCAACAAGCGGGAGTTTCGCGTTAGCTTCTAAATTTCCATGCAGCGCTCTTTGAGAATGCACAGCAGGCTTCACCGGAATATGGATTGTCACAGAAGCATGGGTCGGGGGGGCAGCCGGAGCGTTGTCTGCAACACGGTCAGGTAAAGCGTGGGTACTTTCTGGGACTGTCTTAGGTGTAAGCGCGTGGCTGACAGTCATAGTTTTAGCCGTAAGGCCAGGCATGTTACGAGCGATCAAAGCCTGGCGCGGCTTTGTCAGTGCGGCATGGGGCAAAACTTTTTTGACATTTAATGCCGTTGACGGCGGCACACCCGCAATGATCGGCGGCACCGGCTTGATTGCTGTGGTGTTAGGTCCTGGTGTAATGGGCGAGTTCAAGTGCGAATAGCCTAGAAACACGCCAGCCACTGTCAGAGACGCTGCGGCGACGTAAGCAGGCCGCAGAATGAACGACCGGGCCGGGCGCAGGGAGGGGGCGGCAGACGAGGCGGCAATCGCTTCGGCAATGCGTAATTGCAAGCTTGCCGGCGGAACAGCGACGGGGCGTGATGCGAGGGCGCGGTGCGTAGCCTGCATCCAGAACAGGGAGTCGCGGCAGCCTGTGCAGCCCGGCAGATGCGTCTCTACCAAGCGCACTTCGTCCGGCGACGCCATGCGGTCGGCGTAAAGCGGCAGCAGCGGCTCGATGCTTTCGCAGTCCGGCGGCAGGGCAGGCAAGAGCGGTGCAGGCGATGAGATTCGAAATGACCAGAAGGGCCAGCGCATGGAACGTCTCTCTTCCGCGCACAGTCTGCGCGGCGTTTTAGTGTTACTTCGTTGGACAGCGAATGTGCCCAAATGTTTCAGCGATTTCCACTGATTTTTGGGACGCATCGGGTATCTTAATGATATTATGGCGGATCAAAAACGAAACTCGGAATTTCTGGGCGGCGGCCCGAAGTTTAATACGGTCGGCAAAGATAACCGCCCGCTGCCGGGTATGGAAGAACCGATCGCCGCGCCGAAGCAGACAGGTTACTGGCTGCGTGTTTCCGTGATTGTTTTAACAGTGGTTGTTCTCGCAGGACTTCTTTTTTATCTTAATGACCATGATCTGGGCAAGACGGCGGTTCCGGGCGGCCGGTCAGTCTCTCCGGATGCGCCGGCGGTCAACCCAGATGCCAAGCCGTCGCCAGAGTAACGCTCATGTCCACTCAGCCTCAAGCCGGGGGAGACGCCGGGCGTGTCCGGTGCTTGTACTGCGGCGCGAACAATTTTCCTTCTTCCGCCGTCTGCTGGCAGTGCAGCAGGCCGCTGAAGGCCATGCCGGCGACGCCTCCCGCTAACGCGCCGGGAGCGCTGCCGCCTTCTTTTTCTCCTGGCCTAACCCCAACATCTATCAGCCGGCCCACGCTGACCGAGGCGGCGCTGGCTCCCAAAGCCGCGGCGGCGCTTGGAATGCTGTTTCCGTATGTCGGCCTGCCGGCCGGCATGATTTTTCTGATGCTGGACGACCCGCGCAAGACCCAGCTTGGCTGGCTGCTGATCGGCTGGAGCATTGCGGGAACCGTCCTCAGCGTGATCTCTTTGGCGGTGACGCTCGGCCCGGTTTGGGCGGTGCTGCGCGGCCTGCTCCCCCACCCCGGCGGCAGCGCCCCGCCGGCGATCCCAGGTCTGCCGGCGGACGGTGGCGAGGGCTTTTTACTGCTCGCTTACCTGCTCCACGTTTGACTTGCCCTTGCTGACGGTTATAATAAACTGTTAATGGCTTGTAAATGTGTATCACAAGATTAAGCCGCACGACATTTGTTTGCGGCTGCCGCGCCTCAGTTTGCGCGAGGAGATGTACCACCATGAGCGCCTATCCGAACCTCGCCAAGCGCCACAAGATCGCGTATGTCGGGACATATCCCCCGAAGGAATGCGGCATTGCGACCTTCACGCTTGACGTTGTAAACTCCACCGACCTTACCGGCTGGCGGTCTATTGTGTTTGCCGTAGACGACGCCGCGCCGGACGAGCCGCACCCCGACTCCAAAGTTGTTTATACGATTGAAAAAGAAAACAAAGCGGATTATGTTCGCGCGGCGAAGCTGTTAGAGAAGCACAAAGCCAGCCTGCTTTCCATTCAGCATGAATACGGCATCTTCGGCGGCGACCACGGGGAATACATTTTAGACTTAGTGCGTGCCGTCACCATGCCGGTGGTTGTCACGCTGCATACAGTGCTTCCCAATCCGTCCGACCCGCAGCGGCGCATCTTGAAGGATATGGAGAAGCATACTTCCTGCTTTGTTGTCATGGCCCACAAAGCGGTGGAGCTGCTGGAGAATGTTTACGGCATCGCCCCCAGCAAGATTCGCTTTATCCCGCATGGCGCTCCCAATGCGCCGTTCCATGCCGACATGGCTGCGAAAGAAAAGTTCGGTCTGACCGGGCGCCGCGTACTGTCTACGTTTGGACTGATTTCGCCCAACAAAGGCATTGAAGACGCGATTGCCGCCATGCCGGACGTAGTTAAGAAAGAGCCGAAGGCAATCTACTTAATACTCGGTCAGACGCATCCGGTGATTAAGCGAAAAGAAGGCGAATGGTACCGCGAGAGTTTAGTCAAACAAGTCGAAGAGCTTGGACTCCGAGACAACGTCAAGTTTGTGGATAAGTATCTGACGCTTCAGGAGTTGATTGACTATCTTCTGGCGACTGATATTTATATTACGCCCTACTACGCGAACCCGCATCAAATCACGTCGGGAACGCTGGCGTATGCGATGGCGACGGGCAAGGTAATCGTCTCGACACCTTACTTGTATGCTGAGGAACTGCTGGCCGAGGGGCGCGGCTTTTTGTACCCGTTCCGCGACTCGGCCAAGCTGTCCGACATCATTGAGAGCCTGCTGACGGACGACGTTCTGTTCGAGCAAACCCGCCAAAAAGCCTACAGCTACGGGCGTGCCATGACCTGGCAAAGCGTCGGAATTCAGTACACCAAGCTGTTCACGGAAATGCTGGATGAGCGCTGGGTCAATCACCGGGCGGCGATGGATGCGATGGCAATTCCCGGCTTAAACGACTTGGTCCGCGAAGGAGAAGTTTGGGCGCCATCCCCGGTTCCGAGTCCGGCAGTCACAAGCTGACCGGAAGGGTATAAGTTTGACGGCTTCGGCATCCGGGAAAAATCAGTCAATGAAGACACAACTTAAACGTATGGCCCTGCGCTTTGATCACCTGGAAACCATGCTGACTCAGGTCGGCCTATGGCAGCACTGCGAACATTGTCAGCCGAACCCGAAGCATGGCTACTCCATTGATGACGAGGCGCGGGGGCTGATTGTCGGCCTGCGCTACTGGCAGGACGGTGTTGAGCCTGAGTTTTACGAGCGGCTTGTCCGGACCTGCTTCAGTTTTGTTGAAGGGGCAGCGATTACATCTGGGAGCTGTGCCGGCCGCTACCATAACTTTTGCGACACCCAGGGCCGCTGGCTGGACTCTGTCGGCAGCGAAGACTCGTTTGGGCGGACGCTTTGGGGCCTCGGCGTGGCCCATGCCGCCGATGCGCCGTTTGCGCCCCGCGCCGCTGCCGAAAAACTTTTGCTCGGCTCTTTGCCGGTTCTGCCGACCATGCGGCCGACTTACTTGCGGGCCAAAGCGTTTGTCATTCTTGGACTGTCCGAAGCGCGGATTGCAGACGACCAGATTTGTCTGCTTGCGGATGCCCTGGCCGATCAATATCAAGCCTGCTGTGATGACAACTGGCAGTGGTTTGAGGACCAGATGACTTATTGTAATGCCCGGCTGCCGCAGGCGCTGTTTGTGGCATCCCGCCTTTTTCCTGATAACTCGCGCTACAAGGAAATCGCCATGGAGGCGCTGGACTTCCTGCTGGAGAAGACCCGAAATCCCCAGGGCAGCTACAATCCGGTCGGCAACCTGCGCCTGACGGAAGCCGGCTGGTTTACGCGCCACGATGACGCTCCGCCGCTTTTTGACCAGCAGCCGGTGGATGCGGGTGCGCTTGTCGAATGCTGCGCCGAAGCCTTCCGCGCCACCGCCGCGCCGCGCTACCGCCGGGCGGCTTACGATGCCTTCAACTGGTATCTCGGCCACAACCACCATGGTTTGCCGGTTTTCGATGCCAAGACCGGCGGTGTTTATGACGCCTTGAACCCGGAAGGCATTAACAGAAACCAGGGTGCGGAGTCAGTTCTGTCGGTACATCTCGCGCATCAAGCGCTGCAAACAATTTTGGAGTAACTCTTTATGCCGGAAGCGGAAAAGCCACAGATTTCGTTTGGGACCGATGGATGGCGCGGGATCATTGCCGATAATTTTACCGGGGCAAACGTGCGGCTTGTCGCACAGGCTGTGGTCAACTACTTGAAGCGTTCGGAAGTGCCGGGCGAAGAGTCGGTCTTTATTGGCTATGACAACCGGTCGCAGTCGGAATACTTTGCGGCGGAAGCGGCAAAAGTGGTGGCGGCTTCAGGCATGAAGGCGGTTTTGTCGGCCCAGTCGTGTTCGTCGCCTTCTATCTCCTACAACGCCCACAAAGATAATGCCAAAGGCGGCATTATGATTACGGCGTCGCACAACCCGCCCCAGTTTAATGGGCTGAAGATCAAGATGGGATTTGGCGGGTCAGCTCTGCCGTCGGATGTAGACCAAGCTGTCAAAGAACTGAATGCGCTGATGGATGCCGGCACTTATGCCGTTAATGTCGAGCCGGAGGCGATGGGCAGCGTGGAAAAGCGCGACCTGCGGCCCGCTTATTTTGACGGACTGCGCGGCATGGTGGACTTGGAAAAAATCAAAGCGGCGAACTACAAAATTGTGGCTGATCCGATGCATGGCAGCGGCAGCGGCTATTTGTCGGACATCCTGCGCGGCGCTGGGGTTGAAATCGAAGAAATTTGCCGGGATCGAAACCCGGTGTTTGGGGGGCTGAACCCAGAGCCGATCGCCCAGAACTTAGGGCCACTTAAAGACGCTGTTCTGGCCTCACGCGCCGATGTTGGGCTGGCCGTGGACGGCGATGCCGACCGGGTTGGAGCAATGGATTCGGAGGGCAACTTCGTGGACAGTCACCGGATTTTCGCGCTGGTCCTGCGGCACCTTTACGAAGATCGCGGCCTGCGCGGCTCGGTTGTCAAGACCGTCTCGACCACGACTTTAATTGACAAGCTCTGCGCCAAGTACGGCTTGACCCTGCGTGTGACTCCTATCGGCTTCAAGAACATCTGCGAGTGGATGCTGAAAGAGCCTGTGCTGATCGGGGGCGAAGAGTCCGGCGGCATCGGCGTTTTAGGCTACATCCCCGAGCGTGATGGGCCGCTGATGTCCCTGATGCTGCTGGAAACAATGGCGGTCCGCAAAAAGCGCCTGGAAGAGCAGATTGCCGAGCTGATGGCGGAATTTGGCCCGCATGAGTACCAGCGCGTGGACCTCCACCCGGAGCCGGCCAAGATGCCTGCGGTTGTCAAGTCTTTGTCGGAAGACAACCCCGGCGAAATCGCCGGTCTGAACGTGCAGAAGATTGATCGCACCGATGGCACGAAGTTTCTGTTTGACAACGACGCTTGGCTTCTGCTTCGGGCGTCAGGCACCGAGCCGGTTGTCCGTGTTTACGCCGAGTCGTCGTCGCAGGAAAAAGTCTCCGACTTGATTGCCGCCGGCTTAGGATTAGTCGAGCGTGTTTAGCTTACGCCGCCAGCAGCGCTCTTTCGGCGTGCTGCTGTTCCCCATCTTGGTAAGCTCGCAGCAGCGCGTGGACGCATTCCGGGTCCCACTGCGTTCCAGCCCCTTCTTCTAAGATTCTGAGTGCTTTCTCACGTGCCATGCCTTTGCGATAGGGCCGGTCTGTTGTCATAGCTGAGAACGCATCCGCGACAGCAATCAGCCGCGCGAGGAATGGTATTTCAGCGCCTATAAGGCCACTAGGATACCCGCCGCCGTCCCACCGCTCGTGATGATGGCGCACCGCATCCAGCGTCTCCTCAAAGCCCGGAACCGCACCGACAATCACCGCACCCATGACCGGGTGCTGCTGAACCGCTTGAAACTCTTCGTCGGTCAAGGCGCTGGGCTTTCGCAGGATGCGGTCGGGAATGCCGATTTTGCCGACATCATGCAGCAGGGCTGCAATTTGCACGGTCCGCTGGACTGCGGGACTCAGCCCTACTCCCTCTGCAATCTGCAGGCTGTAGGCTAAGACATCTTCAGAATGGCGGCGGGTGTAACGGTCTTTGTTGTCTACCGCCGTCACTAAGGCATTCAGCATGGGAAACCCGGAAAGTGACCGGGCCAGCTCGCGGCACAGCTTTTCGGCGGCATGGTCCGAACTGCCGCCGGTCTTGACGTGCATGAGCCGCTTGTCAGCCAGTTCCAGCGCTTCCATAGGACTGTCCGCCTGGTTTGGAAAGAGCGCGACGCCAAAGGAGACGGTCAGTGGAATAGCTGAGGAGCTATCCGGAGGCTGGAAGAGCAAGCCGGACAGCGCCGCATCCAGGATCTCGGACAGAGCCTCCGCAGACAGTCCTTGACGTGTGCCGGCAGCAGTTTTGTAGGGTAAGATCAGGGCAAACTCATCGCCGCCGAAGCGCCCGACCGTATCTTCCGGCAGCATATTCTGACGCAGCGCCTGCGTGAGCTGGCGCAGGACATCGTCACCGGCGGCGTGGCCGTAAGCATCGTTGAAGAACTTGAAGTTGTCCAAATCCAGCATCGCTACCCCGATTGTTTGCCCTTCCCGGCTTGCCCGCCCAGCTTCTTCCGCCAGGCGCTTATGGAATGTCCGGTGGTTGCACAGCCCGGTCAGCGGGTCCGTCGTCGCCAGCGCTTCCAGCCGCCCGTTCAGCTCCCGGTTCTCCAGCAGCGCCAGCACCTGACGAACCAAAACGAGGCACACCAGAAGAAACGCCCCCCAAAAGACCCCATGCCGGACAATCGCCTGAACCCGTGCTTGTTCTGTGAACAGCACTAAAACACCCACTAAAGGCAGCAGTGCATAGGGCATCAAAGAAGTCCACAGCGAAGACAATCGCCCCGGCTCATCGTCAAATTGTGTGAACATCATCGCCTGCCGCCCGGTCAGCACGGCAACGCTAATCAGCATAAACCCGAGTGACCAGCAGATGTCAAGCAGGGTCCCCTGAACGAATTTGTGATGCAGTGTAATATAGGTGAACACACTGTCCGAAACAACGACGATTACAAGGCCGAGAGAAAACAGCGCAAGCACGCTGCGAAAGTGGCCGGTCCGCCCCCCTAAAAGCAGCAGGCAGGAAGCCAGCAGGATGTCCATGGTAGGAAACAGAATGTCGGTGACCTTGCCTTCCATGGTGCCGCTGGCGGTCAGGATCGTCGGCCCCAGCACGAAATACCAGCTAAACGTCATTACCGAAGTGATTACCATCAGCCCATCCAGCGAGATGCGAATCTGCGAGGATACCGACAGCGGCTTGCGCGGCAGCCGCCAAATCCCCAGCAGCAGCAAGGGATAAGAGGCGAGCGCAATGCTGTCCGCAACAACGCGCGGCACCGGGGACGGAGAATGCTTAAAATCAGGATAAATGATATAAAGCTGCTGCGCCGCATAGCACATCATGCTCAGGCCGCAGAGGAGGGAGACCTGCCGTGAGCGCGATTTCCAGAAGCTGAGACGCCATACCGGGTGTTTTTCACGGTCAGGCACGGGCAGAAAACAAATCACCCCAGCAAGCGCCCCGCCGGCAGTTTCCAGAATGTCATCACCTAAAAGGGTGAAGTGCTGAGAAACCGGCCGGAGCAGGAGCCAGGCGGCGTAAAGGGCGTGGAACAGCAGAGTTGCTGCAATGCCAGCCTTCATCCAGGCACGACTTGTAGCATAAGACAGCGCCGAGATGCGAGTAGGGATAAATGGCGTCGTGTCTATTTGCGCGTGCTGGCTTATCTGCGGGTGCTGGTCGCGGCTTGTTGGACTTTCTAACATATATTGATTTTATCGGCAAGAACTTCACGGTTACTCAGGGCGAAACGAAGGCGCTGAGGGGGAGACAGGGTATACTCATCAGCATGGAACATCCGAAGTCGGCAGCTCTATTCGCCGAAGCCCAGCGCGTCATTCCAGGCGGCGTCAACTCACCGGTGCGTGCTTTTAGAAGTGTCGGCGGTGACCCGCTGTTCATGCAGCGCGGCGACGGCCCCTATATCTTTGATGTGGACGGCAACCAGTACTTAGACCATGTCATGTCCTGGGGGCCGCTCATCTTCGGTCATGCTCCGCCGCGTATCCTCCGGGCCATTACAGACGCGGCGTCGCGCGGCACGTCGTTTGGGGCCAGCACGGAAGCGGAAGTGCGCCTAGCCCAGAAGATTGTGGCGGCAGTGCCATCGGTCGAGAAAGTGCGGCTGGTGTCGTCGGGGACCGAAGCCGTGATGAGCGCCGTGCGGGTCGCACGGGGGTTCACCAAGCGCGATAAAATCATCAAGTTTGAGGGCAACTACCACGGTCACTCGGACGGATTTCTCGCCAAAGCCGGCTCGGGGCTGACGACGCTGGGGCTGCCGGATTCGGCGGGCGTTCCCGTCAACCTGACCCGAGACACCCTCACGCTGCCGTACAATGACGCGGAGGCGTTCCGCGCCGCCATGCTGGCGCACCCCGGCGAAGTAGCAGTGGTCATGCTGGAGCCGGTTGCGGGCAACATGGGTGTCGTCACGCCCCGTGCCGACTTTCTTCATGCTTTGCGCGAGCTGACCCGCCAGGACGGCGCACTGCTGCTGTTCGATGAAGTCATTACAGGCTTCCGGGTTGCGTATGGCGGGGCGCAGGAGCTGTTTGGGGTGACGCCGGACCTCACGGCCCTCGGCAAGATTATCGGCGGCGGCCTGCCGCTTGCCGCTTATGGCGGGCGGGCGGATATCATGGACATGGTTGCACCGGTCGGTCCTGTTTACCAGGCCGGAACGCTTTCCGGCAACCCGCTTGCCGTTGCCGCCGGCCTGGAACAGCTTACAATGCTGGAAGAAGTGCGCGGAACGCTCTACACGCAGATGCACCATCAGATGCACTTTTTGGCCCAATCGGCCAAAGACACGGCGCGAAGGCTGGGCATCCCGCACCGGATCAACCGCCTCGGCTCGATGATGACCCTGTTCTTCACGGATACCAAAGTGACTGATTTCGCTTCGGCCAAGACCGCAGACACAGCCCGCTACGGCGCGTTCTTCCGCTCGCTGCTTCGGCAGGGGGTGTATTTTGCGCCGTCGCAGTTTGAGTCGGCGTTCGTCAGCGCCGCGCACACCGACATCCAAGTAGAAGAAACAGCAAGGGCGGTAAGCGAGGCGTTATATGCCGTGGCCTGAGTCCTGGCTGCCCGAAGCGTGGACCGCGCTGCCGCGCACGGATGAACCCGAGGACATTGACGACCCCGACCAGCCGTACTCCGATATCGTGGCATCGCTGGAAGACATTGCGTGGTCCAACCGGCTGTTCGGCGGCACACAGACGATCCTGCACCATGTCAGCCGGCTGCTCGCCGGCGTTCCGGCGGACGCTCCCATTCGTATTTTAGACATTGCAACGGGGTCCGCCGATATTCCTGCCGCGCTTTGGGAATGGGGCCGGCGGCGGGAACGAACTCTTACCATCATTGGCGTAGATAATCAAGCGGCGATGCTGCGTCTGGCATCGGCGCAGGCTCCAAACATTTTTTTAGTGCAGGCGGACGCGCTGGCACTGCCGTTCCCGCCTGGCTCGTTTGATCTGGCTTTTTGTGCGCTGGCATTTCACCACATCGGGTTTGAGTCGTCCGTGCGCCTGCTGGGGGTTATGGACAGGCTGACGACAGCCGGCTTTATCGTCAGTGATTTGCGGCGCGACCTGCCGACACTCTGGGGTGTCCAGGCGGCGATGGCCACCGCGCGGGCGCATCCCTTCACGCGCCATGACGGGCCGGCGAGTGTCCGCCGGGCGTTCTCCTTGCGGGAGTACCGCCGAATGGTCGCCCTCAGCGGAGTGCAGGGGGTAAGCCTGCACACACACTGGTATTTCCGCGTGGCGCTGGTGCAGACAAAGCCCGTGCCGAGAAATGGGTAAGTGCAGCTATGCACACGGAAAACACAGTTTACATGCGCGGCCCGAAGTCACGCATTTTCGCGCTTGCGGCGGACATCCAGAATTGGCCGTCCCTGCTGCCGCACTACCGGGAAGTGCTGGTCTTCGAGCAGTCGGATGACGGCTCGCGCAAAATAGTGGAGATGGCGGCGGTCCGGGACGATTTCCCGTTTAAGGGCCGGCAGTTTCCGGTCCGCTGGCAGAGTGTTCAGATTTGTGAGCCGGAGGCCGGCAAAATCTACTTCAAGCACTTGAAGGGCATTGCGGTCGGCATGTGGGTGGTCTGGACGCTGGAAGAAGACGCCGATGGAGACGGCACACGGGTCACGATCAGCCACGATTTGACATATCCCCTGCCTTTCCTGAACGGCTGGTTCGCGCGGGACATGGTAGGAGACCAGTTTGTTCATGCGATTGCGGGCCGAACCCTGGCCGTCATCAAAGCGACAGTAGAACGAGATGAACTAGAACGAGAAGAGCTAGAACAAAAAGAACTAGAACAAAAAGAATTAGAAAACGAGGCAAGTCTGTGACCGAGAACACGAAGCGGCGGGTCGCCGTCACGGGGATGGGAATTATTACGCCGGTTGGCGTTGGCGTGGATGGCCTGCGGGCAGGGCTGCGGGCGGGCCGCTCGGCGGTCGGCACAATTGCCGACTTTGACACGTCGCAGTTTGTGACACATATCGCCGCGCAGGTGAAAGACTTTGATCCTGTGCCATATTTGGACGGCAAAAAGCT
Source organism: uncultured Armatimonadales bacterium (assembly GCA_964241935.1). Lineage (GTDB taxonomy): Bacteria > Armatimonadota > Armatimonadia > Armatimonadales > Capsulimonadaceae > JANXMY01. The sequence continues at coordinate 43,061 of CAXSZN010000002.1, forward strand.
GAAGCGTCTGGATAAGTTTTCGCAGTTCGCCGTAGCCGCGTCCAAGATGGCGATTGCCGACGGTGCATTGGACCTGCGTTTAGAAGACCGGGACAGAATTGGCGTTTGCTTAGGAACGGCACTGGGCGGGGTGGCCTTTGCCGAAGAGCAGTATCAATCGTACAGCGCACATGGGCTGCGGAGCGTCAACCCGATGCTGGCGCTGAGCGTCTTCAATGGCGCGGGGTCGTGCAATATCGCAATTGAGCTGGGAATTACGGGTCCGGCAACGGCAAACGGCGACTCATGCGCGGCGTCTCCAATCGCGATTGGCCGGGCCGTAGACCTCATTCAAGATGGCAGGGCGGATGTCATGCTGGCCGGCGGCTCGGAAGCGCCCCTGTCGCCTTTGTGCTACGGCGCGTTCGCTATTATCCGGGCCATGAGCCAGCGCAACGATGATCCGCAGACGGCGTCGCGGCCCTTTGACACTGACCGCGACGGCTTTGTGATGGCAGAAGGCGCGGCAATTCTGCTGCTGGAAGAATGGGATCACGCCGAGGCGCGAGGCGCTCGCATCTACGGCGAGGTTCTTTCTCATGCTTCCACGAACGATGCGTCTCACATGACCCAGCCCCGGCCCGACGGTGTCCAGGCCGCCCGATGCATATCTCTGGCACTGACCCGCGCCGGCCTCGCACCGGCGGACATCGGCTACATCAACGCCCACGGCTCCAGCACGCCCTTAAACGACAGCACGGAGACCCTGGCACTCAAACAGGCTTTTGGCGACTACGCTTATCAGGTTCCCATCAGCGGCACCAAAGGCTTCCACGGCCATGCCCTCGGCGCAACCGGCGCCTGGGAAGCCGCCATCTCTCTTTTGTGTCTTTACGACGGCTGGCTGCCCCCCACCCTGAACCTCGCCAACCCTGACCCCGCCTGCGACCTGAACTACCTGGCGGGAACCGAGGGCCAGGACACCCAGGTAGACTACGTCCTGTCCAACTCCTTCGGCTTCGGCGGCATCAATGCATGTTTAGTGTTTGGAAGAGCGTAAGCAAAAGACCATGCGTCAAGACGCATGGTCTTTACTCCCCAATACCACTTGCCCAAGTCGCCGGAAAACCATGCCTCTGCCGGGCTTCGGCAGCAACCTGCGCGAGCGGTTTAACATGCCCTTCCGCCGCTGCCGCTTTCAGTCCGCGATCAATGCCAGCGCGAACTTCGGCGATCTGTTCATCAGTCAAATCGTCCGGGTCATCCACCAAATAATTGCCGGATAATCCTTCAGCAATCACCTCTTCCACGAGGCGGCTTGCGATGGCTTGTATTGTCACAGCTCAATTTGAGAGCAAAAGTGGTGGATGGTACACCTACCGAGAAGACAATCAAAAACGGCCAATTTATCTCGTGCACGATCAAGCCGCCAACAACTATTAACGTAACTGTAGCCGCAGTAGTTGTCAGCCAACAGATAAGGGGATACTGCTGGAAGTAGTGTCTGGTTTTATGCATGTAAGTCTGCTTTGTTAACCAGCGGTGAACAAGGGGGAGTCGCGCTGGAGGTAGCCGCGCAGGCGAAGGACGGCTTGGGTGTGGAGCTGGTAGACGCGGGATTCAGAGACGGTCAAAACTTTGCCGATTTCTTTGAAGGTCAGGCCCTCGTAGTAGTACAAGGAGATGACGAGGCGCTCACGGTCTGGGAGGCGGTCAATGCCGGCGACGAGCGAGGTTTTCATGGCGGACGATTCGACATCGGCCAGGACATTGGCGTTTTCGTCTTGAAGCACGTCGGTGAGGTGCAGGCGCTCGCCGTCGGATGAGCCGCCGCCGAGCAGCATGTCGTCGAGTGACAGCACATTCGCCCGGCTGGTGTTGACAAGCAGTTTCAAGAGATCGGCTTCGGACAGACCCATTTCCGCCGCGACTTCTTCTTCGGTGGCAGGCCGGCCCAGCTCGACTTCGAGCTTGTAGTACGTTCGCTCCAGCACTTTGGCGTTGTCGCGCACCGAGCGCGGAACCCAGTCTTCTTCCCGCAGCATCTCCAAAATCGCACCGCGCACGAGAGCGATGGCATAAGTCTCGAACTTGACTTGACGCGCTGTGTCGAACTGGTCTACCGCTTTAATCAAGCCCATGACGCCCGCGCTGACAAGGTCATCCCGCTCCAGATTAGGCGGCAGATTGGTGACGACGCGGCCTGCCGTGATTTTGACAAGGTAAGCGTAGTGATTAATAATCTGGTCACGAGCCTTCTGGTCATTGCGCTTCTTGAAGCGGTTCCAGAGGTCCGGCATATTGGCGGGGGTTGACATAAAAATATAAAAGAGAAAAATAAATTAAGTGAACTGATTAAGTGCCCGGCGTCTTGTTAAATGCCCGGCGTCTTGTCTTCAGGGTTCTCGTCCGGCGTTGTTTGATCGAAGCGGCGGCCCTGGGCTGCCGGCGGCTCCGCCTGCAGCAGAAGGCTAAGGCCAAATCCGGCGGCTCCAAAAACGACAAACGCCGCACTGACGCGCAGCAGGCTGGTCCAAAGATCAGCTCCGGTCAGCAGGCTGATCGTACCGACTATAAGCCCGGCCAGCGCCGCAATGCGCCAGGGCAGACCGGCAAAATGGTTCATCTGCATGACTCGCAGGCCGGATGCCGCTCTTCTACAAACATACCGAAGATTACACTCTCAGAGCGTTTCCCAGTATACCATACGCACGGAGCCTTTGCAAGAAGTCTGCGCCGTCTTCCGTGCATCACGGCGCGGCAGTCTGCGGAGAAACAGCAAAGCTGCTGATGTCGGAGTGGCCGTCGGAAAGGCGTACCGGGCTGGTGCCGTCGGCATTTATCCGGTACAGGTCATGGCCGCCATCGGAACGCCGCGCGAGAAAGAAAACCTGCTTGCCGTCACGAGAAAACTGAGCGTTTTCAGTGTCGCCCTTCGCCAAAATATGCGGCGTCCCAGTGCCGTCGGCATCCACAATGAACAAGCCGAGGACAGTCCGGCTGGCAAGGTCAGTCTGCCGCCAGATCTCAAACAAAAGCTGAGTGCCGTCCGGCGAGTAAACGGGATCCTGCGGTCCGACCGCCGGATCATGCAGCAGCGGCAGCAGCGGCTTTTGGACCGACCCGGAGCCGTCGCATTGGATCAAGCCGGAGGCGCGTTGTCCTGCCGGCAGTCCCTGCACATGCAGCATTCCAACGGCAAGCCGTGTGCCGTCAGGCGCGAAAGCCAGCGAGAGACGGTCGGCGGCGGCAAGCGGCGGCCCGTCCGCCTTGTCGTTCTGGGTGAGGCGCGGGACCGAAGAGAGAGTCGGCAGGACGGCGAGTGTCTGTACCCCAGCGGTTTCCAGAACCGCGGCAAGGCCGGGAGAAGAGTCCGTCTGGTCCGACGCGGGCTTCCAGACAAATGCTGTGGCAGAAGAGGCCGCTTCGGAAGCCTGTCCGGGATCGGCGCTGTCGGGCCGGGCGCTGGTGCCGGCCGGCGGCGGCAGCAGAAGTGAGGCGTCCCCCTTGCCGACTTCCTGTACGGCCAGCGATGCCCCCGACAGAAACCCCAGCAAAGAATTGGAACCGGGCGCGAACAAGGGACTGGCTTTGGCCCCAGCGGTCCGAGTGATCTGCACCGCATTTTTGCCGTCGCCGTCCACCAGCCAGACCTGGTTTGGCCCGCCGCCACGATTGGATAAAAACGCGATTTGATCGCCGTCGGACGTGAAGGCCGGGGCTGTGTCTGCGGCGGGACCGGCAGTAACTTGCCGGGCTGTGCCGGAGCCGTCTGCCGCCGCCAGCCAGAGATGAGGAGTGCCCGGCGAATTTTGATCCGACGCATAAGCGACCATGCCGGAAGTCGCAACAAAGCGGCGCGGCTTGGGGCCGAAGACAAGAACATAAAAAAGCGCCAGCAAAATCAGCAGCAGGCCCGGCACGATCAGCCACGGAGAAAACCGGCGGCGCCTGCGCGTCGGCAGCAGCGAAGATTCGTAGATAGGCCGGCCGGTCGGGCGGGGTTCATTAGAAAATGGCTCGGAAGAAGCCGGGCTAGCAGGAAGCAAGTTGTCGTCAGCCATAATTGAGGTGATTATACCCAACAGCAGCAAATGCCGGGACGCAGCGAGACGCGCCAGTTTACGAACGCGGGGCCAGCAAGTTTACCGCGGTGACCGCAAGACGACGCTCATGGCTGTTGAAACCACGGCGCTGCGGGGCGCGTACTAATATCAAGACGCCGCGCGGCGGCACATCCGCAAGGCTCGGCACCGGAAGAACCAGCACCGGCACGGTATGCGCGGGAACCAGATCAAAGTCGCGGGCGGCTTCCACTTGCCCGGCGAGGTCGCACAACAGGGTTTCTAAGTCCTCCGGCTGGACTTCGGCGCCGGCAGCGCGGCTTGACTCGGTGCAGTAGACGTAGGACGCGCCGGCAGCGTCGAAGCGCTGGAAAACGCCTGCTTCCGCTTCGGCGGCAGCACAAAGCAGGCGAAGCGCCTCGGGAAACAGCGTGTCCGGCGGGACGGCGCGAGCCAGCAGCTCACCGAGGCTGCCGAGCGTCCGCAGGTCATCCAGGCGGCGGCCGGCTTGCTCGACGAGGAGCGCGTTTTGCAGGCCGACGCTTGCCTGGCTGGCAAATGTCAGCAGCAGCCGGATCTCATCGGCGGAAAACCGGCGCGGCTCGCGTGTGTAGACTTCCAGCACGCCCAGCACTTCTTTGCCAAGCTTCAGCGGAACCCCAAGATAGCCGTTGACACGCTCGCGAGCGGCGAACGCCGGCAGGACAAACCGCATATCTTTGGCGAAGTCTTCAATGGAAAGCGAGCGGCCCCGCCGGGCGACATACGCAGTCACCGTCTCGGGGCCGCGCCCGGAGTCGGCAAGAGAGATAGAGGGCAGGGCCGCGAGTGGAGACTTGAAGTTTGCAGCGGCCCGTGCGGCCAGATTGCCCTGCGAGTCGAAGGCAAACAACAGGCCGCGATCGGCGGCAGTCATTTCCAGCGCCAAGTCGGCGATGGTCTGCGCCGTCTGCCTGCCGTCAAGCGAGGAGCCGAGAGCGCGGGCGATGCGGCGGACGCCTTTACGGATTTCTTCGGATTTCTGCCGGGCATCCTCGTACATCTGGGCATTCGCGATGGCTGCCCCAACTTGGTTGGCAATTGTGTAAAGAAGCTCCATCTCGCCCACAGTGAACAAGCGCCGGCGGCTGCTCATGGCATGGAGAACGCCGGTGACCTGGTCGCCGGACTGGAGCGGCACGCTGACAAGTGATGTGACGCCTTCGCCGTCAATCGGGCAGGAGCGGTTGCGGTGGTCGGCGGAAACATCCTGCACCGCAGTCGGCGTCTCGAACTCCAGCACCCAGCCGGCAATGCCTTCTCCGTAGCGCGGCTTCATGGTCTGAGCCGTTTCAGGGCGCAGATTGCGGCTGACTTTGATTTCCAGACAGTTTGCAGCCGGGTTCACCAAAAACAGTGCGAACTTGTCTACATGCAGGAGAGAAAGAACACTGTCGGCGACAAAATGGATCACGCGGTTCAAATTCAGCGTTGCGCCGACTGACTGAGACAGTTCATAAAGCGCGGCGGCTTCCTGCGCCCGCCGGGTGGCGTCTTCATACAGCCAGGCGTTTTCCAGGGAAGCGGCCGCCTGGCTGGCGACGGCTGAGAGAAGCGAAGCGTCGGCGTCGCTGTAGGCGCCGGGCTGGCGGGAGCCGACGACAAGCAGGCCTTCGGGGGTGGAGCGGGAAACCATCGGAGCCAGCAGCAGGGAACGCATCCCCGGCAGCGGCGGGTCGTCTGCGGGGTTGGGGCTGAGGTCGTTGAAGCGCAGCGGCGAGCCGCTTGTCAGGGCGCGGGCGGCAAGCCCGGCACCCTCGGCGGGCAACTGCCGGTCCTGGTCATCGTCGGCCAGCCCCCGGCTCGCACCGATATACAGCCGGGACCGCTCGTCATTGAGTAGGAAGACCGCGCCGGCGGTCATTTCCATGCTGCCGACAACCGAAGAAAGAATGGAGCCGAGAACTTCCTGCACGTTCAGCGACGAAGATGTTGTCCGGGCCGCACGGAACAGAATGTCGCGCTCCTGCTGCTTTCGGTCGGCAAGGCGTCTCAGCGCTTCGGTCTGGAGTGCCTGCGCTGCGAGGCTTGCCAAAGTTTGCAGGCAGAGCAGGTCATCGCCGGTGAACGCCGCGCCATCGTGGCGGTTCAGAATTGTGATCGCACCGGACGGCCTGCTGTCCAGATAAATCGGGGCGACAATGGCGGACCGAACTCCCACGTCAGCCGCGACGCTTGGATCTGCCGACAGGGTTTCGCCGGCAGCCGTTTCAGCATGATGAAGATACAGCTCTCCGGTCACTGCGGTGCGCCCGGCAAGGGCATCTTCCACCCGAACAGTCTGGCCGGCAATGTCGGCAGCACCCTCACCGGCGACTGCCGCAAAATCGAGCAGGGTGCGCTCGGGGTTCAGCAGACTGACGGCGGCGCTTGCGGCCTGTGTCAAGGCACGCGCTTTTTCGGCAATGACTTGGAGTGTAGCACGGGGATCGGTCTGGCGGGCAGCGGCGCCGGCGATTTCATGCAGCGCAACCAGTATGTCAGAAGCGGAAACAGCAGCGGAAGGAGTCAGGCTGGGTGCGAAGTCCATAGAGAAGAGGCCTTTATGCGCGTTTCGGCTTGACCGGCGGCAGGAAATTCATCGGAGAAATTTGTGAAACATCAGCCCGCCCGCAACTGTCTATCATTGTGTCATAAAGACATCGCTCTGTCAAGAGATCATTCCCTTTGAGACTGCTCCCATCCTTGCGTAACCCATCCAGCTTATCTATTTTCAGCCCGCTCTGCCTTGCTTTGTGCCTGCTGCCGCTTGCGGCCCGCAGCCAGGTTCTTTCTGTTCCGACGCCTGCGGTTCAGAATCCTACGGTGGTTCAGCCGGCGCAGGCGCTTGCGCCCGAAGCTGTGCCGCTGCCGCCGCCCACGGATCAGCCGCCGCCGCCGGTGCCGCTGCCGAACCCGATCCCGCTCGGCGAAGGCTTCCTGGTCAGCGGCGCTCTGGACATTCGCACTCGGACCGCCAATACGGGGCGGCGGGGCGGGGTCTGGGTCAACACCGTCGAGCTTGACTTGCAGCACCCGGTCAGCTCCAAGGGCCAGACACGCGGCAACTTTTATGTGCAGATTCTTGGCGAAAACCCGCCGGACGTGCCCCACGGTGACGATGTCCAGATTGGCGAAGCGTATTTTATCTATCGCTTGCCGGTGGAAAACGACTTTGACTCAACAGCGTATATTAAAGTCGGGCAGTTCCAGATTCCCTTCGGCCTGCTGGCGGTTTATGACCCGCACCTGCTGATCCTGCAGCCGCTGTATCCGCAGTCACTCGGCTTGCGGACCGACTTCGGCGCAGCGATCTCAGGGCGGGCTTACGGCTTTCTGAACTATGATTTTGCACTGACTACCGGCACCGGGCCGGGCCACTTGTACGCGAACCCAAACCGCGTGGTGACATTTCGCCTGGGCCGGACCTTCACGACCCGGAACGGCGTGGTCAATGTCGGCGGCTCGCTGCTGCAGGGGCGGCTGCCGATTACGGATATTACGCCCGCAAACCCTTTTGCCGTGGAGCTGCCGCCGTCGGGCCGGGTGCATGCCGACCGGGGCGGATTTGTTTCTAAAAGCCGGCTCGGCGGCGATGCGTCCTACGGATTCCGGCGTGTTGTCGCGCGGGGCGAAGTTGTCGCGGGCGCCGACGGCGACCAGCGCGTTCTGGGCTACTATGCGGAAGGCAACTACGACTTCACAAAGCGTCTCAGCGCAGTGGCGGCTCGGTCGCTGTTTGTTTACCCGACCGGCGACAGCTCGGCTTCTCAGGAAGCACTCGGTCTCACCTATGCTTCCAGTGCGAACCTCACGTTCCGCACTTTGTACCAATATCTGCGTGATGTTCCAGAAAACAGCAGCGCCGGCATCCGCCACCGGCTGACATTTCAAGTTCTGCTCCGGTTTTAATTTGCTTTGGCATGTTCTAATGTGCTTTGGCATGATTTGTGCTAGACTTTAACCGCAGGACGTCACTGGAACTATGTCAACGACTACGCCTCAGACAACAGACCCGCAGCGGGAACCCCTGGACCAGCGAAAGACCGCCGAGGCGGTCAAGTCGTCGTCGCCGGCAAGCATTCACCTGGATGCCATCCGGGGATTGGCAGCGCTGGTTGTCTTCCTGAACCACTGGCGTGCGTTGTTTTTCGTGGATTACTCTCAGCTTACGCATTCGGGGGTTGCCGCAAAAGTCTTTTATGCCGTGACAGGGCTGGGACACAGCGCCGTAATGGTGTTCTTTATTCTCAGCGGCTTTTTTATCTCGTCCAGTGTTTTCCGGGCAATTGGAACGCACAGATGGTCCTGGACTTGGTATGCGGAGCAGCGTTTGACCCGTCTTTATGTGGTGCTCATCCCGGCGCTTGTTCTCGGCGCAGGGTGGGACCTGCTCGGAACGCATCTTTTTTCACAGACGCCGATTTACAGGGACACTGCCGACTATCAGCTCATGCTCAAGCATCCCGTCGCGCAGATGGATACGGTTCGAGCGTGGCTTGGCTCGTTGTTCTTTTTGCAGGGCATCCGAGCGCCGGTCTTCGGTTCCAATGGCCCTTTGTGGAGTCTCAGCTACGAGTTTTGGTACTATGTGCTGTTCCCGATCGGGCTGCTGGCGGTGACCCGAAAATCCACGCTCGCAGCAAAGATCGCCTATGCTGCCGCCGCACTGCTGATTGTTTTGTTTATCGGCAAGGTGATCTCGCTGTATTTTCTGATCTGGCTGCTCGGGACTTTGCTTTGCCTTTGCCCGCCGTCACGCCTTGCCGCAAGCCGGGCAGTGGGAACCGTGGCCGGTCTGTTTTTTATGGTTTTTCTGCTGGCTCCCCGATTTAAGCTGATGCCGACGGGAATGCTGGATGACTTTCTTGTTGCGGTCACATTTACCGCGTTTCTGCTGTGGCTGCTGAACGCCAAGTACCCGGCTCCAGGCGCGGTCTACACGAGAGCCGCGCGGGCGCTTTCTAATATCTCGTATTCGCTTTACCTCATCCACGTCCCGGTCCTGGTTTTCCTGAACGCTTTGATTATCCGGCAGAGCAGCCGCTGGCAGCCGTCAGGGCTGCATCTTGGCGCGGGCGTTCTCGTGGCGGGAATGGTATTTTTGTATACCTACGGCATTTGGTACTTTACGGAAGCCCGAACGGCCCAAGTCCGCACAAAGATCGTTTCCCTGCTGTCCAAACGCACAACGGCATAATTTTCACCCCATTGTCAGGCCCGTAAACAAGACTTCAATCGCAAGCTGGCTGTTGGCATTGCGCTCAATCGCCTGACGAATGTCCAGCAGCAAGCCCAGAGCCTGCTCCATGCCCCCAGGGGTGTGACGCTTCGCCAGCGCGAGGAGCTGCTCGCGCCGGTCGGCATTAACAAGAGCGGCGCGGTCCGGCCCCATGACGCCCAGCGTCAGCACATCCCGGAAGTACGTCGCCAGCAGATCCAGCGCCCGGCCTAGCGGCTCGCGGCCTGCTTTTTCTTCCCCCGGCTCGGCAGATTCGTCTTCTTCCGTGGCTTTGAGCTTCGGGGCGAGCTTGCGGAACTCCTCGCCTAGCTTGAAGCTCTTCACCGGCGGCGCAGTGAGCAGATCATAGGCCAGGTCCAGCAAAGCTTCGCGCCCCGCCAGCAGCGACGGCGACCGGGCCAGCGCAACGGCGCGGCCGAGGCGTCCTTCGGAATAGGCGGCGAGAAAACGCGCCTGCGCGGGCGGGGCGTCAAAGCGCGTCTGGAGCGTCGTTTCGATCAGCTCCGCCGGCAGCAGACCGAAATGGACGACTTGACAGCGGGACACAATGGTCGGCATGACGCCGCCCGTCGTGGCCGCCGTCAGGAGAAAATGCGCGTAAGACGGCGGCTCTTCCAGCGTTTTCAGCAGACTGTTCCCAGCGTCCGCCCCGCCTCGTCCCAAGCCTTCAGCATCGTGGATGATAAAGACACGCTTCGGCCCGGCCATCGGCTCATACTGCAAGTCCCGCAGCATGGCGTTTTCGGCCAGATGGTCTTTGTGATTGGACCGGGGCCAGAGCTGCGCGATAGAAGTGATTCGCGATGGCGGCGGGTCTAATGTGCGGACATCGGGCGATTTCCCGGCATCAATCGCCCGCGCCACAGCGTCTGTGTCTGACGACGCGCCGCAGAGCATCTTGGCGAACTGCCGCGCCGCTGTCGCTTTGCCGACGCCGTCCGGGCCGGCAAACAGGTACGCGCCGGCAAGCCGGTCCTGCCGGAACGCATTTTCCAGCACACGCACGGCATAAGGCTGTCCGAGAATATCTTGAAGCATAGTTACTAGAACCGCTCGAAGCTGTCTACTTGAAGCACAAACGCGACTGCGCCGCCGGCCTCGACGCGAATGGGGTGCGGGACGAAGGGACCAAGCGCGGGAGTATTAGGCAGGGTTTGACCCGGCAGATTGACAAATGCTTCTGACGAGCCGCAGGCAGCTTTGATGATGTCCATGACCCGCACGACCCCGTCATCTTCCACGCCGATCAGCACGGTGACATTGCCCTGACGCAGAAAGCCGCCGGTGCTGCCGAGCTTCGTAAATGTGAGGCCGTTTTGAAGCAGCGCGTCACTGAGCTTGTGCTTGTCGCGTTCATGGGCAATAGCGATGATAAGTTTCATAACAGAGACAGCAGGAGAGGAGACACAGCCGCCCAAATCTCGTCGTGAACGGTTTGCGGCGGGCGCGACGAGTCCAGCACACGCCAGCGAGCCGGCTCGGCTTCGGCAAGGGCGAGGAATCCAGCGCGGATGCGCTGATGAAACGGCAATGCTTCTTCTTCCATGACGCTGCGCTCTTTTTGGCGTGCTAACCCGACTGCCGGGTCTAAATCCAGCAGAAAGGTCAAGTCGGGCAGGAGACCATTTGCTGCATAGTCATTGAGGCGGGCGATTTCTGTCAAGTCTAGGCCGCGACCGTAGCCTTGATACGCGAGGCTGGAGTCGGTGTAGCGGTCGCAAAGGACAATGCCGCCTGCTTCAAGATGAGGCCGAACGACCTGGCCGACGTGCTGGGCGCGGTCGGCCATCATAATCAATAGCTCGGCGCGTGGCTCCACGACCATGCCCATCGGCGGGTGCAGGGCCAAGCGCCGAAGCTCTGCTCCCAAAGGGCCGTCTCCCGGCTCGCGGGTTGTCAGCACGTCTTGACGCCCTTCTTCCCGAAGACGGGCCGCGAGGCGGGCAATCTGCGTGGTCTTGCCCGCCCCTTCAACGCCTTCAAACGAAACGAACATTACGGCCTGCTGATCCGCACTCGCCGGTTCGGCTCCTGGCCGATGCTTTCGGAGATCATTTTGTAGTTTTCGGCGATCTGGTGCTGCAAACGGCGCAGGAACGAGTTCTGCGGGGCAAGTTCCAGCGAGTTCAGGCCGCCGGACGTGTCGTTCATGATCTCTTCAATGGCTTCTTCGGCGTGAGAAATGGCAATGTCTTCTTCAGAAATCTCCTGGGGCATCTTGAAGATCTCGCGCAGAACGCTTTCAATCTGAATATAAGTGTTGCTTTTGATCACATACGTCGGCAGGTTGCGCGTGATGCCTTCCTGAAGCTTGGCCGGCTCTTTGCGGTAATTCGCCTTCAGGGCAATAATTACGTCGCTGTCTTTGACGTCTTTCGAGATGAACGCCGAGACGCGCAGAGTGCGAATGGCCCGCTCCAAACGGCTGCGGCTGACGCCGTAAGGAAAAACGCGCAGAGTTGTCGGCAGCGGCTTGCCGTTCGAGAGCGTCGGCGTCCCGCTGCCGTTGGTCAGCGGCTCACCCTGGGCGGTCGGCGGGGCGATGCGCGAGGGAGGCGCTTCGGACTGCTGGCTTGGGCGCGGGACATCGGGACGCGCCGGGGCAGCCTCAGCGGTATAAGACGCGCCGCTTCCGAAGTTGCCGCGCCCGCGCGTACCGTCGTCAAACAGGGAAGGCGTCCGGTCCCGATCCGGCGGACGCGGGGCTTCTAAATCGGACTTCTGGATGATTTCGACCTGGCCGGACGCATTACGGACACGTATCTCTGGTCGGGGCTGGCCCCCGCGCAGCATCCGGTCCACGGTGCGCGTGACATCATGGTGGATCGCCAGCTTGTCCACTTCCATGATCTCAATGATGACTTCAAACGTCGGCGGCGCTTTGCGCTCCAGAACCGTCTTCTGGGTGCCGCGCTTTTTGGCTTCTTCGTCGGACAGCGTCACGGCCTGGATGCCGCCGATCAGATCCGACAAAGTCGGGTTCATCAGCAGATTTTCGAGCGAGTTGCCGTGCGCCGTGCCGACAAGCTGAACGCCGCGTTCGGCGATGGTGCGAGCGGCGAACGCTTCCTGCTCGACACCGATTTCGTCAATGACGACGACTTCCGGCATGTGGTTTTCGACCGCTTCAATCATGACAGCGTGCTGATGGTCCGGCTCGATGACCTGCATCCGCCGGGCGCGTCCGATGGCCGGGTGCGGAATGTCGCCGTCGCCGGCGATCTCATTGGACGTGTCTACGATAATCACACGCTTCTTGAACTCGTCGGACAGGACGCGGGCGACTTCGCGCAGCTTGGTGGTCTTGCCCCGGCCAGGCCGGCCCAGCATCAAAATGGACTTGCCGGATTCGACCACGTCCCGGATAATGTCAATCGTGCCGTAGACCGCCCGCCCAATGCGGCAGGTCAGGCCGACGACTTTGCCCTGCCGATTGCGGATAGCCGAAATGCGGTGCAGGGTGCGCTCGATGCCGGCCCGGTTGTCTTTGCCGAACATGCCGACTCGCGACGTGACATAATCAATATCTTCCGCGCTGACAGGAATGCCTTCCTGAAGCCAAAGCGCATGGCCGTCGGCAAACCGCGCCTCGGCGTCCCGGCCCAAGTCCATCACGATCTCGATAAGGCCCACCGAATGGTCGTCCTGCTCCAAAGCGGCCCGAAGCGGCGGCGGCAGGATGTCCAAAAGCTGGGAAAGGTTATCGGTCACGCGCATCTGGTTTGCGGACAGCGGGGATGCTTCAGTGCCGGGATTTGTGTTGTCTTCGTCATCAGCAGCCAGCCGGTCGCGCAGGTCGGCCAGGGCATCTTCGCGGGGATCAAAGGTCATAGTTGGGTTTAAAGTGTTTTCCGTTGGATTTTCCGTCTGTGTTGCAGTTTTTGTCGGCATTGCATAGGTCATGGAGAGGACAATGATCCTTCCTGATTACAGCTCCGGTGCGGGAACAAGCGGCGCTCTAATAGCGTAAACTCGTAAAGCATAAACGCAGGATGTTTCCCAGAGTCATAGTACCCGGAATCGCCTTGATTTAGGCGCAGATATGTCAATTGACGGACATCAGCGCAGATGGTATAATAAGAAACTTCGGGGCCATCGAAGCCTGGTCATTTGGAAGGAAGATTTTCTATTGAAGCTGAACCCCGCCGGCGCTGCCGGTGCCTTGCTTGTCGGTGTGCTGTCCGTCGGCACGTTTGCCGCCGGAACCCATTTCGGTCCGGCTCAAGCCGCCGGACGCAATCTGTACCAGCCGCCGACGGCGCCTGCGCCTTCTTCGGCAGTCGTTCTTGCGTCCGCGACACGCTCCAATTCAGCGTCGGCCAATCAAGTCGCTCAGGGCGCAGACAGCCCCAATGGGCCTGGCTCCCGCGACTCGGCAGGACCAGACGTTCCCGGTGCGGACTTTCTGTCCGATACCAGCCCGGCGGCGACGTTTGATGATGTTTACCGGCTGATCGAGCGCAACTTTGTGGACCCGCTGCCCACCGACACGCAGATGGCGCACGGTGCGGCGACTGCCATGCTGGCCTCGCTGCAAGACCCGGACTCGCGCTTCCTGGAAGTGCCGGAAGTGTCTGAGCTGAACGCCGAGGCCAAAGGCCAGTACCGGGGCATCGGCGCGGCGCTTGCCGTGCGCCGCCTGCCGCACGCAAAGGCCGGAGATGTTCCTGCGTACACTGAGTATCGTTTGGTCGTGGTCGCGCCTCTGCCGGGGAGTCCTGCCGAGAAAGCCGGGCTGCAGCCGGGCGACATGATCGCCACCATTAACGGCCAGTGGATTTACAACGACAGCTATGTGTACGCCCAAACCAAAGCGCTGAAAGCCGTGCAGGACGACCCGGTGACGTTCAACAAGATGCTGACGGCCCTGCAAAAGAAGATTGACGGCTCGCTGTCTCTCAGTCAAGCACAGACTAAGCTGGACGACCCCGCTGCGAAGACACTTGCTTTGACGGTGTCCCGGCCCAGCCTGCCGCAGCCGCTGGCTGTTTCGATGGACACCTCTGCGCCAACAGTGGTTTCTTCGGTCTCTGCCCGCAGCCTGCCCGGCGGCATCGGCTACATCAAGATTGCACAATTTACGCCGGATGCCGACAAAGACTTTGACTCGGCTTTAAGCGGCTTCGGCTCATCGCCCAAGGGCCTGGTGCTGGACCTCCGCAACTCGCCCGGCGGCCTTTTGGATGTCGGTGCGGCAATCGCCTCCAAGCTGACTTCGGCCCCTGCGCTCGGTTATTTAGAAACCAAAGGCAAAAAAGTTCAGCCAATTGCGTTGACGCCAAGCGCTGCGGTTGTCTGCCCGATTGTGGTGCTGGTGAACGGCGGCACGGCAAATACCGCCGAGCTGCTGGCGTCCGCTTTGCAAAGCCGAGGCGCGAAACTGGTTGGTTCCACAACATTCGGCGACGCTACCGACGTCAAGCTGATCGTTCTTAAAGACGGCTCCGGCTTCACGATGACGGTCGGCAAGCTGATGACCGCGGCACATACGGATTTCGGCGGCCTGGGCATCAAGCCGGACGTGGTTCTGCCCAGCACAAGCGGCGACGCGCCACTCGACCGCGCGGTCGGCGTCTTGTCCGGCCGCGTTGCCCGTGTGCCGGCCAGCCCCGTTTAAGCACATTTGTAGGGGCAGACCCCCGTGTCTGCCCTCATTTCTCTGCCCTTATTTTAGCGGGAAAGACTTGGGCAGATACGAAGACTTGGGCAGACACGGGGGTTTGCCCCTACGGATGAGATTAGGACTATTTTCTATGCGAATCGGACGAATACTTGGACGAACAGCAGGAGCGGCGGCGCTTCTAGGCGTGGCGTTTGTCGGCGGCGTGACCTTCAATGACCTGCGCGGCATTCACGACATGGACACGCTGCGAACGGCGGCGGAGCTGATCCCGTCGCGGCTTTCCGGGGCGCTCCTGACGGCGGCGCATGGGCAGGCGTCGGCGGACACGCCGTATGATACCTATGCCGATGTCCTGGCAACGCTCAAAGCCGGCTACTACGGCAAAGACATTGACAGCACGCAGATGACGTACAACGCTATTCGGGGCATGATGGGCGCGACTAAAGACCGCTACACGCGCTTTTTGGACCCCAAAGGCTACAAAGATATGCAGGAGGAGAACAACGATGAGTTTGTCGGCATCGGCGCTCTTCTTGGGACGAACCCCGCCAAGCAGGTTTATGTGGTCAGGCCGCTGCCGAACTCTCCGGCGATGAAGGGCAATGTCATGGCCGGCGACATCATCCTGAAAGTCAACAACACGCCGACGCTGAAGCTGCAGGACACCGATGTCGTCAAGCTCATTCGCGGCGTGGCGAATACGCCGGTCACGCTCACCATGCAGCGGCACGGTGTCCCCCACCCGGTCGTCATTCACCTGGTCCGCGCCCCGGTCCATCAGGAAGTTGTGCAGTACACAATGGTAGACCCCGTGCACAAAATCGGCTATATCTCGCTGTCGTCGTTCAACGAAGAAAGTGATGTTCAGGTCGGCAAAGCGCTGACGGCGCTGCAGGCGCAGGGCATGAAGGGGCTGGTATTTGACCTGCGCGAAAACGGCGGCGGGCTGCTCGACATCGCCCGCGAAGTGGCGTCCCGCTTTATCCCCGATGGCCCGGTCTACTGGCTACGGGACCGCACCGAGACGCAGGACCAGCTCGAGCCGACCGATGTGGATACGGCCCAGCACCGGCTGAACCTGCATTATCCGCTGGCCGTGCTGGTCAACGGCGACAGCGCCAGCGCCTCGGAAGTTGTCTCAGGCGCGATTAAAGACACCGGCGCAGGTGTTCTGGTCGGCGAAAAGACGTTCGGCAAAGGCATAGTCCAAACCATTCAAGGCCTGCCCGACGGCTCCGCTGTGCTGATCACGACCCAGCACTACTACACGGCGCACAAGAACGACATCCATCATAAAGGCATTGAGCCGAATGTTCCCGTGACGATCCCTGATGCGAACCTGCGAAAAGACGCCGCGTTCCGCAAGCTGCATCCCGATGCGATTGTGGATACCGCAAATGACACCCAGCTTCAGGCAGCGATGGAGCAGGTGCGGCAAAAGATGCAGGTTGCCAGCGCTCGTCCCTGGTAGCACATTTAGAACCCCCATGCCTAATGCCCAACAAACAAACATCGGGCAGCCGGCCGGCCCGCAGGCTGACGCTCTCGCGCGTCAGCTTCGCGTCTTCAAGGTTCTGGCGGCTCTGCTCGCCGCCGCGCTGCTGACGGGCGGCGGCGCATTCTTGTATGTGCGGCATCTCGGCCAGCCGGTCACGATCATGCTTGACGGCAAGCCGGTAGCGACAGTCCGAAATGCGGCTGCCGCGAATGCGCTCATCGCAGGGGCGGAGAAAGCTAAAGTCGGGGGGGCGTTTTCTCAGGAGGCCATAGTCCGGCTGCAAAAGCTGTCGCTGGTTCATGCCGCTCCCGATGTTCCGCAGGACCCGGACGAGGCCGTGCAAACAAAGCTTGTGCACCTGCTGAAGCTCCGCGTTCCTGCGTTTGTGCTTCTCGTCAGCAACAAGCCCAGCCTCGCCTTCCCTACCCCGGATGCAGCCACGCAGACCGAGCGCTTAGTTCAAGACCATTGGGCGCAGATGCCGCCAGCCGCTCCGGTAGTCGGCCAGCCGCAAATCACGCAAACAGTGGCTATCGAAAAGCGCACCGTTGACACAAGCCTGCTCCGCTCCGATCCTGCCGCCGCCGCGCCGTACTACTGGACTCCGCCGCCAAGCCGAACTTATGTGGTTCGGTTCGGTGATCGCGGCTCACGCATCGCCTCTCGCTTTCATCTTTCACTGACAGACTTTATTCGGGCCAACTCCAACAAGAACTTGAACCGCCTTAAGCCGGGCGATGTCGTGAATGTCCAGAAGATGCCGCTGCTGCTGACGGTGCGTGTCCGAAAGACGCTGACGGAAACCGAGAAAGTTCACCCCGGCGCACCTGCGTCTGTCGCCGGCTTGCAGCGCGTGACCTACCTTGTGACCTACCTGAATGGCGCAGAGGTCAGGCGCGAAGCTCAGAGCGTGGTCATTTTGCAGAAGCCGCAGACCGCAATGGAGCTGTAAAAGGAGCATAAACGCAAAGAACGCCCTGCTGACTGGCAGCAGAGCGTTGCTTTCGGCTCTATCGGTGACCGGAGAGGGTGAGATTCGAACTCACGGAGGTTTGACCCTCACCCGCTTTCGAGGCGGGCGCACTAGACCAACTATGCGACCTCTCCAATGTGTGTCTGAGTCAGAAGAAATGGGGTTGACTGGAATCGAACCAGCGGCCTAAGGCTTAGGAGTCCCTCGCTCTATCCCCTGAGCTACAACCCCGCTGAACACTTCTGCGGCGAGTGCGAGGCGAGTCTTCTGCCGACGGCTTATCCTGCCGACTGCTACTTATTATACCGAGTGCTGTTTCGGTTTGTCAACGTCATCCGTTTCCTGTATTCACAGCAAGGGATCCTCATGCCACTTTCATCGTCATTGAAGACAGCTTTTTTCGGCCTGCTCTTTTTCTTGTTCACGCTTCGCAGTCAGGCCGACCCGCCGGCGGCTGCCGGTTTTGTGCCGAACGCCGTGTATGCCAATCCGCAGGCATCCACAGAGGCTCGGGTGGATGATTTGCTGGGGCGGCTGACCCAGCCTGAGAAGTTCAGCCTGCTGGCGCTGATCGGCTATGGCGACCCTTACAAGCTGGACCTTCCCGCCATCCCGCATCTCGGCATTCCCGCCCTGCGGACGATTGACTCTCCGGCAGGTCTTCGTGACGGTCAGGCGTCGGCATTCCCCATGGAAGTGGTCATGGCTTCTACCTGGGATCCGCCGCTGGTGCGGCAAGTCGGAAAAGCATTGGGCGAAGAAGCACGGGCAAAAAATCGGCAGATTGTCTACGGGCCGTGCGTCAACACGCCGCGCACGCCGCAGGACGGGCGCTATTTCGAGAACTTCAGCGAAGATCCGTTTCTGAGCGCTCAAATGGCGGCGGCCTATGTCAACGGGATGCAGAGCCAGGGCGTCGCGGCCTGCATCAAGCACTTTGTCTGCAATGATCAGGAAACCGACCGGCACAGCCTCAATGTCGCGGTAGATGAGCGGACTTTGCACGAGATTTATCTGCCGGCGTTTGATGCCGCCGTCCATCAGGCACATGTCTGGGCGCTGATGCCGGCATTGGGCAAAGTCAACGGCCAGTTCTGCGCCCAAAACAAGCCGCTGATGACGGATTTGCTTCGGACGCAGTGGGGCTGGGACGGCCTAGCGGTCTCCGATTGGGGTTCGGTGCATTCGACCGTGGACAGCATGAACGCCGGCACGGACGTGGAGATGCCGCAGCCGGACTTTTATAACCCGCCGGCCTTTACCCAGGCTCTGCAGGCGAACCAGATCACGCAGGAAGAGATTGACGGCGCGGTGCGCCGGGTCCTGCGCCTGATGGTCCGCACGGGAATGCTGAACCCGCCGGTGTCACCGAACCCAAACGCCGTCAACAGTCCGGCGCATCAGGCGCTGGCCCGGCGCGTGGCTTTGGAAGGCATCACGCTCTTAAAGAACGGAAACAGCCTGCTGCCGCTGGATAGGCGTTCCTTGAAATCAATCGCCGTGATCGGGCCAAATGCCCAGGACACCCAGCTTGGCGGGCGCTGGAGCGCCGAGGTGCATCCGTTCTACCAGGTCGGCATTGTGGACGGCATCCAGAAGAAGGCCGGTCCCGGCGTGAAAGTGACCTATGCTCAGGGCTGTCCGCGCACCGGCGTCGGCACGCCGGCGGGGCTGGCGGAAGCCACCGCGCTGGCCGCTAAATCGGATGTCGCGATTGTGGTTGTCGGCACGGACAACAACTACGAGGGCGAAGAGATGGACCCGCCGGACTTGCACTTGCCGGGCGATCAAGAAAAGCTAATCCAAGCTGTTGCCGCCGCGAACCCGCATACGATTGTAGTGCTGAACTGCGGAACGCCGCTTTTGACCGGGGCATGGCTGCCGCGTGTGCCGGTGCTCTTGGAGACGTGGTACTCCGGGCAGGAAGCGGGAAATGCCGCTTCAGACATCTTGTTCGGCGATGCGAACCCGTCCGGCAAACTTACCGGAAGCTGGGCCTACGAGCGCGAAGATTACGCCGATTGGACGAACTATCCAGGCGCAGACGGCTTTGTCCGCTACATGGAAGGCGTGGATGTGGGCTACCGCCATTTTGACCAGGCGCACATCAAGCCGCTGTTCCCGTTCGGCTTTGGGCTATCCTACACGACATTTGCGTACAGCCGCTTGCAGATGCCGAGCGCTTCAGCGACGGGCCAGCCGATGACGGTCCGGGTATCTGTGCAGAATACAGGCAGACGAGCCGGCGACGAGGTTGTGCAGCTTTATGTGCGGCCACTCAGCCCCAGAATAGACAGGCCGGTTCGGGAACTGAAATCGTTTGCGCGGGTGTCGCTGCGGCCCGGCGAGTCGAAGATCGTGACGCTGACGCTTGGACCGAATGCATTCGCTTATTGGGACACGAAGAAGCACGGGTGGCAGACGGACCCCGGCGCGTATGCGCTTGACATCGGCGCATCGTCCCGCGATATTCGCCTTTCAGGCGTTCTGCATCTGGGGTACACTAAAGCCAATCATGTCTAAACTTCCACGCAAGCCCGCTGTTCCGAAGCCGGCTGTTTCTAAGCCCGCCAAAAGCGCCGCCCCCAAGCCATTTGCGGCGAAGAAAGCTTATCCGGCAAAGCCGCCGAAAGCGGCTGCGCCCCCGCCTGCCGTCGTCACGGCGGAACCCGAAGTCGCCGCAGATGACCTGCCGCTGTTCGCTGACTTGGCCCTGAGTGAGCCGGTCATGCGGGCAATCAACGACCTCGGGTTTGAAGCGCCGACGCCGATCCAGGCGCGGTCTATTCCAGTGCTGCTGGCAGGGCGTGATTTGATCGGTCAAGCGCAGACAGGAACTGGCAAAACCGCGGCCTTTGCCATCCCAATTATCGAGAACTGCAACAGCGCGAATCCCGCTGTGCAGGCGCTGGTGCTGGAGCCGACCCGCGAGCTTGCGATCCAAGTGGCGGGCGGCATTGTCGCGCTTGCCAAACACACCGGCCTGCGCGTCGTGCCGGTCTATGGGGGGCAGCCGCTGGACCGGCAGTTCCGCGCCCTGCGGGACGGCGCACACATTGTTGTCGGGACGCCCGGCCGGCTGCTGGATCATCTGCGGCGCGGGACGTTAGTCGTAGACCAGGTCAAAGTCTGCGTTTTAGACGAAGCCGATGAAATGCTGGCTTTGGGCTTCTTAGAGGATATGGAGACGATTCTGGCCGAGCTGCCGGAGCCGCGCCAGCTTGCGTTCTTCTCGGCGACCATGCCGCCGCGCATCGCCGCGCTGACCCAGCGCTTTTTGAAAGACCCCGTCCGTATCGCAATTGACGCCAAGCGGCGCACGGTCGCGGCGACCAATCAGACCTATTATGAGGTCGCGCCGGGCCGGAAGCTGGAAGCGCTGGCCCGCGTGCTGGACATGGAAACGCCCGGCCCGACCATCGTGTTCTGCCGCACCCGGCAGGAAACAAACGACCTGGCCGACGCGCTGCGCCTGCGCGGGTACAGCGCCGAAGCGCTGCACGGGGATCTGGGCCAGCCGGACCGGGACCGGGTCATGCGCCGCTTCCGCGAGGGTCTGGCCGACCTCTTAATTGCCACGGATGTCGCCGCGCGGGGTTTAGACATTGACACCGTCACGCACGTCATCAACTACGACATCCCGTGGGACGTGGAGCAGTACATCCACCGGATCGGGCGCACGGGCCGGGCCGGGCGCACCGGAGACGCCATTACGCTGGTGGAAGGCCGGGAGCGGCGTCAGCTCCGGGCCATCGAGCAGATGACCGGCGCGGTGATTAGGCCTGCGCGTATCCCCACGGCTGCCGACATTGCCGCCCGCCGCCGTGACTTGTTTCAAGAGTCCCTGCGCGAGACTCTGGCCGCCCGGAGCTTCGACGGCCATCTCGCCGCCGTGGAAGCCTTGTCCGAAGAATACGACCCGGCGGAGATCGCCGCCGCCGCGCTGCAGATGCTGTGGGCCAATCAGCATTCCGGCCCTGCCGACGCCGAAGAAGAGCTGAACGCGGCCTCCGAGCAGCCGGAAGTCGGCATGGCCCGGCTGTTCATTGGGTTAGGCCGTCAGGACGGCCTGCGCCCCGGCGACTTGGTAGGAGCCATCTCCAACGAAGCCGGGCTAACGGGCCGGTCCATCGGCGCAATAGACATTCTGGACCGGACGGCATTTGTGGAAGTCCCCGCCCCTGAAGCCCAGAACGTAGTGAACGTGTTGCGCCGCGCCACTATCCGGGGCCGCAAAGTTAAAGTCGAGCTTGCCCCGCCCGCCATGAGCCGGCCAAGTGCGAACCGCCAGGAGCGGCCTAAGTTCAGAAAGAATTAAATACCATACAAAAGAGCCGTGCCATTTATGGCACGGCTCTCATCCAATCCGGGTTCCTCCACTGCGGGCAGAAACGGGGGGTTGCCCCTACTTCACCCCCACCAGTTCCACATCAAAGACAAGTGTTGCATTCGGCGGGATGGTTGGGGTCGGCGGGTTTGGGCCGTAGGCAAGAGAGCCGGGAATGACGAGGCGGCGCTTGCCGCCGACTTTCATCGTCGCCACACCTTCATCCCAGCCTTTGATGACCCGACCCTGGCCGAGAACGAAATCAAACGGTGCCTGGCCTGGGTGATCATACGACGAGTCGAACTTGGTGCCGTCGAGCAGCGTTCCCGTGTACCGCATGGACGCCGTCTGCCCGGTCTTCGGCGTGGCCCCGGTTCCGACGACCATGTCGTAATATTTTAGCCCCCCCGGCATGAACTTGAGCGGGACACTCTGGCCATTGATGAGCGTCGTCATTGGGACCACTGTGTTATCAATGCCGGACGCTGCCGGTGCCTGCCCTCCCGTGGGCGAACTCCCTGTGGTAGTTCCAGAGTCGGTCTTGGAACCGCAGCCCGTGAAGAGCGGCAGGAGCGTAAGAGCGAACAAAAGTCTGGATCGGTTCATTTGTGGTTTGTTTTCATCCTATCCTATGGTGTTGAGTTGAAGGCCCGCAGGAAGCGGTAGCCTGCATCAATCTCGTGCAGGCTTCGCAGTGAACCATATTGCTGATCCCAGCGCCCATCTTCTAAATCGCTGCGAAGGTGTTCCAGTCCCTGTTCAACGCCGCTTGTGTCGCTCAATTGGAATATAGACATACCCGCACGAACGGCGGGATCGAGATAAACTTGAGGCTGCTGCCACCCTGCGGCCAGGAACATATCAACCAGGTCCGGCGGCAGCAGAAAGGGAGTGATCTCGACAGACCGAGACGTAACAGCCTTAATTTTCGAGGCAATGTCCTCCAAAGGCGGCAGAGATTGGACGGCGTCTTCCCAGAGTGCTGGAAAGTAATCCCCTAGCCAGAGCCGATCTATCTGCCGATAATCAAACGTGAAGAAGATAAGAGGCCCATCCCCGGCTACTCGGTTCATCTCACGCAGGGCTTGGCCGAGATCCGGAAAGTGATGAATGGCAAGGGTGCTGATGACACCCTGCATGGAGGCATCGGGCAATGGCAAGTGTTCGGCAGATCCCTCATGCCAGGTGACGTTGGGATGAACGGTGGCCTGTTGACGCATGACGGCAGACGGCTCGACAGCGTGTACGGCAAAGCCTCGGTCCGCCAGGGCGTTGGTGTAGCTTCCGGTCCCCGCCCCGATGTCGGCAATCAGGCTTTCTTGCGGCAGCGCGAGGTGGTTGACAAGCGCGTCAACGAGGCGCGGGTCGGGCCGCCGGGTTCGCGTATAAGAACGCCCTATGGTATCGTAAACCGGCATCTGCGTCATGGTTCTCCTATTCCCCGCTTTGCTCGATGAGTTTGGCGACGAGGCCGGTCCAGCCGGTTTGGTGGGACGCGCCGAGGCCGGCACCGTTGTCGCCGTGGAAGTATTCAAAGAACAAGATGTAGTCTTTCCAGTGCGGATCGGTTTGGAAGACTTCAGTGCCGCCGTAGACGGGGCGGCGGCCGGTATCGTCCCGGAGAAAGGTGCGGGCGAGGCGGCGGGACAGCTCGGCGGCGACCTGGGCAAGCGTGAGCTGCTGGCCGGAGCCGGTAGGGAATGAGACGGTAAAGTCGGGGCCTAAGTAGTAGTCGAACTTTTGCAAAGCTTCAATCAGCAGGTAGTTCAAGGGGAACCAGATGGGGCCGCGCCAGTTGGAATTGCCGCCGAAAAGGCCGGTGGTGGACTCCGCCGGCTCGTAATCTAAACGGTACTCGGTGCCGTTGACATCCATGACGACTGGGTGGTCCTGGTGGAAGCGGGACACGGAGCGCAGGCCGTGCGGGGACAGAAATTCGGTCTCATCGAGCATTTTGGTCAGCAGAGTTCGCAGGCGCTCGGGGTCTACGATGGACAGCAGGCGGCGGTTGTGATGGCCGATCTCGCAGAGGTCCGCCACGCTTTTGCAGAGAAGCGGGCGGTTTTCCAGAAACCAGTCAATGCGCTGCTGGAAGTCGCTCATGGATGCAAGCTGGTCTTCGTCAATGGTATCCACGGCGAGCAGCGGGATGAGGCCGACCATGGAGCGGACGCGCATGAACTGGCCGGAGCCGTCCGGGTAGCGCAGGACATCGTAGTAGAAGCCGTCCTGGTCGTCGAACAAGTCGGCGTCTTTCGCGCCCATGGCATTCATGGCGTGGGCGATGTAGACGAAGTGCTCAAAGAACTTGGTCGCCATATCTTCATAAGAAGGATCAGTGCGGGTCAGCTCCATGGCGATTGCCAGCATGTTGAGGCAGAACATCGCCATCCAGGATGTCCCGTCGGACTGCTCCAAATGCCCGCCGGTCGGCAGGGGCTGGGAGCGGTCGAAGAGGCCGATGTTGTCGAGGCCGAGAAAGCCGCCCTGGAAGACGTTGTTGCCTTCGGCGTCCTTGCGGTTGACCCACCAGGTAAAGTTCATCAGCAGCTTATGAAAGATTTTCTCTAAGAACTGGAAGTCGCCGGGCCGGCCGGTGACGCGGGACTCGATCTGGTAGACGCGCAGGGCGGCCCAGGCCTGGACGGGCGGGTTGACATCCCCAAAAGCCCATTCGTAAGCGGGCAACTGGCCGTTCGGGTGCTGGAACCATTCGTGCCCCAAGAGAAGAAGCTGATCTTTGGCGAAGTCCGGGTCAATGACGGCAAGCGGGATGCAGTGAAATGCCAGGTCCCAGGCCGCGAACCAGGGATATTCCCAGGTGTCCGGCATGGAAATGATGTCTTTGGCGTTGAGGTGCATCCAGTCATGGTTGCGGCCCGTTAAACGCACGGCGGGCGGCTTCGGCTCGGCGGGGTCGCCTTCAAGCCAGTGCAGGACATCGTACTTGTAGAACTGCTTGGACCAAAGCAGGCCGGCAAGGGCCTGACGCATGACGCTGCGGACGTCAGCGGACAGCTCCGGCGAGCCAAGCGGCGCGTAGAACGCATCCGCTTCGGCGATGCGTGCCTGGAACACCTGGTCAAAGCCCACGCCAAGCGGGTCAGCAATCAATGGATCATTGGTCAGCCGCAGCTTGAGCGTTGCGGACTGGCCGCCTTCGACCGTGACTTTGTAATGGGCGCAGGCTTTGGTTCCCACGTGGGCCGGGTTGATCGCGCCCTGGATGCCGTCCACGACAAACTCATGGAAGGCGTCCTTGACATAGGGTGTCGGGTTATTCGCGACGCCATAGAGCCGTTTTTCGTTGGTGTCGTTTTCGGTGAACATAAGCGCCGGGCTGCCTTCGCAGAACAGCGAGCGCTGGCCCAGGTCGTGATGACTGGCTTCAATGACGCTGTGCGTCCCTGCGCCAATTTTTAAGCTGGGCTTCGGGTTCGGCCAGCCCCAAGTCCAGATGTTGCGGAACCAGAGGGTCGGCAGGATGTCCAAAACTGCTGTGTCCGGCCCGCGATTAGCTGCCGTAATCTGGATGAGTATGTTGTCGGGGGAGGCTTTGGCGTACTCGATTGTGACATCCCAGTATTTGCTGCCGTCGAAGACGCCGGTGTCCAGAAGCTCATATTCCGGGTCATGCTTGGTGCGGGAAGCGTTTGTTTTGACTAAATCTTCATACGGAAACGCCGCCTGCGGGTACTTGTAGAGCATTTTCATGTACGAGTGGGTCGGCGTGTTGTCTAGGAAAAAGTAGTATTCTTTGACATCCTCGCCGTGATTACCCTGCGGACCGGACAGGCCGAACGGGCGCTCTTTGAGAATCGCATCTTTGCCGTTCCAGAGCGCCAGGCCGAAGCACATCTCCTGCGTGCTGTCGCAGATTGCCCCCAGCCCGTCCTCGTTCCAGCGGTAGGCTTTGGAGCGTGCCGAGTCATGGGGCAGGTAATCCCAGGCTGCGCCATCGGTAGAATAGTCTTCGCGCACGGTTCCCCAGGCCCGCTCGGAGACATACGGCCCCCAGCGCCGCCAGTCCGCGCCGGGCCGTTTTTCCCGCATCTCCTGCATCCGCTGCCGTTCCTGATCCAACTTGTCATTAGCCATACGCTTAAGTTCGGGAAGTGTGCGCTTCATTCCTGCCTTCGCCGCCGGCATGTGACATTTTTCACAGCAGTCCAACGTGCGATTTTTTGGTATTGTTGGTATACTATACCAAGCAAGACAGCACCCTAATCAGCAGTACAGCCGCAGGTGCACGGCATGGTAAGCAACGTAACCTATGCCGGGTCTCGGACCAGCCTGGCAAGCGTCGGAGCAATCATGGAAACGGCTAAGACACTTTCAATTATTCGCAGCCTGGCCGACGGCCTTGACCCGGAAACGGGCAAAGCATTCGACCTCACCCATCCTTTTCAGCACCCGAACACGGTTCGCGCCTTGTTTGCAGCCATGCAGGCTTTAGAGCGCGATCATGCCAAAGAATGTGTTCAGGCCAAAGAACAAGAGCACTTCAAAGAACAAGAGCACTTCAAAGAACGAGAACACGCCAGAGAGCTGGGCGAAGAAACACTGGTCTTCCGTCCCATCGTTCCCCCCAATGCCGGCAAGCCCTGGACAGAAGAAGAAGACCAGCGGCTGTGCGACAGCCTCGGCACGGAGATCAGCATCAGCCAGCTTGCAGAAGCGCATGGGCGGACGTATGGGGATGTCCGCGCTCACCTGGAAACGCTGGGCCAGCTTGAAAAACTGGGTCAGATGGTGTCGCCTTTCCCCGACAGCGCCGGCCTGCGGATGCCGCCGGAAGCGGATGTGCCGAACAGCCTCTACGTTTTTCGGAAGATGACTCTGCCGCGTGAAAGCGCAGCCAGTACGCCTTAAAGCAGCCTAGCAGGCATCAAGAATCCGAAGAATGTGAAGACCGGGCGGCACAGTATGTGCCGCCTGTCTTTTGTTTCCCGTCCAAAAGCGTCGAACTATGCGTTGAAACGCACGGCTGTTGATCACAGGCGCTAGGAAGCACCGCTTCGTGGGGTTAGGAAAGGGAGGCTGCGGATGGCTGAGGAAGATTGGGAACCGTGGTTTAGTCGCAACCGGCAGGTTTTGGAGGCGGCGTATCTGGCGAAGACGGAACCCTGGGCGCAGTCAGGGATGAGCGGGCCGTTTGAGCGCTGGCGGGCGCTGCGAAAGCCGGTCGCGGACTGCATGGACCGGGATGGGTCGTTTCTCGATATTGGGTGTGCAAACGGCTATTTGTTGGAGTGCTGCATGGGCTGGGCGGCGGAGCGCGGGGTGCGGGTTGAGCCGTTTGGGGTGGATTTGTCGGAGAAGCTGATTGGACTGGCACGGGCGCGGCTGCCGGAGTATCCAGAGAATTTTTGGGTCGGCAATGCGTTCACATGGATACCGCCGAAGCGGTTTACGTTTGTGGCAACTCAGCTTTGTTATGCACCGGCGGAGCTTGAGGGGGAGTACGTGCGGCATCTGCTGGCGCATTTTGTGGAACCGGGCGGGCGGCTGCTGATTGGCAATTATGGGGAAGGCCGGCCGGACCCGGAGCATGGGCTTTTGCCGGGGCAGCACCCGACCCGCTTTATTCTGAAGCGTTTGCAGACGCTGAGCATTGCAGTCAGTGGTTATGTAGATGGATTTGACACGGTGACGGCAAAGGGCGGACAGATGCGGGTTGCGGTTGTCACGCCGGAGGCAGGCTTGTGAAGGAGCAAATGCAGCCATGAAACTTGCAGAGTGGGTCCGGAATTACCGGGAAAAGTCCCGGAAGCGGAAGGCGACTGGGGCGTATGTGACGCGCCTGCATCCAGTATTGATGCGCCTCTTCGGCAAAGCAGAGTACTACAAGCCGGAGCAGGTCAAGCAGGCAGCGGAGGAAGCCAAGCTGCCGATGCAGGATTTGTGCTATGGGCTGGCGACATACTGCACCCCGGATGACTTTGATAGCTATCATGCCGGCAGCGGCGAGGAGTGCAGCTATTGGGAGATGCGCGTGGAAGTGGCTGAGCATCATTTTCACGGCAACACAAGTTTTACTCAGCACGATATCGCAGTGCATTCTGAGGCGCATTCGCATGGCGGCGGGGATTTTGGCGGGCACTCGGGCGGCCATGGCTTTGACGGAGGCGGTGGTGGGCATGGAAGGCATTGAGGAGACCCATGCCCTGAAGAGCACGGTGCTAGGCGCTGACGCCGAGAACTCCCATTTCAGCACTGGCTGCCCGGAGGGCGTGGGACTGGAAAGTTTGTTGGTTATTTGGGTCTGTCGGAGGCGCGGCCGATGTAGACGAGGCCCATGACGAGGAGCAGGATACCGATGATGCTGATGAGGGTGCCGACGGAGCTGTAGATGAAGGGCAGACCTTTTTCGCCGGTGAGAGAGGACTCCGCACCGACCAGAAGAAGCTTGCGGACGATGGACAGGATGGCAACGACCAAAAAAGCCCGGACGACGGGGCGGGAGCTGCGGTCGTGCAGGAAGATGACTGTCGTGTGCAGGACTTCCAGCAAAATGACGGCAAACAGGATGTTGGACAGGAACTCAATGCTGCTTAGGATGAAGGGGTCTGCCGGATGGGTTTCCGATCCCGTGGCCGAAGGCGTAGAATGAAGCGCCTGGATCACTTCCGGCATCTGAACCAGAAACGAGAAGCAGGCGTATCCTAAGACAAGCACGGTCAGCAGGATCAGTAAAAGCGCGACGGCAACATGCGCGAGGTCGCCTAAGAGGTTAAGCCAGCGAAGCGTTCCGGTTGGAATGCTGCCGGCTTCGGCGGGATCGGCTTGGTCTTGGTCTGCCATACAGAGCAGTGTACCCGAGAAGCAGTATACGAAGCGAGACAAAGCGCGTCAGCTATCGCGCTCAACGATGTAGTGGGCTAAAGCGCGGAGGGGATCGGCTTCGGGACCGAAAGCGGAAAGGGCACTGAGGGCGGTGTCGGAAGCGCGGTGGGCGAGTGTGCGGGAAGCATTAATGCCTAAAATCTTGGGGTAAGTGGCTTTGTCTTGTTTGAGATCGCTGCCGAGGGGCTTGCCGAGCTTATCGGCGTCGCCTTCTAAATCCAAGATGTCGTCGGTGATCTGGAAGGCGAGGCCGGTCTGGGTGCCGTAGGTGTAGAGGGCATGTTCCTGGGCCGGGGTCGCGCCGCAGAGGCGAGCGCCGGACAGAAGAGACGCGAGAAGCAGAGCGCCGGTCTTGCGCTCGTGGATGGAGGCGACGGTGCCGATGTTTAAGTCGCTGAGGCCCTCGCTCTCGATGTCGGAAACCTGGCCGCCAACCATGCCGCGGGTTCCCGAAGCGCGGGCGACCATCTGGACGGCGTCGAGAACGCGGCCAACAGGGGCATGGACACGGCACTCGGCGATCAAATCAAATGCGAGGGCGAGAAGAGCGTCCCCGGCAAGAATCGCCATGGCTTCGCCGTAGACGACGTGGCTGGTCGGATTGCCGCGCCGCAGGTCGTCGTCGTCAATGGCGGGCAGGTCGTCGTGGATGAGTGAGAACGTGTGGATGCACTCGACGGCGCAGGCGAGTGGGATGACCCAGGTGATGTCGCCGCCGACGGCTTCAGCCCCGGCAAAGACCAGAAGAGGCCGAAGCCGCTTGCCGCCGCAGAAGAGCGAGTAGCGCATAGCTTCGTGGAGGCGCGGCGGCAGGGCATCCGCTTCCGGCAGGTAGAGGTCAAGCGCCCGGTCGGTGAGGGCGCGGTGTTCAGCGACATACGCAGAGAAGTTGAAGGTCATCAGCGGCCCCCACCCCTCACTTCTTCCCCACGCGAAGAGAGAGCAGACGCAGCTTGGGCGGCGGTGAGGGTGTTTCGCAGGAGCATGGCGATGGTCATGGGGCCGACGCCGCCGGGAACGGGTGTGAGGGCGGAGGCGACTTCCAGAGCGCCGGCGTAGTCAACGTCACCGACGTCGTGATTTTTGCCGGGAACGCGGTTGTAGCCGGCGTCGAGGACGACAGCACCGGGCTTGATCATGTCAGGGGTGATCATTTCGGCTTTGCCGGCGCAGGCACAAAGAATGTCGGCCTGACGAGTAATCTCGGCGAGATTAGGGGTGCGCGAGTGGCAAATCGTGACTGTCGCGTCTTCCTGAAGCAAAAGCAGGGCCAGCGGCTTACCAAGTATCACGCTGCGGCCGACGACAACGGCGTGCTTGCCGGAAATGGGAAGCTGGTAACGGTGCATCAGCTCAATCATGCCCGCCGGAGTGCAGGACTGAAACGCGGGCAGGCCGGCCACGAGGCGTCCGAGCGAGATCGGCGCGATTCCATCCACGTCTTTGGCCGGGTCCATCAAAGACAGCACGGCGGGTTCGTCAATGTGCTTTGGAAGCGGATGCTGGACAAGAATGCCATGCACGGACGGGTCGGCGTTCAGCATTGCCAGGCAGTCGGCGACTTCCGCTTCCGAGGCATTTTGGGTGAATGGATAGGTGCGCGAGCCGATGCCCGCGCGGGCGCAGGCGCGTTCCTTCATGGCGACATAGGTTTGGGAGGCCGGGTCGTCGCCAGCTAAAATCGCTGCCAGAACCGGGACAACGCCTGTTTCCGCCGTCAGCGCCTTTGATGCCGCCGCGACTTCCGCCCGAATTGTTTTGGCGGTCGCTGTGCCGTCGAGTAAGAGAGGTGGATTCATATTTATCTACCAGTGCATTTCTGAATGCAGGTCAGCGGTCAGCTCGGCGGCGATCTGCTGATGCTGGGCAACGTCGGGGTGGCCGCCGCAGCCACTGTTCCAGCTTCGGGAAAAGAAGAACGTGCTGACGTTTTTGTCGCCCTGCTGCTGCGCCTTTTCGACAATTTGCGTCAGGTTGTCTTTCAGATAGGCGGTCAGCTTGGCGTCCCCCATAGGGCTGGACAGGCAGATAATTTTGGCTTTGGGATAAGCGGCCCGTATTTGTTTCAGGAAGCGCAGGTAATTTGCCTGGAACGCGGACGAGTCCTGCTCGCCGTCGTTCTGGCCGAGGCAGACGGTGACGGCGTCGGGCTGGTAGCGGCGGAAGTCCCAGGGCTGGCCGCCAGGGCTGAGGTTCACTGTCCCGAAAACGTCCGGCATGGTCGCTTTCATGTCGCAGCAGCTATGCATGAGGCCGATGCCGGAAACGGACGTCTGGTGCCACTGGGCTTTCAGGGCACGGGCGGTGGTCGGTCCGTAACTTAAGTACGCATTGTGCTGGTCGTACCACTGCCCCTGACCGCAGGGGATGGAAAGGTCACTGCTGGCCCCGCAGGTGATGGAGTCGCCGATAAACTCCAGTTTCCGCTTCGGCAGGACGGACGGCGCGAGGCCGGCGCAGCGCAGCCCGACGAACTCAAAGTACCCGATCCCAGCTTCCGTGTCTTTGCAGACTGTGATCGTGTGGACGCCATCGGGCAGCCCGGCGGCGGCAGGAATGATGTTAGTCTTACCGGTGGTCTGAACCCGAACCGGCTTTTGATCGTCCACGGCAATCTCTACAAAGTTGTGTGAGCTGCCGTAAAGAACTTCGTCATTGAGGACGACATCGCACCGCGTTCCCCGAAACTTGGCCTGGACGTAGGCACCCGGTGCCCAGAAGCGTGGCAGCTTGGGGTTGGTGAAGTCCACACGCCCGACGTAATGAATGTCTTTGCTGTCGGCTTCAATCAGCGGCAAAGTGTCGGTGGTGAGTGCGCCCTGGGCATAGTGTACCGAAACGAGAAAAAGAGGCAGCAGGGCCGCCAAGCATGATCCCAAAAGCGTGGTACGTTTCATAAAAAATTTCTCATTCAGAGCATCCGCTGCGGCGCGGGCGGCCAGGACACAGACACTGGGGGCAGCACAGGCGCTGTCCCATCCAGAGCGCTTTGCCGGTAAGCGCGAGCTGTTTGCAAAAACGCCTGCGCTTGTTCAGGGCTTGGAAAAGCACGCTTGGGCACTATGAAGCCGTAGCGCGGGCTGATAAACAGGACGATCATTTGCGGACTCTCCGCAATCTCTGTGATATTCTGCCATTTGACCCGTGCTTCAAGGACAGAAGTCTGCTCTCGCAGGCCTTCCGGCAGAAGCAAACTGGTGTGCAGACCAACGGCTCCGGGTCTTGCCAGTGTTTGTGCAATCACACCGCGCTGCTGGGTCCAGAAAAGAAAACCGCTCCAGACAACCGCAACTGCCAGAACAATCAGCAGAAAACTCAGCGCGGGCAGGCGCAGAAAGAACAGCTCTGCCGAGATAATGCCGGGCACAAGCAGAAACCGCAGAAGCACCTGCCGCTTCAGTGCAGGGACACGGTTAATGACGAACTTATTGTACTGAAGGTAGTCGTGTTTGTCTAGCTGATAGGTGACTTCCACTGAATTCTTTGCTTCCATTACTCCACTGCGACAGGGCCAAACGCTGGAATGGACGCACCGGAAGTGTCGGTGATGTTGCAGTACGGGTTCAGGCCGTAGCCGTACCAGAGATCGAGGCCGGCGGGCGAAGGGTCGTCGTTGAGTTTTAAGATGGCGTCGGAGCCGTCCAACGCAACTTTGTAGATCAGCGCGGCTTCAGTGCCGTCAGCAGAGCGCAGGCTGAAGCCGGCGGGCTTGCCAAGAGCGGTAAGCTGCTCTTGAACATTCGCAAACGAAACGCGGAGCGTGTGGGCGGCGTCATCCCGGACGACGGATTTGAGCGTTGGGGCCGGATAGCCGAGGGCGACGGCGGCGAGGCGTTTGCCGAGGGATTTCAGACCAGCCGTGTCTATATGAATGCCGTCGTCGAGGCCGCAGTCAATGGCGGAGACCATGCCGGCGTTCGGCAGCGTTTTCGAGAGCAGGCGCTGGAACTCGCGGACGCTGTTCCAGCCATTGACGTACTCGGGAGAGGGATCTGCAACCCAGCCGCCAAGCTGAACAAAGTAGAACGGCAGATCGGGCTGGCCGAAGTCGGCGCGGAAGGACTGAACCAGCTCGGTCATGCGGGCTTCATACAGTGGGGCATCTTGAGTGTTTGCGTCAGACTCGCCCTGATACCACAAGATACCGGCCACTTTGCCGCCGTTTGCCCGGACACGTTCCAGGGTCGCACCGTAAAGCGAGCCGCCGCCCATTGCTTTGCGCGACGGTTCCCACTGCTGCATGGAAGTCCCGCCGTGCGCCGAGGGGATAAGGCCGACGGGAACGCCGGTGGCTTCAGCCATTGTTTTGGCGAATGTCAGGCCAAGTCCGGAGCCTTTAGTGCGGGTGTTATCACGCGGCGCGGGAGAGGCCGGCATCGGCATTCCCCAGATCGTATGATGGATTGGGCGCGGGGATTCGCCGAGCCAGTGCAGCGGCTCATCGGCGACAGCCCACTGCTCGCGGGACTGGAACGAATGGACCATCGGATGCGGGGTCTCAACGTCTGTCAAATCCCCTACCCCTTCCATGTTGCTTTGACCGGCCAGCACCCAGAGATCGCCGACCAGCACGTTTTTCGCGCCGCCGACTTCATACGGCCCGCCTGTCGGCAGTTCTACGGCTTCGTTATTGCCGAGGGTTACACGGGCTTTGCCGTCAGCGTCCCGCTGAATCACTTGAAAATCGGTAATCGTCATGGAGTCTCCTCGGTATCGGTAAAATTGAGGTGCATTCGGCTGGCGGTCGGCGCGGTCTGGCCTTTGTATTTGCTGCCGAGGTCCGGGTGGCCGTAGGGCCGGTCGGCAGGCGTACTCATGGCAAAGAACGAGATTTGCCCCACCTTCATGCCGGGGTACAGCCGAATGGGCAGGTTGGCGACATTAGAGAGTTCCAAAGTAATGTTACCCTCGAAGCCTGGATCAATATACCCTGCCGTGGCATGGATAATCAGGCCAAGCCTGCCAAGGGAACTGTTGTGCGTTGGAATGAATGACCGTGTGATCAAAAATTGATGATCGGGGGAGTCCACTTCGATGCACCGGACGGCAACCGATTGTACCGCGTCGGCGGAGTGAATAAAGCGGCGCTTGGTTTCCCCCTTCCGCGAAGTTCTTGCCGGGACACGCAGGGCTTTACGCTCCATGCCAAATACCTGAAGGGCTGCCTCAAAACGGATACGGTAGCGTGTCCCCACCGTGCGCCCATACAGCGCTGCAGGAGAAGCAACTTGCCATACTTTAATGCCTAAGCTGGCGATCAGCTCGGTCGCATCGTCCGCGAGACGCTTATCGCACAAGCATAATTCCGCTTGTCCCCGGAGCGAACAAGTTCCATCTGTATCCATTAGCCCCCGCAGCAGCTCAAGCCGCTGACAAAACGAGGCACGCAGGTACGGCATGGGAATATGCTTGGCGGCGAGAACGCCCAGCGAGCGCAGGCGGCACTTGAAAGAGCCGTTGTCGCAGTATCGGCCTTTTGCGTTCCGCATGTGGCCGGCATTACCGATACTGAACAATGTCGGAATGCTGCGCGTGCCGAGCGGATACCCGCGCGTGACGAACTCCTGGTGAAAATGCGCTTGGTCTTCCGCGCCGATAGTGATTGTGGCTTCCGTAGATGTGCCGTCGCCCAGCCAGGCACCCAGAACATATGGGTCTATCGGCAGCGGCGCTTCTGCGGCTTCTAAAGCCACTACCTCAATGGCATGGTTGCGTTCCGTGTACCCAGGCGTTTGATGCCGCAGAGTTTGAGCGATCTCTGCCGTCGTTTTAATTGAAGGTGCAGGCAGAATTCGAACATTGAGTCCATCTCTGATTCGTTTGTTGAACTTGTTTAGACGCGAACGCTCTTGCCTTGTCCAAGTGACCCAGCGATGGCCTGCATCGGCAACAACTTTTGTTCGGTCATCAAAGACAAGCTGGTGGCACACATGGCCCAAGTAAATCGGACTAACTGCGACCACTCGGCAGGGTTCGCCGTTTCCGCCAAACACTTGGTCGCCAGGCTTGATCTGCCCCATCGTTGTCCATCCGCTTGGCGTGGGGACAGCCGTGTCCAGGGCCAGCGCTTTGCCTTCAACGCGGCCTACCAGATCATTCCCTAATTTGATGCGCTCGACGGTGTTGCCGAGAATGAACTCGCCAGGGTGAATGATGAACGGTTCGTCACCGACCTCCACAAGCTCGGTTAAGTCCTGCTGGACGGCTTTGGGGTCAATGCACGAATACTTGTA
Source organism: uncultured Armatimonadales bacterium (assembly GCA_964241935.1). Lineage (GTDB taxonomy): Bacteria > Armatimonadota > Armatimonadia > Armatimonadales > Capsulimonadaceae > JANXMY01. The sequence goes on from CAXSZN010000002.1 coordinate 77,864, forward strand.
GTTGCGAAAGACGCGAAAGCGTCCGTCTAAACGAATATCAATGCTGGCAGGCTGAACGAGGCTTTCGTCATAGGGCGTCAGCACGATGCGCCCGGCGGCGATGTATTCTTTGATGCTACGGTCAGAAAGAATCATTTGCGAGTATCAGCCTTTGTCTCTTATTCAGCATCAGGAAACCCAACTGCGACGATGTTGAGGCCGCCGTCCATACGAAAGGGGTCGGCAAGATGGGTAAGGGTGTAGTGGAGCGAACCATTCGGAGTCACTCCTTTAACCTCTATCGGTGAGATACGGTAACCGTTCGCATGCGTCCATTTGGCGCCGTATGCTCCCCGGAAGTAGACCGGCAGGGACGGTGGCGAGACAATGACGATGTTAAAGATCGTGTCGGGATGGCTGATGTCGGGTTCGGGACCTGGAGGCACCGGGCCGCCGTCCTCCGTGCCGTAGTCTTCGCGGCAGCGGACCGTCACCCAGCCGCGCGGCGTGTGGAGGCGGCAGACAGAAGCATTGTCTTCAACCTCAAATGCTGGCCTCACTGTCACATGCGGATGCTTGCCGCCGACGTAAGAAATGACAGGCGGCACCTTTTGCTTGTGGACGGGATGCTGCTGATACACTAGCGGCGGCGGTGCAGAATGGGCGATGATCACGTTATTCTCCCTGGCGCGTCAGGCTTTTCTTGTACCACTGATAACGCGGGCCGGACATCTTTTCTTCGGCCACAAAGCCGGCGGATGCAGCGCAGGCGGCGGCGGGAAGGTTGTCGCGGCTGACACGGAGCCAAACTTCCGGGTACGGACGGATTTCCGCGACGAACGCGCAGAGGCGGAGCAGCATGGCCCGGCCCACACCGGCGGAGCGCAGGTCGGGAGCGACCAAGAGATGCTGGATTTCGATGTCCTGCTCGACGGTGTCTTCCACGACCTCGGCGTAGGCGGCTAAATCTCCCTGGCGGCGCAGGGTCAGGGCGTAGTCGGCTTCGTAAGTCCAGGCAGCGACATCGCCGGGCGTCAGCGGGAAATCGTCGCCCCCAGTGAGAAAGCGTACTTCATGGGCGTCTGAAGCCCAGCCGGCAACGATCTCCGCTTCCGGCAGGGCGAACGGGCGCAGATCGAACGCAGTCTCAGATGCCGGCATGGCCCGTTTCCTCAGAAGCGCCTTCAGCAGCGTCGGTGACTTCAGCAGTGTCGGTGATTTCAGCGGGTTCGTTGCCGCGCGGCTGGCGGGCAAGTGCGCCTAATACGCCGTTGACGAAGCGGCCTGATTCGGCGGTGCTGTATTTTTTCGCCAGCTCCACGGCTTCATTGACGACGGCGGCGACGGGGGCGTCGGGGCGGTACAAAAGCTCGTAAGCCGCCAGCCGCAGGATGTTCCGGTCGACGACAGCCTGCCGGTCCGAGTTCCAGTCGGGCGTTAGCGCAGCGATGCGCGGGTCAATGTCGGTCAGGTGGTTCAGCGTTTCGCGCACTAAGATCTCGGCGTATTCGCGGTTCGTGCCTTCCAGCACAGACTGAGCAAGGGCCGCTTCAACAACTTCGTCTACCGGCTGGCGTCCGAGGTCAAGCTGGAACAGCATTCGCAGGGCCAGTTCGCGGGCTTCGCGCCGGGTGCTGCGATTGTCGCCATGCGTATGAGAACTTGGATGAGAATGTGAGCTGTCGGGTGTCATTGTCTTTCTATTGTACCCGAACCCTGCCGCCGTTTTGCCCGTCTTGCGCTTGGAAGTCTTCTTGAAATGCTGCGCCGCCAGCGCATGGGGGGCGAGTCGCGCTTGTTCAGCAGGAGCAGGGCCGTGGCCGCCATTGCGAAGAACAAGCACAGGGCGGCGTAGCCGTCCCACGGGTGCGCCGACTCCGGCGCAAAATGCGCCTGCTGGTAAAGCGTGATCTTGGTGTAGAACACAAAGCCGGCAGCGCTGAGAGCCAGAATGAGGCTCAGGCCAACGGGAACAACGAGGCGCGGCAAAGACAGGAGGCGCGGCGGCTTGCGACGTGACTTCATAATTACGAATTGCAGTGTGATTTCACCATTACGGCTGGCCGGGAATGCGCTCGAACAAGCCGACATCAATGAACTGCCCGCCGGCAGTTTGGTGGCAATGCACCGCCAGCGTGTTTTCTGCGCCGGGCTTAAGGCTCTTTTGGGCCTCTGCGCTGACCGGCTTGTACTCGTAATCGGAGATGTAGCCGCCGGCATGGTAGGCGAGAGCGCCGTTGATATAGACTTCAATGTCCTCGTCGTGCTGCTCGCGGACGACCAGGCGGGTGAGCTGCTCGGCGGTCAGCGGGCCGGGGTTGAAGGTCCGGCGCAGCCAGATGTCCGACGTTTTCCAGGGCGTACCGACCGGAGCGCCGGCTGGGGCGGATGCGCCGAAGCCTCCGGGTCCGGTCTTCCAAGCGCTGTCGTTGAAACTCGGTTTGGTCCAGCCTGCGACGGGGTTGACCAGGGTGTATTTCCAGACCTGAGCCGCGTTCTCGGAGGTCGGCACGATCTCTCTGTAGGTCGGACTTGGGTACTGAAGACGATTGGCGCGGGCGATCTGGGCTGGGTCGCATTTGAAGCGGCGGTCGTAGGTCATCAGCCCGTTCAGCTCGGTCTCGACATCGGTGATTTGGGTATAAACCGCCGCGCTGAGGCCCTGTTTGTCCCGAAAGCCTTTCAGCTTGTTTGTATACTCGCCGTAGAGGTCTTGCAGTCCCGCCGGGCTGTCCACTTGGGTGTAGGTATTGCCGATCTTCCAGATATGGTTCGGGATATTCAGGCCGATGCCGCCGTATTCGCCGCAGACTAGGGCCTGCGTGTCGCTCGGCGGCGCGACGTTCGGCGGCGGGTACGAATGGACATCCTGAACGTCGCCGACGTCCCGGTCGGTCTTCTCATAGCCGGAGCCGCTGTCCCGGTCGGCGAGGCGCGACGGGTCGAGTGTGTTGGCGAGCGCGACCAAGCGGCGCGTATCATGCCGGCCCTGCGACTCGTTGAAGATGACCCACATAATAATGGACGGATGGTTCCAATGGGATTGAATGACCTGCCGCTCCTGCTTCTCGAATGCCGCTACGTCTACCGGCGGCGTGTGGCTGGTGTAGGAGTTCGGGGAGGGCATATCCTGCCAGACCAGCAGGCCGAGCTTGTCCGCCCAGTAGTACCAGCGCTGAGGCTCGACTTTGATGTGCTTGCGGACCATGTTGAACCCGAACGATTTCATCGTTTGTAAATCGTTCTTCATCGCCGCCTCGGACGGCGGCGTGTAGATGCCGTCGGGCCAGAAGCCCTGGTCGAGCGGGCCGATCTCAAAAACAAATTGGTTGTTGACCAGCATTTTGGTGATGCCGCCGACTTTGCCGAGCGAGATTTTCCGCATCCCGAAGTAGCTGCCGACATGGTCGGTGACGGATTTGTTTTGGGTCAGCGTGACATCAAGGTTATACAAGAACGGGCTGCTCGGCGACCACAGCCTGGGCCGTGTGAGGGCGACGGTGGCAGGGATATTGGGCTTCGCGGTGACGGTCTTGACAACCTTGCCGGCTTCGATGATTTTGATCGAGACGCTTGCATTCGGGGCCGGAGCGAACGTGCTGACCGTGAGCGTGACGGCGCTTTTGTCTACATCGGGGACGACTTTGATGTCTTCCACAGCGGCGGTGGGCGAGACGGGTTCGAGCCAGACCGTCTGCCAGATGCCTGATGTGGGCGTGTACATGATGCCGCCGGGATGGAGACTCTGCTTGCCGCGCGGCTGCCCGCCGAGATCGGTCGGGTCATAGACCCGCACGATCAGCTCCTGCGGGCCGCTGCCCTTCAAGAAAGCCGTAACATCGTCGGCAAATGCTTCGTAGCCGCCGGTATGGACGCCGACGCTTTTGCCGTTAATGAACACTTCGGCTTCATAGTCAACCGCGTCGAAGTGCAGCAAAACTCGCTGGCCCTTCCAGGCCGCCGGCACGGTGAAGAAGCGCCGATACCAAAGCCGGTCGTGATGCTCCATGACGCCTGATAGGGCCGACTCGACGGGGAACGGCACGCGAATCTCGCTCGCCAGTGTCTTGCCGGTCGGCAGCGGGTCGGCAGCCGTGCCGCTTTGGTACTGCCAGATGCCGTTGAGATTGAGCCAGTTGGCGCGGGTAAGCTGCGGGCGCGGGTATTCCGGCCAGGGGAGGGTTTGGCTGACTTGAGCGGCATACGGGGTGTCAAGCGGCCCGGTCTTGGGCGCCCATGCCCTCGCCGTGCGCGGCGCTGCCGTCAGCAGAACACTGAGCAGCAGACAGAAAAGTGCGAATTGTTTTGTCATGTCGGTCTTCTTTTCAGGCGTGAGCAAGACCATGTGTTGAAACACACGGCTATTGGGCGCGGACGCCACAAAACACCCGCTTCGCGGGGTTCAGAATAAGATGATGCCGAAAGGTTTCCAGTGCCGCGAAGCGGTAGTTTGCGGCGTCCGCGCCTAATAGCCGTGCCATTCATGGCATGGTTCCGACAACCGCATGAAACCCGGCATTGAAATGCCAGGCTACTGTTGAATGAAAGTCGCTCCGCGACTCAATGCCGTCGGCGTTCAGCTCAATCTTACTCTTCACCTTCCCGCTTCGGGAGGGTCGGCGAGGAACGAGACGGGGTGGGTTTCTGCCGTTTTTCCGTCGCCTTGTGTATATAGTTGTGAGCAGCCATTGTTCCGGTAACCACGAAAGCATCAATGCCGTCCCCGGTCCAAGTCGCTGGGGAGAACGCAGGCGGCAAAAGAGAGCCAAAGTAGCGCACCATCAGCCAATGAATTCCGTGCAGAGCAAGCCAAAGCACAAGCCAGGTGAGAAACGGTTCGGCAATGCGTTTAGCATGTTCCACTGCTATCTACTCCGTCACATGGGTGGCGAGGAACTTGGTGTTGAGGTCGCCTTTGCGGAAGGCGGCGTTGGCAAGAATTTTCTTGTGGTACTCCAAATCGGTCTTGACGCCGGTGATCTCGACTTCATCTAAGGCTCGTTGCATTCGGTTGATGGCGGCGTCGCGGGTGTCGTCCCAGACGATGATTTTGGCGATCATGGAGTCGTAGTACGGCGGGACTTCGTAGCCGGCAAAGACATGGGTGTCGATGCGGACGCCGAGGCCGCCGGGGAGGCGCAGGCTGGTGATCTTGCCGGCGCTTGGCGCGAAGTCGCGGGCAGGGTCGCGGGCGGTGAGGCGCACTTCAATGGCGTGGCCGGTCCAGTGGATGTCGCTTTGACGGAACGGCAGTTTTTCGCCCGCCGCAATTTTGATCTGCCATTTGACGAGGTCTAATCCCGTCACCATTTCAGTGATGGGATGCTCGATTTGCAGGCGCGTGTTCATTTCCATAAAGTAGAACTTGCCGTCCGGCGCGGCGATGAACTCGACGGTGCCGGCGTTGGTATAATCGGCGGCTTTGGCGGCTTTGACGGCGGCTTCGCAGATGCGCTTTCGGATAGCGGCGTCTAAATGCGGGGCGGGGGCTTCTTCGACCATTTTCTGGTAGCGCTGGGTTTGCAGAGAGCAGTCGCGCTCACCTAAGTGGAGGACGTTTCCATGCTCGTCGGCAAGTATCTGGACTTCGATGTGCCGGAAATGCTCGATAAACTTTTCAATGTACACGTCGGCGTTGCCGAAGCTGGACTCGGCTTCCACTTGCGCGGTCTTGAGGATTTTGGGGAACTCTTCCTCGTTCTGAACGACCCGGATGCCGCGTCCGCCGCCGCCGCCCGCCGCCTTGATCATGACGGGGAAGCCGATCTGAGCAGCGACTTTGGCGGCTTCGGCGGGGTCGCGAAGGGCGGTGTTCGTGCCGGGCACGATGGGAACGCCGGCTTTTTCCATCGTGGCGCGGGCTTCAATTTTGTCGCCCATCAGCTCAATCGCCCGGACAGGCGGACCGATATACTTCAAACCGATGGCGTCGCACATCTCGGCGAACGACGCGACTTCGGCGAGAAAGCCGATGCCGGGATGGACGGCGTCGCAGCCGGTGATGACGGCGGCGCTGAGGATGTTGGGGGCGTTGAGGTACGAGCCTTTGCGCTCCGGCGGCCCGATGCAGACGGCTTCGTCGGCGAGGCGGACATGGAGCGAGTCGGCATCGGCTTCGGAGTAAACGGCGACGGTCTGAATTTTCAGCTCACGGGTGGCGCGGATGACGCGGACAGCGATGTCGCCGCGATTGGCGATGAGGATTTTTTTGAACATAATGACAAACATTGAGAAAGCGAAACAAACGACAAGGACCGAGTAGTTGAAAACTACTCGCTAGGAGAAGCACCCTTCGGGTGAAGGACAAGCCAGTAGGCTTCATCTTGCGTCCGCAGGACGCCGCTCCTAGCGAGTAGTTTTCAACTACTCGTTGAAATCAGTGCCTATTCCCCGCTGCCGCCATCGGCGGGGACGGTGCTGGAAGTGGGCGGCAGACGGATACCGCCGGGGCCGGTCGCGGGAGCAGGCTGACCGCCGGGCGCGTTGGCTGGGGACTGCGGCGGGGCGGACTGCTGCCAGTACGGGCCGGGCGCGGAGGCGGCAGGGGCAGTGTCGCTGCTGTTGATAACGACCGGCTGAGCACCCGGCGCGGCCTGGCCGTGGCCGATTTCGGTGACGGTTCCCGTAGACGCATCCAACTGGAACTGGCAGCCCTGGGCTTTGACGATGTCGTCGGTCGCGCCGTACTGCTTCAGCGCGGCAAAGCTGCGAGGATTGCGGTCGTTATGATCCGCTTTGTACATGGTCACGGCCTGGGTGATCTGCGACTGGTATTCGCTGCACACCGCGCCGTAAGCCTGCTGCTCGGCGGCGGGCCGTCCGTTGTGGGAGCCGGCCTGCGGCTTCAGGATTTTGGCGTAATACCAAGCGGAGAGGATGGCGATTATCGCCATCGAGACGAGGAGTCCGACTAAGGTCCACTGCCCGCGCTGCTGTTTTCCGCGTGTCTGCTGCCGTGTATGCATGGGTGAGCCTCTTTGCTTTTTATTAACCGCTTTTCCCTACTCGGCGGCCAGGCGAAACAGCGCCCGGCCATAGTCTACCGGAGCGCCATCTTCGACAAGAATGTCGGTCACACGCCCGGAGGCTTCGGCGGCAACGTCGTTCATCAGTTTCATGGACTCGATGCTGCCGATCACTTGTCCGGCTTTGATCTCGGCTCCGAGCGACAGCGGCGGCTCGGTGTGATAAAAGATGCCGACCATCGGCGCGGTCAGAACCCGCGCTTCGGCTTCCGCCGCGCTTCCTTCGACCCTCGGCTCGGCGGCCTCTTGTTCGGCCAGCGCTTCTTTCGTGCCGGCGGCAGGCGCGGAGGAGGCAGACGCGCTTTGGAGCGGCTTGCGGACAAAGATGCGGCTGCCGTCCTGCTCGACGGCAATCTCCGAGACAGGATACTCGCCCAGCAGCCCAACAATTTTTTCAACGAGTTCTAAGTTCATAAGCTAAATCTTGAGCGTAAAGCAGACGTACTCGACCAGTTTCAGGGCCTGAGACAGCAGGACGACGGCGAAGACGGCGACCATGACCCAGGCGAAAAGGCTGTAAGAGCCGTCATGCAGAAAGGCGATGCCCGCCGGGTTTGCCGAGAACGCGAAACGCTTGGCGGCGGCATCGGTCAGGTTCAGGAAATGGTTGACCGCTTGCTGAAGCCAGGCAAAGTTCCCAATCAGCAGGGCCGGGATGCCAATCAAGACAAGGGTTGTCAGCGCTTTGTGCTTCTGGCGCTGATGCTCGTTGTAGATCACGCAGCTCCGGCAGCGCTCGCGCTTCGCTTCCGGCGAGAGGACTTTGCGTGCGCCTGTGCCCAGGGTCAAAGCCTGATTGGCGCGGGTCATCTGGTCTTTCCAGTCCGGCGCAATCATGGCTTGCAGAGTGATGCGTTCTTCGCACAAGCAGCCTTCTTTGCGCCGCCAGCAAGGACCTTTCTTTTCCAGAAAAATCGGGCATTTCTGGCGAATATGGTCCTTGCAGAACGGGCCTTCCCAGCAGCGCCCCAAGAAGACTTGGCGCTGGGTGCTGGCCGCCTGTTTTGGGACGCCGTGGCCGTACTTGGCGTTGGCCCGATGAATGGCAGCGATTTCGGCGGCGCCGGCCAGGCGCCGGTAAATATCCACCACGGTCCAGAGAACGCCGGGAACGCCGAAGTACCAGGCCAGACTTCCAAAATCTTTCAGCGCCGCCTGGCTGGCCGCGCCGGCGGTGTGATGCGAGAAGCCGTACACCTGCTCGGTCAGGAGCGGTACGCCCTGGGCAAAAAACGCTGCGCCGCCGAGAAGCCAGTAGCCGACGCCTTCCGCCTGGGCGCAGGAAACGAGCAGGGAGAGAATCAGGACAAAGCCGGCACCTTGCAGGATTTGAAATACCAGCGCGATGTTGTCCATCTGCTGGGCGCGGGCGGCATGAGGCAGCAGGCCCATCGCCTCGTGCGACCAGGCTCCGCTGAAGAGTCCCCAAAGCAGGTACAAAAGCGCCAGACCGCAGACGAGCGTGGCGATCCCCAGCAGCCGAAGCGCGAACTCATCAAGCTTGCGGACACCTGTTCCCCGGCTTCGCTGCCGCCGTGTAGGACGGGGGGCGCGGGGCAGCGGAGCTTCAGTAAGATCAATTCGTTCTTCCATAAGCACTTGTTCTGAAACTGCGCTTGGGGTTCTCAAGGCACCGGCAGAAGATCACTTGACACGCTCCAGGTACTGGTCGCTGCGCGTGTCTATCTTGATCTTGTCGCCGACTTTGACGAAGAACGGGACAGTGACGACCGCGCCGGTCTCAACAGTGGCGGGCTTGCCGCCGCCGGACGCGGTGTCGCCTTTTTCGGGACCGGCGGTTTCGGTCACTTCCAGCTCGACAAAGCTTGGGACTTCGATGCCGATAATCGCGTCTTTGTGGCTGAGAACGCTCAGCTCCATGTTTTCTTTAAGGTACTTGACGCTGTCGCCGATCTGGTCTTTGCGGACCGAAGACTGCTCGAACGTCTCCGGGTCCATGACAAAGTATTCTGCGCCGTCATTGTACAAATACTGCGTGGTCTTGCGCTCTAAAAACGCTTGTTCCATGCGCTCGCCGGCCCGCCATGTTTTGTCAATGGTGCGCCCGTTTTTGATGTTTTTCAGCGTCGAGCGCACAAACGCGCCGCCCTTGCCGGGCTTGACATGCTGAAAGTCGGTGATCGTGTAAATGTCATTGTCCATGACAATGGAAATGCCGTTGCGGAAATCACTGGTATCCATAGCCGAAGGTAACGCTCCTCAAATCCAACGCTTCAAATTTCATTTTTCGCGGTTAATCTTATGTTATTATAGCATATTTTTTAATGCATCGTCCGAGAAGACTCAGGTCAAGCTTTGGGTGCCGAACTTGACAAAAATCCAGTGCGCGGACAGTGCGGTGCCGCCGGTCTCGAAATAGAAGACCAAAGCGCCGTCCTGGCCGGTGCGGTCGGCATGAGCGCTGCCTGGCGGCTCGCCGGAGTTGAGATGGATGTCGTGCAGGCCGGTGCCTTCCGAATACGTGGTGCCGTAAGCCGCTATCAGAATGCAGGTTTCGGCGTAGTGCGTGACCACTGTCTGCAAGTCGCCCTGCTGAACCGGCTCAAAGTCGGTGTCTTTGAGGCCAAGCGCGGCATAGCTTAAAGGCGTCAGAGTGAAGCCCGCCGGCGGCAGTGTTTTTCCGGCAAAGTCTTCCGGCCAGTCGGTAAACTCCACATCCGTCTGGTCGGTAGAATGGATATTGAATGCACACTCGTACAGGCCGGCAAACGGGCCGCCGGCAACGCGGATCCAGAGGTAGACATGGTTGTCGTCGGGGCGGGCCGCGCCTTCGGGAACCAGGGTCGCGTGGTCGAATGTTCCGACAAGCTCGCCGAACTGAGCCGGCGGCAGGCTGCCGGAAGCGCGGCGTGTGAAAGAAAAGACGGGCGGCAGGAGATTGTCTGGGTGCATAGTGGACGGCAGCCTTTCTAGTCCGTTTCTAAAGACCGGCGGCAAAGGTCGTAGGCGGCTTGCAGGGCTTGGACGGGATCGGCTTTCGGGAGGAACTCGTGGCCGACGAAGCCGGTATACCCGGTGGCGGCGAGCGCCCGAAAAATCGCCGGATAGCAGATTTCCTGGGTGTGGTCCAGATCATGCCGCCACGGATTTCCGGCGGTGTGGTAGTGGCTGAACTGCAGATAGTTTCCGTCAAGCGTGCGGAGCAGGTCGCCTTCCATGATCTGCATATGGTAGATGTCATACAGCAGCTTGACGCGGGGGGAGGCGACCCGGCGGCAGACCTCGACGCCCCATGCAGTGTGGTCGCATTGGTAGCCGGGGTGGTCTACTTTGCTGTTCAGGAGTTCCATCACCAGGCTGACCCCGGCGTCTTCGGCGGCCCGTGCCATGCGCGACAAGCCGCGCACGGTGTTTTCGATGCCGGCTTGCTCCGAGAGTCCGGCCCGGCGGCTGCCGCTGAAGACGATCAAGTTTGGGATTTGGTGCTTTTGGGCCAGTGCCAGAGCCGAGTGCAGCTCGGCTTCCAGGCGCGGATGCTGGCGGGGATCGTTCCAGCCCTGGTCCAGGGTTGTTTGCCCGCCCTGCGCCGCCAGAACAAAGCCGAGGTCTCGCGCCTTTTCGAAGAGTGTTTCGGGGAGCATCTCGACGCCTTCGTAGCCAATACTCTTTGCTTTTTGAAGCAGGTCTTGGTCTGGGATGCCCCGCCCGGCAAAGGTCCACCAGGCAAACGATTGACGCAGCATAAAAAGTTCCTTTCGGGACAGCACCGGCAAAGTATTCCGGTGCAGCATAACTTACGGCAGGTGGCCTCTAATATCCTGCGCCCATGTCTCGCGCGAACCTGGGGGCTTGTGCAGGAAGCTGATTTTTGATACAATAAGCGCAGGAGACAAACGCGGTGGTTTGTAACGAGTGCAAGGCGGACAATCCGAGCGGCAAAAAGTTCTGCGGCGAATGCGGGGCGGCGCTGACGGCAAGCGAGCCGGTGGCTGTTCCCGGCGGGGATGGGGAGTTTTACTGCGCGAAGCACACGAAGGCGGTGACGCGGCTGCGGTGCGGGCGCTGCGAAGCGCCCATCTGTCCCAAATGCACGGTCTACACGCCGGCGGGGACACGCTGCCGGGCGTGTACGAAAAACAAGATTGCCGTGCGCCCGGCGGGTGTGCTGCACGGCGCAGTGGGAGCGATTTCCAGCGCCGTGCCGGGTGCAGGACGCACTGTCTGGTATCTGGCATTGTGGTACTTGATTTTGTCGTTTTTGCGCGGGCCGTTCGACTAAGGTGAGGAGAAATGATGCTGAACTTACAGCCGGCGCGGCTGAAGGCGGTTTCGATCACGGATACGTTCTGGCAGGAGCGCCAGCGCGTGAACCGGGAAGTGACCATTCCTGAAGAATACAAGCAGTGCGAAAGCACCGGGCGGATCAAAGCGCTGACGCTCGCACCGGTGCCGGAGCAGCATATCTTTTGGGACTCCGATGTGGCAAAATGGATCGAGGCGGCATCGTGCAGCCTCGCGACCCACCCTGATCCCGCTGCCGAGGCGCGGCTCAGCCAGGTGATTGCACTGCTGGCGGAGGCGCAGCAGCCGGACGGTTATTTAAACACCTACTTCACGGTGGTCGCGCCGGAGCAGCGCTGGAAAAACCTGCGGGATGACCACGAGCTGTACTGTGCGGGGCATTTAATCGAAGCCGGGGTCGCCTATTTTGAGGCCACGGGCCGAACCGAGCTGCTGGAAGTCGTGCGCCGCTATGCGGATTATATCGGCACGGTCTTCGGCACGGAGCCGGGCCAGAAGCGCGGCTACTGCGGGCATGAGGAGATTGAGCTGGCGCTGGTCAAGCTGGCAAATATCACCGGCGAAGCGAAGTACCGGAAGCTGGCGCAGTATTTCGTGGACGAGCGCGGGCGTCAGCCGCATTATTTCGATCTGGAAGCCAGGGAGCGCGGCGAAGACCCGGCGGACTACTGGGCAAAAACTTATGAGTATAGCCAGTCTCACTGTCCGGTGCGCGAGCAGGACCGGGTGACCGGCCATGCCGTGCGCGGGATGTATCTGTATTGCGCCATGGCAGATTTGGCGGCGCTGACAGAAGATACAGGCTTGAAGTCGGCCTGCGAGAAGACCTGGGACCATCTGACAACGGCGCAGATGTATGTGACCGGCGGCGTCGGAGGGTTCGCGTCGAATGAAGGCTACGGGGCGGACTTTGACCTGCCGAATGAAACCGCGTATGCCGAGACCTGTGCGGCGGTCGGGCTGGTCTTCTGGGCGTCGCGGATGCTGCAGGCGGACTGCGACAGCCGCTACGCGGATGTGCTGGAGCGGGCGCTGTATAACGGCGTCCTGAGCGGCGTGTCGCTGGCGGGAACGCGCTTCTTTTATGAGAACCCGCTGGCGAGTATGGGCCATCACCACCGGCAGGACTGGTTCGGCTGCGCCTGCTGCCCGCCCAACATCGCCCGGCTGCTGGCGTCGGTCGGCCAGTATGTGTATTCCGAAAGCGCGACGGACCTGGCGGTCCATCTGTATGTTCAAAGCCGGGCTGAACTGACTGTCGCCGGGCAGGCCGTGACGCTGGCTCAGGCGACAGATTACCCGTGGGACGGCCAGATGACGCTGACAGTTTCGCCGGCTCAGCCGGCAGTGTTCCGTCTGCGCCTGCGGCTGCCGTCGTGGTGTCATGCGCCCGAGATCGTTCTGAACGGTACACTGATTACCCCCGAAGTGGTGCGCGGCTATGCGGTGCTGGAGCGGGAGTGGCAAGCCGGTGACACGGTCAGGCTGACGCTGCCGATGCCGGTGGAACGGGTCTATGCCAGTTCCCAAGTCGCCGCCGACCGGGGGCGGACGGCTTTGCAGCGCGGCCCGCTTGTTTACTGTTTGGAAAGCGCCGACAACGGCCCGGACTTAGATGCGCTGACACTGCCGCCGGAAGCGATGCTTACTGCCGAGTTCCAGCCGGACCTGCTGGGCGGCGTGGTCGTGCTGTGCGGCGTGGCGCAGAGACTGCCTGCCGAGGGAGAGGAAACGGAGCTGTACCGTTTCGAGCCGCCGGTTCTAGTGCCGACCGCGATCACGGCTGTTCCTTATTTCGCGTGGGACAACCGCGCTACCGGCGAGATGCGGGTCTGGCTGCGGGAACACCAGCTAAGAACCATGACATGAATGTCACGGCTATTCAGCGCAGACGCTGCAAAGCACCGCTTCGCGGGGCTAGGAGGAAGAAGGGAAAAGTGATGTACAAAGGACTCAGCCCTGGGGCAATCGGGGTTTCTGCGGAGACGCTGGAAGCGCGAATAGAAGCCGCGCGGATCGGCGGCTTCGGCGGAGTGGAGATTAATCCGTCGGAGATCGCGGACCTTGTGGAGCGGGACGGCGCGGACGCAGTCACCGCAAAGTTTACGGAAGCGGGCCTTCAGCCGGCGGGATTCGGGCTGCCGGTCGAGTGGCGCGGATCGCAGGAAGCGTGGGAAGACGGGCTGAATAACCTGCCGCGCCTGGCGGCGGCGGCGGCGGCGATTGGGGCCACGCGCACGATGACCTGGATCATGCCCTGCTCGGACACGATGGAGTTTGACGAGAACAGGGCGTTTCATGTGACCCGGTTCACGCCGGTCGCGAAGATTCTCAGCGATCACGGCCTGTCGCTGGGGCTGGAGTTTATTGGGCCGAAGACGCTGCGGGACACGCAAAGATACCCCTTTATTCACACAATGAGCGAGATGCTGGCGATGGGCCGGGAGATCGGCCCCAATGTCGGCCTGCTTTTGGACAGCTATCATTGGTACACGTCGCACGGCACGGTGGACGACGTGCGGGCGCTGACCCCGGCGCAGGTGGTGGTCGTGCATGTCAACGACGCCCCTGTGGGCGTTCCCGTAGACGCGCAGATGGACGGGGTGCGCGACCTGCCGGGGGCGACGGGCGTCATTGACATCGCCGGCTTTTTGCAGTCGCTTCAGGCCATCGGCTACGACGGCCCGGTCACCCCGGAGCCGTTCGTTGACCTGAAAGCTTTGCCGTCGGACACGGCGCGTTTGCAGCGTGTCGGGGCGGCCATAGCGGATATTTGGCGGAAAGCGGGGTTGTAGAATGCGTAGGGGCAGGTCTCCGTGCCTGCCCTTCTTGATCCGTGCCTGCCCTTCTTGATCCGTGCCTGCCCT
>CAXSZN010000002.1:92097-95942 GCA_964241935.1 uncultured Armatimonadales bacterium
TCCGTGCCTGCCCTTCTTGATCCGTGCCTGCCCTTCTTGATCCGTGCCTGCCCTGCGCTCGCGTCATTAAGGGCAGGATGTACGAAGGGCAGACACGGGGGTCTGCCCCTACTCCTGATGCGCCTGAGTAATCGCCAGCGTAATGCGGCGGACGACTTCGCTGCGCCAGGTGGGGTCGGACGCTTCGGCGGCGTTCTGGGGGTTGGACAAGGTAGCGACTTCGAGAAGCGCTTTTTCAGGAATGGGATTAAAGCGCGGGTCGAGAACGCCCAGCTCCCGGCCGGAGATGCCGGGGATGCCGTGATAATCGCCGTCACGGCCGAGCCGGCCGTCGGCCATTTGTCCGGCCAGCGCTTTAGCGAAGGGCGGGATGGGGTTGCAGCGGCGGTCTACACAGACTTCGCCACCGTGAACCTCGGCCCGTGAGAACTGGTCGAAGTGGAGCGATAAAAAGAAAACATCGCGGGCAGCCTGCGGGTTTTGATGCAGACACGCGGTCCAGACAGTGCGGGCAGTTTCGGCCCGCTGCCAGAGGGGGCGCGGAGAGCTGCGCGAGTGCAGGGCGTCGCCGGTCGCCGCCATGACGGCATCGTCCGGTCGTTCCGGCGGCGGCTCGACAGCCGCAAGAATAGGATTGAGGCACCGGCTGTGGACGGTGTACACGACGTTTGCGCCCGCGGATTGCAGACTGGCCGACAGCTCGGAGGCCGTGCGGTAGGTCAGCGCAGCTTCGGACAGCGGCCCGCAGGTGGTGCCGGGGTCTGCGCCGCCGTGTCCGGGGTCCAGCACCACGGTAACGCCGGACAGCGGCCCGCGCGGCTGGGCATCCGCCGGAGTTTCCAATGCCGGTGCCGGCGGCGGCTGCCGCAGCCCAAGCAGAAGCATCGCCAGCGTTGCCGCCGACGCGCCAACTAAAATCAATCCTGTTCCATAGCGCATGTGCTCATCCTTACTCCCGATGAAAGTGCAGAATGCCACAGCGCTGTGGGCAGTGAGGTTCCTACGCCCCCAGGCCGCCGATGGCCCGGCCGATGAAGTAGGTGACGAGGCCTTCGACCGCGCCCACAGCAGTCATTTCTAAGCCGCTGCTCCACCAGGAGCGAACCGTAATCATGGTTTTAGCCGCGCCGACCGCGAAGTGGGCGATCAGCGAGATAACGGCGGCGGCGATGATCGCGGCGGGGCCATGAAGGAAGAAGAACGGAATAATTGGAATGAACGCACCGACAGCGGTTGAGACGAAGCCTGAAGCCGCAGAAACTAACGGGTTGGAGAGCGCATCTTCGGTTAAGTTGAGCTGCTCGGCGGCCAGCGTTTTGAGAAACTGCTCGGGGTCACGCGCCAGATGCTCGGCGGCGCGGACGGCGTCTTCGTGCGGCAGTCCTTTGACTTGAAGCACGAGGGCCATTTCTTCTTTGCCTTCTTCGGGGTTTTCTTCCAGCTCGGCGCGTTTGCGGAAGATTTCGGCATCGTAGATCTCCCGCTCGCTTTTTGCCGCCAAGTATGCGCCCGACCCCATCGAAAGCGCTGACGCAATCATACCCGCAAGTCCCGCTAGAAGTACATACTTTTGATTGCCTGCCGTCGCGCCGGACACGCCGGAAACAATGCCGAAGATCGCGCCTAAACCATCATTGACCCCATAAATCGCGTCGCCAATCCACGACGCCGGGGAACGGTGGCCCTTACGCGCCCGCAAATCGTCGAGTGCCTGCTGGGGATTGACGGGCCGGGAGAACATGCGCCCAATGGGCTGGTTCACGGACGGCGTTGGGGCCAGCATGGCTTTCAGCGCTTTCGAGTGCGCTTTCTCATCCGCCATGACTGTCTGCAAAATCTCGACGCTGGGTTCGTCGCCAAGTTCCTTAAGCTGCCGCCCATAATGCGCGACATGCTTGCGCTCGTCCATCTCGATCCGCCGCAGGGTGGCATCAGGGCCGCCCACCCTGTTCGCCAGCGTGTCGGCCACGCCGGTCGGTGAGCCGGTATAGGACGGCGGGGGTGCGCCAAGCTCCAGCAGCCGCCGCTCCCAAAGCTTGGCATGGTTCAGCTCCGCCGCTGCCAGCCCTTCCAGGACATGCTTCCTGCGCGGGTCGGTTTCGCGGCCTGCCAGTATTTGATAGGTGACGGCCCCTTCCATTTCTTCCTGCCAGTTGCTTTGGATGGCTTTGAGGAGCTTGGGATCGCTTGCTTGCGCTTGTTGTTCAGTGACACTCATTTCGTCGTAGTGCTTTCCGTGTTTTCTCGTGCCTGACAAGCCGCGCACAGCCCGTAGAACTCGACCCGCTGGGCGTGGATTTCGTAGCCCGATGCGGACTGGGCCAGCCCCGGCAGCGTCGTCAGCCCCTCCACTTCAACGTCTTGAATTTCGCCGCATCGGGTGCAAATGACATGGGGATGAAAGTGGGGCCGGACACCATCGAAGTGCTGGCGTCCGTCGCCCGGCTGGATTTCCAGCACTTCGCCCAGCTCCCGCAATGTGTCCAGCGTTTTGTAAACCGTTGCCAGCGAGGTCGTCGGGGAGATTTGTTTTACATGAGCATAGATTTCCTCCGCGCTTGGGTGCGTGTTGGAGCCGACCAGCGCTCGCAGGATGCAAAGCCGCTGCGGTGTGATCCGGTGCCCGCTATTATGAAGTTTTTGCCGCAGGTCATCAACCCGCAGATCAATTTGTGTTTGCATCACTTAAACAGAACAATTATTTATGGAAAATGGTTCTCAATAATCATGCCAAAAATCGGTGATTTTGTCAAGCGGCTGTCCGTTCTGAAAACGGTTTGGGGACAAATGGCGACTGATAAAATATGCATGTCGTGATTTCAGACAACGGTAGTTTTTCCGGTCGTTTTGGGGCTTTTTTATTTTTTGATCCAAGTTTCCGGGCATTGAAATGCCCGTCTAGGAGGCTTCGCCGACCGTTCAGGGAACGGAAGAACAAAATGCAGAAGAAGTGCCAGTACTCACGCACCGTGGAGGGCACGCCAGGCGGCTTCGATGGCGGCGCGTAGCTCGGCGGCGGCGGCTTGAGGATCGGGGGCTAAGGTGACGGCGTCGGTGACGGCGACGCCGTCGGCACCGGCGCGGAGGCAGTCGGCAACGTCGGCGGGGGTTTGGATGCCGCCAAAGGCAACGACAGGGATTTGGACGGCGTCTTTAACTTTTCGGAGCAGGGCCAGGCCTTCACCGGGCGCATCGGCGTCAAACGCCGGGCCGACTTGAATGTAGTCCGCGCCGCCGCGCTCGGCGGCAGCCGCGCCGGTGACGGTGCGGGCGAACGTGCCGACCATCGCCTCGCCGGAGGGTCGCAGGAAGTCGCGGGCGGCAGAGGGCTTGTAGGAACGCTCGGTGAGGAGAACGCCGTCCGCGCCGCATTTTTCGGCCAGTTCCAAGTCACCGGTGACGATAAAGCGGGCCTGGCCGGCGGTCATCTCACGCAGGCGCAGGGCGACGGCGTAGAGGCCGAGATCGTCCACGCTGGAGTTGCGAACCCGCAATTGGACAATGTTGACGCCGCCGGCGACAGCGGCTTCGACAAGGGAAAGCGGGTCGGCTTTCTTGTCGGTCCGGGTCCGGTAAAGCGCACGTCCGGTCACAAGGGTCAGGCTAGGCTGGGGAATTTCAGTCACAAGGGGTATTGTACCCCAAGCGGGCGAAAGTTAGTGCGGGGGATCCGAAGTAGGGGCGCATCCCCGTGTGTGCCCTCTTCGTATTCATGTGCGCTCTCTTCGTATTCACGTGTGCCCTCTTCGTATTCACGTGCGCCCTCTTCGTATTCATGTGCGCCGTCTCTTTGATGGGCAGGCACGGACAAGAAGGGCAGGCACGGACAAGAAGGGCAGGCACGG
>CAXSZN010000002.1:96042-105643 GCA_964241935.1 uncultured Armatimonadales bacterium
AAGAAGGGCAGGCACGGTTAAAGAAGGGCAGGCACGGTTAAAGAAGGGCAGGCACGGTTAAAGAAGGGCAGGCACGGGGACCTGCCCCTACGGGTTATTCTTCGCCGCTTTCCTCAATGTAGACGCGCTTTTGGGCTTCTTCGAATGTGGTGACGCCCTGCATCACTTTGGCGGCGGCATCCTGCCGCATGGTGGTCATGCCGCGAGCCATGGCGGCCTGGCGGATTTTGTGGGATGGAATGCGGCTGAGGGTCATGGCCCGGATGCCGTCGTCCATGACCATCAGCTCCTGAACGCTGGCGCGGCCTTTGTAGCCGACGCCGCTGCACTGCTCGCAGCCGGTGCCGGACCGAAACTTGGCTTGATGGAACGCGGGAGAGTCTAAATCCACGCCAAATGCCTGCAAGTCCACTTCGGCGGGCTGGGAGGGCTGAGCGCAGTGGGGGCAGACCTTTCGGACGAGGCGCTGGGCGAGAATGCCGACCACGGAAGACGCGACCAAGAACGGGTCCATGCCCATGTTCAGGAGACGTGTGATGGCCCCGGCGGCGTCGTTGCAGTGGAGTGTGGAAAAAACTAAGTGGCCGGTGAGGGCGGCCCGAAACGCGATCTCGGCGGTTTCGTTGTCTCGAATCTCGCCGACATAGATAATGTCGGGGTCCTGGCGCAGAATCGCCCGAAGCTGGCGGGCGAAGGTCAGGCCGGCTTTTTCGTTGACGTTGGACTGGCGGATGCCGTCAAGCTCGTATTCAATCGGGTCTTCGACAGTGATGATGTTGACGTCGGGTGTGTGGATCTCGTGAATAGCTGAGTAAAGCGTGGTTGTCTTGCCGGAGCCGGTCGGGCCGGTGGCGAGAAAAATGCCGTGCGGCTTGCGAATGAGGCCGTTCAAGGCTTTCAAGTTGCGCTCGGAAAAGCCAAGCTGGGACAACTGGGGCCGGACACCTGATTTGTCCAAAATCCGCAAAACGAGAGACTCGCCGTACTGGGTCGGCAGCGATGAGACGCGCATATCAATCGAGCGGCCTTCGACCGTGACAGAAATGCGGCCATCCTGGGGCAGACGGCGCTCGGCGATGTTCATTTCGGCCATGATTTTGAGACGCGACGAACACGCTGCCTGGAACTCGCGGCGGATGCTGTCCACATGGCGCAGGGTGCCATCCTGCCGGAACCGGATGTCCAGGGAATTGCGGCGCGGCTCCAAATGGATATCGCTTGCGCCGGCAAGAATGGCGTCGGTCAGGATTTTGTTGATAAATTGAATAACGGCGGGCTGGTCCACGCCGGCGGCATCTAACGCATCCGGCTGGGCGCTTGCGGTCTGCCCGGCGGCAAGTGTCGGGAGCGAGCCGGTGAAAACATCCGAGGCGCGTTTTTCGTCGGGGCGCGATCCGGCGGCAGCGGCGGCCAGCTTGGCAGGGATGGGCAGCTTGACGGGAACGGGAGCCGAACGCGGGGCAGCTTCGGCGGTGTCCTGCGCAGCGGGCTTCGCGGAAGCTTCCGGTGGGGGGCCGTACCAGTGGGCGATGGCGGCCAGCAGGGGCGCTTCGGTGGCGATGGCGGGGGCAATCCGCACGCGGTGGGCGGTGGCGATCTTGTGAGCGGCTTCCATGACCCGCGCGTTCCAGGCGGCGACAATAATCTTGAGTGTGCCGTCGGGGGTCTTGCCGATGGGCAGCAGGGCGTACTTGTGGGCGACGGCGGCGGGGATAAGCGCAAGTATTTCTTTGTCTACCGCAACATCGTCCATTGCCACATAAGCGGCATCAACCTGCTGCGCCCTGGCCCGCGTGACATCTTCGACGCCGACGAGATTAAGCTCGACCAGCACTTCGCCAAGCGGCTTCCCCGTCTGTTTTTGGAAGGTCAAAGCCTGGGTAAGCTGCTGTTCTTTGAGCAGTCCCTGTTCCACCAGAAGATGCCCCAGCTCTTTTCGTTTCGCGTTGCCTGCGGGAAGAACCACCGTCATATTGCCTTGCTCCTAAAAATTACAGTTTCTTAGCTGGTAAGATGCTGTTATTTTTATCGGCAGTTGAGACGAAATCCATTAGCTAGAAATCCATTAGCCGGCGCTCGGCACGTTCCCACCCGTTCGCAGGTAGTCGGCGAAGTATTGCGGCAGACCCGCCGCTGGAAGCCGCCGGCAGGCAAGCTCCACATTGCAGGCAAGCCGCACTTGTTCCACCTGAACACTGTCACTATCGAGCGTCAAAACGCGGTAACCGGCGCGATGGTAGGGAACATGCGTATGGCCGAACACGATAACATCAGCGTGTGCATCATGGTTTCCACCGCCTGTAAATCTGCGGAGGTAGGCGTCAGAGCGGTTCTCAAACAGGTATTCCGTGTTGGAAGTCGGGGAGCCGTGGCAGAGCAGCACGCGCCATCCTTCGACTTCCAGCGGAACGGTTTTCGGCAGGGTTCGCAGCCAGGCTTTGCTCTCGTCCGAGGTGTGTTCAAGCGTCCAGGCAAACGAAATATCGCTCCTCTGAATATCGAAAGGCTTGACGTAGTTGCAGCCGCAACCGTCTTTGCTGAAGCCGACACCTTCCAGCTTTATCCGCTTGAGTCATATACCACCTATTTTTCTAGAATTAGAGAAATAATATATTAACAATAGCGACTTTGTCAAGCCTAAAGCACGGCAGCAAAAAACCGCCCCAGCATTCACTAGGGCGGTTCTCGGTCATAACACCGGCATTGTCACCGAAGGCGGCGGGGGCGGTCGTCGTCTTCCTCGTCGTCGTCATCGTCATCGAAATGCTCGTCGTCAATGTCGTCGAGTGCGCCCGACGAGTCGGTGTAGTTTGAGATTTCCTCGCCGCGAAACACGGTCACAAGGAAGTCTTCGCGCTCAAACGACGGCAGGTACGAGGAGACGATGTCGTCGTCAATCTGGGCCAGCAGCTCTTCTTCGGTGCTGACGGGCAGATCGGCCTCCAAAACAAGCGTGGCGTGAATGGTGCGGCTTTCGACGGCAAAGTGCAGGTCAAGCTGGCCGATGCGCCGGTCTTCTTCCCAGATCAGAAAGATTTCGGAGCTTTGGGTGCGAACGAGGCGTGAAAGGCGATAGTGGTAGTTTGTGTCCATAACGCATTATGCCGAAAAAGAAGGGCAAAAAGAAAGGGGCGGGGATTAAATCCCCGCCCCGAACAAAGATCAAGATTAGGCCGGCTCGGGCCGGAGGGTCGGCAGGCGGCGCGGCTTTTCCGGGCTGGGCTGCACGGAAGTCTCACCAGTGTCACCGGCGCTTGGCGGAGTCTGACGCACGGTCGGCAGCGGAGCTTCGGGCGCGATGGCCCCTTCCATCAGCGCGATGAACTCTTCGCGCTCCAGCATTTCTTTCTCTAAAAGAACACGAACGATTTGGTCCATCTTGGACCGGTTCTCGGTCAGGATCACGCGGGAGCGCTCATAGCACTCTTCAATAATCGCCCGGACTTCTTTGTCAATCTCCAGCGCGATCGTTTCTGAGTAGTTGCGCTCCTCGTTCCAGTCACGCCCTAAGAACGGGCTGCCGTGGCGGGTTCCCAGCACGACCGGGCCAAGCTTCTCGCTCATGCCGTACTCGCAGACCATCGCACGGGCGATGGCTGTCGCACGCTCGAAGTCGTTGGACGCGCCCGTGGTAACTTCGTTGAAGACTGTTTCTTCAGCGACGCGGCCGGCGAGAAGCGCACTGACGTCGTCCAGGAACTCCTGGCGCGTGGTCAGGTATTTATCTTCAGTCGGGTACTGCATCGTGTAGCCGAGAGCGCGGCCACGCGGCAGGATCGAGATCTTATGCACCGGATTTGCATTCGGCAGCAGCTCGCCGACAATCGCATGGCCCACTTCATGGTAAGCAATGCGCTCGCGGGTGGTCTCGTTCATCACCCGCGACTTGCGCTGCGGCCCGGCCACGACGCGGTCCACGCTTTCGTTGAAGTCGTCCACGCCAATCTTTGTTTTGTCGTAGCGTGCGGCAAGCAGGGCTGCTTCATTGACCAAGTTCGCCAAATCAGCCCCGGAGAAGCCGGGAGTGCGGCGGGCCAGCGCCTGGGCGTTGACTTCCTCGGCCAGCGGCTTGCCGCGCAGGTGGACGTTCAGGATCGCTTCGCGGCCCCGAACATCCGGCGGGTCTACCGTCACCTGCCGGTCAAAGCGGCCAGGACGCAGCAGGGCCGGGTCGAGAACGTCAGGGCGGTTCGTGGCGGCGATCATGATCACGCCGGCGTTCTGATCAAAGCCGTCCATCTCCACCAGAAGCTGGTTCAGCGTTTGCTCCCGCTCATCATGCCCGCCGCCCATGCCTGCGCCGCGCTGGCGTCCGACGGCGTCAATCTCGTCAATGAAGATCAGCGAAGGCCGGTTGGCTTTGGCGGTGTCAAAAAGGTCACGGACACGGGACGCGCCGACGCCGACGAACATTTCAACGAAGTCCGAGCCGGAAATATGGAAGAACGGCACGCCGGCCTCACCGGCAATGGCGCGGGCCAGCATGGTCTTGCCGCATCCGGGCGGGCCGAGCAGCAGGACGCCTTTCGGGATTTTGGCTCCGAGCGCCTGGAACTTCTTGGCGTTCTTCAGAAACTCGACGACTTCCTGCAGCTCCTGCTTGGCTTCTTCCACGCCTGCAACGTCGTCGAACGTGACCTTGGGCGTGTTTTCGTTCTGGCGCTTGGCTTTGGAGCGCCCAAACGACATCGCTTGGTTGCCGCCGCTTTGGGCCTGGCGCAGAAAGAACATATAGAACACAAAAAGCAGAAGCAGCGGCCCGACAATGCCGGCCGCGAGTGTCAGCACGGTGTCGGAGATCGCCGGCTTGTCAATGGTATATTTGACGCCTTTGGACTGGCACAAGCTATACAAATCCTGGCGCTGCTCGGAATTGTCCGGGCCAAGATAGACCGTGAATGCCTGGTTGTTTTTGGTATGGCCCTGGAACGTGTCTTTATCAAAGTTGCCATCCGAGACATTGTCGGAATTGACGGCGTCCAGGAACTGCGAGTAGCTGTAATCTTTCGGCGCGTCGCCGAGGCGCAGCATTTTCGAGTTTCCCTGGGTGAAGAAGAAAATCAGCATCACCAGGACAACGAGGGGCAGAATTACGCGAACGATGTTATTTCTGTTCAAACAAAAGCCTCCT
This sequence comes from uncultured Armatimonadales bacterium, assembly GCA_964241935.1. Lineage (GTDB taxonomy): Bacteria > Armatimonadota > Armatimonadia > Armatimonadales > Capsulimonadaceae > JANXMY01. Next base: position 101,174 of record CAXSZN010000002.1, read on the forward strand.
TCCCCGCCGGAAACACTGCGGCTAATCGCAGCCGGTGCTTGGACGCGGGAAGACTCTCCTAAATCCCAGACGGGACAGCACTCTTTGAGAATGGGTCAGTATACCACATAATTGCTTTCAGGACAATCTTGCAGTACTGTATTATACGAAGGGGCTTTCCTCCGCGTTCCCGCCTCAGTGTTCCTAACACGGCGGCGGGGCGGGACGTTCCATGAACACTCAGACGCGCTCCAGCCGCCAGCCGTCGCCCAGGTTTACAAGCATTTGCAGCGCGGCCAGTGTTCCCGCGCCAAGTTCCAGCGTGTGCGCCGCGCCGGGCATCCCGACCAGAAGCCGGCCCGGCAGGACGTGGGGAGCGATGCGGAGCGTGTGCAGTGCGCTGTCGAGAAACAGCAAGTCCAGCGGAAACCGCACGCCGAGCGTGTGGACTGATGCCACGCCCGGCAGCCAAAGACCTTCGCCGGGCGGCAGACTGGACCGCCCTAATACCCCCCACCCTTTTGCCAGCCAGTGATCGGCCCGCACGACGCGGGCGACGCGGCGGTTCGTGGGCAAGTGGATAAGATGGAAGCGATTCATAAGACCCACGGTAGACCGACGGAATTTAAATCCGGCGCTGAAGGGCGCTTCGCGCCGATACCCAGTCATGCCGCAGGCATACTGTCCTGCGGACAGAAGATTGTCAGTGCGAGTTGTTACAGGAGGTCATTCGTAGCCGGAAACAGCGTCCGCTTGGACCAGGCCGCGCCGGTCCAAATGCAGTGTCAGCGCGTTCGGGGAGCCGCAGGAAGGACATTCGGCGGCGCGTGTTTCCGGCCCGTTCTCGCGCAGGGCTTCCGCGCTCACGGGAACCGCGACGGCCGTGCCGCAGCAGAAGCAGACATAATCGGCCATCTCGCGCGGCTTCCATTCCGCTTTCGGCTCCTGCAAGCGCTCCCAGCGAAAATGGATAAAGAGCCGGCCCCAGTTGTCGCCGTCTTTTTCAATGCGGTGATAGCGGGCTTTAACTTCCGGCTGGTCCAAAAACCGCAGGACAGCTTTTTTAAGCTGCCCCGAGCCTTTGCCGGGAATGACTTCGACTTCGGTGCTGCGCTTGGCCGTGGCCTCATCCATGATGTTTTTCAAGGCGGCATCAATGGCGCGGCTGTCGTTGTAGATAGGATGCAGATCTAGCTTGAGCTTCATAATGATGTGGGGTTATTGTAGCACATAGGAGCGTGGGAATAAATTCCTGCGCTGTGGGGCGCAGACGCCTGCCGTCCGCCTTCGCGGACGAAGAATGATAGAAGCCAGCAGGCCGGGTAGTATGACGGCATGAAAAGTCGATTACTATTGTCGCTGCTGCTGCTTTTGTGCGCCGCACCTCAATGTTTTGCTCAGGTTCATATAACGTTGACTTGGCCCGAAGCGGTCAGTCAGGCGGACCTGATTTGTGTGGGAACAGTTGTTGGTTCTGAGGTCTCGCAACCGAGCACCTTGTACGCAAGCGCGACGGTTCATGTTCATGTCGTCCAAATCATTAAAGGAACGACAGCGCAAAAGCAAATCACGATTTATGATTGGAACCTCTCAAGAGCTGATATTCCTACCGACAAATACATTATTTTCTTTCTGAAAGATTGGGGCAGCAAAGACGGGCCGAATCAAAACTGGGGACTTCTCGACAGTTGGGATCAATCCATGGTCAGAATTGGAAGTGACCTTCCCCGTCTGCCGTCCGGCCTTACCTCGTTTCGCGCCACGGGACTTCTCATGGCAGCCTCGCTGGCTCATGCGGATCACGAGCGGCGCGGGGAGTTGCTTAACAGGCTGAACGACGCGGCTTTCTTGTACCGGCCTGCAGCTCCTTATTGGGTTGGTTTAGCCAGAGGAGTTGGGGAGCCGAATGGGATTTCCCAGTTTTGGGAACAGCAGATCGTTCCGCTGGTGAAGCCGTATGTGCATGACTCGGACAAGGACATGGCGCATGTCGCCCGAAACATTGTTGAGCATCGGTTGTAGCTGACGGCTATTTGGGTAAAACGGCACCAAAAATCGAGAAGTAAGACAGGTACGATAGAAATTATGACTGCTTTTCGCGCTGCACTGGTGCCGGTGGCTTTGTGTTCTTTTCTGCTGCCCGTGGCGGCTTCGGCGTCGCACCGGCATCATCACCCTAAAAATGTGACGCCGATCGCGCCACCGCAGGTGGTTCTGGATTTGACGCCAGTAGCAGTGCGGCCTTATGTAGTGCCGCCGCCGGCAGCCGTGGCCGATCCGGTGCAGGCAAGTTTTCTGAAGCGCATGAACCTGGAAAACGGCGTGGAAGTGCGATCCACACGCTGGATTGAGCCTGGCGATGTGACGACGCGCAATCTGTTTATTTTAAGCGTGACGCAGTCGCTGGAAGGCGGCTTTGACTCGGTCAACGTGTACGACAAAGGCGTGCTGTCGTGGGGTGTCATGCAGTGGACGGCGGGGACAGGCAGCCTGCCGCCGGTCTTAATCTACATCAAGCGGCGGCTGATGCAGGCGGGACAGGCGCGGGTCTGGAGCAAGGTCTTTGTCGCCCAGGGCATTGACGCCGACGCGCGGGGGCTGATTGTCTACGGCAAGCCTGTAACCACTTCGGATGATATGCGGCTGGCGTTTCGCGGCTCGGCTATTCCCGGCAACTATGATCCGAAAGTAGCGGGCTACTGGGCCACGGTGATGGCTCGCGCGGGACGTCAGCCTGCCGTGCAGTTGTACCAGCGCGAGTACGCGGAGCGAGTGGTGGACGATCTGGTGACGCAGACCGTGCCGGGGCAGAACGCGACTGTCGCGCAGCTTTGCGGCGGGGATGCGTATGCCGAAGCGCTGGCGTTCGCGCTTTGGACCAACAACCCGCGCCATGCAATGGAGTATCTGGGCGATGCGGCGCAGGCAGTCCGCCATCAAACGGGGCAAGACTCTCCAATGCTCTGGGGTCCGGGGACGTTCCGAGAGGCGCTGCTGGCCCGGTGCCGGGTGTCGCATTTCAGCAATTGGCAGACGCGGGCGGCTTTGATTGCGGCGCGGGCGGCAGCACTGCACACCGCCTCGCCGGCATCGCTGACCCCTTACGAGCAGACCTGCCAGGCGGCGCTTTCGGCGCATAAAGCGCAGATTGCCGCCAAAGCCGCGTTTGTCCATGCGCGTTCCGTCCAGCTTGCCAGCCGGCACAAGCCCGCCCCGCGTTACAAAGCGCATTCGACGCTGCTGTCACAAAGAAAGGGCGAACACAGGGGTTCGCCCCTACGGGGCATCAACCGGGCGTAGGGGCAGGTCCCCGTGCCTGCCCTCTTCATGCCGTGCCTGCCCTCTTCATGCCGTGCCTGCCCTCTTCATGCCGTGCCTGCCCTCTTCATGCCGTGCCTGCCCTTTATGTGCAATCGCTCTGGACTGCTGCGCCCCGGCACGGGACAAAGGCATGGTATACTTCCTGTATCTTGAAACGCTTCACTAAACCCCTGATCATCGTCGCCGTGCTGCTGGTTCTGGCCGTCGCAGTCGGACGGTCTGTTTCCAAGAGCCTGCACCAGCCGCCGCCGCCGCCGCGCACGGTCAGCATAACGCGCGGCGACATCACGATTTCGGTGTCGGAAACGGGAACAATAGAGCCTGTGGACAAAGTGGATGTCAAAAGCAAAGCCGCAGGACGCCTTCTTTCCATCCCCATCACCGAAGGCCAATTGGTCCGCAAAGGCCAGTTGATTGCCGTTGTAGACCGCTCGCTGATTGACCCCCAGCTTGCCCAGTACGAGGCACAGCTTCATTCGGCCCAGGCGCGGCTGTCCCAGACCCAGGCCGAGTATGCCCTGCAAGTGCAGCAAACGGCGGCGGCAATCGCGGAAGCCAAAGCGAGTCTCGCGACTGCCAAGACCCATCTTGCCGTGATCGCCGCCGGCGCTCGCCCGCAGGAGCTGGCCCAGCAGAAAGAAGCTGTGGACCGGGCGCAGATCTCCGTAGATGACGCCCTGCGTACCCAAAAGCGGCGGGCGTCGCTCCTGGCGAAAGGCTTTATTTCCCAGGCCGATTACGACAGCGCTCAAGTCGCCGTAGACACTGCCGAAAGCACGCTGGCGACTGCCAAGCAGGCGCAGGCGCTTACCGTTGCCGGGCCGCGCGTTCAGGACGTGGCCGATGCTCAGGCGCAGGTAGCCGCCGCGTCGGTGCAGCTTGACGCCGCTGAAGCGAACTCGGGCCAGAATGCCGTGAAATACTCCGACATCGCCCAGGCCCGCGAAGCGGAAGCGCAGATCGCCGGCAATATCCAGCAGCTTCAAGTCAATATCGCCGACACGCGCATTGTTGCCCCGGCGTCGGGAATCGTCCTGAAGAAGTACCGGGAAACAAACGAGATCGTCCAAAGCGCGACGACGGGCTTCTCCGATGCCCAGTCCATTATTGCGACACTCGGCAGCCGCCTGCAAGTGTCGGTCGGCATCAATGAAGTGGATGTCGCCAAAG
>CAXSZN010000003.1:0-104232 GCA_964241935.1 uncultured Armatimonadales bacterium
CTTGATGGTCAGGCGATTGGCACCAAGCTAACTTTTTATACAGTCTCTTAGAAAGAATGGACCTCGAATGTCCGATACTGATACTACGAATACAGCGCCGTCTTTGCAGGCGCAGACGATTGAGCTGGGCAAAACTCTCAAGGCCATCTCGGACCGCGACCCGTCGGGAACGCCCTCCGCGCAGGCCGCCGATGTTTTTATGCGCTGGCTTGCCGCCGCCGGGCCAACTTCGCGCGAGCCGACATACCTGGCCGATGTCGCCGACAACTATGATGTGTTCCTGAACACCAACAAAGACTTGTTCGAGCTGTTCGACATTTTGGACAACTACATTGAAGTGGATGAGGACGACGCGCCGCCCGAGCCGCGCACCTTTATCGGCCTGCCGATGAGCTTGTAGAAAGCAAGCCGCCTCGGACGGCGGCAGAAAATGTGCTATAATTGCCTTATGGTTACTGTGAACATTGACGAGATGCAGCGCGATTTAGCTGGATACCTTCACCGCGTTCAATCGGGAGAAACTCTGCTTGTCTTAGAAGCCAATCAGCCGCTGGCCGAAATCAAGCCGTACCGAGACTTTGCCGGGGGAGCCAAACAGCCGCGTCCCTTCGGATTGTGCGCTGGGGAGTTTGTTGTTCCTGATGATTTCGACGCCCCTCTGCCGGAAGACATCCTTCAGGACTTCGAGCGAGCTTAGATAAATCAATGCGGTTGCTTCTAGACACGCACATCTTTCTTTGGTTTGTGAGTGGGGACAAGAAGATGTCTGAAGCTTTGCGTGAGGCTGTTGGCAACCCCCAGAACGAGATTTTCCTGAGCGTAGTTTCTCTCTGGGAAATGATAATCAAGTACAATCTTGGCCACCTGCCACTGCCCCAGCCGCCTCAGTTTTATGTCCCAACGCAGCGCAGACGGCTTTTCATCCGAAGCTTACCTGTTGATGAGGAGAGCATTTTCCAAGTCGCAACTCTGCCGCTCCTGCATCGTGATCCGTTTGACAGGCTTTTGATCGCGCAAGCCATTGAGCATGACTTGAAACTTGTCACGGTAGACGCCGCTGTCCGCGCATATTCGATGGCCCCGCTTCTGTGAGCGTTCAGAGGAGTAAGATTGGCTTCTGTTCCGGTGTTTGAGCAAAAAAAAGTGGTGTCGCTGTTTGTGGTGCTGGCTTACCTCGGGCTGGCGCTGCTGGCGCTTGTGGTCGGGTATGCCCTGCGGGATTTGTTTCCGCCGTTTCTGGTGGCGACGATTATCGCGATGACGCTGACGCCGGAAGTGGACCGGCTGGAGCGGCAGGGGATGTTCGGCAAACGGTTCCCGCGCGGGGTGGCGATTGGGGTCATCTACGCGCTGTTTCTCGGCATCTGCGTTCTCATCGTCAAAGGGCTGACACTGGTGAGCGGGCAGATGACGGACCTGATCACGCGGTTTGTCCCCAAGCAGCTTTACGGCTCGCCGCATGATGTGGCGCTCTTTGCCGCCGACTGGATGCAGGCGCACCATCTGCCGCTGGTCCTGCGCCCGCCGGTTTTGAACCAAGCCCGGCATGTGCCGGAGCTGCTTGGGAACGGGCTGAAATGGTTTGGAGATAACCTGCCGGGGCTGGCAGGGAACCTGGTCTGGGTCGTGATTGTCCCGATCATCACGTTTTTTATCCTGCTGGACTTCAACAAGATACTGGGGAAATCGCTGCTGCTGGTCGCCAAAGAGCGGCGTGAGGGAATTCTCGCGACTGTCACGGATATTATCGCCGTGTTCGGCAGCTATGTTCGGGGCGTACTGACCGTGATGGCGCTGGATATTTGCGTCATCTTTGCCGTGCTGTGGTTTGCCGGTCTGCGGGATTACGCGCTGACGCTTGCGATTACGGCGGGACTGCTCTACACGATCCCTTACTTTGGAGCATTAGTCTCGACAATCTTGATTGGCCTGGTCACGCTGGCGACACAAGGCGTGACCACGGCGGTTGTCGTTATCCTGATCATGATCTTCATTCATCAAATTGTGTTCGACAACATTGTCGCCCCGCGCGTCATCGGCGGCAGTGTCAATCTTCACCCGCTCTTAACGCTCATTGCGCTGATGGCGGGCGGCACGCTGTTCGGCATCGGCGGCACGCTGCTGGCGGTTCCCATCGCCGCCGCCTTGCAGGTCATTTTGATCCGTCTGTTCCCGCAGTTCAAGACTGATGTGGTCGCCGTGCGCCGGGCCGCGAATGTCGTCCAAAAGACGATCGCGAAAGACACGGAAGCCGCCGCGCCTGATGCCCGCAAGGATGCCATTGCGCCCGTGCTTCAGCAGGAACAGGACGCCGCCCGCGCCGAAGCCAAAGAAGCCCAGGTGCTGCCAGGCTAGGGCATCCTGCGGATCAGCGTGTTACATAAAAATCCCCGCCGTGCGTTTACAGCGGGGATTTTCTTGTCTAGGCAGGCTTCCCTGCCCTGCGGCACTTGTCGCTGCAATATACGACGTTTTCCCAATCCCGCTCCCATTTCTTGCGCCAAGTAAACGGCTTGCCGCAGACAGGGCAGACTTTGGACGGCAGGTTGTGCGGGTTGCGGAGCGTCTCTTTCGGCATGATCCAAAGTGACTTCTAAAGCTTCGCACCGATTTGAATGTTGAAGCCGCTGAAGCGGGTGTGGTCCAGGCTTTCCGGGTCCGTGTAGTTGATTTCTAAAAGATACGAGCGGTTGAACTCGACCCCGGCATTCAGGCGATAGCCGAAGTTTGTCTTGTTGGACGAGCTGCCGAAGCTGGATGCGTGCAGGAAGTACGCGCCGATGCCTGCGCCGACATACGGGACCAGCGTGCTGGTGCCTGCCGGCACAAGGTCGTAGCGGACGCCGGGACCGACGCCGATGTAATTGGCGTTGACCCCGTGACGGTTGGAACCGGCGTAATCCACATACGCCAGCGGCGTGAGGCTGGACGCGGCTGCCGTGCGCGGTGCGGGCGCGTACTCCAGCCCGGCGCTGAACCAGGAGTTGCTGGTGGCGTTCTTCAGGAAGCTGCCGCTGGGCAGGAACGCGCCGAGCTTGAGGGTGATCGGTTTTGCCGGCGTAACCGCCGACTGGGCCAAAGCGCCCGTGCCGCAGAGCGCCGCGCCGAAAGCGGATGCCAGCAGGGTGACAGTCACTGGGCTGAGGACAGTCGTTGTCTTTGTCATCGTGTGTTTTCTCCGTAGGCCGTCGAGATAAAGCGAAACGTCTGCCCCATTTTAGCACGTCCGGCCGCCTTCGGTCAACTCACGACCCGCCCCGTCATAGGAACTCGCCCCATCACAAGTGACGACCCTCCCGAAACGGGAAGGCAAGGAGCCAAGCAAAATCCAGAGGGCGCGGCAAGACAAGAGGGCGCGGCAAGCAGCGCCCCTACGTCTGAAACTCTGCACCCTCCCGTTTCGGGAGGGTCGTCACTTGTGACGGGGTGGGTTCCTATGACGGGGTGGGTTCCTATGGCGCGGGAACGGTAAGAACTGTCACCAGCGAGTTTTGAGTGACATAAATCCAGTAGCCGGCATACGGCTGGAGCGAGTCCGACGCCGCGTTCAGCGTGACGTACTGGCCGGACGCTGTGCTGTACGTATAGAGGGTCGGCGAAACGGCGGCGCTGAGGGCAAGCGGCGTCCCACTGACCGTGACCGACGACAGCGGCACGGCGGTGGGGAACGGGTCGCCGATCAGGTTCCATCCGGCAGAAACGGAGATCGAGAACGGCGTCGCCGTCGAGACAGGCGTCCCATCGTAATGCGGGAAAGCCGGGCTGCTGAAGAACGCCCAGTAGCCGGTGCCGGGCGAGAGCGTGTTGGCCGGAGCCGCCGGGTAGAACACATAGCTGTCGGACAGCGGGTTCCAGGCAATCAAGCGTGTCGCGCTTGACGCCGCCGAGTTCAGGCCGAACAATGCCATGAAATCGCTGACCGTGCTGTAGGTGTACGGTGACGAGATCATCTGCAGGCCGGCGGCGAACGTATGCACGGGCTGCAGGGCAGCGTTCACGGTGACGGTCTGGCCGGCGGAAAGCGCGGCGACCGGCGTTTCCGCGCCGGCATACCGGCCGCCGGTCGCGGTGTAGGCGCTCTCAGTGACGGCAAGCGCGGCTCCCGCAGGAACCGGCAGCGTGTAGACGCCGGCCGCGTTCGTCGTGGTGGTGCCGGCCGCGACGTTGCCGGGAACCGAGAGGGCGCTGACGGAAACATTGGGCAGGACGGCCCCGGTGTCGGCGGCGGTAATCGTGCCGGTCAGGGTCGCAGTCTGCGCGGCTGCGCTGTTCCCCGAAAGCGTGTTCAGGAGGGCGCTGCCGATAAACGAACCCCAGCCGGTGGCATTGTCGTAGCCCGGCTCCGCCGGGTAGTAGAGGTTGCTGCCGGTCGTGATGTCATGGAAGTTCGTGGTGTACGCCGCGCTTGCTCCAATCTGGTAAATCGGCGGGTTCAGGAAGCCGATGGGCGCTTTGCCTGCCGCCGCCCGCTGCTGGTTGACCAGGGCCGTGAAGCCGGCCCAAAGCGGGGCTGCTGCGCTGGTGCCGCCGTACTCGGTAAAGCTGCCGCCGTAGTAAATGGAGTAGCCGGTCACCGGGTCCGAGTCAAGCGCGACATCGGGAACGCTCCGCATGGCCGGGGCCGACGGCAGCACGGATTGGTAAGAGGGCGCGGGCCAGACCGTGCTGAAGCCGCCGCCGCCGCCCACGCCGTATTCGCCGCCGTCCGTGCTGTTCGGGTCGTTGACATTGTACGGCAGTCCCCACGCCGACTCGCTGGCATAGGGGCCGCCGGTACCGTCCGTGGAAAGCGTCGTGCCGCCGACGCCGGTGACATAAGGCTGTGAGCCGGGGTCATCCACACTCAGCGTTGTACCGTCATCATACGCGCCGTTGTCGCCGGTGACCGCGAACACACTCTGCCCCTGCGCGGCCATCTCCTGAAAGATCGGGTTTTCGCCGGTCAGGAGTGCAGAGTCACTCTGATCCTCCGCCCCGCCCCAAGAGGTGCTGATTTGCTTGGCGAGGTCATCGGTGGCAATCCGGTTGTAGCCGTCCAGGTACGTCTGGTCGGAGCTGTTGTTGGGCGTCTCGTACACCAAAATCCTGCTGATGCCGGGGGCAAGCGCCTGGGCCAGCTCAATGTCTAAAGTCACTTCGTCCGCGCCGCTGCCGGCGCTTCCCGTTGCGTCGTCTACAAGGATGTTCTGAAGCGGAACTGCCGGAAGGCCGTAATATCTTTCGTAGGCTGTGATGTCGCTTTGCGTGTAGCCGTCCAGCTCATACAGCGCGATGGTCTGCCCGGCCCCAGTTGGGCCGCCGGTGATCGGCAGGCTGTAAGCTGTTTTGATGTCGTTCGGCGCCAGTCCGCCCTGCGGCACCGCCCCTGCGTGGGCGGTCAGCGCCGGATGCAGGTGCGAGCGCAGGCGCACGGCATTGTCCAGGCCAACAACTCCCGACACGCGGCCCGAAAGCCCTGACGGCAGCGCCGGGCCGGCGTCCGGGGCGTAAAACTCGCGCCCTGCGGCATTCAAGTAGCGCTGTAAATGCAGGCTGAAGGCCGCTTCTACTTGCGACGCGGAGCCGGAGACATCCAAAATCAGGCGGTTCGGGTGCGTCCCGGTCACCGACAGGCCCGCCTGCTTGGCGGCAGCCGCGACGGCGGCGTAGTCGGCTGCTGTCGGGCCGAACCGGGCGGCAAACTCCGCCGGGGTCAAGTAATGGCCGTAAAGCGGGTCGCCCGGCTTCGACAGCCGGTCAAGAAGATCTGTCAATGCGGCCTGGTTTCGCAGCGGCAGTGTCAGCGCAAGCTGGACTGTCTGCGTGGAAGCCACCCGCCCGAGCAGACGCGAATGCGCGATCGCTGCCGCCGGAACGTGGCCGGACAGCCGGGGCAGCATGGCGGCGGGCGCGGCCAGCGCCGGCCCGGCCAGCGCCGCCGTCAGCAGCCCGAGTGCGGCGGCCCGGCGGGACAAAGAGCCTAAACGAGTTTTTGAGCGAGATTTCATGTTGGGTCTTACCTTGCTATATACAAAGGACGCCGCAGGGCGCAGCTAAGATCGGATGTGATGCGAACGCTTTTGTTGAACGAAAATGACGAACGAAAATGACGAGTAGTTGAAAACCACGCGCTAGGGGAAGTGTCCTGCGGACGTAATTCAGGGCCGAACCGCCTTTCTTCACACTCGAAGAGTGCTTCCCCTAGCGCGTAGTTTTCAACTACTCGCAAGCTTCTAGTCCAAAACCGCTACGAAGACGCGGCGACAGCCGCTTTAGGCGCGGGGCGGGGCGGCACAGTGCCGGGTGAGATCGCCGGCTGTGGCAGGGCGCTTTTCGGCAGCGTGTCCAGCGCCTGCTGGGCGGCGGCATAATTTTCGGCCAGCATGACCGCATGGCGCAGCTCGGACCGGGCGGCTTCCGTGTTCCCCTGGGCGGCGTAAACCAGCCCGAGGTGGTAGCGAAGTTCCGCATTGCGCGGCACGGCATTGACTGCTTGCAGCAGGTTCTGCTCCGCCCCCGCGTAGTCCCCTTGATGATACTGCACCCAGCCGAGCGTGTCCTGATAAGCTGCTGTCTGCTCGTCGGGCGCGTTCTGCTTCTGGGCCAGCGCGATTGCTTGATGCGCCAATGCCAGCGCCTGGGGCAAGTTTGTTCCTTGAATCGCGTCATTGTAGGCCAGGTCGTTCGGCAGGCCCGGTTCAGTCGGGTAGGCTTGAATGGCTTTTGTGTAAGTTGCCGTGCCGTTCACCGGATCGCCGGCATCGAAATAAGCCTGAGCGAGTTCTTCATACAGGACATCTAAGTTCGCTGCGCCGGGCGTGTGGAGGCGCTTGTTCAGCAGGGCGACAAGCTGCGTGGAAGTCGCCTTCAAGGCGGCTGTCTGCCCCATTGTCTTTTCGGCTTGGGAAAGCAGAAGAAACCCCCGCTCATCGCCGGGAAACTTCTGCGTCGCCTGCGTCATGTAAGCAGCGAGGGCCGGAGTGTCGCCGGCAGTGGCGAAGACAATGGCGATGCTGAGCGGTGAAAGCGAGTCGCCGCCGCTTGTCGCCGGGTCAGGACCGAAATAAGTCGCCGGGTCCTGTGGGGCAATGGCGATTGCCCGGTCCACGCACTGCCGCGCCTGTGTATCCGTCGGCTTGACCTGGAGAGACTGCTGAGCTTCTTCCAGGTTCTCCTGCACTTTCAGGGCATTCTGTGCCTGCGTCCCGCAGCCGGCGAGCATTCCCGCCAGCAGCAGCGCTGCGCCGGCGCGGATCGCCCAGTATGAGAAGAAGTATTGGAAAGACATCAGGTTATTATAGCATAGGGCAGCATTAAAAATTGATGAAGATTGCAAAGCCGCGTCAGGTATACTGATTGGACAATGGCGACTTTCCGGCGGCTCCATTTATTTTCCTGGCTTTTCGCGGTCTTGGTGTCCGCAAGCAGCGCTGCACCGCCGCTTGCCGTCTGGCAATGCCGTCATGCGTCCCGCATCGTCAGCGCCGCCGCGCTTCTTTCCGCCATGCCCTGCCGGACAACTTCGATGCCGATGCCGGAGGGGTCCACGGGAAGTATGCCGCGCATGGCCTGCTGCCTGCCCAAAACAGCGGCGTCCTCGGCAGCCTCCGCGCATTCTGCGGCCATAACGCACCCGGTCTGTCATCCCACAGTAACCCGCCTCGCTGTGCTTCCTCCGGGAAGCGTTTCCGAAACGCACACGCCTTTAAGCCGCAGTCTTGCCGCTGCGTTTTTGGCTCTGCCTGAGACTGCGCCGTTTCTGCCGCCTTTCCTGCAGGTCCTGCCGCTCCGGCAGCGCCCGCCGCCGACGCTCGGTTTCTCCTCGCCCGCCCTCAAACACGTCCCCGGCCTTCGCGCTCCTCCTGCCGCCTGATTCAGTCTTCTTTGTCGTTCTTGTACCACTGAATGAGGAAAACCTTCTATGAATACTGCGTTGCTGCAAGCCGGGCGTGCTGCCGCGTCCGCGCTGCTCTGCTTCCTGCCGGTTCTGGCTTTTGCCGCCCCCTTTACTTTTATTCGCAGCGCTTCTAGGACGCTGACACCGGCGGCGCTTGCCGCCGCTGAGAAAATCCCAACGGCAGGCACTGTGTCGCCGGACGGCAAGACGCTGACGTTTACTCAAAAGACTGTTCGGCTGGTGGCTGTGACCGGCCCTGAAAACGACATGCTCTCGTACCGGATGGACGGCCTCCGCAATCCAACTCTTGTTGTGCCGAAAGGCGCGGTGCTGACAGTTCTGTTCGTCAACACGGATGACGACATGGCGCATAATATCCGTTTCGGGCCGCCACTCACGGCGTACCCCACTGTCATGGAAGCGTATGTGAAAGCGTCCGCCGGGACGCCGGAACTCGCCCCCCGGTCGAGCCTGCTGCACGCCGACGAGCTGATATTACGGGTGCCGGACGCACCCGGCGTCTACGCTTATCTCTGCACCGTGCGCGGCCACGCGCAGGGCGGCATGGCGGGAAAGCTGGTTGTCCAAGCCGCCGCTCCACATGCGAGTATGACCATGCCCGGCGCAGAAAATCCCATGCCTGCCACGCCGCAGAAACCTGTGCCAAGTGCAGACATGCCGAGCATGAACGCCATACCGAGCATGAACGCCATGCCGGGAATGAGCATGTCTGGGGCGGGGATGGCTTCTTCGGTGGATCTCAGTGACCCCATGAGCCAGGAAGCCAGCGGCACGGCCTGGCTGCCGTCTTCCACGCCGATGTATGGCAAGATGTTCATGCTGAGAAGTAACATGCTGATGCTGCACGGCGCGGCGATGCCGCGTTATACCGATGTCGGCTCCGAGCGCGGCGACCGGCGCTTCGACGCCCCCAACTGGGGCATGGCGATGTTCAGCCACCCGCTGACCGCAAGCTCGCAGCTTGGCCTGCGGGCGATGCTCAGCTTGGACCCCGTCACCGAAGGCGGCTACGGCTACCCGCTGCTGTTCCAGACCGGCGAAACCTGGCACCATGAGCCGCTCCATGACCGGCAGCACCCGCACAACTTCCAAAGCGAGCTGGCCGCGACATATTCCCATCTGCTGGGCGGCGGCAAGTCCGCGTACCTGTACCTTGCCGATCCCGGCGAGCCGGCGCTTGGCCCGCCGACCTACATGCACCGCCTGCTGGCCTATGATCTGGCCGACGCGCCCCTTGGGCATCACTGGCAGGATGCAACGCACATTCAGTTCGGTGTCGCCACGGCAGGGCTGAACTTCGGCAGCACGCTGAAAGTGGAAGCAAGCGACTTCACCGGGCGCGAACCCGACGAAGACCGCTGGTCGTTCCAAAAAGCCCGCTTTGACAGTTACAGCTCCCGCGTGTCGTTCAACCCCAGCGCCGACCATGCGTTCCAAGTCTCCTACGGATATATCCGAAACGCCGAGGGCGACGGGGTAGACCAGCACCGCACCACGGCGTCCTGGCTGTATAACAAGCCGCTTGGCGAAGACGCGAACTTCACCACGGCGGTTGTTTGGGGCCAGAACAACCTCAACACCGAAGGAAAAACAAACTCGTATCTGGCCGAGGCCGATTACCAGCATGGCCGGGACACGCTGTTTACGCGCATCGAAAATATCCAAAAGTCAGGCCGTGAGCTGGTGCTGCCGGAAGACGCTTTGCAGGGCCGCAAGTTTGATCTCGGCGCGTACACCGCGGGGTATGTGCGGGACTTGACCCACGGCACCGGCATTGACACCGGCCTCGGTTTTGCCGTCACCGCCGACCAGCACCCGTCGGCGCTGAACGCCGACTACGGCACCGGCGCCTCGCTGTCGTTCCAAGTCTACCTGCGTTTCCGCCCGTCGCGCCTAAAGAACAGCGACATGATGCAGATGAGCATGAAGAACATGGACACGCCTGCGGAAGCGTCTTCCAGTGCTCTCGCAGCGTCTTCCAGCACTCTCGCAGTGACGGCGGCAATTGCGCCGGACCCACCTAAAGCGAGGCAGCCGAATATGCTAACATTAACTGTCATGGACGCAGACGGCAAGCCGCTTGCCGGCGCGTCTGTGAAAGCCGCCGTCGCCATGACTTCGATGGACATGGGAACGACACACCCGGCGTTTCAGGAAGTCGGCGCAGGCCGTTACCAGGCGGCTGTCTCGTTTGCCATGCCCGGCCCGTGGCGGGTGCGTGTCACGGTGACGCCGCCCGGCGGCGGGGCATCCGTTGTAAAGGCGCTGGATTACAGCGTCGGGCCGTGAGTGTCCCCGCCGTCGAGTGCGGTTGCTCCGTGAACGGCAGGTCTGTGGGCGAAAGAGTGTCATGGCCGGCTCTTGATCTTCCGCACACCGTGCGGTTGGCGCTTCGCCGTCAGACCTGCCATTCATGGCGGGGACTCATGGCGGGGACACTTACGGCGGGGCATCAGGAAGGCATGCAGCACGAAAAAAAGCGGGAGACTTGCGTCTCCCGCCTTAGTTTGGGTTGCCTGCGGCTGCTAGGGCTTTTGCTCTCAGGGTGCGGATCGAAATTGCTAATCCGCGAACTGCGCTTCGTAGGGAATGAGGCCAAGCCGTGTGGCGCGGCGGAACGCCTGCACACGGTTGTTGACATGCAGCTTGTCGTAGACATTCGCCAGGTGGAAATCCACCGTGCGCTTGGAGACAAACAACTGGTCGGCCACTTCCCGGCTGGACTTGCCCTGGATGACATGGGTCAGCACTTCAATTTCCCGCTTGGTCAGCTTGACCAAATGCGACTCATCGCCGCCTAATGCTCCATTAACCGAAACGGGGGTCTTCGGTGCCAACACTGCTCCTGGGGAGACAGACATAGCTGTCATAGAACTCGCTCCTTTCGCGATGCCGCCTCCACACCCAATTATGGCAAAGTCAGTGCGGTTCGTTAGGGAAGGTTACCGGCTGTCGCGTCGTAGAATGCGCCCTGTTGTCAACGGCGACTTTTCCGATACGCAGTAATGCGAATCGTAAACGGGAAAGTAAAGAGTAGTGGCAGAAGGAGGCCCGGTTTCCTTGATGGAAGCCGAGCGTTTTTCTTGCGGATGAGCGCGATATGCATAGAAAACAATGGTTATCTATACACATTGTACCAAACGTGTATAGGAAAAGGCATTTTCCTATACCAATCAGGGAAAGAGAAAGCGGGAACAAAAAAGGGGCAGGGACAAGCCCTGCCCTTTTATGGACAAAACACGGGAAGATTACTCGTTGAGGGAAGCCATGTCAATCACGAACCGATACTTGACGTCGTTCTTGATCATGCGCTCGTAGGCTTCGTTGATCTTGGAAATCGGCGTCATTTCGATGTCGCTGACAATGCCGTGCTCGGCGCAGAAGTCCAGCATTTCCTGAGTCTCGGCGACGCCGCCGATGTTGGACCCCGAAAGTGAGCGGCGCTTGCCGGCCAGGGGGAACGCGGATACTTCCGCCGGGACATCCGGCAGACCGACTAGGACCATGCTGCCGTCGCGCTTCAGCAGATTGAGGTACATGTTCAGGTCATGCGGCGCGGAGACGGTGTCAATAATGAAGTGGAATGTCCCGGCCAGCGCTTTGAGGTTTTCCGGGTCGCGGGTGAGGACCACTTCGTCGGCTCCTAGACGCCGGGCGTCCTCTTCCTTGCCGGGCGAGGTCGTGAACTGGGTCACATGAGCGCCGAACGCATGGGCAAATTTGAGCGCCATGTGGCCTAAGCCGCCGAGACCGACCACGCCGACGTTCTGGCCGGGCTGGACATTCCAGTGGCGCAGAGGTGAGTAGGTGGTAATGCCCGCGCACAGAAGCGGCGCAGTCGCGGCCAGGTCAAGCTTGGGCGAGATTTTAAGCGTAAACGCTTCGTCAGCGACAATTTTGTCCGAGTAGCCGCCGTAAGCCGGGGTGCCGTCGGGAAACTTGGAATTGTACGTGAACACGGTCTGGCCCCGGTCGCAGTATTGTTCCAGGCTGATCTTGCAGCTTTCGCACTCCCGGCAGCTATCTACCATGACGCCGACGCCCGCCAAATCGCCGACGGCAAACTTGGTGACATCACTGCCGATTTGGGTCACGCGCCCGACAATCTCATGCCCCGGCACCATCGGGTAAGTCGCGTTGCCCCATTCGTTGCGGGCCTGATGGATGTCCGAGTGGCAGACGCCGCAAAACAAAATCTCGATCTGCACGTCCGTCGGTCCCGGCGTCCGCCGTTCAAACTCCCACGGCGCGATAGGCGAAGTCGCGGACTGGGCCGCGTAGCCTTTTGTCGTTGTCATAGTTTCTCCCTAAATTGCTTCTGCAAAGTTTACTGGTTTCTTTTCCCCTTAGCAGACAATAAATAACCCCTGCGCGAGCGCTTAAACTAAAATCAGCCCTCGCAGTGAACTGTCGAGGGCTGATCGCCGTGCTCTGAAACAAAGATAAACTGTGCTTACGGCTCGGGGGTATGGCGGTTGATTGGGTAAAGCGTCTGCTCGAAGCGCTTCCATCCGGCGTGCAAGTCGGCAAACACATAGTTCGCGCCGCCGCCGTGACGGCTGGTGGCAATCGCTCCTGTCTGCGGGTCCATTTCGTTGCCGGCCGGGTTCGAGCTGCTGCTGAACCAGGGATGATAGATGTCGTCGCAGAACGAGTCGGCGGCATTGGCAGACGCCGAAGAGCGCCGCTCGGCAAGATAGATGGTATCGGAGGGCGCAGAAACTTGGGACTCCGTCAAGCCAAAAACAAAATAGGCGTTGGTCAGGTAGGAAACCACCTGCGGGCCGCCATTGTTAAACGGGGCATTGGGATTGGAAGTCATCTGGTTGCAGTCCGGGTTGAACGGCGCGGGATCATCCGGGCAGGCCAGCAGCTTCTGCTGCGGCAGGTGCGTCTCGTAGTCGGCGACGCTGGTGGCCTGCGCCCCGGAACCGGTGTAGGGCAGGATCATGGCAAAAACCGACCCGGCATCGGGGTTTTCAATCTGCCCGGTGCTGTCGTCAATCTGCGGCTGCTGGCTGCTCTGCTTGGACTGCGGGTAGCGTTCATCCTGGTCTTCCACATACATGGCGGCGGCAAGGCCGATCTGCTTCATGTTGGATAAGCAGGCGGTGCGCCGGGCGTTCTCGCGGACCTGCTGGAACACGGGAAACAGAATGGCGGCGAGAATCGCGATAATGGCGATCACGACGAGCAGCTCGATCAAAGTAAAGGCATTGTTTTTTTTCATTTGGGCCTTTCTGCAGCTAACGGTTTAGAAGAAGTTTTCGGCAGGACTTGTTTCGGCATGATCTGGGGCGAAAATGCCCCGTTGGGATTGGCGCTTCTCAGCGGCAGCAGCGAGACGACCTGCGCTTTGCCGCCCTGGCCCCGCGCGATCTCGCGAAAGCTGCCGCGCGGCGAGATGATGTTCCAAACGGCAAATGCCGGGCCGGACGCGGCGGCACGGGCAAGGCTGCCTATCTGGGCAAACGGCACGCCCAAGCCCGGACGCGCAAACGCGGTCACCCACAAGACTTTGTCTTGATTGTCTGCCGCAAAGACGACTTTGGCATAGGGGGAGTTCTTCAAGGTCCAGACTTCCGGCGCGGCATCGTCAGGATCGGCGCTTTTGCCCTTTTTGTCGCCCGCGTCTTTATCTGTGTCGTCTTTATCTGTGTCGTCTTTATCTGTGCTGGAACTGCTTGCGCCCGCCGCTGTGAGCACTGCGTGGGCGTCGTCCCGGTCCATTCCGAGCTTGACGCCGGCCAGCGAGTCGCCTGCCGCCATGAGTGCGGGCGGCGCTTGCTTGCCGTCCGCCGGCGCCGCGATGACCGGCGCGGGCAACGCGAAACAAAGAGCAAGAAGAGGAAAGAATTTCATGCCGGGTTTCCTGCCGCCCTGCCGGTATTCGGCAGGGCGGATTGTTACTCGATAAAGCCGCTTAAACTGCGGCGGCGGCTTTCTTCCTGCGAACAACTGCTGCGCCCAGTCCGAGCGCCAGCAGCAGGCCGAAGGAAATGGTCGTAGACGCTTCCGGCACGGCGGCGGGAGTATCGGAGACGATCTGGAAGCCGTCAATGGGGATAAACGTCGTAGAATCCGTGGTGCCTGCCACGCGGTCCGCAGTCAGCGTAAACGAGCTTCCGGTCAGCCCGGTAAAGACCAGGTAATCGCCGGGAGTTGTCGCCGTCGCCAGGGTGAAGGGCGTAGACGGATTAAACGTATCCTGCAGCGCCACTGTCTGCGATGTCCCGACGAGGCTGCTGCTGGGCGTGACCGTGTAGGTTCCCATTGTCGTGGCATTGGACAAAGAGCCGTTGTAACCGTAGACATACAGGTCATAGGTCGTGAACGGCACGGCGTCCACGGTCACGGTGGCGTTGGCCTGCGCCGCTGCCGGCGGGCCGCTTTCAATGAAGCCGTTTAAGAGCTGCTCGTTGCCGTTGGTCTGGTAATCCGAGTTCGCAGCCAATTTGCCGTTCTGTGCGTCGTAGGAATTGTAGGAGGAAACGCTGGCGAAGCTGTCCGTGCCGTCGCTGTAAGCAAGGTCGGTGTACCCGCCGCCGCTGTTGCCGCCGTCGTCGGTGTTGAAGTTCATCGCAGGAACTACACCGGCGTACAAGTCTGGCTGGACGTTCTGCGGCGTGTTGGGGTTGCCGGAGAAGCTGAAGCTGATAATGTTGGTTTGGGCCTGGGCCGCAGGGACCGAGAGCAGCAGGCCACCGAGGGCGAGCAGTGCAAGTGGGGACTTGGAAACGAGAGACGAGTGAGACATGAAGAGTTCCTTTGTTGATAAAATCTCGTGACCGGGTAGCATGAGCATTCGTCTTCGCGCCAGAGGGCAGAGCAGGACCCTGACCTCCGGCGCTGCGAATAAGGCACCGTTGCCGCTGAGAACCCTCTACGGCAGGGGATACTTACGGCAAGGTATACTGGGTGCCGCCGTAAGTGGTATCACCCTTGACGGTGCCGCCGGAGCCGCTGTCAAACGTCGCGCCCCGCAGGCCGGCCAGGATAGAGCCTGACTTGATCAGCGGATGGCCGATGGAAGCAAGATAAGCGTTCAGCTTCGTGACCGAAATGCGAGCCGAAACCGTGTTGTGAACCGAGTCAAAGGAGAAGCCGTCGGCGGTTCCAATCGCCGTGTAAGTTAATCCGCCGCTGACATTGCGGGCGATGGTGCCGTAGGTCGCGGCAGCCGGGGCGGACGATGCGTTCGCGTTGCTGTCCACTTCCAGGTAAAACTGGTCGCCCAAGTCGGACACGCCGAAGCTGTACGTGCCGGTCGGGTCCAGGATCGAGTCCGGGCAGTTGGCGGCAAAGCTCATGCGCCACGAAGATTCTGTCGGGATCATCGCCAGGCTGGACACGATCATCTTCGCCGTGAGCGTCGGCCCTCTCGGCGTCTGAACGGCATAGTAATCCACCGAGGTGATGTCCAGCGGATCGGCATTCGGCACGGTGACGACGAGGCCGTAGCTCACGTCATCGGACCAGTCGGTGACCTGAGCGCCGAACGGTCCGGGGATCGCATCAATCGTATTGATCCCATAAGCCGTCTGGCGCTTCGCCGTCGGCCCCTCTTTTGGCGCAGGAACATTGGTGCCGGGAACAATGCCGGGGCCGCCGATCTGGCGCACGGAGAAGGATTCGCCGCTGAAGTCGTTGTGGTCGTCGGTATAGCCGATGACCGCCGCGCCGGTCGGGTCATACGACACTTCAAAGTAGTCCAGCAGGTTCCGGTTCGGGTCCGTGCCGGTCAGCACAAGCCCGCTTTCGGAGATGTTGCCGGCATGAAGGTAGTGGTTGCTGGCCGCAGCTTCCTGAAACGCGGGCGCCGCGGCGGTAGCGTTGTAAGTAAGCGCATAGTACGCTTTCCAAAGCGCGGTCGGGCTGCCTTCCGAGCCGAGCGGTGTGCCGGTCGCCGGGTCCAAAGTGACGCCACTGTCGGACGTGCCGTACCAGACAATGCCGACGCTGCCGTATGTCGTGCCGAGCGCCAGGCGCGGGAAGATGTTGAAATGCGTCCCGAGGGTAGCCGCATCGTTGACGCGCACCGGCGTGCTCCAGGTCTGCGCCCGGTTCAGCGAATACTCCAAAAACACATCAATGCCGTTGGAATACAGGCAGTAAACCGTGCCGTAGGACTTGCCGTTCTTGCCCGCGCCGGTGCCGGAGTCGTGCGCCACCTGGCACTGGAAGAAGATATGCGCGACGCCGTTGGGATCGGAAGCCGCCTGATAGCTGGTGTATGTGCCGGTGACTGGGAAGCCCAGGGTGGCATTGGGCTTGCCGACCGAGACCGAGCCGTCGTTGAACCCCAGAAACACCGTGCCGTCGGTCGGGTCAACGTCCAAAGACGCCGTCTGGTTTACAATGCCGGCGGTTTGGGCCGGCCCGTAGGTGAGGCCGCCGTCTACCGACTGCTGAATCTGCGAGATGACCGCGTCGGGGGTGATGGTGCGGTACAGCATATAGACCGTGTTCGTGCCGAAGGCTTCGAGCCACTGCCGGTCGTTGACGGGGATGCCGCCGGGGAAGTTGCCGGCGCTGTTGAGCTTGTAGGTGTTCGCCATGTCCTGCGAGCTGCCGGTAGACAGGTTCGCGGCGATCAAGCTGGCGAAGGCCAGGGTCGGGTTCGCCGGCGTTGTCGCCGGGTTGTCGCTGACCGTGCCGAGGGTGGAATTGTCAAAGCCGACAGCAAGGTCAACGTCGCCGCCGCCGTCGCCGCCGGCATTGATGCCGGCCGCCGCGCTTGCCATGCCGGTAAAGCCGTCGGGCTGGCCTTTGTAGATCGGGTAGCGCATCAGCGGATCGTAGGTGGGGTTTGCCGCGCCGCTGACGGTCGGGCGCAGGTCAAAGTACCACAAGTCAATGCCCGCCGGAAACCCGCGGATGCCGGATTCATAGAAGTTGCCGTACTTGTCCGTGCGGCTGCTCGGCTCGCCGTCCGCCACGGCCACCGGGGCTTTCAGCGGAACGTCATTGCTGAACTGAAACGCGCCCAAAGAGTACGTTCCGGCGCGAGGCGTCGGGGTCGGGTTCGTTTCCACCACCGCCGTGCCGGAATACTGGTCCAGGGTTGACGAGCCGATGGCGCTGGCGACATGGATCGTGTAGACCCCCGGCGGCGTCATCGGATTGGTCGGGTCAATCGTGATGACATTGGACGTGGCGGGCGTTCCGTTGCCGTTCGCGCCGTTTTCGGAGGAGGCGACTAGGGAGCCGCTGACGCTGCTGCCGACATGCACGAAGAGGTCGTACTCATCGGCCAGCACTTTCCAGTTGTCGGAAATGGCGACGACTTTGCCTTTGTAATCACTCGGCTGGCCGCCGATGGTCAGCGTGAACGTGTCGCAGTTGTTGAGGGTGGGGCTGCACCCGGTTTCATTGGAAGCCGTCGCGGAGTCCGCGCCGGTTCCGGTTTCCGTGCCGGTCCACGAGACGGACGGCCCACTAGCGGTCAGCGTGGCCGACATCGGCGCCGCCGCCCAGGCACAGGTTGCAAGAGAAACGCCGGCCAGAACGGCGTACAAAGAACGAGTCAGCCGGTTTAAGGCATCAGGACGGGACACTTGTTTGGGAATAAGCGTCCGGAAAAAGGGTGAAGAGCGCATAGAAAACTATCCTTCCGCGAAAACTGTTTGGCTTCCAAGAATGCTCAGGGCAAGGGTTCGCCTCAGCAGGCGGCACGACTGCCTGCACACGAGCGTTTCAGTTGGTTTCTTGAGTGGAGAGTCTTCGATGACTTATAAGAGCAGCAAAGGAGGGGTAAAATGCTCGGCAGCGCTGCCGAACTTTGGATAGTATACCGGCAAAGATTGGGAACACAAGGGGGTTTGTTTAACGTACGGTTACGAACAAAATCATATAAAAACAAAAAGCGAGGAACTGTTTTTCCTCGCTTTTTCCTGCGCCGGCACGCTTTGTGCTGCTGCTTGCTTAAACTAGCGCTCGCCTTGGACATTTGTGCCGAAAACAATTTGGGTCAGAATGCCGGACTTCAGATAATCGTAAAACGATGGCTCCGGCGCACTGCTCCGGTCCAGCGCTTGAAGCTGCGCGGGCGTGAACTGGATGTCCAGCGACGCCAGATTATCCTGAATCTGCTCCGATTTGCTTGCGCCGATAATTGTGGACGTGATGCCGGGCTGGGCCGCCGTCCAGGCCAGCGCGGCCTGCGCCGGCGGGCAGCCTACTTCGGCGGCGACAGAGCGCAGCGCCTCTAAAATGCGCCAGTTGCGGTCCGTGAACTTGGTGTCGCCGAAGGGGTTCGCGCCGCTGAGGCGGCCTTCGCCGCTGACGCTTTTCGTGTCAGCTTCGGCGCTGCCGCGCTCGTACTTGCCCGCTAGAAAGCCGCCGGCCAGCGGACTCCAGGGCAGCAGCGCCAGGCCGCATTCGCGGGCGGCGGGCAAATGCTCGTGCTCGATTTCCCGCGCCGCCAGCGAGTATTCCATTTGCAGGGCGATTGGGCCGGGAACGGTGTGGGCCGACGCCAGCGTGGACATCTTCACCGCGTACCAGGCGGGAACGTCGGACAAGCCGAAGTAGCGGATTTTGCCGGACTTTTGCAAGTCGCCCAGCGATTGCAGCACTTCTTCAACCGGCGTAACCGTGTCCCAGATGTGCATCCAGTACAAGTCTATGTAGTCGGTCCCGAGGCGCTTCAGCGAGCCTTCCAGAGCGCGATAGATGTTCTTGCGCCCGTTTCCGGCGGCGTTCGGGTTGCCGTCTTCGGCGGAAAACGAGAACTTGGTCGCCAGCACGACCCTGTCGCGCAGGCCGCGCTGTTGGATAAATCCGGCCAGCATTTCTTCAGAGCGCCCGTCGGCGTAGGCTTCGGCGGTGTCAATAAAGTTGCCGCCCGCGTCCACATAAGCATTGAAAACAGCCTTAGAAACGTCTTCAGGCGATCCCCAGCGCTCTTTGCCGAAGGTCATGGTGCCGAGCGCCAGCGGGCTGACAACCAGGCCGGAGCGGCCCAGCGTGCGATAATCGGTCAGTTTCATGAAGTTCCCTCATTTCCGCGCGTCAGCCAGTTGTTTTGCCCGCGCTCCGCTCCACATCTCCAGCATCCAGCCGGGATACTCGGCGGGCAGGCGGCTGACTTCGTCCAGCGACTCCAGCTCTTCTGCCGTGAACGTGACATCCACGGCTCCCAGGTTGTCTTCAAGCTGGCTGCTCTTTTTGGTCCCCAGAATGACGCTGGTGACGCGCGGCTGATGCAGCAGCCAGGCTAAGGCAAGCTGAGCGACTGAGGCATTCTTTGTTTCCGACATCCGTTTCAGCACGTCAATGATGCTGTACGCCCGGTCCATCTCCACCGGCGGAAACGCAAACGTGTTGCGGCGGCTGCTTTCTTCGCCGGACTGCTCCCGGCTGTACTTGCCGCTCAGCAGGCCGCCCGCAAGCGGACTCCAGACCAGCAGGCCGACGCCTTCGCTTGCCAGCATCGGCACGATCTCGCGCTCCAAATCCCGGCCCGCCAGCGTGTAGTACGCTTGCAGCGACGCAAACTTTGCCAGGCCGCGCCGCTCGGAAATGCCGGCGGCTTTGGCGATCTGCCAGGCGGCCCAGTTGGAAACGCCGATGTAGCGCACCATCCCCAGCCGGACCAGATCGGACAGCGCTTCTAAAGTTTCCTCTATCGGCGTCGCCGGGTCGAAGCCGTGAAGCTGGTACAGGTCAATGTAGTCGGTTTGCAGGCGCGAAAGGCTGGCTTTGGCGGCGCTTAAAATGTGGGCGCGGGACGATCCCTGGCTGTTTGGCCCTGGCCCCATCTGGCCGAAGACTTTGGTGGCAATAACCACTTCCTCGCGCTTCAGCCCTAAGTTCTTCAGCGCCTGCCCGGTAATGCGCTCCGACTCGCCGCCGGAATAGGTGTCTGCCGTGTCAAGGAAGTTGATGCCCGCTTCAAACGCCTGCGCCAGCAGGGCGTCGGCGTCCTCTTGGGCCAGCGCCCCCATGAACCTGTACTGGTCACTGTCTCCGAATGTCATCGTGCCGAAGCACAGCTCCGAGACAAACAAGCCTGTCGCGCCTAATTTGTTGTATTTCATTTTGTCTGCTTTCTGAGTAAACGAAGTGTGTTCTAGGAAGGAACGTATTAAGAAAAAGCCTTCTCAAATGACGAAAGCCGAGATAAATGACGGAAGCCGAGAAACAAGAACCTCACCCGAAAACAAGTTTTCACCTTCTCCTTAACTAAGGAGAGGGTGTCCCTGCGCGATTACTCCGTATCGGAGCTTGGCGACGGGCCGCTATCTTATTGGGCCGAGATCTTATTGGGCCGAGGCTCTTTATTCTGTCAGCGAGGCCATGTCAATGACGAAACGGTAGCGCACGTCGCTTTTTAAGACGCGCTCAAACGCCGTGTTGATGTCCTGGATATTGATCATTTCTACGTCCGCTGTGACACCCTGCGCGGCGCAGAAGTCCAGCATTTCCTGTGTTTCGGCGATGCCGCCCGCCCCGGAACCGGCGAGGGATCTGCGGCCCATCATAAGCGAGACGCCGAGAAGCGCCGGCTCAATGGCGTCAAGCTGCCCGACCAGAATGTGCGTGCCGTCAAGCTTCAGCATTGCCAGATAGGGGTTGAGATCGTGGGCGCTCGGCACCGTGTCCAGAATGAAGTCAAACGAATTAACAGCCGCTTTCATCTGCGCCGGGTCGGAGGACAAGATGACATGGTCTGCGCCGAGCCGCCGCGCTTCTTCCTCTTTGCCGGGAGTGCGCGTCAGCAGTGTCACTTCCGCGCCAAGCGCTTTGGCGAACTTGAGGCCCAGATGGCCCAGCCCGCCGAGGCCGACGACTGCGACTTGGTGGCCCGGCCCGATCTTCCAGTGCTTTAATGGAGAGTAGGTCGTGATGCCCGCACACAAAAGCGGCCCGGCGGTCTTGGGGTCCAGACCATCGGGAATATGCAGCACGAAATGGTCCGAGACAAGGATTTTATTCGAATAGCCGCCGTAAGTCGGTGAGCCGTCGTGCCGGTCTTGGGCGCCGTAGGTAGAGGTCGGATACTTCTCGCAGTAAACTTCCAGCCCGGCCCGGCAGGCGGCGCATTCCCGGCAG
The DNA here is from genome assembly GCA_964241935.1 of uncultured Armatimonadales bacterium. Lineage (GTDB taxonomy): Bacteria > Armatimonadota > Armatimonadia > Armatimonadales > Capsulimonadaceae > JANXMY01. Next base: position 20,954 of record CAXSZN010000003.1, read on the forward strand.
GAATCTACCAGCACGCCGACTCCTACGGTGTCGCCAATCTTGAAGCTCGTCACTTCCGGGCCGACGCCGGAAACCCGCCCGATGATCTCATGGCCCGGCACGATGGGGTAGGCGCTGTACCCCCAGTCATTGCGGGAAAAGTGGATGTCGGTGTGGCAGACGCCGCAGTACAAAATGTCAATCGTGACATCGTCCGGGCGCGGGTCGCGCCGGTTAAACTCCCACGGCGCGACCGGCGCGTCTGCGGACTGGACTGCGTATCCATTAACTTGGCTGCTCATAAGATGTCTCCTGCGTATTAAGATCACAGTCATCTTACTCTCAACCGCCGCCTAAGCTCTGTCCCGGTTCTGCAAGATTATTGCCTGATCCTGCAAACACTGTGCCGCAATGCAGGTATAGTAAAGGCATGAAAAGTGAACTGTGCGAAAAGCAAGCCGAGATGACGGCACTTTTGGACAAGCTGACGGCAGGGGATGGAAACCACCGAACAGCGATTGCTCCGCTGACCCTGCACCGGCTGTCTGCTCCCACGCCGCCGGTTCACGGCGTTTTGAGGCCGACTTTCTGCCTGGTCGCGCAGGGCTGTAAGCTGACCGTGCTGGGGGAAGAAACTCATGCCCACGACTCGCTGCGCTTTCTGCTCCTGTCGGTGGACCTGCCGCTGACCGTGCAGGTGACGGAAGCGTCGCCGGACGCGCCGTATTTGGGGCTGTGTTTAGACATTGACCCGCGCCAAATCGGAGCGCTTCTGCTAGAGATGGCTCCCTCTGGAGACGCCTCCCCGTCTGCCGCAAGCGCTGCCACGTCCCGCAGCTTGTCCCTGAGCCGGACCGACGTGCCGCTTTTGGATGCTTCCCTGCGCCTTTTGCGGCTTTTAGACACGCCCCAGGACGTGCCGATGCTGGCCCCGCCGGCTGTCCGCGAGATTTTGTACCGCCTCTTGACCGGCGAGCAGGGCGAACGCCTGCGCCAGATTGCCGTGCATAACAGCCTGACCCAGCGTGTTGCGCGGGCCACCGACTGGATCAAGCAGCACTACGCCGAGCCGCTGTCCATTGACGCCATCGCCCAGGAAGTGTGCATGAGCGCGTCGGGCCTGCATCACCACTTCAAGGCCGTCACCGCCCTCAGCCCCTTGCAGTACCAGAAGCACCTGCGCCTTCAGGAAGCACGGCGTTTGATGCTTTCCGAGGCTTTAGACGCCGCGACGGCAGGCTACCGGGTCGGTTACCAGAGTCCCTCCCAGTTCAGCCGCGAATACCGCCGCCTCTTCGGCGCTCCGCCCCGCCGCGATCTCGCTCGCCTGCGCGGCGAATTTTAGAGAGGTAACTTAACGAGATGCCCGTGCTTTGGGTGCCGGGCGAGCGGCAGCCCGAGTTCCAAAAAAGCTTGACGGCATCAAGTGGGGAACAAATCGGCGGGAACAATCGGCGGGAACGAACCGCCTCGCACTGACGCTTCTGCTGGCATGAACATTCAAACCACACGATTAAAGCTTGTCCCGGCGACGGCGGCGCTGATCCGGCTGGAGATCAGCGCCCCGCAGGCGCTGGGGCAGCCTCTTAATGCCGACATCCCCGCAGGCTGGCCGCCGGAAGAAGTCAAAGACGTGCTGGACTTCTTTGCGGGCCAAATGGAGGCCGGCGTCACCGGCGACGGCTGGGGCATCTACTACTGGGTCACGCAGTCAGACGGCCCAACGCCGCGCACACTGGTCGGCAGCGGCGGCTTTATGAGCAGGCCGGACGCGAGCGGCGCGGTGGAAATCGGCTACGGGACGCTAGGCGAGTTTCAGGGCCGGGGCTACGCGACGGAAGCCGTGTCCGGCCTGGCGCAGTGGGCGCTGTCTCAGCCGGAAGTCTCAGTGGTTGTGGCCGACGCCCTGCCGGAAAACCCGGCGTCGGTGCGGGTTCTCTTGAAGAACGGCTTTACCGAGGCGGGGCCGGGCAGGGAAGAAGGAACGCGGCGATTTGTCCTGACCCGCGAGAACTGACAAGTTCGCACTACGAGCCGCACGGCGTCTTTTTCAGAAGGCAGGCAGGAATGACAGCGGTGAGGTGCGCTTTCATTTTCTCCATTTCGGCAATGCGCTCCTCAATCTGCCGGACTTTGGCTTGCAGCATTTCCGCCCGCTTCGCCGGGTCAAGCGTGTCCCATTCCCGGAACCACTGCTCGGTCTCGGTGAGGGTAAAGCCGGCGCATTTGGCCTGCGCGATCAGGTGCAGCCGCTCTAGAGCTGCTTGGCTGTATTCCTTATAGTTGTTTTCCAGCCGCGTTCGGTGCCGGTCATCCAGCAGGCCGCGCTTTTCATAGAAGCGTATGGTGTCGGGTGTGAGCCGCGCGGCTCGTGCAAGTTCGCTAATCAGCATTTTTATTTTCTTTAACCCCTTGACATTGGACTATACTCCATAGTGTACCCTTCTTGTACCGCAAAACAAAAGCGGCACAACACGAAGGAGAACGCTATGAGTAATAGATTGCAGGGGCAAGTGGCCCTGGTCACAGGAGCCTCTTCAGGCATTGGGGAAGCAACGGCGCTGGCGCTGGCCGCCGAAGGCGCCAAAGTCGCGCTGGCCGCCCGGCGTGTAGACCGGCTGGAAGGACTGGCGCGGCGCATCGCGGAAAGCGGCGGCGAAGCGCTGGCGCTGGCGTGTGATGTGGCGGACGCCGAACAGGTGGGCCGGACGGTGCAGGCCGTTCAGGAAAAATGGGGACGGCTGGACATCCTGGTCAACAACGCGGGCATCTCGGTCCTCGGCCCCATCCTCGGCGCGGACACGGAAGAATGGCGGCGGGTGTTTGACATCAACGTGCTGGGCTTGATGTACGCCACCCATGCCGCGCTGCCGCTGATGAAAGAACAAGGCGGCGGGCATGTCATCAACATGTCGTCGCTTCTCGGCCGCATTGCGGTGGCGGGAAGCGGCGTGTATGCGGCTACGAAATGGGCTGTCGGGGCGTTCTCGGAAGCCTTGCGTCAGGAAGCAGTCGCCTACAAAGTGCGTGTGACGATCATTGAGCCGGGCCTGACGGACACGGAAATCAATGACCACATCACCGATGAAGGCACCAAAGCGATGCTGGACTCCTACACCGGCTCCATGCAGACGCTGGATGCGTCGGACATCGCCGCCGCCATTGTGTACGTCGTGACCCAGCCGGTCCATGTCAGCATCAACGAGATTCTGGTCCGCCCCAGCGAGCAGTCGGTGTAGCAGCCGGACACCAAGCCGAGACACGAAGCCGAGAAGAGCCAATCCTTGCGCCTGGTCTTCTCGGCTATTTTTCTTCTCGGCTATTTTTATTTGCTTCGCGCCGGACGCCGCGAAGTGCCTGAGTGACCAGTTCCTCCCCATAGTGCTCAGTCAGCGGCGCTTGACGCATCAGCAGCCGAAAATAAATCGGCCCGAAAATCGCATCTATTAACAATTCCGGGTCCGTATCGCCCACGAATTCCCCGCTTGCCTTGCCTCGCTCCACATCGGCCACGGTCGCGGCCCGGCGGAGGCTGATATGCTGCGTGTAAAGCTCCTGCAAGACCTCCGGCTCACTTTGACCCTCGGCAATGAGGTCAGCCATCACCTTGCCGAACAAGCCGTTGAACTGCTGGATCAGATGCCGCACTTTATTTCGGAGGGCCTGCTCCACCGTCCCGGTCGCCGGCGGGTCCGGCTCGCCGGCAATTCGCTCGTGGAACATCGCGAAGATCAAAGCGGCCTTCGAAGGCCACCACTTGTAGAGCGTCGGTCTGCCGACCTTTGCCCGCCTGGCGATTTCGTCTAGGGACAGGTCACGGATAGATTTTTCCTGGAGCAGGTCATAGACCGCATCCAGGATTGCGGCGTGTGAGTGCGCCGCTTCGCTATATGGCCGGCCTCGCCGGCCGGTGCCGGCTGCATTGTTAGGCATCCGAGTTTCCTCTCGAAAAATTAGCGATACAAATTGTAATTTTAATTGACAAACGCTTCTTCTTTATATTATAATACACATTGTATCATAAAAACTTAGAGGAGCGCGAATATGCAGACCTATACCGAGGGGGAAACTGCCCAAGACACGGCCTGGTCGGTGTTTCACCCACTCAGCGCCGAGGATGCGGCCGCCGCCGCCGCAATGCGGGCGATCATCGAGCCGCACAAGGGCCTTATGCAAGGCACCGCCGCCCGGCAGCCGTTTGACGAGATCATGGAGCACGTCCCGGCCCCGGACGGTGTGACTTACGAGCCGGACACTGTCGGCGGCGTACCGGGGTGGTGGTGCCGCCCGGCTACGGCTTCCCCCGATGCCGCCATTCTTTACCTGCACGGCGGCTGGTATGTGTGGGGATCGGCGCAGGCGTACCGGCATCTCGCCGGACATGTCGCCGCGCGAACCGGAGCGCCCGCGTTTGTCGCCGATTACCGGCTGGCGCCTGAGCACCCTTTCCCGGCGGCCCTGCTCGACGCGCAGGCGTGCTGGCAAGGACTGGTAGAGCGTGGACTGCGGCGGATCGCCATCGCCGGGGACTCGGCAGGCGGCGGCTTAGGTCTGGCGCTGCTGCCGCTTGCCGCAGCGCAGGGCGCTTCCGGCGGCGTGGTCCCGGCGGGGCTGGTGGCTTTGTCCCCGGTCACTGACCTGGCGCTCACCGGACGGAGCCTGGTAACCCGCGCGGCGGCGGACCCTTATTTCACTTTGTCTCAGATTACCGGCCTGGTTCGCATCTATCTGGGGGGCCATGACCCGAAAGACCCTCATGCCTCGCCCCTCTACGGCGACTTCGTCTCTGGCGACCTTGCCGAGCTGCCGCCGGTTCGGGTCCATGTCGGGGAAGACGAGCTGCTGCTGGACGACTCCCGCCGTTATGCAGAGCGTGCTGCTGCGTCCGGCAGAGACGCGCGGGTGGACATCTGGCAGGGGCTGCCGCACGTTTTCCCGTCCAGCGTCGGCAGGCTGAAGGCGTCATATCAGGCTTTAAGCGCAATTGGGACGTTTCTCGCCGAAAGACTGGCTTTGCCTGTGACCCAAAGCGGCTAACGTCACATCGCGCCGCCGGCGGGAGGAGCGCCCCCGGCGGGTTTTTTAAGCAGCAGCAGGGCGGGGAACACGAAGATAAATACAACGCCGATCATCAAAAACGCATTGTTATAAGCCATTGTCTGGGCCTGGGTTTGGACCGCCTGATCAATCAAACCGATGGCGGCGGGCTTGGCTTGGGCGAGTGCGTAGCCCCCGGAACCGCCGGAAAGCGACTGGGCCAGGCTGTTCTGGCGGTCAGCCAGCGCCGCGCTGCCGCTGTACAGATTGCCGACCAAGTTCGCCCGGTGAAATTGGGTCATGCTGACGACATAGGTGTTCAGCGCGGCGATGCCGAACGAGCCGCCAAGCTGGAGCGACAGGTTCCAAAGCGCCGTTCCCTGCGCGATGGCCTGACCTTTAAGTGTTGAATAAGCCGTCACGGTCACGGGAATGAACAGGAAGCCGATCCCGAGGCCGCGGAAAATCTGGCCGGGAATCGTGTTCGGGCCACTGCTGAGGCTCGACAAGTGCGACAAGTCCCAGTTGGCATAAATAAAGATCAGAATGCCGATGGCGATCAAAAGGCGCGGATCGGCCCCTTTTTGCAGGGTCAAGCCGCAGACAACAATCGCGACTTCAATGGCGATGCCCGCCGGCAGCAGCACAATGCCGGTCTCGGTCGGCGTAAAGTGCAGGATGCCCTGCACGAACAGCGGGAAAATAAAGAGGCCGCCGGTCAGGCCAAAGCCCATGGCGAAGCCGATTAGTGACCCGCCGGTCAGGCTCCGGTCCTTTAATACGCGCAGGTTGACCGCCGGGGCCGGGTTGCGCGGCGACAGCTCCCAGAAGATAAACGCGGCAATCGCGACGGCGGCGAGTATCGCCAGGCGCACAATCAGCACGCTGCCGAACCAGTCGTCTTCTTCGCCTTCTTCCAGCACATATTGCAGGGAGGCCAGGCCAGTGATCAGCAGGCCGATCCCGGCAAGGTCCACTTTTCCGGCGGCGTCTCCAAACGCTGAGTTCTTCAGGTACGTGGCGACAATGAATGTCGCGATCATGCCGATGGGGATATTGACGAAGAAGACCCAGGGCCAGGCATAGTTGTCGGTCAGCCAGCCTCCCAGCATCGGCGCGAGTGCCGGGGCGACCACAACGCCCAGACCGAGAATGGACTGCACCATCCCCTGCTGGCTTGCCGGAAAAATCTCCAAAAGTGTCGCCTGCGCCGTAGACAGCAGCGCCGCGCCGCCCATGCCCTGCAAAATGCGCCAAAAGATGAGCTGGCCCAGCGAGTGCGAAATGCCGCAAAAGAACGATGCCGCCGTAAACAGCAGCACCGACCCTACCAGGTAGCGCTTGCGCCCGAACCGTGCGGCAAGCCAGGCAGTAATCGGCAGCAGGCTGACCACCGCCAGAATGTAGCCGGTGGAGACCCAGGCGATTTCGTTCGGGGTCGCCCCAAAATTGCCGCCCATCTGGGGCAGGGCGACATTGATAATGGTCGTGTCCAGCGCCTCCATAATGACCGACATGACCAGGCCCACCAGAATAATCCAGCGATTTTGGTCCGGCGCTTCCGCCGGAGGCTCGGCTGTTTCTTCCGGCGGAGGGTTGTCTAAACTGTCCTGACGACGGCTCGCGGGACGCTCTGAGGCTGCATTCGGCATGAACCTGGTAACCCGGCCTTGACGCTGCGGGTTCCCGAGGCTGTCTTCTTGACAATCGCCGAGGCGCTCTCCATAATACTGTATGGTGAGAATAAATGTATGATGAGCAGCGTTTGGCTTCTGCTGGCTGTCGGGGCGGCAATGGGCCTAGCGGCCCTCGGCGCGTTCTTGTGGGCCGTCAAGAACGGCATCTTCGAGAACAGCGAGGACGTGAAATACACCGTGTTCCGCGACGAAGACGACGAATGACAACCTGTGCTAAGCGCCCCCGTCCTAAAGGACAGGTCTGGAGGCGCAGACGCCAACCGGTCTGCCCTCCGGGTAGCCAGTGCTGCGACCGGAAGAATAAGATCGTGCATTTCTATATTCCGCACACTGTGCGGTTGGCGTCTGCGCCTCCAGACCTGCCCCTCGGGGCGGGGACATTCACGGGGGGGCGTTCTTCTACCATCTCTCAGGAGCCGATCATGGCACGAGCACTTAAGTTGATTTTCGCAGCCCTGCTTTTTGCCGGTCTCACGCTGATGGGCATGGCCCCGACGCAAGCTAAACAAAGCCAACTCACTTCTGGAACCCCGTTATCCCCTGCCGACAAGAAGCACTTGCTGGAAGACAATTTTGTCCTTGCTACAAAGGTGGCGGCAATTCCTCTGCTTGTCCAGAAGGAGATGCTTGGAAGCGGAATACGAGGCGGCATGGCAGATGCCGGCCAGCCTTACGAAATCTCAGACATGGTCGGACCGAAGCCGCTGCCTTTTCGCCGCTTAGTATTCGCAGGAACATCACCGGGATACTGCGTTGTTTATAATGAGTATGGGGGCTTTGCAACGGGGCAAGATGTGTCATTGTATCGCCTGCTGCCAGGAAAGGCTACTCTGGTGTGGTACGCTGATTTGCAGAATGGCAGGAAGTGCCTCAGTTTGCTGGAACTGCGGCGTGTCATTGATAAAGGCAAATTCCACAGCCACCATCTGCCAGTGGCGTTCCGAGTTTATTAGAAGCTAAGCGCAATTATGGCGGTTGCCGTTCAAAATCAAGTTTTATGCTCTCTGTGCGGGCTGCCGGCGCGGGCACCGGTTGAGGCGGAGATTGGGACGCGGGCGTATACGTTCTGCTGCGCGGGGTGCCGTCAGGTCTACCAAATCCTCGCAGAAAGTGATCAAGTCGGCGCGGGCCAGGACCCGACGCAGACGACCCTGTACCAGCAGTGCCTGCAAATGGGCCTGATTGCGCGGCCTGACAGCGGCCTGGCCGAAGAGGCAGCACGGCAAAACGCAGCGGAAGTGGCTCCGACGCTGGCGGCGAAAGGGGACGGGCTGGATGTGACGCGGGAAGCGGCGTTCCAGATCGGCGGCATGTGGTGCGCGTCGTGCGCGTGGCTGGTTGAACATGCGCTGGGGCAGATGAAAGGCGTCGAGCGATGCCGGGTCTACTTCGCGTCGGACATCGTCAAGATCGCTTACAAGCCCGCCAAAGTCGCGCCGGAAGCGTTCGCCGAGGCGATCAAGCGGCTGGGGTACAGCGCGGAGCCGTACACCGGCGAAAGCGGCGGTGCGGAGACGCCGCAGCGGCGCACCCGCCGGGCGCTGATGGTGCGGGCCGTTGTCGCGGTCTTTTTTGCGTTCAGCGCCGGCTCGTTCCAACTGCCGTTCTACGCCGATTTCTTTGCCAGGCAGGTGATCGCGCCGGACGCCGTTACCTGGCTGCCTCGGGCGGAGATGCTTTTGTCCCTGCCGGTGCTGTGGGCGGGCTGGCCGCTGTTTGCTAAAGCCTGGGGCGCGGCACGGCGCGGGTCGGCGATTATGGAGACGCTGATTACAGTCGGCGTCGGCGTGTCGTTTGCGTACAGCGCTTGGGTCGTTGCCAAAGGCGGCGTCCATGTCTACTTTGACACCGCCGATATGCTGGTGGCGCTGGTGCTGGTTGGAAAGTTCGTTGAATCCGGGGCACGGTCAGACGCCACCGGCGCGATTGCCCTGCTGTATGGCCTCCTGCCGGGCAAGGCGCTGGTGAAGTCTGCCGAGGGCCGGGAAGTGCTGGTGGCGCTGGGTAAGCTGGGCGTGGGAGACCGGGTTGTCGTCCGGCCCGGCGAGCGCATTCCATGCGACGGACGGGTCGCGGAAGGCGCGGCTTTAGTAGATGAAAGCCTGCTGTCGGGGGAAGCCCGGCCCGTCGCAAAGCGGGTGGGGGACGAAGTGGTCGGCGGCACGGTTGCGACCGATGCGCCTCTGTTAGTCGAAGTCACCCGCGTCGGCTCCGAAACAACGCTGGCTCAGATGATCACGCTGGTGGAAGAGGCGCTTGCGGCCAAGTCGCCGGTGGAGCTGTGGGCGGACAGCATCTCGCGCCGCTTTGTCCCGGCCATGATCGCTCTGGCGCTCGGCACCGCCGGGGTACTGGCTTTTTCAGGGCATTCCGCCGCCGATTGCTTAATCCGGGCCGTGACCGTGCTGGTGATCGCCTGCCCCTGTGCGCTGGGCCTGGCGACCCCGCTTGCCGTCACCACCGGTGTCGGCGCGGCGGCGGCTCGGGGCATTTTGATTGGCAACACGGACGTCCTGCAAGTCCTGCCGCGCGTCTCGCATCTGCTGCTGGATAAGACCGGCACGCTCACCGAAGGCCGCTTTGCGGTCCGCACGTTTACCGGAACCGAAAGCGATCTGGCTGCGCTGGCCGCGCTGGAAGAAGCGTCGGAGCATCCGCTGGCCCGTGCTTTAGTGGCCCATGCCCGAAGTTTAGGCATTGCCGCGCTGCCCGCGTCGCAATTCGCCCGGCATGAAGGCCAGGGCGTGACAGGGAGCGTCAGCGGCCAAGCCTGGTTTATCGGCAACCGCGCCTTGTGCGCCGCTCAAAATGCAGCTATTCCAAGCACCTTCGAGCAGGCAGCACAGGAGGCCGAAGCGTCGGCGCAGACGGCGCTGTTCTATGGCAGGATGGCCCCCACCCCCGCTGCAAGCAGCGACCCCTCCCCCGTTCCGGGAGAGGGGTTTAGAACAGAAAGGCAATCTCCTAACTTCTTACCCCTCTCCCACGAAGTGGGGGAGGGGTCGCTGCTTGCAGCGGGGGTGGGGGCCGAAGTCCTCGGCCTTCTGACGCTGGGCGATGCCCTGCGGCCCGGCGCGGCCCGTGCGGTGCAGGCGCTGCGCCGGGCGGGGCTGACGCTGGAAGTGGTCAGCGGCGATGCCCGCGCGACGACCGACGCCATTGCCCGCTCGGTCGGCATTGCTGAAGTGTCCGCTCAGATGCACCCTGCCGACAAAGCCGCGCGTGTGCTCTTGGCCCGGAAGTCTCACGTCGCAGCCATGGCCGGGGACGGCATCAACGACGCGCCCGCGCTGGCGTTGGCGGATGTCGGGATTGCGTTCGGCTCCGGCACCGAGATTGCCCGCCGCGCCGCCGACATCACGCTGATTGGCGATGATTTGATGCGTCTTGCCGACCTGTTCACCCTGGCCCGGCGCACGGCGAGCATTATTCGCCAGAATTTGTTTTGGGCGTGTCTGTACAACGCCGTCTGCATTCCGCTGGCTGTCGTCGGCCTGATCAAGAACCCGATTTTCGCCGCCGCCGCCATGCTTATCAGCTCTTTAAGCGTCGTGCTGAACACCCGCCGCCTAAGCCGTGCACTGGCGCGGCCTGAGTGAACGAAAATCGCCACGGGTTGAAACCCGAGGCTCAGAAGTTCCCGTGTCGAAGCGACACAAAAAGTATCAACAAGAAGTATCAACAAGAAGTATTAAGCTATCTGATCTTCCGTCGTCTCGACGGTGTGCACTTGGCAGCCTCGGGTTTCAACCCGTGGCAAATCTATGAACGACCAGCCTCAGCTTTTTCAGCGCGGCGGCTTCACCGTCACCACCGACCGGCAGCAGATAAATTTCCCTGCGGCGCTGGCGCTGCTGCACGGCACGAATTGGGGCGCCGGCATGACGCTTGCCGTGCTGGAACGGGCCTCGGCGAACTCCGTCTGCTTTGGCCTGTACGAAGGACCCCTGCTGATTGGCTTCGCCCGTGCCGTCACCGACCTTGCGACTTTTGCGTATCTGACCGATGTTGTTGTTGACGAAGCCCAGCGTGGTTTAGGACTAGGCCGCTGGCTGGTGGAGTGCGTCTTGGCGCACCCCGACCTGCAAAACCTCCGCCGTATTTCTCTTCTCACTTCCGACGCCCAGGCGCTTTACTTGCCGCTTGGGTTCACCATCGGAAGTGCCACGAAAACCTACATGGAACTGCAAAATACTCCTTGATCTCTTTCAGTGGGATCGGGTAGGATCGGATCGCCTTGATTTGAGGAGAATTTGACCCTTGCCCGACCTGCTGCCTGTGCCTGCCGACCCCAACACGCTGGACCTCTTCGGCCGTCCTGATGCCGCCGATCCCTCTCCACGCGCCGCCGCGCTGATGACTCCGGTTCCCGGTCTTGACGCAGGCTTAGTCCACGAAGCCCGGCCCGGCTATGGCGATCCGCCCGCGCCGTTCTATGCTTCCCCCGACGACTCCCTGCGGCTGTACCAAGCCGACGCTTTGGACCTGCTGCGCCGGATGCGCGATGAATCGGTAGACATGATCTTCGCCGACCCTCCCTATTTTCTGTCCAACGGCGGCATTACCTGCGTGAATGGCCGCATGGTCAAAGTGGACAAAGGCGGCTGGGACAAAAGTCTCGGCATTACCGGCGACCACAACTTCAACCTGCTGTGGCTCGACCAGTGCCGCCGTATTCTCAGGCCCAACGGCACGATCTGGGTCACGGGCACGTCCCACAACATTCACAGTGTCGGCTACGGCCTGCAAGTCCTGGATTACAAGATTTTGAACGACATCGCCTGGTACAAAATCAACCCGCCGCCCAATTTGGCCTGCCGCTACTTCACCCACGCCACCGAGACCATTTTGTGGGCCGCCAAATCCGCCAAAAGCCGCCACACGTTCAACTATCCGCTGATGAAAGAGCAGAACGGCGGCAAGCAGATGCAGTCCCTATGGAGCATCATGCCCCCCGGCAAAAGCGAAAAGCGTCACGGCAAGCACCCCACCCAAAAGCCCGAAGCCCTCTTAACCCGCATCGTCGCCGCCTCCACCCAGCCCGGCGAGCTTGTTTTAGACCCCTTCTGCGGCTCCGCCACCACCGGCGTCGCCTGCGCCCGTCTAGGCCGCAGGTTTATCGGTATAGAGCGCGAATTGGAGTATTTGGCTTTAGCCGTCAGCAGACTTGCGGACGAAGCCCAGCAAGTTACGCTTGTGTTCACATTCAATACAGTGTCGATAGCAGACACAAGCGAGCTAAAACAGGTAAACCACGACTTCGTCACCCGAACATGGACAGACATAGTCTCTTATGCTCTAACATCATTAGGAGGAGAAGGCACTTTGAATGAAATCAACCAAATAGTAGAAAAGCACCCACGGACGCAAACAAATCCGACCTGGACTTCTACGGTGCGGCGTGTCGTTCGTCAGTCAAAAAAGATTTCACCTATTGGCCGTGGCCGCTACAAACTGCATTATGATTGAGAGGAATTATCAACAAGGCGATACTGCCCGCGACCCAAAAACTGCAACAAGTTCAGCTTACGGAGCACCTGAAGTTGCTGACGTATTTTGTCGCGAACATGATAATTCTCAGGGTGCAGAGCCGCCAAATGGGCTTCAAAGCTGTAAACTTCAGTGAGTGTAAACGCGCGTTTTCCAAAGCTGCTGACGATCTGGAGAACATCGAGCGTCCAGCCTCTTTCGGGCATGGCTACCTGAGACAAGGGCCGCATTTGCTGGTATCGCGTCCTCACCTGCGAAGGATTGGAAGCAATGCCGCTATCAATAAGATTGAGCTTGCCTTCGGGAGCGATTGAACTCAATAGAATGTTGCATCCTACCCACCCTGCACGCTTAGCGGTCGGCCCCAGCGGCTTTCGTTTTTCTATAGCAGAAGGCACAAAGAAGAACGATGGCACAAGGAGCAGCCGTTTGACTTGCCAAGCGGCTGAATAGTGCAAGACAAGCAAGTTCGGAGAGGTGCCACTTCCCACAGCAGCAATCATCTTCTGGTAGTCGGCATCTGCAATCTTGTGGTCGCTCCATGTTGCTCTGCTTTTGAGCTGATAAGTTTCCTGACATTGAGGACAGACAAAGTCAATCGCAGGGGTGTTATTCGGGCTTTGCGTCAGGTGATTGCTGTTGCAAGCAGAACAATAAAGATTGTCTAATCCCCATTGTTCTGAGATACGTCTTGCTATTTGGGACTTGCTTTTGTAACCAACTGCGAGATTGGTATCTAATGACAGTAACAAGGCACTTTCCTCTTAGCCGCGTAGGCTTTCAAACAACTGAAACACTTGACACAGGCGGCGCTCAGGCTTCTGCCGGGAGGTTCCAGTCTTCATGGGCAACGCCAATTTTGACGAAGTGGGCGGTGTTGGAAGTGACGACGGTGAAGCCGTTCGCTTGGACGACGGCAGCGATGCGGCAGTCCTGGGAACCGGCACGTTTGAGTGCAGCAGGCTATGCCCGAAAGATTTGGTCGGCGTCGTTGTCGTAGCGCAGGATGGAAAACCGGTTTAAGTCACGCACGAGGTCCATCAGAAAGTCGTAAGCAATGGGCAAGCGAAGTTTCTGGCGAGAACGTGCCTGGTTGATGGTATCAAGGCGGCCACGCAGCATTTCTTCCGGCGTGATGACGCTCAGATAAATCGAACCGGGCGGTGTTTGGGCGACCCGCTTCACAAAAACTGGACTGCGGCGCAGCAGGTTTGAGTAGGTGTCAGTGTCAAGAAGGTACACGCGCTACTCCACGTTGTTCCAAGCCGCGTCTAGCTCCTGTCGGTGACGGCGGATGGATTCCATCATCTCGTCCCAAAAAGGATCATCGGCGAGATGACCGGCAGATTCTAAGAAAGGGTCGGGCAGCAGCACATTCGGAGTAGGCGTCTGTATCTCTTACCCAGGGTTTTGTGGCGGCTGTGTTTCCATAAGCAGAGTGTACCACACGCCGCCGTTTTTGTGTCAGCGGCGCAGGGTCTCGAAGAGGGCGAGGGCTTGGGAGACGCGGCGGGGGAACAGCCAGGAAGCGAGGGGGACGTCGTGCCAGAGCGTCGCGGCATCTAAATCGTTGGGGAACAGGGGATAGAGGCCGGCGGCGTACAGAGCTTCGGCCAGCGGGTCGGTGTCGGCGACGCCGTCGGACGACAGCAGGGCCAGCGGGCCGAAAGGGCACACTTCAATCTGGATTTGGCCGCCGCCGGTCTCCAGAAGCAAGGACGGCAGGGCGTCGGGAATGTCCGGCGGGTCCAAGCGGATGAGGGGTCCAAGCTCAGTCAGTGCGTCCAGCGGCAGCTCCGGCAGGTTCAAAAGGCCGTCAAAGGCGGCGTCGGCACTGGCCCGGCCTGCCTGGCGCTCGATATGGACGAGGACGCGCCCGACGGCTTCGGGCATGGCCTCCGTAGGTTTGGTCAGATTGGGTTTTGGCATGACGCTATCTTACCCGCGTACGCCGGCTTTGACCAGCGACCCCAAACGAACAGAATGGGCGTGGCAGATGGCGATGGCAAGCGCGTCGGCGGCGTCGTCGGGCTTCGGGACCTCGGACAAGCTTAGAAGGCGCGTGACCATGAACTGGACCTGCTTCTTTTCCGCCCGGCCTGTGCCGACCACTGCGCTTTTCACCTGGGTCGGCGTGTACTCGGTCCAGGGCAGCCCGCGCTGGGCCAGCGTTAATAAAATCACGCCCAAAGCGCGTCCGACGGGAATACCGGTGGTGACGTTGTTGGTGAAAAACAGCCGCTCGGTCGCCACCTGCTCGACATTGTAGCGATCTAAAAGCGCATTGAACTGGTCGTAAATGGTCTTGAGGCGCGTCGGCGCATCATCGGTGGGCGGGGTCGTGATGACGCCGCAGGTGAGGTAGGAGACTTTGTCGCCGCGTTTCTCGATCACCCCATAGCCGGTTGTCGCCGTGCCGGGGTCAATGCCAACTAGGATCATAGGTTGCCGTTCGTGGAAAGCATAGAATGGAGAGCGTGGGCCGAAGGAGCGTGGGAATAAATTCCTACGCTGTAGGGCGCAAACGCCGAACGTCCGCCTGCGCGGACGAAGAATAATACGATGCGTAGGGGCGAAGCTTGTCTTCGCCCTCTTGTCTCGCCTTTTGTTCCTAAAGCCGAACTACCTGCCCGGTCCGCGCCGACTCGTAGACGGCTAGGACGATTTCAACCGCTTTGCGCCCTTCGACGCCGTCTACAATGGGCGTCTCACCGGTGCGGCAGCAGCGCAAAAAGTCCCCGATCTGCGCCTCGTGCGCCGCGCCCCAAATGGCCGCCGGGTCGGACGCTCCGGTAGTGGGGGCCGGCTCTTGCGTCGCCGCTCTCGTGCCGCCGGTCGCGACCTGCAGGGCAGAAGCGCGTGAAGCTTCGCCGCCGCCGGTGACTCCGCTTTTGGTGGTCAGCGTATGCAGCATGTCGCCTTCAATAATCGCGCTGCCTTCGGTGCCGTAGACGCCAACCCGCACGGCGAAGCCGGGGTACATCGCCGTAGACGCCGACAGTGTGCCGATTGCGCCGCTCGCAAACGTCAAAGTTGCAGCAATGACGTCTTCGGTCTCCACCCGCGTATGGGCCAGCGTCCGCGCCTGAGCGTAGACCGTCTCGACCGGGCCGCAGAGCCAGCGCATCAGATCGGCGGTATGGACGCCCTGGTTCATTAAAGCCCCGCCGCCGTCCAGCGCCCATGTCCCGCGCCAGTCGCCGGAGTCGTAATACTCCTGCGTCCGGTACCACGGCACCCGCGCTTCGGCGTACACCATCGGTCCGAGCAGACCATTCTCTAAGGCCGCTTTGACATCCACGCTGGCTCGGTCGAACCGGTGCTGGGAGATGACGGCCAGCCGCTTCCCCGATTCGCGCTGGGCCGCGAGGAGCGCATCGCAGGCGGCCAGCGTGATGTCCATCGGCTTTTCAACGACCACATGCTTGCCCGCATTGAGTGCCCGAACACCCATCTCGGCGTGCAGGCCGCTGGGAACGCAGACATGCACGGCGTCAATCGCCGGGTCGGCCAGGATCGCTTCAAACGTCTTAGCTTCCGCGCCGTACTTCGCCGCCAGCGCTTCAGCCCGCGCGGGAACAGCGTCGGCTGCCGCCGCCAGATGGACGACGCCCGGCCCAAGCGACTTCAGCGCGTCGGCATGGGTCGGCCCGATAACGCCGCATCCAACAATTGCAGACTGCAAAGTGTTTTCTACCATGAAAAGATTGTAGAGGAAACGCCGCTGTTTGTCAAGTAGGGGCGAACCTTGTGTTCGTCCCTGCAATGCAGCGGCACGTCTTCGGCAGAAACTCCCCTTGCGAAACGCCGTGACTTCTGCTAGAATAGTAAGCATCTACCCCAACATCTCGCCCTGCTGTCAGTACGCTCATCTATATCTAGTAGCAATGAGCAAGAGGCGGCAAGTGACAAGAAGTATCAAGAAGCCTTTATGAATACCACTCCTTCCAATTTTGTCCATCTCCATCTGCATTCCGAATACAGCCTGCTTGACGGCGCGTGCCGCATTGACGATTTGGTCAAGAAAGCCGTGGATTTAGAGATGCCCGCGATTGGGCTGACCGACCACGGGGTCATGTACGGCTCGATGGAGTTTTATCTCAAATGCAAAAAAGCGGGCATCAAGCCGCTGGTGGGCAACGAGATGTATGTGGCGACCCGCACCCGGCATCACAAAGAAAGCAAAAAACTCGATGACGCTCGGCACTTGGTTCTTTTAGCGATGAACGAAGTCGGCTACAAAAACTTACTCAAGCTGACTTCTATCGCGTCTTTAGAAGGCATGTACTACAAGCCGCGCATAGATAGAGAACTGCTGCAGGCGCACAACGAAGGCTTGATCTGTCTGTCGGCGTGTTTAGGGGCGGAAGTGCCGCAGCACTTAATGAACGGCGACGTCAAAGCCGCCGAGTACGCCGCGTGTGAGTTTAAAGAGATCTTCGGCGACCGTTATTATTTAGAGCTGCAGGATCACTACTTAGACAAGCAGCGCGGGGTCAATGAGCAGCTAGTCGAAATGGCCCGGAGGCTGAAGCTGCCGCTGGTTGCGACCAACGACGTGCATTATTTGGATGCCGCCGATGCCGACCCGCATCAAGTCCTGCTCTGTGTTCAGACCGGCACAAACATGGACGACCCGAAGAAGATGAACTACGGGTCCAAAGACTTTTACCTGAAAAATCAGGCGGAGATGGCCGCGCGGTTCCCGCAGAACTTAGATGCCCTGGCCCGGACTGTCGAAATCGCCGAGCGCTGCGACTTGGATTTGAAGTTTGGGCGTCTCGGGATGCCGTCGCCGGGCGACACGCCGGAAGGCATGAACGCCCAGTCGTATCTGTCCGTGCTGGCGTTTGACGGCATGAAGAAGCGCTACGGGCAGATCACCGAGGAGCATGAAGAGCGTCTTCGGTTTGAGCTGGATGTCATTGAGCAGACCGGCTTCGGCCAGTATTTTCTGATTGTTCGGGACTTCGCCAATTTCGCCCGGCGCGAAGGGATTTTCTTCGGGGTGCGCGGCTCGGCGGCAGGCTCGATGGCATCGTACTGCGTCGGCATCACGGACGTTGACCCCTTAGAGTACGGGCTGACGTTTGAGCGGTTCCTGAATCCGGAGCGCCTGTCCATGCCGGATATTGATATGGACTTCGAAGATCACCGGCGTCAGGATGTCATAGACTACGTCGTCAATAAGTATGGCCGGGACCATGTCGCGCAGATTGTGACGTTTGGAACGCTGGCCGCCCGCGCCGCCATCCGGGACTGCGGCCGGGCCATGAACAAGATGCCGATGGCCGAAGTGGACAAGCTCTGCAAGATGATCCCGGCCCTGCCCGTCGGCATGAAAATCTCCAAAGCGCTGGAAGTCAACCCGGAGTTCAAGGCCGCCGTGCAGGGCAATCCACAGGCCAGAGAGCTGATTGACACGGCGCTGCGCCTAGAAGGCTTGACCCGGCATGACAGTGTCCACGCCGCAGGCGTCGTGATTTCGGCGGAGCCTTTGGTAGACAATATCCCCGTTCAAAGGGCCGATGACGGCGTGGGCCTCGTCACGGGCTACCCGGCAAACGTGCTGGAAAAAATCGGCCTGATTAAGATGGACTTCTTAGGTCTTGCCAACTTGACTATTCTAGCGCGGGCCGTCAAGAACGTCAAAAAAAGCCATAATATCGACATTGACGTGCTGAAGCTGCCCTTAGATGACCGCAAGACTTTCGACCTGCTGGGGCGCGGCGAATGCTCCGGCGTGTTCCAGCTTGAAGGCGGGCAGATGCGCCGGTATGTCGCCGAGCTGAAGCCGAACACCGTCGCCGAAGTCGCCGCGATGGTCGCGCTGTACCGCCCCGGCCCGATGGCCCAAATCCCGCGCTACATTCGGTGCAAGCTCGGCATGGAAAAGATCGTCTACCCGCACCCGGCGTTAGAGCCAATTCTTAAAGAAACCTACGGCGTCATTGTCTACCAGGACCAAGTTCTCCGCATTGTCCAGGCCATTGCAGGCTTCAGCTTAGGCCAGGCGGATATTCTGCGGAAAGCCATGGGCAAAAAGAGCCTGAAAGAGATGGTCCAGCAGCGCGAGAACTTCATGGCAGGCGCGGCGGCGAAGGGCATTGTAGACGAGAAAATGGCGGCCTACTTGTTTGACTTGATCGAGCCGTTCGCCGGGTATGCGTTCAACAAAGCCCATGCGTTCTGTTATGCGCTGGTCGCCTACCAAACGGCGTATTTGAAGGCCAATTACCCGGTAGATTACTTCGCGGCGCTGATGGCCGTGCAGGCCGATGACACGGATAAACTCGTCGCATTCATTGACGACGCCAAGCGCACTTATTTGGAAGAATACGGGCAGCGCATCGAAATCCTGCCGCCGGACATCAACGAAAGCGACGCCGACTTTACCGGCGTCGGCGCGTCCATCCGCTTCGGCCTCTTGGCGATCAAGAACGTCGGCAAAGCCCCGATTGAATCGGTTCTCGCCGCCCGCAAAAAGAACGGCGGGCGTTTCACGTCCCTGCACGACTTCTGCGCAGGCGTGGGCGAGTTCGGCCTCACGTCCAAAGGGGCCATTGAAACGCTGATCAAAGCGGGCGCACTCGCCAGCATCGAAAAGAACCGCGCCCGTTTATTGGCAGGCCTCGAAGGCGCGATGTCCAGCGCCGCGACCATTGCCCGCGACCGCAAAAGCGGCCAGGTCTCGATGTTCGGCGACGACACCGACGCCGAATCTTTGGCGCATGTCGCCCCGCCTCTGCCCGACGCGGAGCCGCTGAAGCCGCAGGAAATCACGGCGATGGAGAAAGAGCTGCTGGGCCTGTATCTCTCCGACCACCCGCTGGACCAGTACGCAAACGCCGTCAAAGCCCACGTCACGCACACGATTGACGACTGCCGCAATTTGGGCGACAAGGAAGAGATCACTATCGCCGGGGTCTTGACCAACGTCCGCCCGTACTACACCAAAGCCAAGAACGAATTGATGTACTTCCTGACTTTGGAAGACAAGACCGGCACCATCAGCGTCAGCGTGTTCCCCCGCGCCGCCGCCACGTTCACCGAAGCGCCCCAAAAGGACAGCGTTGTTTTGGTCAAAGGCAAGACTTCCCACCGGGACCGCATCAACAAAGGCGGCGAAGACGATGCCGGGACCGCCGCTTCCGTCGAAATCTCCGCCGACAGCATTCTGCCCGTAGCCACCGCCGAAACGCTTTTAGGCAACGGCGCAAACGTCGTCCGCGAGACCCGCCCGGCCTTCGCGTGTCTCAATATCCGTTTGGACGAAACGATGGCCGGCATGATGCGCCCCTTGCAGCGCAAGCTGACCGAGCACAAAGCCGCCGGCGGCAGCCGTTTACTCCTGCACGTCGCCGACGGCCCGCGCACCCGCCGCATCCAGCCCAACCTCACCGTCACCCCGGACGAACACATGGTAGACTACCTGCGCTCCCTTCTCGGCAGCTCGCAAGCGGTTTGGACGGAGTAGGGATCAAAATGCCATTTGACCGCAGCCTGCCGTATAACAGCCTTCCGCCGGTTCCGCCGCCGGACGTGGAACTGGAAACAAAAGCAGTCTTAAAACAGGCCATCGCCGCGAACCGCGCGTTGGCGGAACTGAAAGGCGCGGGGGAATCCATTCCGAACCAGTCCGTGCTGGTGCGGCTGATCGGCTTGCAGGAAGCGAAACTCTCATCGGAAATCGAAAGCATCGTCACCACCAACGATGAGCTGTACCGAGCTTTCGCCGACAATGACGGCAAAGCCGACCCGCACACCAAAGAAGTGCTATCCTACAACACGGCCTTGTGGCAGGGATACGATGCGCTCAAAACGGGCCGCCCGCTGTCTACCCGCTTGTTTGAGGAGCTTGTCTGGACGATCAAGCGAAACAATGCCGGAGTTCGCAAGACGCCGGGAACAAAGATTGTCACCGGGTCCGGCGAAGCCGTTTATACGCCGCCGGAAGGCGAAGCGCTTCTGCGGGACAAGCTCACGAACTTGGAACAGTTTCTTTATACAGAAAACGGCCTTGATCCGCTGGTGAAGCTGGCCGTACTGCATTACCAATTTGAAGCAATCCATCCGTTCACCGACGGCAACGGGCGGGCAGGACGCATCCTGAACATTCTTTATCTTGTGGAAGCAGGTCTACTGGACATCCCCATCTTGTACCTCAGCCGCTACATCATTGAGCATAAAAGCGATTACTACACTGGCCTGCGCTGCGTGACTGAGGATCACGCTTGGGAACAGTGGATATTGTTCATGCTCCGAGCGGTCGAGGAAACGGCGCGGGAGGCTCAAGCACTGATCCTCGGCATCCGTGCCTTAATGCTGGAAACGACGGAAAAGGTCCGGGCGGAGCTGCCGAAGATTTACAGTAAAGATTTAATTGAAGTGCTGTTTTCTCAGCCCTACTGCAAAATTCGGTTCTTGGAACGCGCTCATATTGCACAGCGTCAGACAGCCTCACGGTATCTAAAGGAACTGAGCCGGATCGGCGTTCTAGCGTTGCCCTTCGAGATTGGACGCGAGAGCTACTATTTGAACACGGGCTTTTACCACTTGCTGACAGGTAAATAAGTCAAAACGAATTTATATCAATTTGATAATATGTGTATGCCATCGACATATATGTCAAACGTGTCGAAATCCCGCGATTTTTTCGACAATGCAATTGTTTGAAGAATACAGGGTAGACTGCCTGCGCTTCCTGCTCGGCAGCAGCCAGGCCGTTTGGACGGAATAAACAAAATGCTCATGTTGAGGGAGGCCGTGCCGAGCGATCTTGATTTTCTTGTCGCTATTGACTTAAAAGACGAAGGCGTTACCCTGCCTCACATGGCGCAGGCGGGACCCGAAGAACTGGCGGAACATCAAAGCAAAATAGCCGCCTTCATTTCAGACAATGACAAAGCCGCTTGGGTTTATGAAGACACAGAAACCAACCGCTTGATCGCAATTACCCTTTGGCGCTACCGCAATCGCCTGAGCGAAAACTTTGAGGGGTGGAGCATCTTCCCGCAGTTGCCTGCGAACTTGTTTCCAGCGGACGGCGGCTTCTGCGAGATTTTCCAGTTATGGGTCTCGCCTGACTACCGGCGTCAGGGGTTGGCAACCCGCCTGAAACAGCAGGCGGAAGTGGAGGCGCTGCGGCGCGGCACCAGGCTGATGTATACGCACACGGAAGCACGTAATCTGCATGTCATTGAACTGAACCTCAAGCTTGGCTATCGTGAAGTGCGGCGTGGGCCGATGTGGGACGAGGCGGTCCGGGTAAGTTTGATCAAGTTGCTGCTATGAAAGCAGATTGTACGTCATAATGACGCCATTTTGAGGTATAATGAGCGCAGAGGAACAGCATCATGGCGACAGCGGAAAAATCGAAGACGACAAAGCAGGCCCGGCTAGGGCTGCGGCTGAGCGAAGAACATAAAGCGCGAATTGAGCGAGCGGCAGCAATGGTCGGCCAGACCGTCAACTCCTACGCCACGGCAGAACTTCTGCGCCGAGCGGACGAGATATTAGAAAAAGAAGAAACACGCCGTCTTTCTGACCGCGACCGCGACATCTTCTTAGCGCTATTGGAGGCTGACCCGGAACCGACCGAAGCAGCAAAAAAGGCGGCAGCCCGCTTCAATCAAGGGCAACACAATGGCTCAAAATACCACTTCAAAGCCTGATAATCGGCTTGATGCTTGGGTTGTTGAGCTGTTAGGCTCTCACCATGCCCGCGAAGAGTTTAGCTGCGGGGTGGAAAGCCTTGACGTTTTTTTGAAGCAGCAAGCAAGCCAGAACGCCAAAAAGGACTTTTCTAAGACGTTCGTGGCCATGTCTGAGACTGCCTCGCCTACTGTTGTTGGTTATTATACAATAGCAATGAGTTCCCTGGAATTTAGTAATCTTCCCAAAGAAAAGCATCTGCCGCGCTATCCTATTCCAGTTGCCCATTTAGGACGGCTTGCTGTGGACGTGCGTTATCGAGGCCGGCGGATCGGCGAGTTTCTGCTATTTCATGCTCTGCTGCGTGTGCAGGTGCTTTCTGAGGAGATCGGCGTTTTTGCCGTTGAAGTCAAAGCATTGGATGCTGCTGCGAGTCAATTTTACATAAAATATGGCTTCGTGCCGCTGTCTGACGATCCCCTGCATCTTTACATGACCTTGAAGTCGATCCGAAGATTAGGACTGGAATAACTTATGCGGCTTTTGATGTGTGCGCCGGACTATTTCGATGTGACGTATGAGATCAACGCCTGGATGCGGGTGGTCAACGGCCCGGACCCGGAGAAGGCGCGGCGGCAGTGGGCGGCGCTGTACGCTATTCTGCGGGAGGAAGTCGGGGCGGACGTGCATCTCATTCCGCCGCAGCCGGGGCTGCCGGACATGGTGTTTACGGCCAATGCCGGGCTGGTCAAAGACGACTGGTTTGTGCCGTCGCGCTTCCGGCCCGTGGAGCGGCAGGGGGAAGTGGCGTTCTTTATCCAGTGGATGCTGGAAAACGGCTTTCGGTTGAAGCCGCTGACCGAGGAAGTCGCGGGGTCGTTTGAGGGGGAAGGGGACGCGCTCTTTTACGGCGATTTGCTGCTGGCAGGCTACGGGCAGCGCTCCGACAAGCCCGCCTGTTTCGGTGTCGGCCAACTGCTGGGCGTCGAAGTCCTGCCGCTGCGTTTAGTAGACAGCCGCTGGTATCATGTGGATACGTGCTTGATCCCCGTGTCGCCGAAGCTGCTGGCATATTACCCCCCGGCGTTTGACGCCGACGCGAATGCCGCGCTGGAAGCCCTGCCTGGCGACAAGATCCTGCTGTCCGAGCATGATGCCCTGCGCTTCGGCGGCAACGCCGTCGTGGCGGGCGATCAAATTGTCCTAAACAGCGGGTGCGAGGAGCTGGCCGCCGCGCTGTCGGAGCGCGGCTACCTCGTGCATGAAACCGACTTGTCCGAGTTCCTGAAGTCCGGCGGCTCCGCCAAATGCCTGGTGCTGGCACTGGATCACTGATTTTGGCGTGGAAGCAAAGAACGAGCAGCTAAAAACTACTCCCTCGGCTAAGTGTCCTGCGGACAAAGTAAAAGCTGCATCTTTCACTCGAAGAGTGCCTCTCCTAGCGGGTAGTTTTCAACTACCCGTTTTTTGTCTTCGCTCGTTTCTTGTCTTCGTAGTATCAGTGAGCAGCTTATGGACAGACTTGTCGGCATTCTTCGGTCCGAAAATGCGCTGACGGCACGGCTGGTGCGGCAGAACTGCGTCGTAGATTTCCAAGAGAGTGCCGCCGTCGCACAGGCTTTCTCGGAAAACACGGGCTGGTATGAGTTTGCAGACTGCCCGCTGCCGCTCCTGACACCAGGGTTTCCGCAGCAGGCCGCTCTACTGGAAGCGTGGGAAGCGCTTGCTCATGCGACTGCTCCCGACCTAGACGCAGTCAGCCTAGTGCTGGCGCAGACCGTGCTGGGGCAGCCGATTCAGCACACATTGCTGTTGCCGGTCGCGCAGACGCAGCCGGCAATCAAACCCACTGCCGCGCATCCACGCGCTTATGCAGGAACTAAATATCAGCCGCCGACACCGAAAGCGGCAGCCGCGCGGGACTGGCGGCCTGTTCTGTGTCATCCCCATCGCCTCGGCGCTCTCGCTCCTAACGCGGCGGATGAAGCGCGGCTGCCTCAGCCGTTCCGCACTTCTTTGTATCCGCTGGTGCGGCATCAAAGCGAGGCTGAGATTGCCGAAACGCTGGCCTTGTATTGGGCCATGTCGCTGGACAGCAATCCTGAGCGCTTGGCGGCTGTGTCGTACTTGTTCTGCCTGCACAGCGATAAATGCACTCGTGATTGGTGTCGGCTTCTGATGAACCAACTGCCAGAACATTGGACGGACTTGCTGCACCTGCTGGTTGCATCGGGAGCTGACACGGCGGATGCCGGGAACCTTCCCGCGTCATTTGGCGCAATGATGGCCGAAGTGCTGGCTGGCAAAGACCCATTCTACCGTGCCTACTGGTTGCTTCATAGCCTGGCTCTTGAAATTGACCCGGCGTATCTTCTGACGGGCTACCGGCTTGCCGACACGCTGGAACAGTCGTATGCGTTCCATGATGTTCGGCGCAGTGGCTACTTCCCGATGCAGACGGTTCTGCGCTGGGGTGAGCACTGCCGCACGGACAGTGACTTCTACGCAGGGCTGCTGCTGCGTCTTTGGGAGCAGTGCGGACTGCGGCCCGGCCTCGGAGAATACTTGGAAAAAGCTGATTGGACGCGGCTGACACCCGCTGCCGCCTGGCGCGTCTTGAAGCTGCTACGGGGGTCCTGGGACAACTGGGGCGATCTGCCGGAAGCTGAAGCCGACGCGAAATGGGCGGCGGCGCGTCCGCTTGTCGGCGCAATGCTGACGCTGGTGCAGGAAACGCCCTCAGAGTATCAAGACAAATGCGCCTGGCATCTGATCGAGTACCTGTGGCAGTGGGACGCTCCTAAAAAACTGCAAGCCCATCTGCCGTCGGCGCTTGCGCTCACGCGCCGCTTGTGCCACCCGCCGTTCGCCGTCAATAATGACCCGACGGAAGCCGCCACTGATTTCCTCGCGGAACTACCGCCCGCACAGCGCGAGCGGTTCCTGCAAGCGCCGGATGCCAGCTTCAAGCGCTTGGAACAAGCTTGTCGGCGCGATAACGACGCTCGGCTGATTGGACGGGGAACGTGGGCGCTGACCCGGCATCAAGCGGAGTTCTCGCTTCAGTGTTTTGAGAGCGATCCGGTGCGGCTGTTCCATGCCGCAAAGCTGCTGGGGACGCTGCCCGCGCCCATGCGCGATGCGGTTGTTCGGGCGTTTGTACCTCTGTCCGATGAAACGCCCCGCGATGCGCTGGCACGGCTGGAAGAAGCCGCAACTGCCGCCCTCGCACAGGGATTTTCGCTGGAAGCACGCGGCCAATCGGAGAAACATGCCCTGCAAATGCAGCAGGTAATCCAGGAAAACCGGCGGGCGCTGCGAAAGTTTCTGGCCGCGCATTGGGAAGGCCGCACCGATTACCGGCAGGCGCACCCGCTGACTCAGCGGTGGCTGGCGGCGCACCCAAGCTTGCCCCTCGCAATTTGGCAGGCCGGTGTCGTGCTTGACGCCGGGACGGCGGCGGGAAGCGCGGTGACGCTGGCTGTGGAGCAGGACCCGCTGGAAGCGCTGAAGCTGGGAACCTATGTCGGAAGCTGTTTGGGCCTCGGCGGCAGCTTCGCTTACTCGGCGGCGGCGGTCGTGCTGGACATCAACAAGCAAGTCGTGTATGCCCGCGATACGCGCGGCGCTGTTGTCGGGCGGCAGCTTGTGGCGATTTCCGAAGACGAGCGATTGGTCTGCTATGAGGTTTACCCGCTGAACGCTCAAAAAGAACTCAACAATGCTTTTCGAGAGTTTGACAGGCAGTTCGCATCGGCACTCGGTCTGCCGATTTACAACTGCGACGAAACGGAAGACTACAAAATCGCCCATGTTCTGTCGCATGACTGGTGGGATGACTCGGCTTGGAACCTGGCAGCGGCTGATGAAAAAGAGTGACGCCGCGAGTCCTACAAACTAAGACGCCCCGGCTCCAAGACTGAAGCCGGGACGTTTTGCGTTCTCATCAGAGACTTACTTCATCATGCCCAGAATGCTTTGGGCGGCGATCATATGAGCGGTTTCTGTGGCTTCGTAGGCCCGAACAAGCGGCTTGACTTCGGGGTCGGTGGTCGCGGCTTCTTCCTTTTGGGCGTCGCTGATGTCCTGCTTGTTGGTCTGGATGGCCTGCTGGAGCCAGGCGCGGTCGAAGGCCGCGCCCTGCTTGGCGGTCAAAGTCTGAAGGTCCGATTGGTCTTTCGCCGACGCCATCAGGGGCAGGTTGACGCCGTGAACCCCGGCGAGGGCGAACAACTGAATGTTGAGCCGGTCATGGTCTTCCATGATCCAGACGCCGAGCTGACGCACCGCCGGGCTTTGGGCGCGGTTGACGGCCGCTGCGCCGTTGGCATAGTCGGAAACGCTGCCCTGAGCGGCCTGAACCAGAAACTGCTGGTCGGTTGCTGTCAGCGGCGCCGGGGGAGTGTCCTGAGCAAAGGCAGGGACGGAGAAAGTCAAAAGTGTGCCGAGCGCGGCGAAAGTGGCCTGAGTTTTTGTCATTGGAATATCCCGTTTCTAAAAAGCGAAAAGTGTTTCGGTCGCTTTTACCCGGATGAAAAAACGCATAAACCGAACATCTGTATCCTAAGATAGCGGCTGAACTTGCTGCCTGCCGGGTTTATGCCAGTGGAGGACAGGGGACAACGCTAACATACAATGCCGCATAAATGAGGAAAAAACCATGTCTAAGACAGTCGTTGGCTTATTTGATGATTTTCAGGACGCTCAAAGCGTCGTCCGTGACTTGACAAACGCCGGGTTCCTGCGCGAATCCATCAGCATCGCCGCAAACCAGAACGCTTCCGGCTACACCGGTGACGGCTCCGATTTTAATTCGGGTGCCAGCCCCGCCGCAAACGCCGCCGGCAAAGATGCCACTGTCGGCGCAGGTGTCGGCGGCGTGGTCGGCCTGCTGGTCGGCCTCGGCCTGCTGACTATTCCTGGCATCGGCCCGGTCCTTGCCGCCGGTCCGATTATCGCCGCAATCGGCACGACGGCGGCCGGTGCAGGCATCGGCGCAGCCGCCGGCGGTATCATCGGCGGCCTGACCCATCTGGGCGTTCCGAAAGAACATGCCGAGTATTATGCGGAAGGCGTTCGCCGGGGCGGCACTCTGGTCACGGTTGACGCCTCGGACGACAAGGCGCAGCAGGCTGTGGACATCATGAACGGCAACAACGCCGTGGACATTGACACGCGCGGCGCGGCGTACCGCTCAAGCGGCTATACGGGTTACAATGAAGCCGCGGCTCCCTATGCGATGGAAGACATCACCCGCGAGCGCGAAACTTACCGCACCGCAAGCGCGGGAACGCTGAACACGGGAACGCTGAACACGGGCCTGAACGCCGGCGCGACGATAGGCACCGATGTCCAGGGCGAGACGGTCATCCCGATTGTGGAAGAAGAGCTGGCAGTCGGCAAGCGGCAGGTGCAGAGCGGCGGCGCCCGCATCCATACCTACGTCACCGAGCGCCCGGTGGACGCAAGCGTCACCCTGCGCGAAGAGCATGTGACTGTGACCCGTCAGGCCGTAGACCGCGCCGTGACCGATGCCGATCTGGCGTTCGGCGAGAAGTCCTTTGAAGTCACGGAAACCGCCGAAGTGCCGGTGGTCGCCAAGTCCGCCCGTGTCGTTGAGGAAGTCGTCGTCGGCAAAACAGAAACCGAGCGCACCGAAACAGTCCGCGACACGGTCCGCCGCACCGATGTGGAAGTCGAAGAGCTGACGGACGCGAATGCGGCAAGCACGGCCGGAACAACCCGCTCCGACATCTAGCGTGGAAAAAATTGCAGCCGCCTTCCCCCATTGGAGGAAGGCGGCTGTTTTTGTGATAAGAAAGAACATACTATGCCTGGACAGTTTAAGGGAATTTTGCTTGACATTGACGGAACGCTGGTGGACAGCAACGACGCCAACGCCCGCGCCTGGATGGAAGCGCTGCAAGCGCATGGGATTGAAGTGAACTACATCAAGCTGCGCGAGGGCGTCGGCATGGGCGGAGACAACTTTCTGCCCAAGCTCGCACATTTGGATGCCGAAAGCGAGCAGGGCAAGGCGATCAGCCAGACCCGCGCGGAGATTATGAAGTCCAAATACATGCCGAATCTGCAGGGTTTCCCGCAGGTCAAAGAACTCTTGGCCCGCCTGCATGACGACGGCTTGAAGCTGGTTGTCGCGACTTCCGCCAAGCCCGACGAAGCCGAAATCCTGCTGAAGCTGACCGGCGCGAGTGAGCTGATTGACGAGATCGCAACGACGGAAGATGCGAAGAACTCAAAGCCCGACCCGGACATTCTGCACGCCGCTTTGCAGAAGTCGGGTTTATCTGCGGACGAAGTTGTCATGCTCGGCGACACGCCGTATGACGTGGAAGCCGCCCAAAAAGCAGGCATCCGCAGTATCGGTGTCCGCTGCGGCGGCTGGAGCGCACCGGACCTTAAGGGAGCTTTGGCGGTTTATAACGATCCCGCCGATTTGCTAGCACACTATACCGAGTCGCCGCTGGGGTAGGAAAGACGAAGGAATGCCAGAGCGGAGCAGCGCGTGCAGTTGCAAGCGGCGTTGTTGCATAAATCAGAACCATGCCCTCAGATCAAGACCATGCCATAAATGGCACGGCTAGACGGCGCAGACGCCACAAAACACCCGATGCGCGGGGTTAAGATAAAGACCAAATATCGGAATGTTCCGAGTCCCGCGCAGCGGTACTTCCTGGCGTCTGCGCCGTCTAGCCGTGTGCTTTAGCACATGGTTCTCGTCTTCCGGGTACTATTCCCCAATGAAACTGACTTTCTTAGGGACCGGGGCCGGGTCGCCGAGCTTGACGCGCAATGTCAGCTCACTTGGGCTGCAATGGCCGCAGCGGGCGTCGCTGTGGCTCTTTGACGCCGGCGAGGGTACACAGCAGCAGGTTCTGCGCTCGCCGCTGAAGCTCAGTCAGCTTGAGCAGATTTATGTGTCTCACCTGCACGGCGACCATGTTTTCGGCCTGCCGGGGCTGCTCGCCAGCCGGTCGGCGGCCCAGGACGTGCAGACGCCGCTGACGATCTTCGGGCCGCAGGGCTTGGAAGAATGGCTGCGCGTTACCCTGCGCCTGACCGCAACCGGCCTCAAGTTTCCCCTCCAATTTGTCGCCGTCACCGAAGGCTTGATCTATGAAGACGAGACGCGCGAAGTTTTCTGCCGCCGCTTGAGCCACCGGGTTACGTCCTACGGGTACGCCGTGCTGGAAAAGCCGCGTCCCGGCACGTTTGATGCCGATCAAGCCAAAGCGCTTGGCGTTCCCTTCGGGCCGCTCTTCGGGCGGCTTAAAGCCGGCGAAACGATCACCCTCCCCGATGGCCGGACTGTGAACGGCAGTACGCTTGTCGGGCCGCCCCGGCCGGGCCGCAAAGTCGTCCTCTGCGGCGATACGGGCGTCACGCCCGCTGTCGTGGAGCTGGCACGGGAGGCCGATGTGCTGGTGCATGAAGCCACTTTTATGGCCGAGCAGGCCGAACGTGCCGCTGCCGCCGGCCATTCCACCGCCGCCGAAGCCGCGACTGCCGCCCGCGACGCCGGGGTCGGAACGCTGATTTTAAACCATCTCAGCGCCCGCTACGAGTCTGGCTCCGAGCCGCGCACCGGCGATCTGCTGGCCGAAGCGCAGGCCATATTCCCTAATACGCTGCTCGCGCATGACTTCTGGACCTATGAAGTGGCCGCCCCCGCCTCCCCCTAGCCCCCAATAATGGGGGAACCAGAAAGACCTTGTC
The DNA here is from genome assembly GCA_964241935.1 of uncultured Armatimonadales bacterium. Taxonomy (GTDB): domain Bacteria; phylum Armatimonadota; class Armatimonadia; order Armatimonadales; family Capsulimonadaceae; genus JANXMY01. The sequence continues at coordinate 50,548 of CAXSZN010000003.1, forward strand.
GTAGGGGCGAACCTTGTGTTCGCCCTCAGTTCTTGTGTTCGCCCTCGTCTTTATCCTGTCCCCCCATTATTGGGGGTTAGGGGGACAGCCCCTTGACGCCGCCGCCCCAATCTGCGATAATCGTGTTCCATGAACACAACAAGCCCCTCCAATCGTCCCGAAGAATATGACGCCTCGGTGTTTGAGCGCCCATCGGTCACCGCCGACATTGCTCTCTTCACTGTGCGTGAAAAAGCGCTGCAAGTGCTGCTGATCCGGCGCAAAGAGTGGCCGTTTGCCGGACAATGGGCGATGCCCGGCGGCTTTATCCGGCCCGGCGAGTCGCTGGAAGATGCGGCGCGGCGTGAGCTGTCCGAGGAAACCGGCGTCCGCGAAGTGCTTTTGGAGCAGCTTCGGGCGTTCAGTGAGCCGGGGCGCGACCCGCGCACCTGGGTCATCACGGTGGCGTACACGGCGCTTGTCGTAAGCGATGCGCTGGCGCTCCGCGCCGGGACCGATGCCGCCGAAGCGGCCTGGTTCCCTGTCCAGTCCCTGCCGCAGCCGCTGGCGTTCGACCATTCCCAAATCTTAGACTATGCTGCCGCCTCGCTCCGGGCGCGTCTGGACTCCGACCTGCAGATTGCCGCTGCGCTGCTGCCGCGCCGCTTCACGCTGTCCGAGATGCAGGAAGTCTGCGAAAGCATCTCAGGCCGGGCACTGGACAAGCGCAACTTCCGTAAATGGGTCCTCGGCACGGATGCGCTTGCCGTCACTGCCGAAGAAAAGCGCGGCGCTCATCGCCCTGCGCTGCTGTATGAGTTCGCACCACCAAAAAAGTTCGCTTGATAGTGTTAAAATTACGCAAACTATGGTATAGTGTATTTAGAACGCGAACAGGAGATGACACTTATGGCAATCGAGTTTTACCGGGAGCGGGACGCGCCCTACGGGTGCTTCTCGAACTTTTCCAAGCACAGCTTTACCCTTGACGGCAAGCCCTGGCAGACCGTCGAGCACTACTTTCAAGCCCAGAAGTTTCCCGGCACGCCCGAGGAAGAAGCCATCCGGCTTGCGCCCGACCCGATGACTGCTAAGAACTTAGGCAACGCTCGCACTGCTCCAATTCGTGCCGACTGGGAAGCCGCCAAAGACAACATCATGCGCGAGGCTGTGCGGGCCAAGTTCACTCAGCACGAAGACATCCGCGCCGTGCTGCTCGGCACCGGCGACGAGCTTCTTATTGAAGCCGCCCGCAACGACAGCTACTGGGGCTACGGCCCGGACGGCAAAGGGCAAAATAAACTCGGTCAAGTGCTGATGGAAATCCGAGACGAGCTGCGATGAACCTCAGCACCTGCCTGTACCAAGATCAACAAGGCCGCTGGCCGCAAACTGGGCGGCATATTCTGGCGCAATTTGACGCGGAGAAAGTGGTAGTCTATCAGGCGTTCCGACCGAAAATCGGGCAATATGCGGCACATCATGGCTGCTGCTTCGGCGACAACTTTTCGCTGTCCCGCATGAGCTGGATCAAGCCGAACTTTTTGTGGATGATGTACCGCTCCGGCTGGGCCACAAAAGAAAACCAGGAAACTATCTTGGCAGTCTCGCTGAAGCGCACGGCGTTTGACGCGATCTTAGAACAGGCCGTTGCCTCGGCTTACGACCCGGAACTGCACCCTAACTATGCCGAGTGGCAGAACGCGCTGGTGCGCTCGGAAGTTCGCCTGCAATGGGACCCGGACCATGCCCCGGACGGAGCAAAAAAATTCGAACGCCGTGCTATTCAGCTTGGCTTGCGCGGCAGCGCTCTCGCGCAGTATGCGTCTGACTGGATTGTGAACATCGAAGACATCACGCCATTTGTGACAGAGCAGCATCGTCATGTCCAATCGGGGAATTTGTCTTTGCTTCAAACGCCGTGTGAAGCAGTCTATCCCGTGTCTGAGACGCAGGCGGTACAGCTTGGGATGGCACTGATGCAAGCATATTAGGAGGAAACTATGCTAGGGATTGCGTTTTTCAAGGGCCAGCCGACGGACTATATCATTAAGTATGTCGGTGGGCGGACCGTGCGGCAGGGGTTAGGGCAGTCGTTTTATTACTGGGCGCTGAACACGCAGGTCGCCGTGATTCCAACCAGCACCCGCGATGCCAGCTTTGTTTTTAACGAGCTGACCAATAACTTTCAGTCGGTGACGCTGCAAGGGCAGTTCACCTACCGGATCGCAGACCCGGCGCAGGCCGCCGGGCAGCTTAACTTTGCCTGGGACACGCGGCGTCAAAACTACCTGGCGAAAGACCCGGACAGCCTGCCGGCGCGGATCGCAAACATTGTCCAAATGGAAACCCGGCGCGAGATCCAGCGCCGAACGCTGGAAGAAACCCTGCGCCAGTCGCAGGAGATCGCGGCGGCGACACTTTCCCGCATCCGCGCCGATGCCCTGCTTGCCCCGCTCGGAGTCGAAGTGACCAACTTGTATTTTCTGAGCGCCAAGCCAACCCCGGAAGTCGCAAAAGCCCTGGAAGCCCAGTACCGGGAAACCCTGCTGCGGTTAGCCGACCAGGCCATCTATGCCCGGCGCGGCGCAGCAGTAGCGGAGGAACGCAAAATCAAGGAAAGCGAGCGGGCTACGGAGATTGCGCTGGAAGAGCAGCGGCGCTCATTGATTGCTTTGGAAGGCGATAACGCCAAGCTGGAGGCCGAGAACAAAGGACAGGCATTGGAAACGCTGGCCGAGTTTGAGGCACGGGCCGCCGAGCGGCGCCTGGCCGTCTACCGGACAATGGACCCGCGCTCGGTGCTGGCGCTGGCGCTCAAAGAAATGGGCGAGAACGCCCGCCGGATCGGCAGCCTGAACATCACCACGGAAACACTGGGATCGCTGCTCAGTGCGCCGGCGGCGGAGTAACGCAAATGGCTTATGAGAAAGTCGTTGTCGTCACGAAGAAAACCGCGCTGGAAGAGCTGATCGAGCGCTTCAACACGCGCGAGCAGGCCCGGTTCTACTTGGAGCATATGGGCGTTTCGTTCGCAGACTATGAAGCCGCCGATGCGGCGTACCGGGCGGCGCTGGCGGCGGTGAAAGACGCCCTGCCGCCGGGCGTTCGAACCCAGTGGATTGAGCGGGCATTTGTGCCGAACTTCACGTTTGGAGATGACGATTTTGTGGTCACGGTCGGTCCCGACGGCTTAGTCGTCAACACGGCGAAATATTTGGCGGGGCAGCCGCTGTTTGCAGTCAACCCGGACCCATTACGGATTGATGGGGTGCTCATCGCGTTCCAAGCCGGCGAGGCCGCCGCGCCGCTGCGAGCAGCCCTGCGCGGTGAGTTCGCCCGAAAGCGCGTGGCGATGGCCCGCGTCCTGCTGAACGACGGCCAGGCGCTGTACGCGGTGAATGACTTGTTTGTCGGACAGCGGACACATCAATCCGCCCGCTACCGGCTGGCGCTGGGCGGGCAGGCGGAGGATCAGTCGTCCAGCGGCATTCTGGTCTCGACAGGAGCCGGCTCTACCGGCTGGCTGCGCTCGGTGCTGACCGGCGCATCGGGCATTGTGGAAACGTTTGTGCCGGGGCAGGAAACACACGCAGTTCGAGAACTGTATGCATTCGACTGGGAGGCCGATTACCTCGGTTACAGTGTTCGTGAGCCGTTTGTCAGCCGCGCTTCCGCCGCCGGCATGGTCTTCGGGCGTATTGAAGCCGGGCAGTCGCTTCAGGTGACTTCGCAGATGCCGGTCAACGGCGTTATATTTAGCGACGGCATCGAAGATGATTATTTGGAGTTCAACAGCGGCAGCATCGCGCAGATTGGCCTGGCGGACCGGCGGGTGAATTTAATTATCCGGTGAGGCAAGCGGCAGAAGAGCCGATGCTCAAGCAAAAGCGGCTGACAGCCTTTGAACTGTCAGCCGCTTCCACTTGTTTGCGTGCTGTCTGCGAAGCTACTTGACCGCCTCGGCGCTTTGGGCAATCTCGTAGAGAAACCAGGAGCGGCGCTCGGTTGTGTCGAGGATTTCTTCCAGCAAGTTCGCTGTCGCAAGGTCTTTGTTGTCGTCGGCGACTTCGGCGGCGGCCCGGATTTGCTGGGCGATGTGCCGGTTGTCCAAAATCAGCCGGTGGACCATCTCCTGCGGCTCAACAAACTCGTCGTTGTCGTCGTTGATCGTTTGAAGCGAGCCGGCATGGGAGAGCGATCGGACTGATGTGCCGCCGATCTTGCGGATGCGCTCCACCATCGGGTCAATGCTTTCCAGAACCTGCGCCGCCTGCTTATCAAACAAAAGGTGCAGATCGCGGAAGCGCGGGCCGGACAAGTGCCAGTGATAGTTTTTGGTTTTGGCATACAGGGCGAAAGCATCGGCGATCAATGGATTAACGGCTTCGGTAACTGCCTTTGCCTGCTCCGGCGACAGGTCGGTCGGCGTGGAAAGCGGCCTCGGCGCGGGATAAACGGCTGGGAAGCCCTTTGTGCCGGTTGGGGCGGGCTGACCATGGGCATCCTGCCCATCGGTCTGAGTGCCGTTGCTGTGCGTGCTGGATTTATTGGCTGTCGTGGTCATTCTGATTTCCTCACTGAATGGAAGCCGGCGGCGATGAGGCCGGCGGCATTACAAAAGAGTTCTACCCAGTATCCCAAGATACCACTCCCAATGAGCCTTTTATTGGTCTGCGTTTAAGTGCGGCGTGCAGGCGGTAACACAGTTCCGAGAGTGCCTTCTCACAACAAGAAGGGCAAAAGGAGCTTTAATGAAACAACACAAGACGATCGCGCTTAGCTTGGCTGCACTGGCGGCGCTTGGGCTGGCCGGCGGCACGGCATCGGCACAAGCAAAATCCGGCTCGGTCCAGGTCGGCAGCGCGGCCATCGCCTACCGGATGCAGGGGCATGGCCCGGCGATGATGCTGGTGCATGGCTTTCCGCTGTCGGGCGAGCTGTTCGCAAAGAACCGGGCGGCGCTTGCGCGTCGCTACACCGTGGTGACGCCCGACCTGCGCGGCTTCGGCAGCTCTACGACGCCGGACAGCAAAGGCGGCGTCCAGCTTTACGCCAAAGACATGCTGGCAGTGATGGATCATCTCCGCATCAAGCGGGCGATTATCGGCGGTATGAGCATGGGCGGGCCGGTCGTGCTGGAAATGTACCGCGAAGCGCCCCAGCGGTTCCGGGGCATGATACTGATTGACTCGACTTCATCGCCGGCAAACGATGTGGAAAAAGCCCAGTGGCCGGGCTTCGGCAGGCAGGCTCGCGACAAGGGCGTCGCGTCCATGATCCCGGTGCTGATGCCGAACATGCTGACCGGCCCGACCCGTGCGGCGAACCCAGGTCTCGTCAGCTACCTGGGCGGCATCGTCAAAAAAGGCTCGGTCAATGCAGCCGTCGCCGGCGGGGACACGCTGGCGAACCGGCCTGACTCGCGTCCGACCCTTGCCCATATTAAAGTGCCGGTGCTGTTCGTGGTCGGCTCCGATGATCCCATCTATCCCGTGGAGATGGACCAAAAGATGCACCAGGACACGCCCGGCTCGCGCCTGGTGGTTGTCCCCGGCGCGGCCCATGCGGCAATTATTGAGAAGCCGGAAGCCTGCAACCGGGTGATTGAAGCCTGGGCTGCCACTGTTCGGTAGGAACATAAAAACTGTTTTGACCAGCCATTGCTGGAGGCAGAAAAACGGGCGAACCTTGTGTTCGCCCGTTTTTCGTCTTGTCATACACTCTACTAGGCAATTAAATTAACTTCTAATCAATTAAGCGCAGTCGTTGATGTTTAGAAACCCAGAGGCTGACGGTAACACTCACCCGGAACCTCTTTTGGAAAGGCTTAAACTTATGGCAGATGATGACACGCTGGAAACAGAGCAGGACGACACGCAAACCACGGAAACAACAGACCACAGCCCCGATGCCGCGCAGGTTGGTACTTCGGACGGCGACGGTGACAGCGGCTAATCCAAAAAAGTAGGCGAGAAAGGCAATGATCTATGAAAGCAGTTGTTTGGCATGGCATCGGCGACATTCGCTTAGACGAAGTCCCAAAGCCCAAAATCCAGGAACCGACCGACGCCGTTGTCCGGCTGACGGCAAGCGCGATCTGCGGGACTGACCTGCACTTCATACGCGGCACGTTTGCCGGCATGAAACCAGGCACGATCTTGGGCCATGAAGGCGTCGGCGTTGTTGAAGAAGTCGGCAAAGATGTCCGCAACTTCAACATCGGCGACCGCGTCGTCATCTGCTCCACCATCGGCTGCGGCTACTGCCCGCTCTGCCGAGAAGGCTACTTTGCCCAGTGCGACAAAGCGAACCCGAACGGCCCGTCGGCGGGAACCGTCTTTTTTGGCGGCCCGGTGCCGACCGGGCCGGTAGACGGCCTCCAGGCGGAGTATGCCCGCGTCCCGTTCGCACACACCACGCTGGTCAAGCTGCCGGATGAAGTCAGCGACGCCCAGGCAATTCTCATCTCCGACATCTTCCCCACGGCTTACTTCGGCGCGGATATTGCCGGCATCAAGCCGGGCAACACGGTCGCCGTGTTCGGCTGCGGCCCTGTCGGCCAGTTCACGATTGCCAGCGCCATGCTGATGGGCGCAGGCCGCGTGTTTGCCGTAGATGCGGTGCCGTCGCGCCTGGACATGGCCCGCAAGCAGGGCGCGGAGACCATCAACTTCAACGAAGAGCATCCGGTTGAAGCGCTGCAAAAGCTGACCGGCGGCATCGGCCCGGACATCTGCATTGACGTGGTGGGCGTTGACGCCTACCACGCGCATCAGGGTCCTGCCGCAAAGCTGGAAAAGATGCAGGAGCAGCAGTTCCAGCAGGAGCTTCAGCAGAACAACCCGGCAGGCTACAAGCCGGAAGACGGCAACTGGGTTCCCGGCGACGCTCCTTCGCAGGCGCTGCAATGGGAAGTCGAGTCGGTTGCGAAGGCCGGCACGCTGTCTATTATCGGCGTGTATCCGCTGACCATGAACTCGTTCCCGATTGGCGCAGCCATGAACAAGAACCTGACGCTCCGCATGGGCAACTGCAACCACCGCAAGTATGTCCCCATGCTGGTAGACATGGTCCGTGCCGGGGTGATTGACCCGACAATGGTGCTGACCGAGCAGGAGCCGATGTCGTCGGCCATTGATGCCTACAAGGCGTTTGATGAGCGCAAGCCCGGCTGGATCAAGGTCGAGCTGGAGCCACTGGCCCAGGCGGCGTAGGCACCCCTGATGTGTAGGGGCAGGTCCCCGTGCCTGCCCCTCTATTCTCGTCTTCTTCGGAAGAGGCAGACGCTCAAAATCAAGAAGGGCAGACGCCCAAAATCAAGAAGGGCAAACGCCCAAAATCAAGAAGGGCAGGCACGGGGGCCTGCCCCTACGGGAGAAACATAATGCCGCTCACAGTCATTGCAAAGTTTGAAGCCAAGCCTGGCATGGAAGCCAAAGTCAAAGAAGGCTTGCAGGGCATGGTTGCCCCCTCCCGCGCCGAAGAAGGCTGCCTGAACTACGACGTGTACCAGTCTAACGACAACCCGGCCATTTTGTTCACTTACGAGAACTGGACCGGCAAAGACGCCCTAGACGCGCACATGCAGACGCCGTACTTCAAGGCTTTAGACGAAGCCGGCAAAGAAACGCTGGCAAGGCCAATGGACATTGACCTGCTGACACAGGTTTAACAGACCCCCCAGCCCCCAATAATGGGGGAGTAGGAAAAGACGTAGGAGCCTCGCGAGACGCGCCGCCTTCTACTGATCTTTCTTATTCTGGCTCCCCCATTATTGGGGGCTGGGGGGTCTTCTCAAGGAGACACTCATGAAAGCTGTTGTTTACAAAGGCGTCAAACAAGTCGCCGTTGAAGACATTGAAATGCCGCGCATTGAAGAAAAAACCGATGCGCTGCTGAAGATCACGTCAGCCGCCATCTGCGGCTCCGACCTGCATATGTACGACGGACGGACGCCGTTTGAGGTCGGGCGCTCCATCGGCCACGAAATCATGGGCGTGATTGAAAGTGTCGGCGACGCCGTCACCACGCTCAAGCCCGGCGACCGGGTGGTGCTGCCGTTCAATATCGGCTGCGGTGACTGCTTTAATTGCAGCCGAACGTATTCCAATGCGTGTTTGGTCGCAAACCCGGAAGGCGTCGGCGCGGGCTACGGCTACGCAGGGCTGGGGCCGTACCAGGGCGGACAGGCGGAATATATTCGGGTGGCGTATGCGGACTATAACTGCCTGAAAGTGCCGGGAACGCCGGGCGACACCTTTGAAGACAAGTTTATCCTGCTGGCCGACATCTTCCCGACCGCCTACCATTCCACCGAGCTGGCGCAGGTCGGCCTCGGCTCGACTGTCGCCATCTACGGCGCGGGTCCCGTCGGGATGCTGGCGGCGTACAGCTCCTTGATCAAAGGCGCGTCCGAAGTGTATGTGGTGGACGACGTGCCGGCGCGGCTAGAAAAAGCCAGAAGCATTGGGGCGACCCCGATCAACTTCAAGGACGGCAGCCCGGTGGAGCAGATTCAAGAGCTTCGCAAAAACAACAAGACCCTGCAAGCCTCGTTCCGGCCCGGCGACGACAAAATGAAAGGCGTCATGTGCGGCATTGACGCCGTCGGCTACCAGGCGCACGACGAGGGTATGCCCAGCGTGGAAAAGCCTAACCAGGTTTTTGACGATCTGGTCCAGCTTGTTAACCCGACCGGCGCCATCGGCATCATCGGCGCGTTCATGCCCTCCGATCCCGGTGGTCAGGGAGAAGAAGGCAAGCACGGCGAGTATGTGCTGCCGATGGGCAAGGCGTGGGAAAAGGGGCTGATGGTCGGGACTGGTCAGGCTCCCGTGAAGCGCTACAACGTGCTGCTGCGGGACTTGATTTTGGCCGGCAAGGTGGACCCATCGTTCATCATCAGCCATGACCTGCCGCTGGAAGCCGCGCCTGACGCTTACGCAAAGTTTGACGCGCGGGCGGACGGCTACACGAAAGTCATTCTGAAGCCCCAAATGAAGGGGTAAAAGTAGAAGCCCCCCGGTCCCCAATAATGGGGGAGCAGGATTGAACGCGGGTATCGCCCGGTCTATTTCTATGTTGCTCCCCCATTATGGGGGCTGGGGGGCCGGTATTGGAGAACATTCTATTGCATCGCTTTACTCGCCCCGCCGTTCCCACTGCCCTGCTCGCATTGTCCGCGCTGGCCGCGCACGCGCAGCAGCCGGAACCGGTTGCCCGCTTTTATGGCCCGATGCCGACCGGCGTAACCGTCTCGCATGAAGGCCGGATATTTGTCAACTTCCCGCATTGGGGCGATCCTGTCAAGTTCACCGTCGCCGAAATCGTCAGCGGCAAGGCTGTCGCGTATCCAAACGCGCAGGTCAACCAGCTTAACAAGGCCCACCCCGGCGACTGCCTTTACTCGGTGCAGAGCGTAGTCGTAGACCCCGACAACCGGCTGTGGGCGCTGGACACCGGCAGCCTGAAGCTGGGGCCGAACGTACCCAACGGCCCGAAGCTGGTCTGCATAGACCTCAAAACAAACACGATTACGCGCAAGATTTTCTTTCCGCGCTCGGTCGTACCGTCGTCCACCTACCTGAACGACGTCCGGTTTGATCTGCGGCGCGGCAAGGCCGGCACGGCGTTTATCACCGACTCCGGCGTGGATGCCTCCGGCCTCAAGCCTCTCTACGGGATTGTTATTGTAGATTTAGCTTCGGGCAAGAGCTTCCGGCGGCTGGCAAGCGACCCCACAGTTAAGCCGGACAAAAGTGTCATCGGCATTGTGGACGGGATGCCGCTGCTGGAGCGCAAGCACGGCGTTTCCCCGCAGGTGCCGAAGTTCGGCTCGGACGGCATCGCCATCAGCCGGGACGGCAAAACGCTGTACTACTGCCCGGTGTCTACCCGCCACTTGTTCAGCGTCAGCATTGACGCCATGATGGACCAAAGCAAGTCGGAAAGCGATGTCGCCGCCACGGTCAAAGACTTAGGCGTCAAAGGCATGTCCGACGGCCTAGAGTCCGATGCGTCCGGCGGGCTTTATGCGGGCGACGAGGAAAAATCCCAGGTGAAGTATGGCAAGCCGGGCGGTCCATACAAAGTGATTGCCCAAGTGGCTCCCTACTACTGGATTGACACGATGTCGGTCGCCACAAACGGGTATCTGTACTTTACGGCCAATGAGCTTGCGCTTTTGCCGTCGTACCATTACGGCAAAGACCTGCGGGTCAAGCCGTACACGCTGTACCGGGTCAAAACGAACAAGCAGCCTGTACTGCTGAAATAGTTCCAACAAAATAGGAGAATGAGCAATGCTACCAGAAGATACACCGGACTCAAAAGATGTCAGCTTGACGCACTTAAGCCATGACAGCGGGTCGGAAGCCGCGACAATTCAGAACCACATTCAAGAAAGCAATGTCAACATCGGCAGCAATGAGCGCTGGCTGACAGCAATTGCAGGCGGAACACTCGCTACCTATGGGCTGATCGCACGCACCCCGACCAGTCTGGTGCTGTCGGCGCTCGGCGTGTATATGATCGCTCGCGGCGCGTCCGGCTACTGCCCAACTTATGCCGCCGCCGGCATCAACAACGCCGATGTCGAAAGCACGGTCAGTCCCAAAGATGCGGTCCGCAAGAAGCTCGGCGCAAGCGGAATCAAAGTCCGCCACTCGGTCAGCATTCTGAAGCCGGCGTCCGAGCTGTATGCTTTTTGGCGTGACTTCACAAACTTGCCGAAGATTATGGACCATCTGGAGTCGGTCACGCCGCAGGATAGCGACCAGAACAAGTCTCATTGGGTGGCGAAAGCGCCGCTCGGCAGCACAGTTGCCTGGGACGCCGAGATTATCAACGACATCCCGGATCAGCTTATTGCCTGGCGCTCTCTGCCCGGCGGCGCTGTGGACAACGCCGGCGCGGTCAACTTCAAAGCCGCTCCGCAGGGGCGCGGCACGGAAGTAATGGTGGAGATCTCTTACCTGCCGCCCGGCGGCAAAGCCGGCGCAACAGTCGCGCATCTGCTCGGCGAAGACCCGGAGCGTCAGCTCGACGACGACCTGCGCCACTTCAAGAACATCATGGAAACTGGCGAGCGTCCGACCACCGAAGGGCAGCCCTCCGGGCGCGGGCCGGACCAAGATCAAGTAAAGTAGGCGAAAGCGAAATACGTAACCGGCACTGTAAGTGCCGGTCTACTTTGGAATGAAAGTTGAGGCAACTGAGGAACAGCATGTGCTGGCCTTTCCTGGTCCCAATCGCTTCGATTTTCACTCCAAAGTAGACCGGCACTTACAGTGCCGGTGCATAGACGAAAGGCAACATCTATTATGAAAGCACTCTGCTGGTACGGCAAAAACGACGTTCAAGTCAGCCAGGTCCCGGACCCGAAGATTCTGAACCCACGCGACGCCATCATCAAAATCACGTCCACCGCGATTTGCGGCTCGGACTTGCACCTTTACGACGGCTTTATTCCGACAGTGGAACGCGGCGATATTCTCGGCCATGAGTTCATGGGCATTGTCGTCGAGCTGGGGTCGGAAGTCAAGAACCTACAAATCGGCGACCGCGTGGTCGTGCCGTTCGACATCGCCTGCGGCAACTGCCATTACTGCCAGACTTCCCGCTTCTCGCTTTGCGACAACTCCAACCCAAATTCGCTGATGGCCGAAGAGATGTACGGCTACTCGCCCGCCGCGCTGTACGGCTACTCGCACCTCTACGGCGGCTACGCCGGGGGCCAGGCCGAATATGCGCGTGTGCCGTTTGCAGACATCGGTCCGATCAAAGTCCCCGAAAACCTGACCGATGAGCAGGTGCTGTTTTTGTCGGACATCTTCCCGACCGGATACATGGCGGCGGACAACTGCGGCATCAAGCCCGGCGACACGGTTGCCATCTGGGGCGCGGGGCCGGTCGGCCAGTTCGCGATCCAGAGCGCGTACCTGCTGGGCGCGGACCGGGTGATCTCGATTGACCATATCCCCGAGCGTTTGGCGATGTCCCGCGATAAAAGCAAAGCCGACATCGTCAACTACGAAGAGCAGGACAATTTATTCGAGACGCTGAAAGAGATGACCGGCGGGCGCGGCCCCGACCATTGCATTGATGCGGTCGGCTTAGAGGCGCACGGCACGGGCCTCGGCAACATCTACGACAAGACCAAACAGCTCGCTCGCCTGACCTCGGACCGCTCCAATGCACTGCGCCAGGCGATCCAGTGCTGCGGCAAGGGCGGCACGGTGTCCATTCCCGGCGTTTACGGCGGCTTCCTGGACAAGTTCCCCATGGGCGCAGCGTTTGCCAAAGGCTTGACTTTCAAGATGGGCCAAACGCATACGCAGCGCTACTTGAAGCCGCTCTTGCAGCACATCGTCAACGGGGACATTGACCCGACATTTGTTATCTCGCACCGGCTCAAGCTGGACGAAGCGCCGCACGGCTACAAGATCTTCAAGGAAAAGAAGGACGACTGCACCAAGGTTGTGCTGACGCCGTAATGCCTGCAAGCCGGGGGTTTCTACACCCCCGGTTTCTTCGGTTCCATGCCATGACCAAAAACACACGCAATCTGCTTCTTTTGGCTGCCTCCTTCTTCGCCGTTCGCGCTTTCGTGCAGCAGCGGCGTCATGCCGATTTAGGCGGCCAAGTTGTGCTGATTACCGGCGGCTCGCGCGGGCTGGGTCTGGCGCTGGCACAGGAACTCGGCAAGCATGGATGCCGCTTGGCGCTTTGTGCGCGTGACGCGGGTGAGCTGGCGCGGGCGCGTCAGGATTTAGAGGCGCAGGGCTATGAAGTGTTCACTTCGGTCTGCGACCTTACGGACAGAGCACAAATCACGCGGCTGGTCGCAGATGTGACGGTGCACTACGGGCAGATTGACGTGCTGGTCAACAACGCCGGCGTCATCGAAGTCGGACCGGTGCAGAACATGCAGCGGAAAGACTTTGAAGACGCCATGAACGTAGACTTCTGGGGCAGCCTCGACACTATCCTTGCAGTCCTGCCGCAGATGCAGGCACGGCGCTCAGGCCGGATTGTCAACATCACGTCTATCGGCGGCAAAGTGGCGTTCCCGCATCTGCTGCCTTATGCCGCGGCCAAGTTTGCGGCGACCGGCCTGTCGGAAGGGCTGCGCCCGGAGCTTGCGCGGGACGGCATCACCGTGACGACGATTGTTCCCGGCCTGCTCCGCACCGGCTCCTACTTTAACGCACTGTTCAAGGGAAACAAAGCAGGAGAGTTCGCCTGGTTCTCCCTCGGCGACAACCTGCCCGGCGGCTCCATCAGCGCCGAGCGTGCCGCCCGCGAAATTGTGGCGGCGACGCGGCAGGGCCAGGCCGAGCGCATTCTGTCCATCCCGGCCAGCCTGCTGGCCCGCGCTCAGGGGCTTGCGCCCGGCGCAACGGGCAGACTGCTGACGTTCATCAACAATGCCGTCCTGCCCCCGCCGTCAGAAGCTCCCGGCAGTGACACGGTCAGCCCTGGCAAAGACGCCAACCCATCGGTCCCCCTCAAGCCGGCGTTTGATGCCGCCACAACTTTGGGTCGCTCGGCGGCGGAGCGGCTTAACCAGAATTGACCTAATCCGAGCTAATCCGTGTTACAATACAGCAAACGTTATATTTAACAGAAAGCTCAACTGTATGGACCACGGATTTTCGCAGATGTCTACGCCGCCAAGCGGCCCGCCGCCCGGCTACGGTGGGCCGCCGCCCGGCTACGTCATGCCGCCTGCGCCTCAGCAAAACAACACGGCAAAAATCGTGCTGATCGTACTTGCCGTCGTCTTCGGCGGCGGCATCTTTCTGATTGCCATTCTTGCCGCCATCTTGTTTCCCGTGTTCCAAAAAGTACGCGGCAACGCCCGGCTGTCAGCTTGTTTGTCCAATGTCAGGCTGATCGAGTTAGGGATGGTCCAATACACGCAGGATCACAACGGAAAATTGCCGCCTTCTGCCGCGAAATATCAACAAGCAATCTCCTCGTATGGGATTAGCCCGCAGTTTTTTCATTGCCCGGCGGCTGAAAGCGGAGAAAATGATTATGCGATGAACGCCAATTTGCAGGGTATAGATTTAGACAATCTTGCCAATCCGAGAAAAGTTGTCTTGATTTATGAGGGGCAAAACCAAACTCTGGACTTTCGGCATGACGGCAAGACCGTTATCGGGTTTGCGGACGGCCATGATAAAGCCTTGACGCCGGCCCAGGTGCAGTCTTGGATACAAACGCAGGATTTAAGATGGAAGCCATAACGACGAAAACAGCCAGGCAGGTATCTGCCGGGCTGTTCTTGTCTTGATGCTGCTTTGCGCTGATTAAGTGTTGTCACCAATGGTAGCGTCCTGCGCGACTGTAGTTTTGCCCTTCGCAGCGGCGCTGTCGTCGTGGAACAGGTAGTTCGACGATTCCGGGTCAAGTGCCCCGGACGGCGTCTGCGCGACAAGCTGGGCGAAGTGGTCCAGGTCATGCTGGAGCTTCTGCTCAAAGTGGTTGCCCACGCCGAGCTTTTCGCCGGCATCGCCCAGAACGCCCGCCGGCGGATCGTAGCTGAGAGTGACGACGACTTTGGTTTGGCTGTCGCCGACGGTCTCAAACGTGACCGTGCCGTGGTTCTGCAAGCCGTCAATCGAGCGCCAGCCGATTTGCTTGCCTTCAATCCAGCTTTCGTTGACGGCGTCCCACTCATGGGTTCCGGCTACGTCCGCCACCCAGTGACTGGTCTGGCTGTCTTTGTAGGTCACTTCCTTGATGTACGACATGAACTTTGGAAAGTCATTGAAGTGCGAAAAAAGCTGATAAACTTGATTGGACGGCGCATTAATCGTCACTGTCGCTGAGTGTGTATATTCTGCCATAGTTATCTCCTTGTGTGCAGTCTTCGCTGCTTTAATTCTGCTGCTTTTATTCTGCTGTTTCGGCTGCCGGCAGGCCGGAAAGCGAAGAAGGTGCATCTAAGTTTGCGCCGTCGTCTACGCCGACGCCAAGCCGTTCTACCAGCTCCCCGCCAAGCCAGCCTGTCAGACCGGCTAAACTGAAGCCCAGCACGGACAAAACAAACGGCAGGCCGCCGAGCTTGCCGGGGTCGCTTCGCCGGAGCGCCCAGCTTGCGCCAAACAGTCCGAGTACGGCGGCGTTACCCAAGCCATGGACACTGCCGATGGTCTTCGCCCGCGTCCCTTTTGGGATAAACAGCCAGTCCCAGGTACCGAACGGCGCAGCGACTAGGCCACCAATAATTCCCGCGCCGGTCATTGCCAGCCCCTGCTCCGCTGTCTTCGGCGTCTTGGTCAGCAGCGCCAGCGTGTCAAAAATAACAGCGGTGGACAGCAGGCCAAGCGGGAACGTGATTAAGAGCGTATGGGCCGGATGCCCGAATACCTTGGAATGGCTTTCCATAATGCTTTTATTTCTTGCTTTTATTTCTTGCTGTTATTTCTTAAGCGGGTCGTGGCCCCAGTTCATCAGGGAGTAGCGCCAGTGCGTTTCGCTGATGTCCCCAGTGGGCCGCTGGGCCAGATGCCGATGCACGTAACTGACGACGCGGCGCATCTGCGCGTAATCCCCGGTGGAATACTCTTCTTTTTTTGCACGAAGCATTTCCACGATGTGCCGGCCTGACTGATGCCCGGTGGACTCGCCTTCGCCGTCCTGTTTTTGTCCGACTTCTTTGGAGTGATCCGTTTCCAGCCAGTGTTCGATCTCGGAAGCGGTCATGTTGACCGCTTCCTGAAACTCTTTCAAGGCTGTGGCATCGTCCATATGCTCTGCCATTGTTCTTAGTCTTTCTAAGATTTTTTTGAGATTTACTTCTTAGATTTTTTCAGCTCGTCCGGCTTGTGGGCCGCTTCCTTGTGCGACTTGTCAGTCTCGACAAGATACTGCGGGTCGTCTTTGGACGCTTTAACTTCGTGGCTCTTGATGTGGGTCGGCTCGGTCAGCTTTTTCTCAACTGTGCCTTCGGTCTTGCCCTGGGATGTGTCCCACTCCACATGGTCGCCTTTTTTCAGACTTTCCGCCATTGTGCGCTCTTTCCGTTACATGTTCTTTCCGCTCATGTCGCTCGGCATCATGGCCGGCTTCAAGACAGGCATGGTGGAAGCATGGACGCCCAGATTGGTGCCGACTTGATAGATCATCTTGGTATGATCTTCAATCTCCGGCAGGTTCTTGGACGCGAACGCAGTGAAATTTGCGCTCTTGCCGGTCGCGATCTCTTTCTCGAACAGCTTGACGGTGTCGGTGTGCGCTGTCTCCTGTGAACCCATGTAAGCCTTGTCAAACGCAGCACCGGACAGGCCGGAAAGCTTTGCAATAATGGCCGCATGCATCGGATCAGTCTTTGTCGGCAGGGTGACTTTCGCGTCCTGTGCGGTTGTTTTCAGCTCGGCATTGGCCGCGCTGTGCTCCTTGACCATGCGCTTGGCGACATTCATCACCTGCATGTTGTGCGTCTTGGCCAGCGCAATCTGGCTGGACTTGACTTCAAAGATGCCGCCCTGCGCTGCCTTTGTTGCAAACGTCTTGTCCATCGGACTCATGGCTGCCATCGCGGCGGCAGCCGAGAAAAGCATTCCGGCGGCAGCGGCTCCGGTGATTATTCTTCCGGTGATTATTCTTCCAGTGATCATTTTCTTTGTCAGCATTGTGGTTTTCGACTCTTTCTAATATAAGTTTGTCTGCCCTGATTTTTCCCTGTCTGCGCCAAATATAAACTTTGATTGAAACACAAACGCCCTAAAACTTGAGTGCGGTTTTTCCGACACTAGGGAGAGAACTACGGAGGAAAACCCGATGCGCCTTGTGACGCGATCCGATTTTGACGGCCTCATCTGTGCGGCCTTGCTGAAGCAGGTAGAAACAATCGACTCGATCCAGTTTGTTCACCCAAAAGACTTGCAGGACGGCAAGTTTGAGGTGACGGCGGACGATGTCCTGACGAATGTTCCATATGTCCCCGGCTGCGGCTTATGGTTCGACCATCATGCGACAGAAATCGAGCGAATTGTCGGCCGGGTGGAGTTCAAAGGCGACTGCTGGCTGGCACCGAGCGCCGCCCGCGTGGTCTACGATTATTACGGCGGCTCAGCCCGGTTCCCCGGCATTGAAGAAATGATGCGCGAAGTGGACAAAGCCGATTCGGCCTTGTTCACGTCAGAAGACATCCTGCACCCGAAAGGCTGGCCGCTGCTGTCGTTTTTGATGGATGCCCGCACGGGTTTGGGCCGGTTCCGGGATTACCGCATCTCGAACTACCAGCTCATGTATGAGCTGATTGACGCCTGCATGACGAAAAGCATTGAGGAGATTTTGGCGCTGCCCGATGTCCAGGAGCGCGTCGTCCGCTACTTCGAGCAGGACACCGTGTTCCGGCAGATGCTGGCCGACCATTCGTGGGTTGAGAAAAACGTTGTCGTGACCGACCTGCGCGGCCTTTCTCCTATTCCCTGCGGCAACCGCTTCTTGGTGTATGCCTCGTACCCGGAGACAAACACGTCGGTGTGGATTGTGGACGGTTTTCAGGGCAAGAACTGCGTCTTCGCTTGCGGCCATTCCATCTTAAACAAGACGTCCCGGACGCACATCGGGTCGCTGATGCGCGGTTTCGGCGGCGGCGGCCACGAAGCCGCCGGCACCTGTCAGGTGCCGCATGAAGAGGCTGAAGAAGTGCTGCGCGAGATTGTCGGCGCGATGAACCGCGACGAGCTGGCTCTGCCCGATGAAGCTTGGTCTCTGGTGAAGGCGGCGTAACGAAGCTTGCCTGAAAACGAGAACCTCACCCGGAAACAAGTTTCCACTCCCTCCTTGACAAGGAGAGGGTGGTCGCTTGCGACTGGGTCTTGCGACTGGGTGAGGTGCTTTCGTATTACCCGCCGGGCCGCAGCAGCTCGTCCACCGTCACAAAACGAAAGCCGCGTGCTTTGAGGCGCTGGATGATCTGCGGCAAAATCACCGGTATCTGGGCGCTGCCGTCATGCAGCAAGATAATCCCGCCGTTGCTGATGGTATCCAGTGTCCGCGTTTCAATGACGCCCGTGCCGGGGTCCGCGTAGTCGCCGGGATCATCGCTGTACAAAATCATCCGGTAGCCGAGCGCTTCGACGGCTTCGGCGACGGCCTGATTATATTCGCCGCCCGGCGGGCGAAACAAATGTGGCGAGTGGCCGGTGATTCCTTTGATCACTTCCCCGCAGGCTTCAATTTCCGTGTCAATATATTCCGGCGGAATTTTGATCAGGCTGACATGGTCATAAGTATGATTGCCGACTTCATGGCCCCCGGCCACTTCCGCCCGGACGAGGTCGGGATATTCTTCGGCTTTTTCCCCCACCACAAAGAATGTCGCATGGACATTGTTTTCTTTCAGGATTTGGAGCAGCTTCAGCGTGTAAGTCGGGTGGGGGCCATCATCAATGGTCAGCGCAATCTCGCGCCGGCTGGGGTCGCCGCGCAGGACTTTGTCCACATGCAGGCCGCGCAGCAGCTCGGTCTGATCCTGCGCGATCAGCTCCAGCGTACTGCGGTAGACTTCATGCTTGGCATTCAGCCAGTATTTGTCGCGCTCGGACTGCACCAGCGCCAGAGCGGCGGACGCCGGCAGCTTGTTAGGAGAAACTGAGAGCGAATTGGCCGGTGAGTTCTGCGGCAGATGCGTGTGACGCTTCGGCGGCTTGGGAAGCAGCGGCTTAAAAGCTGCCGGCGCGGCCAGCGCGGAGCCGGCGAGTGAAAGTGCGGCGAGGCTGAAAGCGGCGCGGGCAAATCTATATCTCATGCGGCTGTATTCGGGAACTGCCGGCTATTCTCCTGCCCCACAAGTCTATTCTCCTGCCCCACAAGTCAGGGCGCAGGCGGCACAAGCCGACCGTTCAATGTTTGGGTGTCCGAAACAACGCGCTCCCGTTTCAGAAGCCAGCGCCCGCTGGACTCGCTCCAAAAATCGCGCACCTGGTTTTCGCCCTTTACCACAAAAATCCGGCCATGCCGCGCTGCCGAAAAAGTCAGGGCGGAGCGCGTGGTCACAACCGCGCCGCCGTCCTGCAGCGCCAGCGTCAGGATTTCCGTCTTCGACGATGCCGTGCTGAACAAGGCAAACGCCTGCCTCAGCATCTGCACCGTTTTCGCTTTACCGTCGGTTTCTTTGCCTTTTTCATCTATTCCAATGATGTTTGGATCGAGATAAGCCGCATAGGCCGAGGTGTCCCGATTACCGATTGCTTTGTCCATGCCGGCATACGCGGCCTGGATCGCGTGGCGGGCCGCTTGAGTGGGATCAGCACCCGCCGGCAAAACGGCGAGCAAGCCGCAGCACAAGATTATTCCAAATCGGGACGTATAAACGGAGAAGGCGGACATGGGATTTCCTTTTGAGAGAGTAGATACCCATTCGCGGCAGAACAGCATGTTTCCTCTCAAACTGCGGCTGGAACGGGTTCACTTGCCGCCGATGGTGGTAGCATGG
This sequence comes from uncultured Armatimonadales bacterium, assembly GCA_964241935.1. Lineage (GTDB taxonomy): Bacteria > Armatimonadota > Armatimonadia > Armatimonadales > Capsulimonadaceae > JANXMY01. The sequence goes on from CAXSZN010000003.1 coordinate 69,986, forward strand.
CTTTATGCTGCCTGCCGAAAAAGTTTTGCTGGTCCATGATCGGCTTTGCGCTGAATACCACTGCCCGATTGCCTACTTTCACGGGCTTGACCCGCTAAGCGAGCTGGTTTCTTCGCTGCTTTCGCACCGCACCAAGAACGCCGACTCCGGGCGTGCCTTCCAAAACCTATTGTCCCAATTTCCCGGCGGCTGGGCTGAGGTGCGCGATGCGCCGCTGGCCGAAGTTCAGGCTGCCCTTGCGCCCTGCACCTGGCCGGAGCAGAAGGCGCCGCGCGTGCAGGACATCCTGCGGCGCATCACGGCAGAGCGGGGCGAGCTGTCTTTGGATTTTTTGTCTGACATGTCCATAGAAGAAGCTCGCGCCTGGCTGGAGCGCCTGCCGGGAGTGGGGCCGAAAACAAGCGCCGCCGTGCTGTCATTCAGCCGCCTGCGCCGCCGCGCCCTGCCGGTAGACAGCCATCACCACCGGGTCGCCATTCGGCTTGGCCTCCTTTCGGCGTCGGTATCTGTCGGCCCTTCCCATGCCATTTTAGAAGCCCAGCTTCCCGCTGAATGGACCGCCCAGCAAGTCTACGACAACCACGAAGTCTTGATGCTGCACGGCCAGCGCTGCTGCTTTCACCAGAACCCCGCCTGCGCCCGCTGCGTCGTGCTGGACTTATGCCCATTTGGGCAGCAGCGCCTCAAGCCGGCAGGATAACTATTCCCGCCCGCCGAACAAGCAAGCAGCGAAGCCAAGAAGGGTACAATAGTTGTATGGCAGACAGCACGATCCAAGAGCCGCCGGATAAACTTGGCATGACCGACGCCCAGTGGGCGCAGTGGCAGGCGTACACGCACGGCTATGGCGAGCAGGACGCGAACGGGATTGATATTTCTCTCATTCGCGAAAATCTGCGTTTTTCACCCTGGGAACGGCTGGAAAAGCTTCAGCGCAACTTAATTTTCTTCAAAGGAAATTGCATGGACGCAAAACAAGTCAACGATTTCCAGCAGATCATTGCTGTCCTTGCGGCGGCAGGTTTGCGGTTTGTGATTGTGGGCGGGGTTGCCATGCGCCTGCAAGGCTCCGCTCACATCACCGACGATATTGACTTCGCCGTGGCGCGGGACCCGGACAACTTAGAAGCGATTGTTAAAGCGCTCACACCCTATCATCCTTCTCTGCGCGGTGCTCCGCCCGGCCTGCCGCTTTTCTGGGAGGTTCGTACACTGCGAAACATTATGAACATCACGCTGCGAACGGATTTGGGCAGTGTTGATTTGTTCGGCGAGCTGCCCGGAGCCGGCACCTTTGAGCAGCTCTGGAATGGTGCGGCGCTGATAGACTTGGACGGCCTTCCCGTGCGAGTGGCCTCTATCTCCTCTTTGATTGCCATGAAGCGAGCTGCTGGGCGTCCGAAAGACCGGCTGCATCTCATGGAACTGGAACAAATGCAGGCACAAACAGAAATCTCTTAGGTATAATGGCCCCATTATGTGCCGTATTTTAGTGGTGGATGACGAAGAAGAAGTGCGTGAGGCGGTTCTGCGGCGCTTGTCGCGGGAGGGTTATACGGTTGAGACCGCGCCGGGCGAGGAAGCAGGCATCGAGAAGATGCAGTCTGCCGCCCATGCGTATGATATTGTCATTACCGACATGAGCATGGAAGACTCCGGCTCAGGCATACGGATATTGGAAAACGCGGTCGCCCGCGACGTGTTCACCGAAGTCATTGTGCTGACGGCCTACGGCAATGTCGCAAACGCCGTCGAGTGCATGAAGCGCGGGGCGTTTGATTATGTCGAAAAGAACATGCCGAACGTAGACGTGTTCGAGCTGCTGTGCCTGAAAGTCGCTCAGGCTGTCGAGCGCCGCCGCAGCGCGGTGGACACGGTCCGGCGGCTGGAGTCGTTCAGCAAGACACGCGGCGGGATAGACAACAGTTAGAGCAGGGGCAGGACACGAGCAGTTGAAAACTACTCGCTAGGTGCGGCGTCCTGCGGACGGAAGACTACCCTTCCTCCACCCGCAGGGTGCTTCTCCTAGCGAGTAGTTTTCAACTACTCGTTATTTTCTCCTCGTTTTCGGTACTTTTGATCTAAAGGACAAGCCATGACACAGATTTCCGGCGACCTTCTGCAAAACTGGGAGCAGGCTTCGGCCCGCGAATGGCTTGCCACCAACGGCATCGGCGGCTATGCGTCGTCGAGCCTGTCCGGGGCCAACACGCGCCGGTATCACGGCCTGCTCGTGCCGGCGTTCTCGCCGCCCCTGGGCCGGGCCGTGCTGCTGTCGAAAGCCGAAGAAGAAGTGCGGGTCGAAGACCAGTTGTACCAGTTGTCCGCCAACAAATACCCGAGCGTCGTGCAGCCGCAGGGCTTCCGGCACTTGACCTATTTCGGCACCCGGCCTGTCCCCACGTTCACTTATATCTTCCATGAAGAAACGGTCGTGCTGGAAAAGCGCATTTGGATGGCGCACGGCCTGAACACGGTCTACATTCAATACACGCTGGTCAAAGCGCCCGAACCCGTGAAGCTCGGCATCGTGCCGCTGCTGGCGTACAAAGACTATCATACCGAGCAGCACCGCTGGGACGGCTTCACCGCCGATCTGACCGAGGAGCCGGACGGCCGGCAGAAGTTTGTGGCGTACCCGACCGCGAACCCGCTGTATTTTTCGATGAAGCCGCCGTTCGCGTTCTCCGACCACAGCGGCTGGTTTTTCAACTTTGAGCACCCGCGCGAGCAGGAGCGCGGCCTCGACTTCACGGAAGATTTGTATTGCCCCGGACGCTTCGACGGCATTCTGTCGCCCGGCCAGACAATCACGCTGACGGCGACTGTCGAAACCGAAACGCCCGACGAGCCGGAAGCGGCGCTGGCCTCGGAAATCGCGCGTCAAAAAGCGCTGCTGGAGACGGCTGAAGTCAAGCCCGGCGACGCGGCGGCGGAAACGCTGACACTCGCCGCCGACCAGTTTATTATTGAAAGCTCGCCAAAAGTCGCCCGCGCCACGATTATGGCCGGCTATCCGTGGTTCACCGACTGGGGCCGGGACACGATGATCTCCCTGCCCGGCCTTTGCCTCACCACAAAGCGTTTCGACGTTGCCAAAGAGATACTGTCGGCGTTCGCGGGCGCGGTCCACAACGGCCTGCTGCCGAACCGGTTTTCCGACAGTTCTTCTGCGGGCAGCGGCGCGGGGGCTGAGTACAACACGGTGGACGCCAGCTTGTGGTTCTTTCAGGCGATCTATGTTTATGCGGAAGCGTCGGGAGACTGGCAGTTTGCCCAAACCGAAATGCTGCCTGTGCTGCAAGACATTCTCAAAGCCCATCTCGCCGGGACGGACTACAACATTGGCGCTGACCCCGCCGACGGCCTGCTCCATGCCGGCGAGCCGGGCGTCCAGCTTACCTGGATGGATGCCAAAGTCGGCGACTGGGTCGTGACCCCGCGTACCGGCAAGCCGGTCGAGATCAACGCGCTTTGGCACAACGCGCTCTGCGTCGCCGCCGAGATCGCAGAACGCGCCGGGCAGGCAGACTTTGCCGCCGATTGCCGCGCCCGCGCGGCTCGGGCGCAAGCCTCGTTCAAGGAACAATTCTGGAACCCGGCGACGCACTCGCTGTTTGATGTCATCGGCCCGGATGGCCGCCCGGATGCGTCACTGCGCCCCAATCAAATCTTCGCCGTCAGCCTGCCGTTTCCGGTAATGGACGGGGACGAAGCCAAATCTGTTCTTGAAGCCGTCACCGAACATCTGCTGACGCCCTTCGGCCTGCGGACGCTTGCGCCCGGCTCGCCCGACTACCACCCGCACTACGGCCCCGGCGATGGGGCGACTCGCGACGGCGCGTACCATCAAGGCACGGTCTGGCCCTGGCTTTTGGGCGCGTTCTGCGACGCTCACCTCCAAGTCTACGGCGACAAGTCTAAAACTCGCGCTTTGCTGGACACTCTGCTCTCCACTGGCCTTACCGAATACGGCGTCGGTACCCTCGCCGAAATCTTTGATGCCGAAGCGCCTTACGCCCCGAACGGCTGCCCCGCCCAAGCCTGGAGCATTGCCGAAGTGTTAAGGGCATATGTTAAGACAGCATAAAGAAAGCAGTCTGCAATGAAACGATGGGTCTTAAAAGCGGGGGGCACGGACTTAAACGCGCTGGCGCTGGAAGACGCGCCGCTGCCGGAGCCAGGTCCAGGAGAGGTACGCCTCCGCGTTCATGCCGTGTCGCTCAACGCCCGCGACACGATGATCCTCAAAGGCGTGTTTGGGCGGCTGCCTGGACGCGACCTCGTGCCGCTCTCGGACGGAGCAGGCGAAGTGGATGCAGTCGGTCCCGGCGTGGCAGCATGGGCAGTCGGCGACCATGTGACGAGCCTGTACTTCGACTGGCACTCGGGGCCGCCAAAACCGAGCTTCGGCACCGGCCTCGGCTCAGACAAAGAAGACGGAATGCTGGCCGAGTATGTTGTTCTGCCCGCCACGCGTATTGTACGCGCCCCGGCAAGCCTGAACTCTGCCGAAGCCTCCACTCTGCCCTGCGCTGCGCTGACCGCCTGGAACGCGCTGTTTGCCGATCATCCGGTTAAGCTGGGCAGCAAGGTTTTGGTGCTGGGGACCGGCGGCGTCTCGCTGTTCGCGCTGACTTTCGCACACGCGGCGGGCGCACAGGTATACGCCACAACAAGCCAGGACAGCAAACAGGGCCGTCTTGTCGATCTTGGGGCGCTTGATGTCGTCAACTATAAAACAAACCCGAATTGGGCAAAAACGATCTTTGAAGAGACCGGCGGCGTGGACAAAGTCGTGGATGCCGCCGGGACGCTTAACGAATCGCTGGAAGCACTGGGCTACGGCGGCGAAGTCGTGCTGATGGGGCTGATGACGGCAAGCGAGGGTCCGCCGCCGGCTTTCGTGATGATGTCAAAAAACGCCATCATCCGTGCCACAAGCGTCGGCAGCGCGGAGATGTACGCCGCGATGGCTCAGGCGATTGACACCGGCGGCCTTAAGCCGCCGATTGACCGCCGGTTCCGCTTTGAGGATGCCCAAGAAGCGTACCGCGCCCAGGCAGCGCCGGAGACTTTCGGCAAAGTTGTGATTGATTGGACCTGAATGCACCTTCGGGCCGCGTCATCCGGCAGGAAAAGAGCAGCCTGCGCGGGAACTAGGCTGTGGCAAAAAAAGACCCCGCTTGCTGGGGCGGGGTAAACACGAGAAACACAGAGAAGACACGATGACCGAAGAAATCTGACACACTCATTGTCGGCGTTCGCAAACTGCCGTCACACTGTCACTGATACCAGGTTTCTCGCAGCTTAGGTTCCATTCCAATCGCCGCACCGTACCCATGACGAAAGAAACTTCTATGCCTCTCTCTGCTGCTCCTACCGCCGTCACGCCCGGCGTGAACTTGACCGTGGAAGGCGTTCCGCTTATTCCCACTGCGCTGGCGGAAACCCTGCGGCGCTACACGGAGTCCCGCGCGGCGCTGATTGCCGACTGGCACCCGCAAAAGCGCGAGCTGCTGATCCGTACCCGCTTTGCCGATACCGCGCAGGTCCACTCCGTCGCGTTTCCCGGCGGCGACCGGCGGCAGATGACGTTCTTCGCGGACACCGTCGGCGGGGCAGTGTACCAGCCGACGGATAGCAGCTATTTTGTGTTCAGTAAGGACACCGGCGGCAACGAGTTCGCCCAAAACTATCGTTTTGATGTGGCCGACGGCAAGATCACGCTGCTGACGGATGGTTTGTCCAAGAACAGCCTTGGCCTCTGGTCTACGGCTGGGAACCAAATGGTCTACACGTCCACCCGCCGCACCGGGCGGGATACGGATTTGTATGTCATCAACCCCGCCGCTCCTGCCACCGACAGGATGCTGACGGCGCTGGAAGGGGGCGGCTGGTCTCCCAGCGACTGGTCGCCGGACGACGCGCATATTCTAATCACAGAATATGTTTCCATCAATGAAAGCTACTTGTGGCTTGTGAGCGTGGGAACCGGCGACAAAACGCTGCTGACGCCGAAAGGCGGCCCAAAAGTGTCCTATGGCGGTGCGAAGTTCAGCGCCGACGGCAGCCGGCTGTATGTCCGGGCCGACAAAGAAAGTGAGTTCATGCGCCTGATGTCGCTCGACCTGAGCAGCGGCGTATTAACGCCGCTGACGCCGGACTTCGGCTGGGGCGTGGAAGAGCTTGCGCTGTCGCCGGACGGCACACGGATTGCGTTCACGACCAACGAAAACGGGATCAGCATTTTGCGCTTCTTGGACACGGCTTCCGGCGAAGTCACTCAGCCGGAGGGGCTGCCCGTCGGCATTATCGGTGGCCTGAAATGGCACCAAAACAGCTCAGACCTGGCATTCAGTCTTGTGTCTGCCCGCTCGCCGTCGGATGTTTACTCGCTGAACCCCACAACAAACGTCCTGGACCGCTGGACCCGCAGCGAGACCGGCGGGCTGAATGCCGACACATTTGCCGAGCCGGCGCTGATCCGGTGGCCGAGCTTCGACGGCTTGACGCTTTCCGGTTTTCTGGTCCGCCCCGATCCGGCGAAGTTTCCCGGCCCGCGCCCGGTGATTGTCGTTATCCACGGCGGCCCCGAGGGCCAGGCTCGGCCCGGATTTCTCGGCCAAAGCAATTACTACCCGAGCGCACTGGGCGTTGCGCTGCTGTACCCTAATGTGCGCGGCTCCGACGGCTACGGCAAGTCGTTTTTGGATTTGGACAACGGCTTCCAGCGCGAAGACACCTACAAAGACATCGGAGCGCTGCTGGACTGGATCGCAGCCCAGCCGGATTTAGATGCCCAGCGGATCATGGTCAGCGGCGGCTCCTATGGCGGCCATATGACCCTGGCCGTGGCGACGCTCTACAGCGACAAGATCGCCTGCTTTGTAGACATTGTCGGCATGTCCAGCCTGGTGACGTTTCTGGAAAACACCGAAAGCTACCGGCGTGACCTGCGGCGCGTCGAGTACGGCGACGAGCGCGACCCGGAGATGCGGGCATTTCTAAACCGCATCGCCCCATTAAACAACGCGCAGAAAATTCGGAAACCACTGTTTGTCATTCAAGGCAAAAACGATCCGCGTGTCCCGGCCTCCGAAGCCCTGCAAATGACCGAGATTGTCCGCAAAAACGGCATCCCCGTCTGGTTCCTGATGGCCGATGATGAGGGCCACGGGTTCGCCAAAAAGAAAAACATCGAATTCCAGTTCTTCGCCACTGTCCAGTTCGTGCAGACCCACTTGCTGGGTGAGAGTGAGTCAATGAGCACCATGCGTTGAAACGCACGGCTGTTAGGCTCAGACGCCGCAAACTACGCCTTCGGCGCACTGAGAACACATTGATCTTGTTGATAGACCTTTGCGTAAGTCGCGGTACGCGGCCCGGATTGGAATGGCCCGGATTGGAAATCCGGGTCTTCGGGAAAGCGATTGACTGCCTTCGCAGATATCAGAAACTACGACCAGCATCAGAAACTACGACCAGCATGGCTCTTCTGTCCGTGCTTGTCTTCTGTCTGCGAAGGCAGACAATCGCACTTCCAAAGCCCTGCACTTCCCGTGCAGGGAACTTACGCAAAAGATCTAATTTTTTCCTCGGCGTGCTGTTTCGGGTTCCGCACGAAGTCGCTCATGGAATGGATAAGTCAACATGACTTCGGCGGGAAGTCATGGTAAAATGGGTGTATGGCTCCTAAGCGTACTTTGATTGCCGGCGGCCTCGCACTGACCGGAATGCTGCTGCTGGCGGGCGGCGACCTCGCAAAACGCGCGGTGCATGGACACGGACACCTGCACCAGCTCGCGACCGGGCTGTACCATGCCCTCAAAAGCCAGGCCGCAGCGGCGGCGGCGCTGCCGGCCGAGCGGGCGGATGCGCCCTGGGTCGTTTATACCGATGCGCTGGGCGACGGCTGGCAGGACTGGTCCTGGGGGACTCGAACTCTCCAGGCTGCCGACACGGTGCATTCCGGCAAGTTTGCGATTGCCCTCTCGCCCGGCGGTAATCGGGGCATTTTCTTCCACCATGATGCTTACAGCACCGGCGGCTACGGGACTTTGCAGGCATTTGTGTACGGGGACACCGATGCGAAAGTCTGCCTGGTAGACGGCAGCGGCAAGTTCGGGGACAAAGTGCCGCTGCAGCAGTATTTGAAGCGCGACCCGTCCGGGCGTACCGGCTGGCAGGAGTGTCAAATCCCCTTGACAGACTTGGGAATGCCGCGCAATGGAGAAGCGATCACCGGCATCGCGTTTCAGCCGGCGATTTCGGCTCCTCTGCCGCTGCTTTTAGATGACATTTCGCTGCTGCCGGATCTGTCCCTGGCTCCGGCGCCCACGGCGGCCACGGTGGCGGTCTCTGTGGACGGCAGCGCCGGGCGTCACCCAATCTCACCATACATCTACGGAACGGCATTCGCGACCGACGACGCTTTGGCGGACCTTAAGCCGGCCGTCAACCGCTGGGGCGGAAACGACAAAACCCGCTACGACTGGGTGCAGGGAAACGCCGACAACGCAGCGCGGGACTGGGGCTTCCGCAACCGCGTCGCCGCCGACGGCGACATTCCGCCGGGGCCGTCATCCGCCGCCGACCAGTTTGTGTCCGGCAACCAGGCGCGTGGGGCAGCCACGCTGCTGACGGTCCCGACTATCGGCTGGGTCGCAAAAGACGCCGACAATGGCCATGCTTCGGTCAATGTCCCCGATGCGAACTCAGAAGGAAACTACGACCCTGCCGGCAACCGCAGCTTGACCAGCGTGCGCTCGGTCGCCCGCAAAAACGCGCCGTTCACTCTTGCGCCGACACTCGCCGGCGGGGTCGTGTACCAGGATGAGTGGATCAATTACCTGAAAACGAAGTTCGGCGACGCCTCGCATGGCGGTGTGCAGTTCTTTGCGATGGACAACGAGCCGGACTTGTGGGACGTGACGCACACGGATGTCCATCCGGCCCGCATGGGGTACGACGATGTGCTGTCCAACTTTTTGGACTACGCTTCCGCCGTGAAAGCCGTAGACCCGTCGGCTTATGTCACCGGCCCGGTGTCGTGGGGCTGGACCGGATACAACTACTCTGCGCTTGACCGGGGCAATGACAATTACCACACGTTTGCCGACCGCACGCGCCACGGCGGCGACCCGTTCCTGCTCTGGTTCCTGAAAAAGGTCCACGCGCATGACGCGCAGGCTGGGAAGCGGACTTTAGATGTGTTGGATGTCCACTACTACCCGCAGGGCAGCGGCCTTTACAGCGCCCTTGCCGACAAGCCCACGCGGGCGCTCCGGGAGCGCTCCACGCGCTCGCTTTGGGACCCCGGCTATAGCGACGAAAGCTGGATCGGCCAGCCGGTCATGCTGATCCCGCGCCTCAAAACATGGATCGCCGACGGCTACCCCGGCACCCGCATCGGGATTACCGAGTGGAGCTTTGGGGCCGATCAGGACATCAGCGGCGGCATCGCCACTGCTGACGCGCTGGGGATTTATGGCCGCGAAAACATTTATCTCGCAAACTACTGGGCGTGTCCCACGAAGAACTGCTTTACATATCTGGCCTTTAAGCTGTACCGAAATGCCGACGGCGCCGGAAACGGCTTTGGCGACGTGGCTTGCGGGGCGTCAAGCACGGACTCCAATAAATTGTCCTGTTATGCTGCGACCGATAGCCGCACCGGAGACCTCACGCTGATCCTTACAAACAAGATGGCAAAAGCGACAATCACCGCGCCGCTGGCCCTGCATGGGCTGACGCCGTCCGGGCAGGTGAAGATGTGGCGCGTATCCGCCGATAATCCAGGCAAGATTGCCGCTTTTCCGGCCTTGCCACTGAAGCCATCGCTGACGCTGCCTCCGCAGTCCATTACATTGGTACGAGTGCCGATGCGGAAGTAGGGAAGAAAGCCACGCGCTAAGAATCTACGGGATAAGTACGCCACGGAATAAGTATGCCACGGAATAAATTTCGTGGCTGAAGGGCGCTACGCGCCGATACGAAGTAATGCCGCAGGACAGTATGCCTGCGGGCAGAAGACAGCCAAATAGAATCTTTCCTTTGTCCGCAGGACGATCAGCCGCAGGCTGTTCAGCCATGCAATTCATTGCGTGGCGCTTTCGCTTCGGATGACCATGCTTGATTTTACTTTATGAGCCAACTACTCCAAAACCAGCCGGCGGCAAACAAGGCGAAGAACGAAGCACAGCCGGACATCGGCTCACACCTGCCGACGGCAGACGAATACGCCCGCGCGGCGCGGCGTCGAAACGCGAAGTTTTTGACCGGCGGGGTGGTTCTAGCCGCTTTAGTCGCCGCTGCCTTCGCCGAGCTGGGCAGCATCTTTCCGCCGCTTGTGCTGCTGGTGGCGCTTCTCGTTCCCGTCCTGATCTGGCGGTACCCCCAAGTCACGCTGTATTTCATCTTTGGGTCGGTGAGCTTGTTTGAGCTGTCCCAGCTTGGCGGACCGGATGGCGCCGTTTATGCCGACTCGCTGACGGACCGCGTGCCGATTTTCTGGAACATCAACACCATTTTCCAGACCTATGGGCATGTGAACTTCAAAGGGGTTCCGCTGAACCTGCTGGAAGTGCTGCTGCTTGTCGCCGGCCTCTGCGCTCTTCTGCGGTCTGCGTACACGCAGACCGGGGATCTGCGTCTGGGGCCGCTGATCTGGCCGATCACGGTTTATATGGCTTTTGTCGCGGCGGCCTGGGTGAACGGCATGGCGACCGGGGGCGACTTCAAGATCTCGCTTCAGGAGATCCGTTCTCAGTTCTATTTTGGAATGGCCTATTTGATGGCCTTCAACATGATCCGCAGCCGGGCACACCTGACGGCGGTGCTGTGGGTTGTGGTTTTATGTGTCGGACTCAAAGGCATTTTGTACACGTTCCGGCATTATGTGACCCTGCATGGCCTGCCCCTGCCCGATCAGGGGGTCGGCAGCCATGAAGAAGCGTTCTTTTTTGATGCGTTTATCGCCCTGCTGCTCTCGTTTTCGGTCTGCCGAACTTACCCCAAACTGCGGTGGGTGATGCTGGCGCTGCTGCCGTTCGTGGTCTTGGGCAGCCTGGCCTGCAACCGGCGGGCCGGAACTGCGGCGTTTATCATCATTATTCCTGTGCTGGCGCTCGCAGCCTATCAGGCGCTCCCGGCCCGCCGGCGTCTCATCGGCATCGTGGCCGCCGCCGCCGCCGTCGCGTTCGCGGGCTACTACCAGGCATTCAAAAACAGTGACAGCATTCTGGCACAGCCGGCCCGCGCGATCAGCTCGCAGTTCTCGCCGGATGCCCGTGATGCGTCCTCGAATGCCTACCGGGACGCGGAAAATGCAGACCTCATGGCGACGATCCGCTCGGCTCCGCTTGGCTACGGCTATGGGAAACGTATGCTGCACGCGGTTCCCATCGCCGACATCAGCAATCAGTACGAGTGGTGGGACATTATGACCCATAACCAGGTGCTTTGGGTCTGGATGCGTGTCGGAACTTTCGGATTTCTGGCGTTTTGGATAATGATCTCGGCGATTTTGATCTGTGCGGCCCGAGTCGTGCGTTCGGAGCGTGCCGACCTGGAAATCAAGTCGCTGGCGATTGCCGGGATGCTGATTGTCGGGTCGCTGACGATCTTCGGCCTGCTGGACTTGCAGTTTTCCAACTTCCGAGACATGCTGTTTGTCGGGCTTTGGAGCGGCATCATCGGCACCCTTTCGACCTTTGCTGCCGGGCCGGCGCGGGCCGGGAGCCGCCGCTCATGAAAGCACAATCCGCTGCGTCCGTTCCTGCGTCCGTTCCTGCTCCGGTGTCAGGCTCACGCCGGGTCATACGCAATGTGCTGGTGACACTGGTGACGCAGCTTATCTCGTGGGGGCTGACATTCGCTGTAACCCTGTACCTGCCGCGCTATGTTGGGGACGCCGGACTGGGCAAGCTGGCGTTCGCGGCGTCGTTCATCGCAATTTTCGGCGTGGTCGCGCCGCTCGGCACAGGCACTTTTTTAGTCAAGGCGATTGCCCGTGACCGGAGCCGGACCGGAGAGCTGCTGCTGGCTGCGCTTATTCTGCGGGTTCCCCTGGCAATGGGAATGAGTGTTCTTGCCGTTGGAGTGGTTTCGCTGCTTGGCTACCCGGCTTTGACCCGTGTTCTCGTGCTGGTTTCAGCGCTTGGATTGCTGGCAAACACTGTCAATGATGCGTTTGGGGCCGCTCTGCAGGGTCAGGAAAACATGACCCGCCAGAGCGTCGGGGTGCTTGTCAACAAGTTCCTGGCGTCGGGCCTGACGCTTTTCCTGGTCTTTCACCACGCGCCGCTCTGGTCGCTGGCGGCAGTGGTTATCTGGACCGGGCTGGCCTCGCTGCTTGTTAATGCGTCGGCGTTTCACCCGCTGCTGCCGACTTTGCGCCTGCCGAGCCGGGCCACGGTGCGTTATGTCGCGCTTTCCAGCCTGCCGTTCATGGGCTGGACGGTGTTTCAAGCGCTGTACGGGCAGACGGACCCGGTTGTCCTGAGCCTGGTCACCGATGACAAGACCGTCGGCTGGTACGCCGCTGCATTTCGCCTGCTCGGCACGACTTTGTTCCTGCCGACGGCGCTGGCGACGGCGCTGATGCCGACCCTCTCGCGGATGTTCCAGGAAAATCCGGCAGAGTTTCGGCGGCTGTCCCAGCGGCTGCTGGCGCTGGTCATGCTGTGCGGGGTTCCCATCGCGCTGACCCTGCTCCTGCTGCCGGACCGGATTATCGCGCTGCTGCATTATCCCGCAAGCTTCCGGCACAGCATTCCGGTGCTGCGGGTCGGCAGCGCTGGCGTCCTGCTCTGGTTTGCCGGCAATGCGTTGGGGACGATGATCTTTGCTTCCGACGGTCAGGCACGGATGTTCCGCACTTCGGTTGCGGCGAGTTTGCTGGGCATTCCCGCCTGCGTGGCCGGTTCATTGCTGGCACGGCACTTCCTTCACAACGGAGCGATTGGAGCGATTTCCAGTGATGTGCTGCTGGAAGTTTACTTGCTCTGGTCATACCTGCATATTCTGCCGGCGGGAACTTTGACCGGCGAGTCGCTCAGCGGGATTGGCCGATGCCTGCTGGCGGCGCTGCCGATGGTCGGCCTGCTGGCATTTTTGTCGGCACAGGGATGGGGGCTGTGGAGCCTGCCGCCGTCCGTAGCGGTTTATGTCGCGCTGTGTGTCGCGCTCGGCAGCCTGCGGCTGCAGGATTTCGCCCTAGCACGGCAGGCGTTTTCCCGATGATTAGGATATAACACTACTTTGACTGAGACTACTTTGACTGAGACTACTTTGACAACAGCTCAGCCTGCAGAACCTACCCCGCCGGCTGACGGCGCCGCGCCTCTGAGTTTAAGACGGCTGGCGGGCGGCGATATTCTTGCCTGGGCATTGATTTATCGCGGCCCGCAGGCGGCAAGCGGCGTGAAGACGCTTGAGGCCATGCGGCTGGTTTGGACACATCCCGGCCTGCGTGCGACGCTGCTGTTTCGGGTCAGCTATGCGCTTTGGCGCAGCCGCATTCCGGCTCTGCCGGGCATGGTCAGCCGTCTGAACCTGATGCTGCATGGCCTGGACATCCCGGCTTCCGTCGAGATCGGGCCGGGGCTGTACATCGCGCATCCGGTCGGAACCGTCGTGATGGCCCGGCGGATCGGAGCGCGGGCCAGCTTAATCAGCAGCATCACTATTGGGATGCGGTCAGTCCCTATTTTTCCCGTTCTGGGCGACGATGTCTTTGTGGGTGCGGGCGCACGCATTTTAGGCGACATCGTCATTGGCGACAAAGCCAGCATCGGCGCGAACGCCGTAGTTATGAAGAGCGTCCCGCCCGGCGCGACTGCTGTCGGCGTGCCTGCCCGCATCCTATCGCGTCCAGCCGCCGGGACTGAGGCGGTGCGGAACACTAATCCGTGACGGAACACTTATTCATGAATCTTGCTCAAGACAAAATTGTGCTGCTGTTCTACAAAGACTTCGAGCGCGACCGTTTCTTCAAAAACGACCGCTATCTCAAGCGCTTGATTCGGCCCTTATACCAGAAGTTCAGCCGGGGGCCGAAGGTCAGCGGGTTCTTTGTCTGGTATCAGCTTCTCATCACGGCTCTGCGGGAAGCCGGCTACGATGTCCGGTGCAACGATTACCGCCTGGCCCGCCGCCACCCGGAGTATCCAGTCGGCTTGGTCGGCTACCCGCATCTGCTGGAGGGGTGGGATTTGCCGAATCCGGCGGTGGTCGGTCCGGGCTTTTTTGATCATCCCTGCCAGGCGCCGGAGCTGATGCACGACCCGCGCTTTCGCTCCTACATTGTGACCTGCGAGTGGATGCAGGCGCTGTTCGAGCCGGTGTACAAAGCCGCCTGCGTTCAGTGGCACGCGGGGATGGACCTGAACCTTTGGCCGGACAGCGCCGGGCTGCCGAAGACTTTAGATTTTCTCATCTACGATAAAGTCCGCTGGGACCGCGACACCTACGAGCCGGGCCTGATTGATCCGGTCCGGGCCGCGCTGGACGCTCGCGGGCTGAGCCATGAGACAATCCGCTACGGGGCGTATGACCATGCACTGTACCGAGAGAAGCTGAAGTCTACCCGCGCCCTTTTGTTCCTGTGCGAGCATGAGACGCAGGGGATGGCGTATCAGGAAGCGATGGCCGCCGATGTCCCGGTTCTGGCCTGGGACAACGGCTTTTGGCTGGATCCAAACCGCACGCGGTACACGAAAAACGCCGTGCCGGCGTCTTCGGTGCCTTATTTTGCTCCTGAGTGCGGTGAGCGGTTTCGTGATATTGCTGCGTTTCCAGACGCTTTAGAGCGGTTCCTGACACGCCTGCCTGGCTATACGCCGCGAGCGTATGTGGCGCGGGAGCTGTCGCTGGAAGGCTCCGCCCGCCAGTATTTGGAGTACTACGCGCAGGCAGGCGCATGAGCAGGCTGATGCAGGCCGTGCGCGGCGAGCTTGGGACGTTCCCATTCGGCTTGTGGCTTGTGGACCGGCTGATGGCCGGTTTTCCAATCGGCGCGGCGGCGCGTCTGCGGACGCGGCTGTACCGGGCGGCAGGTATAACAATCGGGCCAGGAACACTGATTGCCGGGCCGATCCAGTTTGGGATCGCCGGTGACCCGCGCCGGAACCTGATAATCGGTGCTCGCTGTTTTCTGAACAGCCCGTTATTCATAGACGCGGCCGCGCCGGTCACTTTAGGACACGGCGTTTCTTTAGGCCATCATGTCGTGCTGGTGACGACCAGCCACGCGCTTGGCACCGAAGAGTTTCGCGCCGGCAGCATCAAAACGCTGCCGGTGACAATTGAAGACGGTGCATGGATCGCGGCCAATGTGACGGTGCTGCCGGGCGTGACAATCGGGCGCGGCGCGGTTGTCGCGGCTGGGGCCGTGGTGACCAAAGACGCTGCCCCGAACACGCTGGTCGGCGGTATTCCCGCCAAATTTATTCGAGTGCTGGACTGATTATGAGCGATGTAGTTCCCTATCTCAGTGTCGTTGTTCCGACGTTTAACCGCAAAGACAGCCTGCAAAAGACGCTGGACGGGCTGGCGCGTCAAACCTACCCGGCGGCGCGGTTTGAAGCGGTTGTCGTTTCCGACGGCAGCACCGACGGCACCGATGCCTGGCTGACCGAGTACGCCCGCACGTCGCCGTTTCCGCTGCAAGTGATTTGTCAGCCGAACGGTGGGCCGGCCCGTGCCCGCAACCACGGCATCCAGAACGCTGGCGGCGAAGTGGTCGTCTTTTTAGATGACGATGTTGAGCCGTCGCCGGAGTTTCTTGCGGTCCATGCCGCGCATCATCAGCGTCAAGACCGCGCCGTGGTGATCGCGCCGATGCTGCCCGACCCCGCGCTTCTGTGGCGGGAGCCGGCATGGATCGCCTGGGAGCACGCTATGCTGGAAAAGCAGTATGCCGCCTGGCGTTTGGGCGTGTGGGAGGGCTGCGGCCCGAACAACTTCTACTCGGGCAACGCTTCGGTCCGGCGGACGCACCTGCTGGCAGTCGGCGGCTTTGACGAGCAGTTCCCGCGCCAGGAAGATGTCGAGCTTGCGGTGCGGCTGGAAAGGCAGTGCGGCGTCCATTTCATCTACGAGCCGGATGCGCCGGGCACGCATCGCCCGCAGCGGCGGTTTGCGTCATGGCTTGCCGTGCCGTTTGCTTATGGGACGCTGGACGTGGTCCGCGCCCGGCGCGGCGATATCCCCTGGGAAGTAGTTCGAAGCGGCTACCATTCGCGCAGCGGAGCGACGCGCCTGCTGGCGCGGGCGGCGCTTGCCGTGCCGCCTTTGGGCGGTCTGCTGCGGGCGCTGCTGCTTGCCGCCGCCCAGGCTGCGTACCGCCTGCACCGGGCCGGGCCGGCGTTCGCCGCGCTCAGCGTGATCTACAACCTGCGCTACTTGGAAGGCGCAGGGGCGGGGCTTGGATCGGCCGCAGACTTGCGCTGCCTTTTATTCAAAGAAGCGGTTCCTGGCAAAAAGCCGGAACCTGTGTTATAATAATCAGGCATGGATACGCAAGCGCCGGAACCGAAGAAGCTGCGCCAGGGGCAGAAACCCTTGTCGCCGGAGTACGCCGCCGCGTATGCCGACCTGCCGGCCACACCGCCGTCGGGCGGCGACTTCCACGATGCGTTTCTGCTGGACGCCGACGCCGGGGACAAAAGCGATGTCGCCGTCGTGATCGGTGATGTCGCCGGGCATGGCCCCGAGCAGGCGCTGCAAGCCGAGCACATGCGCGAGCTGCTTTCCGACTGCCTTTCCGTCGGCCTCACCCCTGCCCAAACGCTTTCCGCCGTCAATGCCATGATCGAGCCGGACCCGAACTTTGAGGGCTTCGGCACGGTTTTTGTCGGGACGCTGGAAGCCGGCACGGGGCAGCTTGTGTATGCCAGCGGTGGCCACGAGCCTGGCCTGATCACTCCCGCCGACGCCGCCGGTCCCGACGCGGTCCAGGAGCTGGACGGCACCGGCCCGCCCGTCGGCGCGTTCCCTCCCGCGATGACCCGCTTCGAGCAGCACCAGGCTGCCCTGCCGCCCGGCGGAACTTTGCTTCTCTACACCGACGGTGTTTCCGACGCCCATCCTCCGCAGTCGCGCCTCGACTGGCTGGGGTTGCCCCGCCTCAAATCCTTTCTAGTGTCGCTGGCGTCCCTGTCTCCGATCCGCCTCGTCCTCCGCCTCCTGCGCCGCGTCTCCGTCTTCTGCCGGGGCGAGTTTGAGGACGACGTCGCCGTTCTGGCAATCCGCCGCACGGGCAAAAACTCTCCCAAATAGGGCCGAAACCTGCTCCTCCAGATGCCTGGTGGGGGCGAACCTTGTGTTCGCCCTTTCTGCATGAAATAATTGCAAAAATAGTTCTTGACACTCCGCGTAAGCTGTGATACAGTAGAGCAAGACGCCAAACGCCGGGCGTCTTCACGACCTTGCTGGCTGTGGAGGTACTTGTATGGCTCTCTTCCCTGCGCCCCGTCGTTTGTGCGTCCCGTCGTTTGTGCGCCCCGTCGTTTGTGCGCCTGTCTCTTGTTCTTGCTGGCCTGCTAGGCAGCCTGCTGGCAGGCGCACCTGCTCATGCCCAGGGCAGCTATACCGGCCCTAACCTCACCGGCGGCCAGGGAACATCGCAAGGTAGCTCTCCTTCTCCCTACCAAACTCTGAACCTGCAAAGCGGCCCCCTCTACGGCACCAACGTCCACGGCACCAATCCTTCCTGCGGCGGGCAGATCGAGGCGCAGTGGATTTGGACAGCCAGCAGCCCGCCGGGTCCCGTTCCTCAGCAGGTCATCGTCAAGCAATACTCGTCAGCCACTTGGGCCTCGTCCACTGCCACCGGTCAGTGTGACGACGCACTGAAGGACTCTCCGGTGACCACGCCGCCTGCTCAGCCGGGCGGGGACACGAACTCTGTTTCTTCAGGGACGCACTACTCGGTGAAAACGGCAGATGCGAATGGGAACCTGGAAGTGTACTGCACCCCGACGGCAAGCGTTGCGACAGGTTCCTGCGGCGTGTACTACATGGCCTCCGCTTCCCCCGTTTTCATCACCCTCACCGGCACCTTGATGAGCAGCAGCACGGGCTTGCCGGTGCTGGACAGCAGCGGCAACCAGCAGGTGCTGACGGGTCAGCAGATCACAGCGACGGTTCAGGGCCTCAGCGGCTTCCAGGTCACCAAGTACACTTGGGCGGTTGGCGGGAGCACCTTCAAGAACTACGACCCGACTTTGCCGAGCAACCAGCTTGTCCCGCTCGGCCCCACCGATCTGACTGGCCCGGCAAAAGGCAGTTCCACAGTCGCCTCTCTCGCCTTCTATGACCGTGCGGCGGAAACCCTGACCGTCTCCTGCGCGGTGACAGTGCTGGCTCCTGACGGTACATCCCTCAACCTCACGGCCACTTCGCCCCCATTTAAGGTCTACAAGCCGACGGCAAGTTGGGGAATTACTACCGGATATGTCCAGCGGGTTCATGACACGAAGACTAATCGATCCGGGTACGCACTCGTGTTTGCTGCCGGTTCAACCCAAGCGGGAGGAGAAGCTTGGAACAACGTAAAGATCGTTGTTCCCGCACCATTCACCGCGACAGGCGGTTCAGGCTGCTACGCTCAACTCATTACTCCCGACGTTGAAGTAAGCAATCCTGATCCCGCGCAAGTACCAACATTCTCCAACAACAAGCAGCAGGGTTTAGATACCTCATACCCATACAAGGGGTACAAGTGGGATGTCTCAGGTCCCGGCGCGAACTTCGACGGACCTGCGGTTCTTTTCATGAACTACAATGTCAGGTAGTGTCCTAGTTTAGACAGTTTTCGGCTGTTTGGTGTATACTGTCGTCATGGTCACCGAAACTCTTTCCTGCTACCACTGCGGCAGCGTCAACCTGCGGCGCGACGGCAAAGCGCCAAACGGCAAGCAGAAGTACTTCTGCCGCGACTGCAAGAAAAGCAGCCGCAAGAACCCAGGCTCCCGCGCCTACTCCGCCGAGTTCCAGGCGCAGGTGCTGGCGGCGTACCACGAGCGGTGTTCTCAGCGGGGCGTGTGCCGCATCTTCGGCATTGCCAAGCAGACGCTGACCGACTGGCTTAAAAAAAGCCGCCACGCTGCCGCCCTTGAAGAAGACGCTCGCCAAAGCGCAGAAGGGCGAGCCGCTGGAACTTGATGAACTTTGGTCGTTCGTGCGTCAGAAGCGCAACAAGCGCTGGGTCTGGCTGGCCCAATGCCGCAGAACCCGCCAGATCGTTGCCTACGCCATCGGAGACAGAAGCGAAGCGACTTGCGCTCTGTTGTGGCAGCGCATCCCAAAGGCGTACAAGAAGGGCATTTTGTATACCGACTTTTGGTCGGCGTATGCAAAGGTGCTGCCGCAAAAGCGGCATCGGGCGACAGGCAAAGGCGACGGCCAGACCTGCCATGTTGAGCGCTTCAATAACACCTTGCGGCAACGGCTAGGCCGCTTTGTCCGCAAGACGCTTTCGTTCTCCAAGACGGACGAGATGCACGAGAACTGTCTGCGGCTATTCTTGCACGAACACAACAAAAACTGTCTAACAACAACTGTCTAAACTAGGACACTACCGGATTTTGATCACCTGGACGGCGTGTATTTGAGCCGAGACTGGCTGGACCCGGCACTAATTTAACTGGCTGGCAGGCCGAAGTTATGCGCGTAGAGGTCTTGGACGCGGGCCACTTCTTCGGTCGTCAGCGCGGGCGTGTCAGGGGCGGCGCAGAGTTCTTCTAATTGGCGCTCGTCGTAGATGTTCGGCAGGGCAACGGCGAGCAGCGGCTCGGACCAGAGCCATTGCAGGGCGGCTTGGCCCAAAGTGCGTCCGGTGCCTTTGACGAGGAAATCAAGCTGCTCGATCTTCTTTAACCCGTCGTCGAGCCAGGCTTTGCGCTTTTCATTGGTGGACACGCGGAAGTTGCGGTGGTCGCCGGGGGCAAACTCGGTGTCGGCAGAGTAGGAGCCTTCCAGCAGGCCCGACGCATGGGGAACCCGGCACATGACCCCGCCGCCGGTTTCCCGCGCCGCCGCAAAGACGTCTTCCCCCAGCACTTGTTCCAGTAAATTAAAGATAATCTGCACCGAGGTCATCTGCCGGGTGCGGAACGCCGCCGCGCCTTCTTCGGCCTGACGGATGTCTAGGGCCGGGCCGAGCGCCGCACCGTAGTGGCGGATCTTGCCTTCGGCTTTCAGCTCGTCTAAAGCGGCAAAAAGGTCATCGCTCATCAGCGCGTCCACGCGCGGGTTATGAAGCTGGTACAGGTCAATATAATCGGTGCCGAGGCGCTTCAAGCTTTCCTCGCAGGCACGCTTAACAAACGCCGGGGACCAGTCGTGGGGGCGCTCGCGCTGGCCGGGCTGCTCGCCGGGCGCGGTGTACCAGTCGTAGCCGAACTTGGTGGCAAGGGTTAATTCGTCCCGATGCTCGCCCAATGCTTCGGCCAAGATTGTTTCGCCGAGGCCGTCGCCGTAGACATCGGCGGTGTCGTAGAACGTCACGCCCAGCTCATAAGCCCGGCGCAGGAGGCGCAGGCGGACGGAGGCGTCGGTGACGCCCCACATGCCCGTACTCACGGTCCAAACGCCGAAGCCGACGACCGAGGCTTTCAAGTCTGTTATTCCAAAATTACGGTACTGCATAATTACTCTCTCTCAAACCAGTCTTTGACTTGGCACGAGAAGCCGGGCAGCAGGCCGCCGGCATCTAAAACGCCGTCTGCGCCGAGCGTCTGTGTGTCGGTCGGTGACGTAAACACCGAGACTTCCTGCCGCTCTAGGAAAACGTGCCACACCTGCGCCGCGCCGCCGTCGAAATACTCCTGCACCTTGCGCGTCATCTGCCCGCGCCGCTCCGATGGCGAAATAATCTCCACGCAGAGGTCAGGAGCCAGGTCGCCGAATGTGTCCGGGGCATGGCCGCCGGAAAACCGTTCTTTGCGCGTGAACGACACATCTGGGGCGCGAACATTGCCGTTTTTCATGCGGAAGCCGCCTTGCCCCAAAGTGACAATGCCATGTCCACGCTTGAATGGCGCTAAAAGCACCGCCAGGTTGAAAATTATCTCTTCATGCTTGATATTTGTTGGCACGTCCGTGAGCTTCCCATCTTCCATCTCCCATTTACGCCCGTCGCGCGGCAGGCGCATCAGCTCATCTTCCGTAATCGGCATTCCGGGGTAGGGAATAATGTCTTCCGCTTCTGCAATTTCCGCTTCTGCAATCGCCATTTGGGGTTCCTCCTGAGACTGCCGCTATTATACCCGGTCTCCCTGCAAGCGCAGGGTATACTCTCTTCAATGATTATGCTGCTCAGCGGCTCGATTAACTCCGGCAAGACAACTGTGTCCAAGCTGCTTGTCCAGCTTCTGCCGCGCACGGCTCATGTGGAAGTGGACGACTTGGATGACTTTATAGACTGGATGCCGCTTCTTGAATCTATCCCGCTGAATCTGGCGAATGCCGCTGCCGTCACGCGCAATTTTGTCGCGTTCGGCCTGAACGTCATCATCAGTATGCCGCTGCGCCAAGAGGACTACGATTATCTGGTGCATGAGCTTCAGCAGACCGGCGTTCCCATTCACTGCGTCACGCTTAACCCCAGCATGGCCGTCGCGCTGACCAATCGCGGAGCGCGGGAGCTAACCGAGTGGGAGTTGCAGCGTATTCCGCAGCTTTACGCCGAAGGCATTCCCTGCCCGCCGTTCGGCATCATTGTTGATAGCGCACATCAAGTGCCGGAGGAAACGGCGCGGAAGATACTTGAAACGATAAACAATAATGAGAATACTAAATTACACCGATGACATGCCGCTGAATAACATCTGTGTTTTCCTCACGCCTGCGGAAGCCAGGCAAATGGTAGGGTACTTGGAACAGCTTCTTGAGGAACCGGAACAGCATCATTTTCACTTAAACGACGACGAGTGCCATCGCGAAATCACACTAACCGTGTATCAAGCAGACAACTTGGAATACTACGACGAGCGTTCAAAGAAGTTAATACAGACAGGTAAATAAAACCATGCTGATAAATGAACTTACTACAGCACTTAAAGAATGGGCGGTGGTGCAGAGATCGCTGCTGGAAGGGCATCAGATTATTCTGCTCCGCAAAGGTGGATTGATCGAAGACACCGGCGACTTTGACCTGAAAGCGCGGCAGTTCTTGATCTATCCGACCTATGAGCATGAAACGGAGCGGGCGGGGGACTTGCAGCCGTGTTTCGGGCAGTGGCTGAAAGAAGAAGAAAGCCGCAAGCTGCCGCCGGGCGAGATACGCATTGAAGCGGCGGCGGAAGTCTCGGACGTGGTGCGGGTGGATGACCGGGCGAAGCTCCTCAATCTCGCGCCGCAGCATATTTGGAGTCCGCAATTTATTGACGGGCGCTACGACTGGGAGCCGTACAAGCCCGTGTTTGTGCTGCTGCTGCGGGCGTATGCGCTGGCATCGCCCCAAATCATTCCCGTCACCCGCGCTTACGGCGGCTGCCGGTCGTGGATTGCGCTGGAAACACCGATTTCCACCGAAGGCGCGGTCCCGGCGATCTCGGACGAGCGTTATGCCCGGCGGCGCGAGCTGACCTTGCAGCTTTTAGAAGATTGATTTGGAGGAGACAGCGTCATGGCAATCTGCGAGTTTCACCTAAACCAGAACACGACCCTGGAAAAAATGACGGCGTTTACGGCAATCGTGCCGGCTGATAAGCCTGGCCCGTTTCCGGTGCTGTACCTGCTGCACGGTCTGTCCGACGACCACACGGCCTGGACCCGGCGCACGAGTCTGGAGCGCTATGTAGATGGCCTCCCGCTGATTGTCATCCTGCCGAATGGCGAGCGCTCGTTCTACACGGATGCCAAAGAAAAGGCGCGGGCGGCGTTTGAGACCTATATCGTGCAGGATTTGGTCGGCTTTGTGGACCGGACCTTTCGCACTGTTCCCACTCGCGAAGGCCGGGTGGTGGCCGGGCTGTCTATGGG
This sequence comes from uncultured Armatimonadales bacterium, assembly GCA_964241935.1. Classification (GTDB taxonomy): domain Bacteria; phylum Armatimonadota; class Armatimonadia; order Armatimonadales; family Capsulimonadaceae; genus JANXMY01. The sequence goes on from CAXSZN010000003.1 coordinate 92,978, forward strand.
CGGCTACGGCGCGGTCAAGTTTGCCTTGAAGCACCCGGACAAGTTCTGCGCCGCCGTGTCCCATTCCGGGGCGGTGGATTTTGCGCGGGGCGACTTCACCCGCACCGACGACTGGGGGCAGGAATGGAGGCCGATCATGGGCAGCCATCCCGCCGGTGGCCCCGACGACATCTTCGCCCTAGCCGAGACGGTTGACCGAAACATCCTGCCGGCCCTGCGGCTAGACTGCGGCACGGGGGATTTCCTGCTGGGCCATAACCGCGCCCTGCATCAGCATTTGACGGCCCTCGGCCTGCCGCATGAGTATGAGGAGCATCCCGGCGAACATAGCTGGGTGTATTGGGACAACCACATTCAAGACACGCTGAAGTTTTTCGGTGGTGTGCTGGGCTATGAGCACAAACCAGAAGATCACTCGTAAATCGCGTATAGCAAAATGCTAACTTCACAGGGTACAATATGTGGTGGAGGCTGAGACGATCATGGCGCAGCAGAGTACCCAGTTCAACATCCGTATGGCAGTTGAAAACAAAATCAAAGTCGAGCGGGCAGCCCGCGCTGCCAATCAATCGCTGACAGAGTTCGCGGAAGCGGCTGTCGTGCAGCGGGCGGAAGAAGTCTTAGAGCGCCAGGAACGCATTTTTTTGTCAGACCGCGACTTCGAGCGGTTCGTACAGATGATGACAGCAGAGGCCGCTCCGACCGAAACCGCTCTGCGGGAAGCCGCCAAGTTCAATCAGGGGCAAAGTGACGGTTCCCGCTATCGCTGGTGAAGGTGGTCGCCTCCGATGCTGATTGAACCGCTTTCGCGCCGCCATGACCGCGCTGCTTTTGACTGCGGCAATGTCACGCTCAACGACTTCCTGCAAAAGACGGCGCGGCAATATGCCGACCGCGACATCGGCGTGACGCATGTGGTCGTCGAAGACGAGAGTTCGCCGGTCATTTTGGGCTTTGTCACTCTGACGATCAAAACCATCAGCCGCGAGGCGTTGCCCGCCAAAGGTTTGCCGCGTGGGGAGTACGGTGTCGCGCTGATCGGACAACTTGCCACGGATAAAGCCTGGCAGGGACAAGGGATCGGGACGCGCTTACTTTATTTCGCACTTTCCAAAGCATGTCTCGCCGCCGAAGATTTCGGGCTGATCGGCATCGCTCTGGACTTGCTTCGCGAACCGCAAGAATCAGAAGCGGAGCAGCAGAGACGGCGCGATTATTACATGAAGCGCGGTTTCCAGCCTCTTTCGGATGACGGAAGCCGCCTGTATCTCCCGATGAGCGTCGTGCGGAAAATGAACCTTGCTCTATAAGCCTTGCCCCACTGAGTATTTCGCAAACTAGGGGTGGGGGTACTGGGACATGCACATTCAGGACACGCTGAAGTTTTTTGATCGTGTGCTCGGGCTGTGAGTTTCAGATTGAGCAGCTTATCCGTCACGACGGCTCCGGTATGCTGGCGGCTCCCGTCATGCCGCCGGTGACTCTTGACACAGCCTTGGAGCAGCCGGTGTACTAGAAGCTATCTCATAAATGGTCGCGGGTAGAATACAGGCATTCTTTCTGCGGAGCCTGTCTGGACATCACCGAAACGCAGTGGCAGCTTTTGGAGCCACTACTTCCCATCCCGCCCGTGCGAGACGATGGACGCGGTCGCCCCTGGCGTGATCCCCGCGATGTGCTGGACGGCATCCTCTGGTGCTGCGGGCGGGCGCACCGTGGGCCGATTTGCCTGAGCGCTTGATCGGCGACCGTGCCCACGATAGTGATCCTTTAGATGCAGAGCTTGCAGCACGGGGCATTCCAATGCTCTCGCCGCATCGCAGAAACCGAAAGAAGCCCAAGACGCAGGACGGGCGAGTATTACGCCGCTATCAGCGCCGCTGGAAAGTCGAGCGGCTTTTCGCCTGGCTTCAGAACTTCCGCCGTTTGGTGACACGCTGGGAGCGCAAGGCGCAGAACTTTCTTGGTTTTGTCCAGCTCGGCTGCATCATCATCTTGCTCCACCGTTTACGAGACAGCTTCTACACTGTTGTTTTCAGGTCATTCAAGCATATCAGTGCCGATAATTTCTTTGTTCCATTGACGGAAATCTGACACTGAGCTATAATCGAGATGTGTCCAATCGTTTGGACAGCCTGAGCCTGTTTCTGGGGGATCGAATTGACAGTCTCAATCCGGGATGTCGCGTCTCGTGCCGGGGTATCGTTTACGACCGTTTCTAAAGTGCTGAATGATCGGCCTGGGGACCGGACGGCAGTTGAAACCCGCCGCCGCGTGGTGCAGGCCGCTGAGGAGCTGGATTACCGGCCGAACGCCGTCGCTCAGTCGCTGCGCCGCCGGCACACCGACAGCATCGGCTATTATACGGGACTGATTTCTGTGGATATTTCCGATCCTTTTCAAGGCGCAGTCTTGAACGGCTTGCAGCGCGGGTGCGCGCAGTTTCACAAAGACCTGCTGATCCATCGCAAGTTTTTCGGGCATTCCGCCGAAGACATTTATCGAGACTTGTCCAATCGAAAAGTAGACGGGATTGTCCTGCCCGCCGCCTGCGACGATGAGATCATCCAGCGCCTGGCCGCCGCATCGTTTCCCGCTGTGAGCATTGCGGCGCCGGACGCCGCGCTGCCGTCGGTGTATGTGGATAGCCCCGGCGGCTTCCAGCGCCTGGCCGCCTACTTTGCCGGCGCGGGGCATCGGCGCGTTCTGCACCGCACGCAGGGACGCGACCCACGAATGAAGGCTGACGATGCCCCGCGCCGGCGTCTTGCCTTTGAATCCGCATGTGCGGCGCACGGTTTGGAGGTTGTTATCTGCGAGGCGGGTGAAGACGGCCGGGTGACTGCGGAAGAAGCGGCTCTGCTGCTTGGTCCGGCTTCGAAGCGTCCCACCGCCGCTGCCTGCTGGAACGACCTGTTCGCGCACCAAATGATGGCATTCTGCCGAACCCAGGGACTTCAAGTTCCGGGAGACATCGCGGTCTCCGGCTTTGACGGCTTTGCGGCGCCATATGCTCTGCCTTACCGCTTAACGACAATCTTCGCACCCTGGGAGGAATGTGCGCGGACTGCCATTGAACTCGTTGCCGCCTTGACAGGTCAAAATCCTGCTGCGCTGGAGACTGTGCTGCCGGTGGAGCTGACCCTCGGCGATACAGCTTAAAAGTGAGAACTTCTACCGATGCCAACCAAGACTTTTCCTGCTAACACTTTTCCTCTCACCGCCGCTGCCGTTTGTGCCGCGCTTGTGCTCGCCGGCTGCCAGAGCAAAACCGCACTTGCCGACCCGCCGGGAGGACAGGCTATCTATGATGACGCTTACGAGAACGGCTGGTCGTTTGGCGGCTGGGCCGGGTCGGTCCGTGCGGACAGCCCCGATCCTGTCCATGCCGGCAAGGACGCGATTGCGGTCGCTGCCGGACCGTATGAGGCCCTGTCGCTGCGGCACGCGCCGTTCAGCACGCTCCCCTACGCGGCGCTCTCATTTTGGCTGAAGGCGACGCCGGAAACAAAGCTGAAGATCCAGGCGCTGCGCAGCGCAAAGCCGGACGCCGGGCCGGAAGTCATGCTGGCGATGCCCGCCGGGGAAAAATGGCGGCATTATGTCGTGCCGCTGCAAGCCCTCGGCGTAGACGGCAAGCCGGACATGGCTGGATTTTGGATTCAGGATGCCGGCGGCCAGGGCGCGAAGTTTTCAGTGGACGACATCGCACTGGCGGCGACTACGGCAGGGGACGGCAGCCTGGAAGCTGGAATGCCGCCTCCCCCGCAAATGGTCCTGCCGGCGGTGGTGGTGACGGTGGACACGGCGGCGGCCCGGCACCCGATCTCGCCGGGCATCTACGGCATGAACTTTGCCGGACCGGAGCATAAAATGCTCCAAGTGCCGGTGAACCGCGACGGCGGCGATACCGAGTCGCGCTACAACTGGAAAGAGAACGCACACGCGATCGGCAACGACTACTTTTTCGAGAGTGTCCCGGTCGGCGACCCCGTTCCCGGCAAGCAGGCGGATGATTTCATCGCCACATCCAAAGCGATAGGGGCGCAGCCGATGATCACCATTCCGCTGATCGGCTGGGTGGCAAAGCTTGGCCCGAACCGGGATAAGCTGTCGTCGTTCTCAGTCGCGAAGTACGGCCCGCAGAAAGAAACAAACACCAAAGAAATGCCCGATGCCGGCAAGGGTGTACGGCCCGACGGCAGCTTGATTACAAACAACGATCCAAACGACGCCAATGTGCCGGCGGACCCCGCGTTCATGCGCGGCTGGGTGGAGCATCTGGTCGCCAAGTGGGGGCCGGCCAGCAAAGGCGGCGTCCGATATTACCTGATGGACAACGAGCCGAACCTATGGAGCCTGACCCACCGGGACGTTGACCCGCGCGGGATCGGCATGGACGAGTACCGGGACCGGCTGTTCGCGTATGCGGCTATGGTGAAAAGCGTGGACCCGTCGGCGCTTGTCGTCGGCCCGGAAGCCTGGGACTTCAACGGGACAAAGTGGTCGGACGCCGACATTTACCAGGCCAGCCACGGCGGAAGCTGGAGCGCGATGCCGGATAAAAAAGCCCACGGCAACGAGGACTTCTTTCCGTGGATCTTGGACCAGCTCCGCGCCCATGACCTCAAGACCGGCAGGAAGCTTGTTGATGTTGCTTCGTTCCACTACTATCCGCAGAACAACATGAACGACGATGACTCCCCAGCGGCGGACTTGGACCGGAACCGCTCGACGCGGTCGCTTTGGGACTCCGCCTACAAAGCCGAAAGCTGGGTCAACGACTACATTGATATGCTGCCGCGCATGAAAAGCTATGTCCGGGACCACTATCCGGGCCTGAAGCTCGCGTACACCGAATATAACTGGGGCGCGGACGATTTCGCAAGCGGCGCGACGGCGCAGGCGGACGTTTTGGGAATTGTCGGGCGCGAAGGCGGAATTGACCTGGCGGCCCGCTTCAGCGCTCCGAAGCCGGGAACGCCTGTCTTCCACGCATTTCAGATGTACCACAATTATGACGGCAAAGGCGGGGCGTTTGGGAGCATCAGCGTGTCCGATACGGTGCCGAACCCGGACACTCTCGCTTCGTTTGCGTCGGTGCGTCGCTCCGACGGGGCGCTGACGATTATGGTCATCTCGAAAGTCCTGAGCGGGCAGACGCCGCTGACCCTGCGCCTGCGCTCCATCCTGCCGTCCGGGCCGGCTCAAGTCTGGCAACTCGACGCGCAGAATATCCTGGCGCGGCTTCCCGATGTCCCTATTCAGGCCGGACAAGTGAAGACCGTGGTGCCTCGGCAAAGCATCAGCATTTTCGTGATCCCTGTGCATCACGCCCCCGTGAAAAGATAAGTTTATGACTCCTGAGTTCAAGACTCCTATTCGCATCGCCGCGTCGGCCCGTGTCTGGTGCTGGCCAGACTGTCGGACGCAGACGCGGTCGCGGCGCAGACATTACGGCTTGGGGGCGAGGCGGTCATCTGCTCCGGCCTGCGGGACTGGAATGTCCGCACCCCAGACGCTTATCGGAAAGCGGCCACGCTACTGAACGACGCCGGGCGCAGGTTGCGCCCGGCGGCCCTTCGTCTGCATTACCATAGCCATGACTTCGGTTAGGTCTAGCGCGGCGGCTAGGACCCCGCCAGGTTTTTAGACAGCCACGCGCATCAAATCGCCCTAGTGCATCTGCGCGATTTTGCCGGGACCCAGTCGGTGCCGCTCGCTCAGGGCGAAATCCCGCGGCCCGACAGTTGCGCGGCTTCCCCTTCTGCCCCATCTGCGCTGGGTCATTGCCGAGTAGGACCCGGACTCCCAAGAACCGAGCATCGACATGACTGTCAGCCGCGCCTGCCTGCGCGAGCGGTTCTTCCGCTACTCGTCTTTCTCCTTACTTGCCTCTCCCTGGCTGGACAACTCCTGCATGTAAGCGTGGAGCGCCGTCAGGTATTCCGTAGTCAGGCCCATTGACCGCAGGCCTGCCGCCCGAACCATCTCATTTGAGCGCTGGATCGCCGATTGGCTTGGATCAGGAGCATCCAGCAGCGCCTCAAACTCGCTGCACCGGGCATTCAGCGCCTGGTGTGACCCGGCAAGAAGGTCACATGCCGTGTCCATCCGCGCCCGCAGCGTGTCCAGCGAGTCACTGCCGTTTCCATTTTCGTGCTTATGGATCATGATAAGACGTTAAGTACCCAAAATCGGAGTACATTACGCTTCGTTGTTGCCCGGCATCCTTTTCCATAGCCGCTTGGGAAAGCCGCCGGAGGCGGTCATAGGCATTGGAAGCGATTTGGAAGCGATCCGGTGCAGCCGTGTTGAGAAGCTGGCGCGGCCTCGAAACTGGTGCGCCTGCTGCCAGACCCGCAGAAAGACTTCCCTCAGGACTTCTTCCGTGTCTTCCGGGCATCCACGCATCTGGCCCAGGAACCGGGACGGCGCCGGCTGACACCGCCGGACAACTTCGCGCAGGGCGGCGGGATTGCGCCGAATGCACCTCTGCACCAGCCGCCCGTCATCTGCGTCCCCGGTCGCCGAGTCCTCTCGTCGCTGCCGCTGCTGGAAAGGCTGCTGAGGGAAAGGTCCGGGATACAGAAGGTCCGGGGTACAGCGCGTGCTGACGGCCGCTATGCCGCTGGCATTACCTGTCATACAGCATGTCTTCTTTTCGCGTCTTTGCCGCGTTCCGTCGCACTTTTTCTTCTGCAAGTATAAACGATTGGGAGCGCCGCTTGGTGACGCGAAAAATAGAAGACAAGGCACACTAAACAGCCGGGTAGCCGAATTCGGCGGCCATGGCTTGAATCTGGGTGTCGTTGCCCTGCTCGGAAACATTATGGTAGTGCAGTGCGGTAGCCTGGGAGCCGCGCCAGTTCACAAGGTCCCGGCGACGGGCAATAGTTTTGTGGCGCGCCCCGGCCCGCCGGGCCATCCAGAAAAGCCAGATGTCGTCGTTGAACGGACTGAGACGCATAAACCGGGCGCTGTCGCAGGCATCCGGCCCCAGCGAGCCGGGCGGATACAGAACGCCCCCGCAGCCTGTGGGGAACAGTGACGAGGCTATGCCGCGAAACGCCGTATCCATGTTCCAACTGTTGTAAGACAGGTAAACGCCCTGGGCATCCGCCAGAATCTCATGCGCCCGGAAGCAGTTGATCACGCTGCGGGACGGGGCATCGGCAGTCAGCTCTTCCAGCCACTGAGCATGGTAGTACATGTCGTCGTCGGCGGTGCAGATGTAGGCGTCGGGAAACGCTTCCAGCGAGGGGATGATCTTCTTGTACGGCTTGTGGTTGGCGGCTTGACGAATTTCCAGCCCCTGATCCCGCAGCGCCAAAATATTCGGCGGCAGCAGCGCGTACTCGTCATGTGCGATCCAAAGCACAATCCGGTCCGGCTGGACACTCTGGGTCAGCAGACACTGCAAAGTGCGGACGACAACGCCGTAGCGCATGGGATACGAGGTCAAGCTGACTACCAGCGGACCCGGCAGAGAATGGGGTCGGCCTTTGCGCCGGAACCGCCAGCGCCAAGCGACAGACGCTTCCAAACGCTTCAGCCGAAGCCTCGCGCCGATACGCCGTCCAATTTCGCCTACTGAACTCATTTCCACCTCGTGTACCAGTTAAACAGTACAAGCCATTATACAGGGATTTGGGCCGAATTGAACGACCTCAAATCGCCTGTTACCCACCCCGCAGGCCTGTCAAGCCGGTCGCCCGGTCGCCGGTCGTGTCGGCGGTGCTGGTGGGCTGGGCTGTGTCACTTGCATCCAGCCCGCCGCCTTGAAAGTTATTCTGAAGCGCATCGGCCATGCCGCTGCCGGGAGGCATCTCCGGCACGGCGTTGCTTTCGGTGATCCCGCCGCCCGGCAGGGTCTCCGTTTCGCCCATTCCCGGCACCCGGTCTGCGTCTGTCTCAGTTTGTGTGTCCTCATCTGGTATAGAAATGATTTCGTCCGGCATTGCGCGTTCCTCCGTTTCAGGGAGAATACCGCACTTTTGTCCGACACCAAACCCAGAGCGATTGTGAAAGCCGCGAAACCTGGGTAAACACAAAGCAGAGACTTCAGCCGCAGACGCGCCCTCCGGGCAAGATCAAGGACCTAACTATGGAAAGCCGAACCGACCCGATGGCCCCCAACACAATCGGCGACGACTCCGCCGATGCCGAGATTTCCGGCGAGCAGGAGCCGCTGAAGATGTACGAGGACGGCCCCGCCCCGCCGCAAGGCGCACTGGACACGGCGTTTCCCGATACCAGTCCGACGGAAAGCGCCCAAAGCGACCCCGGAATGTTCGGTGGGCTGGATGAGTCCGGTGACCCCGGCCAGCTTGCCGGCAGCCGAGATCCGAGCCTCGCGGGCAGCAGCGAAAACGACGACCGGCCCGGCCCGAAAGAAGGCGGGACGCCGTATGACGCCGAAGGCACCAGTGGGTCGGAGGGAGAGTAAGACCTACCCTCGGCACTTCCAGCGCCGGGGCCGGCTTCCGAAACAATCTTCATGCCTTTCCATCTTTCCGTGCCGCCGCTTCATCTTGCGCTTCTTCTGCTTTCCGCCCTGGCGGCTGGGGCGATTAATTCCGTTGCCGGGGGCGGGACGCTGCTGACGTTTCCGGTGCTGCTGTCTGTATTAGGGAACGTCCCGAACGGCTCGGTAATCGCAAACGGCACCAGCACCGTGGCGCTTGTACCAGGGTCCCTGAGCGCCTTCTGGGGCTACAAAGGCGAAGTCGCCGGGCAGAAGCGCAGCCTTTGGGAGATGGCCGTGCCGAGCCTGCTGGGAGGACTGGTCGGCGCGTATCTGGCGACCCATGTCAATGCCGCCGTGTTCAGCCATCTGGTCCCCTGGCTGATTTTCGGAGCGACATTTTTGTTTTTGATCCAGGACCCTGTGCGCCGCTGGATCAATCGCGGCGAGGCAGACACGCCGGCGGAACCAAAGCCGCTCGGCCCCGGCGGCATGGTGTTCCAATTCTTTGTGGCGATCTACGGCGGCTTCTTCGGGGCAGGCATTGGCATACTGATGCTGGCGGCGCTGGGGTTTCTCGGGCAGACCAACATCCACCGCATGAACGGGCTGAAGAACTTTGCGGCGGTCTGTATCAACGGCGTGGGGGCGCTGACGTTTATTGTTTACAAGCGGGTGGACTGGCCGCTGGCGCTTTTGATGATGGCGATGGCGGTTTTAGGCGGCTACGGCGGCGCGGGCCTGGCGAAGCGCGTCGGCCAGGCCAATGTCCGCCGCTTTGTCATTGCAATCGGCCTGATCTTCGGCGCGTACACGCTTTACGGCCAGCTTCACCACAGATAACTGTTGATACGCGGTCTTCGGAGAACTTTTTATGCTTCCAAAAACGCAGACAACGGAAACCGGCCCGCTGCCGAGCCAAGCTCAAGACGATGCAGAGCCGCGCTGGCCTGCCGTCATCGGCCTGGTCGGAGGCGCAGGGCTGTTTGCCGTGCTGCCGAAATACTTGTCATTCGGCCCGCGCTGGATGCCGGTCGCGATTATCTCCGTTCTGCTGATCCCGACACTCATTTCGCGGATGCGGGGCCACCACACGATCAACCGGGTGCTGGGGCTGGGTGTGGCGGGCATTGAGACCTTCTTTCTTGTCGCCTCGCTTTTCAAGCTGGTCCACTCGCTGCTGGAGCCGCACAACGGCGCAAACACCCTGTCGCCGGTGCGCCTGCTGATCTCCGCCGGGGCGCTCTGGTTCACCAACGTCTTGGTGTTCGCGCTCTGGTACTGGCACCTGGACGCCGGCGGGCCGCATCAGCGCGACAATGCGTCCAAGTATTCGTCCGATTCGTTTTTGTTCCCGCAGATGACCATGAGCAGCCATCAGCTTGCCGAGTGCGGGCAGGCGACCTGGTCCCCCAGCTTTGTGGACTATTTGTTTCTCGCGTTCAACACCAGCACCGCGCTTTCCCCTGCCGACACGGCGGTTTTGTCCCGCTGGGCCAAGCTGCTGATGATGGTCCAGGCCATCATCTCGCTGACCGTCATCGCCGTTCTCGCCGCCCGCGCCATCAATACCCTGAGTTGAGGGAACAAATCATGCCCGACGAAATCGAAGTGCCGCTGGAACATCTGCACGAGCAGATCGCGGACGCGCACGAAGAAGCGCATAAGGGCGAAAAAGCGCATGGGGACAATGCGAAACACGAAAAAGAAGACGAACATGCCGGCTGGACCCGGTTCATCGCGGTCTTCACCGCCCTGCTGGCGGTTGTCGCCGCCATCGGCTCGCTCCGGGCGGGCCTGTTAGTCAACGAAGCTCTGCTCAGCAAGAACGACGAGATCAGCCTGCGGACCCAGGCCACCGACCAGTGGAACTTCTACCAGTCTAAAAGCATCAAAGGCGTCGTTTACAGCACGACGGCGGCCCTTTTGCCGCCGGGGTCGCCCCTGCTGCAAAAAAGTCGGCAGGAAGCCGCCCGCTACGCCCGCGAGCAGGAGACTATTCAGGCAAAAGCCGAAGGGCTGGAAAAAGATGCCGACGTGAAAGATAAATCTTCCGAGCGCGACATGGACCAGCACCATATTTTTGCGTTCTCGGTGTCGCTCTGCCAGATCGCCATTGCCCTGTCCGCCATCGCCGCCCTGACCCGCAGCCGCCGGGTCTGGGTCTTCAGCCTTGCCGCCGGGCTGGCCGGGATCGCGGCCCTGGCCGGCGGCTTCCTCGGCCTCCACCTGCCGTTTGCGTTTTGAGCCTGCTAATGGTGGACAATAGTGAATTGACTGAACCGCAGATTGACTTGGGGGCATCTAGCGAACGGGCAGGCTGGGAGGTAGTTTCAGTAAATCTTTTTCTTTTTGGGCGCAAGCAAAAGCGGGCAAGAGGCAATGCCTCTTGCCCGCGCTGGGTTGTGATCGGTTAGCCTTCCCAGAAGATGCGGCGGCGGGTACGGGGCTGGACTTGTATCCAGCGGGTGGCTGTCTGCGGCATGTGCGTTTCTCCTCTTGGACTCTTTCCAGGCCGCTTATTCCCCGGTGATCGCTGCTGAGTTCAGGTCCACGGCGGTGGTGGACGTGCTCCACATCGCCCGGTCCCCCCACACGCTGCTGCTCCACATGGACTGCGACGCGCTCACGCTGCTCGTGCTCCACATCGCCCGGTTGGCGCTCAGCGTCGTGTTCGTGCCCCACATCGCCCGAGAAGCGTCAATGCTGCTCGTGCCCCACATCGCCCGTGTCCCCCACATCGCCCGCAGGTCCACAACTCCGGTGCCCCACAAGCTGGTGCTCCACA
>CAXSZN010000004.1:0-72588 GCA_964241935.1 uncultured Armatimonadales bacterium
CGCAGTGGTAGCAGGAAAGAGTTTCGGTGACCATGACGACAGTATACACCAAACAACCAAAAACTGTCTAAACTAGGACACTACCTGTATTTTTTCAGGTCTTAGATACGGTTTGAACATCACTCTAACGGGAGATACACTTGACGGGACCGCACGGCGCGGTCATAATGACAACAGATAGAGCGGATACTGGGCCTTTTCCCGGTATTCAGCCGAATCAATATAATTGCGGCCAAGACCCGGACTGGACTGAGCAGCGGATTCATACTCCGCAGGTCCCCTGTTCGAGTCTGGGCGCCGCTAGTTTTCTGCAAGGCTCTTATCCAAAAAGAATGGGATAAGAGCCTTTTTGTCGTCTCATGCGGTGAGGAATTCCGTCATCACATGGGCAAACTTTTCCGGCTCCTCTAAAAACGGAAAATGCCGGGTATGCTGGAAAACTTCCAATCTCGCGCCAGGAATGCGCTCAGCCGCTGCCCGCGCCATGTCCACTGTCGGCATGTCGCTTGCGCCCACCAAAACCAGTGTCGGGACTGCAATGGCCGGCAAATCGTCCCAAACATCAAATTCCGCCAGCGTGCCGGTGACCCGAAAGTCCGACTGGTCGCCCCACATCGCCCGGTAGACGTCATACGCGATATGCGCGAAGGCGTTCTGCAGATAGTCCGGCGGCGGGGTGCTGAAAAAAACAGCGTCGTAGGCGGCGTCCAGCGCTTCTTGATAGGCGGGGGTATACTGGCCGTTTTCCCGGTAGATGCCCGCCGCTTCTTCGCGGTCGTAGACGGCCTGGATGTCTGCCGGGACGCTTGCCCGCATCCGGGCCAGAACCGTGTTAAGATCAGCGATGGTCGAGAACGTATCAGCCAGAACAAGTTTCGTCACCGCCTCCGGGTGCGCCACGGCATAAGCTTGTGCCAGCATTCCGCCCCACGAGTGGCCGAAGACGGCGCAGGGGCCGAGGCCCAGCCCGGTTTGCACCGCCTCGACATCGGCGACATTGGCCGCTATCGTGTACTGGGATGGGGCGGCTTTGTCCGACTGCCCCGTTCCGCGCTGATCAAAATAGACCAGCCGTGCGCGGGACGCCAGCACCTGCGTTGCCTGCAAATACTCATGCGGAAAGCCCGGCCCGCCGTTCAGCAGAATCAGCGGCGGTCCCTCCCCAAGAGTTTCATAGCGAAGCGAAACACCGCCGCTGTCAACAAAGCCGCTGTCGAACACTTCAGTTTCCATTTCGCGCTCCTGTTTCTTGCTCGTTGGGACGCAGTATACCTTGCGAATGGCTTTGGCAGCAGGAAACAGCGCCCTTCTTGGAGAACCTGCATTTGTGGAGGTAGGTCTATGGCCGGCAACACCGAGATGCAGGGCGACAGCCTCGTCATCTATCCCGACAAACGCAAGATGATCCGGCGGCTTAATCTGAGGGGCCTTTGCGTTCTCCTGCCCGTTGCTGCTGGAATGTTTGTGCTGTTCGCGTTCCTGCGCCGGCTCATTTCCCCACACTATCCAAACCCGGCGCATCCTGTGCCGCCCTTCCTCGTCACCGAGTTTACGTTTCTGCCCTGGTGCATCCTTGTATTTTACTTCGCCGTGTACGTCTTCACGCTGGCGGTGCTGATGCGGCAGAACCGGCCACTTATCACGCTCACGCCGGAGGGCCTGATTATCCACACTGTCGCCACTCAAATTGGACTGCTGCGCTGGGACGAAATTGGGGAAGTGCGGACGTACACCCTTATCTACCGTTATGTCGGCATCGTGCCTCGGGATCCGGCCGGCTTGTACCGGCGTTTGGGCCGGCGCTCGCTTCTTCTGCGCCTCAACTCGTGGTGCATTCCGCTTTACCGCCTGTTCGGTCAGTTCGCTGCTCCAATCAATATTCCGCAGGAATATCTGCCGATGTCCGCCGATGAGCTGGCGACGCTTATCCGCAATCACCGGCCTTTTGACCCCTCGCCGCCCGCAGCGGCCGGTGTCTGGCCGCCGGCCCCGCAGAATACGAGATAAAGGTGTTGCTGTAAACAGAAGCGCTGCTGAAGAGGCAGGAAGCCGTGGAAACAATTTAAGGTAGGCATGGCAGGACTTTCCGCCGGGTGCGTGGAACAGCAGAGCATCAACAACGGGAAAGCCCCGTCTGGAGAGCTTCTGTGAGAACCCTGCCGTTTCCTGTCCTCGCCCTGCTGACCCTTGCGCTGCTGCCTCTGACCGGCTGCGCCCATGCCCAAGCGCCGCCGGGCGGGCAGGCCGGTCCGGCGGGAGGCCGGCTGAGCCTGCCTGACGCCCGCCGGGGCTTTGCGACAACGCTGCGGGTCAAAAACAAAAACACGGACCCTGTGCCGCAGCCGCCCGCCGGGTTCCAGCTTGTGCATTATCATGCGCCGCTCGGCGACTTTCCCGCGTTTCTGACAGTCCCGCCTTCGGGCGGCAAGCACCCCGCCATGATCTGGATCGCCGGCGGCTTTTCCAACAGCATCGGCGATGACCCCTGGGCACCGGCCACGCCGGACAACGACCAGTCGGCGCGGGCATTTCCGCAGGCCGGCATTGTCACGATGTACCCGTCGCTCCGGGGCGGCAACAACAACCCCGGCTCCAACGAGTGCCTGTACGGGGAAGTAGACGACATTTTAGCCGCCGCGCACTTTTTGGCCCTTCAGCCGAATGTTGACCCCGCACGCATTTACTTGGGCGGACACAGCACCGGCGGCACTCTGGCGCTGCTTGTCGCCGAGTCCACCAGCGGCTTCCGGGCCGTCTTCTCCTTTGGGGCGGTTCCCAGTGTCGGAGACTACGGGCGGGACAGTCTGCCGTTTGACCCGGACAACAAGCAGGAGCTGTACCTGCGGGCGCCGGTGCTTTACATGGACAGCATCGAGCGGCCGACATATGTGTTTGAGGGAACGGAAGACCCCAGCAACGCCGACGTGCTCCGCAAGATGTGCTCGCTGTGCCACAATCCCAAAATTCACTTCTACGAAGTGCCGGGATTAAACCATTTCAGCGAGCTTGCGCCGGTCACACCGGTTGTCGCCGCCGAGATCGCCCAAGATACCGGCCCCACGCCGCACTTCTCGTTCCTCCTGGCCAGGCCGAAAATCGTGCCGATGCCGCAATGACAGAAAAAAACGCAAGTGCCGATGAACGGGCAATTGGGCCGCTGATCACGTTTCTGCGGGGAAGAGACACGGAGATGCGCCGGACGGCGGCGCTCGCGCTCGGGCAGATTGATGACCCCCGCGCCGTTGAGGCTCTCGTGGAGGCGGTGCATGACTATGATGCCGAAGTGCGCCGGCTGGCCGTCGAGTCTCTGGGCCGGTCGGCAAGTCCCGCCGCCGTTTCTGCGCTCGTCAAGGCGCTGGCGGACCAATCCTATGCGGTGCGGTGCGCGGCGCGAACGGCTCTGGGTAAAATCGGGGAACCCGCCGTACTTCCCCTGCTCACGGCCTTGCGCGGCGGCCCGTTGACGGCTCGGCGAAGCGCCGCTGCGGCGTTAGGCTACATTGCAGACGCGCGGGCGATTACGCCGCTGCTGGCCGTGCTGCGCGGCCCGGACTTTGACGGTACGCTCCACCAGTCGGCGGCAGCCGCGCTGGGGGAGATCGCTTCCGGGCATCCGGTGCCTGAGCTGCGCGAAGCGCTGCCGGTGCTGCGTGTCCTGACGTCGCAGACAGGTCTATACCGGGAAATGATGCGCCGAATCGAAGCGGCGACGGCCGGGTCTCGTCATCTGCCGATCCCTGCCGCCCCGCCGCCGGCCTCGGCGCAGGATTTGCCGATCCCCGCTGAACCGCCCCCGCTGCCTGACGGCACACTGCCGATCCCGGCGTCTCAGCCCCATGAAGAAGCCCGTGACCGGCAGAGCATTCTCGGCAGGCTTCTGCGCCGCTGGAGGACAGGGGCATAGCACTGCGTATCGCCATTGACTTCGGCACCACGAACACCGTAGTGGCTGTGGAGGAAAACGGCAGCGTGCGAGTCCTGCACCTGCCCGGCCTGGCCCGCGAGCAGCCCGCCGCGCAGTCGCCGCTGATCCCTTCCGCCGTGCATGTCCGCGAAACTGAGCAGCGCTGGCTCGGATTTCGGCGGCGTGGCCGAATGATCAGCCTCGGGCAGTCGGCGCTCAGCCAGAACTACGGCGGCCACGCCGCCGTGTCCAAAGGCTTCGCCCAGAGCTTCAAGCCCCTGGTCAGCAGCCAGCCGCACCGGCCGCTGCTGCGGGCCGGAGACCGCGAGTTTTCCGCCCGCGAAACGGCGTTTCTGCTGCTGCGCGGGCTGCTTGCGGCGGTGCGGACACACGAGCGCTGCCGCGCAGACGACCTGACGATGACCGTTCCTGTCGGCTGCTTCGAGACCTACCGGGCGGAGCTTCAGGCGATTGCCCGGCGGCTGAACGTGCGCCGCTTTCGCACACTGGACGAGCCGGTGGCGGCAGCTCTCGGGTACGGAGTCAATATCAGGTCGGAGAAAACGCTGTTGGTGGTAGATTTCGGCGGCGGTACGCTCGATCTGGCCGCTGTCCGGCTAGGGCCGGCGGCGTCGGAAGGCGGCACCGCGCCGGTGCTGGCGAAGCACATGGTCGCGCTCGGCGGGGACGATGTAGATGCGTGGCTGCTGGACACTCTTCTGCCGGATTTGCCGGACCTGCCCGAGTGGCAGTATGACGCCCGCTGGGAAGCGATGCGTGTCAAAGAGGAGGCCGGCCGCACAGGCCGCGCCGAGCTGCGCTGGCGCGGCCTCCGCCGGTGCCTGCGCCGGGAAGAGCTGCAGGAGCTTCTCGCAGCGCGGGGATTGTTTGATCAGCTTCGAACGGCTCTGGCCGAAATCGGGCAGCAGTTAAATGAAGCCCGGCAAACCGAGAAAGAAAAAAGCGGCACCGGGCCGGATGAAGTGCTGCTGGTCGGCGGCTCGACACTGCTGCCGGGAGTGGCGGCGGCTGTAGACGAGTTCTTTCCGGACGCGGTCGTGCGGCATGACCCGGAGTTTGTCTTTACGGCGGTCGCGCTCGGCGCGGCCCGGTACGCGGGCGGGGTGCCAGTAGATGACTTTTTATACCATGATTACGCGCTGGCGGTGCAAAACAAAGAAACTGGGGAACCCGAGTACGAGCTGCTGCTGCCGCGCCGGACGCGCTACCCGACCACCCCGGAGTTTGCCGTGCGCTACTACGCCGACTATGCCGGGATGACCGACATGGGGCTGTATTTGTGCGAAGTCGGGCGGCTGGGCCAGTCGCCGGTTTCCTGGCAGCCCGGCCCGAACGGCACACGCTGTTGGCGTCCGCAATCACAGGCCGAGCGGGACTGCGTTATGGAGCTTAATCCTGCCGACCCGCCGCTGCCGCTGCGTCCGGTGGGTCTGGGGACATCGCCCCGCATCCGGGCTACTTTCTGCGTCAATGCCGACCGCTGGCTTTGCGTCACTGTGGAAGATTTAGTGCGCCGAAAGGCGCTGCGCGTCGCCGAGCCTGTTGTGCGCCTTCGGTAACGGCAGCATGGCTTGCCTGCGGTTACTGCTGCGATGCCCGGAAGTGGTTTGGGGACTGGCCGCAGCAGCGGGTGAACACGTCGTAGAACTGGCTCACCGAGCCGAAGCCGGACGCGAACGCCACGTCTACCACTTTGCCATCGGTTGTTGCCAGCAGACGCTGCGCTTGGGACAGCCGCTGCTGGGTCAGGTACTCGCGCAGGGTCATCCCGCAGCGCTCCTGAAACAGCACGGTCGCATACTTTGGGTGCAGCCCGGCGGCGGCGGCAATATCTGTTGTCGTAATCCGCTCCTGGTAATGCTCGGTGATGAAGACCGCCATTCGTTCCACGCGCTCCAGCCAGCGGCCTCCGTCCGACACCGCCTCGCCGCTCCGTTCCGCTTCGGGCAACGCGCTGCGGCTCCAGGCCAGCCGCCGCAGCCGGGCTTCCAGCTCCAGCAGGACCACATGGCTGACATCCGGCGCGGCTTCTTCCAGGTCCGAGCGCCACTGCTCAAACAAAGAGCGGTCGTGGGACTCGCGCCGCCTATCCTGCTCGCGCACGATCTCGCCATGCAGCAGCCGGCCGGTCAGCTCACGCGGGAGCTGCCACTGCAGAAAACGCGCCAGCGGCAGGTGAACGCAGTGGAAGCAGGTCCCTTCGGCACGCCAGACGACTTGATGGGGAATCATCGCCCAGAAGACCGCGATCTGGCCCGCCGGCACCGAGACGCGGGTCCCGCCGAACAGATACACCATCTCGCCGCTGACCAGCAGGTTCACCTCCACCTCCCGGTGCCGGTGCAGCGCGGGCATGACCCCAACTTCACCGGACAAGAACAAAAACCCCTGCCGCTGTATTTCTTCCTCGAATGACACTTTATGTATTCCTTACGATTCCGGAAGAAACAAGCCTTTTTCCGGACGCATTTTCTGTTTTGTTTAGTGTACCATGTTACTGGCTTGCGAATAAAGCACCTAGCCTAATTTTGGGTCGCCTGCGGAAACCTCTAAGTTGGAATTTTGGGAGAACTCTATGACCTCTTCGCCGACGCACTTAGCGGCCACACCGCCGATGGGCTGGAACTCGTGGAACATGTTCGGGAGCGCGATCCATGAGACTTCTATTCGGGAGACCGCCGAGGCGCTTGTTTCTTCCGGCCTCAAAGACTGCGGCTACGAATACATCGTTATTGACGACTGCTGGTCCGTCAAGAGCGGGCGCGACAGCGGCGGCAATCTAGTGGCCGACCCGGAGAAGTTTCCCGGCGGCATCAAAGCTTTGGCCGATTACGTTCATGGGCTGGGCTTCAAGCTCGGCATCTACTCCGATGCCGCCGAACTGACCTGCGCCGGCTATCCGGGCAGCCTCGGGTTTGAGGAGCAGGACGCGCAGCTTTGGGCCTCGTGGGGCATTGATTTCTTGAAGTACGATTATTGCAGTGCGCCGACCGATCAGGAAACCGCCATGGCCCGGTACGCCCGCATGGGAGAAGCGCTCCGAAGCACCGGACGAGACTTCCTTTACTCCCTCTGCGAATGGGGCGGGCGCTCCCCGCATCTCTGGGGGCCGAAGATCGGCGGCCACATGTGGCGGGTTTCCGGGGACGTTTTCGATAGCTGGATCAACATCTGGATGGCGAGCTGGGACACCTACGGGATCGGCATCGACGTGTCTCTTGACATCGCGCAGGACCTGCACGAGTATGGCGGCCCCGGACGCTGGAACGACCTGGACATGCTGGTGGTGGGCCTCAAGGGAAAAGGCCACATCTCGGGCGGCGGCCTGTCCTTTTTAGAATACCAGACCCACATGTCGCTGTGGTGCATGGCCTGCTCGCCGCTGATGATCGGCTGCGACGTGCGGGCGATGGACAAGGACACGGTGGCCCTGCTGACCAACCGCGAAGTGCTGGCCGTCAATCAGGACGCCCTGGGCATCCCGGCCCGCCGGGTAAAGCAGACCGGGTCCTGCGAGGTCTGGAAAAAACCGCTGGCGGACGGCTCTCTTGCCGTGGCGCTGATTAACCGGGGATCGTCCGGCGCCGATATGGCCGTGCTGGCGAAAGACCTCGGCCTGCTGGACGCCCCCAAGCGCGTCCGCAACCTGTGGACACAGTCCGACTGCGCGGGTTTCGGCTGGCAGTTGACCCAGCGCGTCGAGCCGCACGAAACGATCCTGCTGAAGGTGACATCCGAAAAGAGTCTCTAAAAAAGCCCTGCCCTGAAGGACAGGTCTGAAGGCGCAGACGCCAACCGCACGGTGTGCGGAAGATTACCATGACACCCTGCTTGCTTTTGTCTTCCGGGCGCAGCCCGGTTGGCCGAAGGACTTCAGGCCTGCCCTTCAGGCGGGACTTTCTCCGCAATTCTCAGCTCTTTGCAACACTCGCAAGAGAGTGAAAGGTACTCAATGCTGAAACACACAGATTATCACTCATTGTCTCAATCTCAGGCGGCTTCCTGCCTGACTCTTGCCGCACTCGCGGCGCTGACACTCCCATCTGCGGCAATGGCGGCAGCGCCCGCATCGAAGAAGGCTGCTCTTGCCGCGCCTGCATCCTCCGGGCCGGTCGTGCCGCGTGACGGCAAGTTCGAGGCGGCCTTCACGCTCCCGGATCAGACAGGCAACCCGTTCGACCCGCGAGACAATGACGTGATTGTCACGTTCTCCGGTCCCGGCGGCCTCCGCGTGGCCCAGCCCGCGTTTTGGGACGGCGACCGCTGGCGTGTCCGGTACGCGCCCGTGAAAGTGGGCGCGTATGCTTTGAGCGTTTCCCGCAACGGCGTCGCCGCCGCTCCGCCGGACCTCAGCCCGCGCCGGTTCCGGTGCGCCGCGTCCCAGGACGCCGGGTTCGTCCGGCGCGACCCGAAAAACGTCCAGCGGTTTCTTCTTGGCAGCGGGCAGCCGTTTTACCCGCTCGGCATGGATGCCGCCTGGAAGAACGGCGGGGACCTGGATTACCCCCAGGCGTTCGCCCAGATGGGCGCAGCCCGCATGAACTGGGCGCGGATCTGGATGAACAACTGGGACGGCAAGAACTTGGAGTGGGCGCCCGTCAGAGCCGACAGCCCGCCGATTGGACGCTATGACCTGGCCGTCGCCCGGCGCTGGGACATGATCTTAGACGAGGCTGCCAGAAACGGCGTCTATGTGCAGATGACCTTGCAGCATCACGGCCAGTACACCGCACACACAGACCCCAACTGGGCGGATAACCCGTTCAATGCCGCAAACGGCGGCTTTCTCAAAAATCCCGACGACTTCTTCACCGACCCGGAAGCGCGGCGGCTGACACGGGCCAAGTATCGCTACATTGTTGCCCGCTACGGCTATTCGACCCACTTGATGGCGTTTGAGCTGTTTAACGAGGTCCAGAACATCACGGAAGTCCAGACCCATTTTCAGGATGTCGTCAACTGGCATAAAGAAATGGCTGCTTATATCCGCTCGCTGGATGTCAACCACCATCTGGTGACCACCAGCAACAGTGTGCCGGGCCAGCCGCTGGCGGAAATCGGACTGGACTACGACCAGATCCACACCTACCCGCCGAACATCGTGTCTAACTTCGGCTCAGTGAAAACCGCCGACGCGCCTGTGCCTGTCTTTTACGGGGAATGGGGCGTCAGCGGGAGGGCAACCGAGCGGGACCTGCACGACGGCCTTTGGGCCAGCCTCGCTTCTCCGACCGCCGGGGCGGGACAGTTCTGGTCCTGGGACCAAGTAGAAAGCAGCCGCTGGTGGCCGGAGTTCGCGTCCGCGACAAGCTTCCTGCGGGCATATGATGTGGCAAAGCTGGGCGGCATGGCCCGGCTGTCGCCGGCTGTCGCTTCGCCAGGGCCGCGTACCGACCTTTCGTTTGCGCCTCCTGGAGACTGGGGAAAGACCACCGTTTTCGATGTTACGCTGTCGCCGGACGGCCGGTTCCCGGACCTTTCCGGCATCACGCCTTATATCCAGGGCACCGGCAACCGCGCTCTGCTGGCTCAGCCCATCACGTTCCATCTGAACGCGCCGGAGGCCTGCCGGTTTGAGGTTCGGGTGGGCCGCGTGTCCGGCAACGGCGCTCATCCGGTCCTCACGCTCGATGGGAAGACGGCGACTGAGGCCGATTACCCCGCCGCAAAGGAAGCCGACATCAACCAGACCCTCAGTGTGGATGTCCCCGCCGGGGTGCATACCGTGTCGGTGTTCAACACCGGGCCGGACTGGTACTTGGCCCGGCAGATGACTGTGACCGATTACGCGCCCGCCGTCGGAGCGCTTGCACGCGGCGACTCGCACGCCGCCGTCTTCTGGGCCTATGCGCGGGACCGGAGCGCCAATGCCCCGCTCGACGCGGCGGTCACGCTGCCGGGCCTCGCGCCGGGTCGCTACACCGTTCGCCTCTGGGCACCATCGAGCGGAAAGCCTCTCGGCACGGTCTTTGTTCTGTCTGACGGCCACGGGGTGACGGTCCCGCTGACCGCCATTCAGGGCGACGCCGCCGGTGTTGTCACACCGGCAGCCACAGCAGCCCGCCCGTGAGCCAGAAACGCAGCATAGGATGAAAATGCAACAACAGATGATGGAAAGATTAAGATGAACCGACCTCAAATTCTCGCCGCGACCGCGAGCTTGTTCTGCCTGTTTTCTGCGGTGGGACACGCCCAGCAGCCTGCGGCGGCTTCCCTCCCGGAAGGGGTGCCCGATTATTCTTCGCACATTCTGACGCCGCCCGCCCCGGCCACGCCGCGCATCAACGGAGCCGGCGTCTACGGCCAGCGGCCCGGCAGCCCCTTTTTGTACACGATCCCGGCAACGGGAGACCGGCCCATGACGTTCGCCGCCCGTGGCCTGCCCTCCGGGCTGACGCTTGATCCCCGAACGGGAATTATCAGCGGCGTGACGGCTTCGGCGGGGACTTACCCTATCCGGCTCACGGCGCATAACGCGCGGGGGACCGGCAGCAGGACCCTTAGACTGGTCCTCGGCGACAAAATCCTGCTGACGCCGCCTCTCGGGTGGAATAGCTGGAACTCGTGGGCCGGCTCGGTGGATCAAGACAAGGTGCTGCGGTCCGCCCAGATTTTGGTGTCTTCCGGCCTCGTCAACCACGGCTGGAACTATGTCAACATTGACGACACCTGGCAGGGCGAGCGCACCGATCCGAGCCGGGCGCTCCTCAGCAACTCCAAGTTCCCCGACATGAAGAAGCTGTGCGACACTCTGCACGGCATGGGGCTGAAAGCGGGCATCTACTCGACCCCGTGGATCACTTCTTACGCCGGCTACCCCGGCGGCTCCAGCGACACCCCCGACGGCACCTGGACGCGGGCACTGGCGGGTGATCAGAGCCACCATATCGGCCCGTACCACTTCGCCGATGCCGATGCCAAGCTCTGGGCGACCTGGGGCTTTGACTACCTGAAATACGACTGGAACCCCAACGACACCCAAAGCACGTCGGAGATGGACCAGGCGCTGCGCCGGAGCGGGCGCGACATCGGGCTAAGTCTCTCTAACTCCGCGCCCTATGAGCACGCCGCCGACTGGACGCGCCTGGCGAACGCCTGGCGCACCACCGGCGACATCGCCGACACCTGGGGGCGGCCGCATACCTCCTGGCAGCAGGGCATGGGCCAGATCGCCTTCTCTCAGGACCGCTGGGCGCCGTTTGCCGGCCCCGGACACTGGAACGACCCGGACATGCTTGTGCTGGGTACCGTCAGCCTGGCCCAGCCGATGCACTATACCCACCTGACGCCCGATGAGCAGTACACCCACATCACCATGTGGAGTCTGCTGTCGGCCCCGATGCTGATCGGCTGCGACTTGGAGAAGCTCGACCCGTTCACCCTCAGCCTGCTCACAAACGATGAAGTGCTGGCCGTAGACCAGGACGCACTCGGCAAAGAGGCGACTAAAATCTCCGGCCCCGCGTTCACGGTTCCGGCTTATGGCGCTGCCCCGGCGGATAATCCGGGCGGCAACGCGATGGTCTATGCCAAGCCGCTGGAAGACGGCACTCATGCCGTCGGATTGTTTAACGTCGGGCCGAAAGACATACTTGTCACAGTCACTTTTGCCGACTTGAAGCTGAACGGCTCTCAGCGGGTGCGCGATTTGTGGCGTCAGAAAGACTTGGGCCGCTTCGCGGGCAGCTACAGCGCCGTCGTGCCGTCCCACGGCGCGGTGCTGGTCAAGATCGGCGCCCCGCGCCGCTGAAGTTGTCCCTTTATTCCGCCTCCTGCCCTGCCGTGCACGGATCGCCGCCGTTCGAGCCGGGGCAGGAGCCGAGCGCATTCCGGTTACTTGTCCTTACTAAACTGCGACAAATGAGAAACATCTGCCGTCCGCAAAAAGAGAGATGCCGAATACTGCACGGCGCATCAAGACTTGTTTCTGCACGCTCAATCCGCGCTCCTGCCTGTCGTCCAGAAAAACATTCTCGCTTTCACCTGTTGACTTTGCGCCGGCTGTATGCAATACTCTTCACGCTGCAAGAAATTGGAGCGCGAATAAGACTAAAACTCAGTGCGGCAGCCTAAGAGGCTGGCGCTTTTTTTGTTTCAAAGACATTCCTCAGAATAAACACCCCGGAGAATTATCCAATGCGGCTGGCTCAACTGTTTGCGATCATTGCTGTTTTTTTCTCGCTGTCTTTCCCGGCACAGGCCGCGCCCTGGGCATTTGGCCCGCCTGCGGGAACACTGACCGGTGATGCGGCGTGGGGCAGCGGTGCGAAGTACGGGACAAATGCACTGCTGCTTTCGGGACATGGCAGCCTGGAGGTGCCGGGCGCGGTGGTAAACACGCGCCAAAGCTTTACCGTGAGCGCCTGGGTTCGCGTTAAGCAGGTGGGCGGCTACCAGACCTTTGTCAGCGTGGACGGCAGCCAGGTCAGCGGCTTCTTTTTGCAGCTTCGCGCGTCCGGCACGTTCGGGCTGACCGTGATTTCGGCGGATCAGACCGGCGGCAATACTTCCGTCGCTTCTTCGGCGGTGCCGGTTCAGCCGGGCGTTTGGTACAATCTTGTCGGCGTGCATGATGCCGACGCACAGACAATCTCTTTGTACGTCAACGGTGTTTTGCAGCAAACAGTCCCTGATAAAACGCCCTGGCAGGCGGCTGGCCCGACGGAAATTGGGCGCGGCAAGTACAGCGGCCAGCCGACAGACTTCGTCAGCGGCGAGATTGACGACGTGCATCTTGTGCCGGGAGTCGTGCTGGACCTGCCGCATCTTGCCGCCATCGCCGCCCAGACCCACGCGCTTGACTCGGCGCTGACCCTAGACTTATCCCGCCCCGGCCCGCGTATCAGCCCGCTGCTGTACGGCCTGATGATTGAAGACATCAGCCACTCCATTGACGGCGGCCTTTACGCCGAGCTGATCCAAAACCGGGCGCTGAATGACGATCCCAAGTTCCCGGCGCACTGGGCGCTGATTGGCGGCGGCAGTGCGGGGACGCTGGCTCTGGATACGACGCAGCCTGTTCCGAATACAGCGCTCAAGAACAGCCTGCGGCTGGACATCACAGCCGCAGGGCAGGGAGTCGGCGCGGCGAACTCCGGCTACTGGGGCATTCCCGTTCAGCCCCACACCACTTACCGTGCCTCGTTCTACGCCAAAGCAAGCCCGAGCTACTCCGGCCCGCTGACCGCCTCGCTTCAAGAAGCGATTGACGGCACACAGATCGCATCCGCGACAGTATTTGCGCTCACAACTACTTGGAAAAAGTACACTCTGACGCTGACGACGGGGCAAGCGCCGCACTCTGCGAATAACTTTTTCGTGCTGACCGCACATGGCGTCGGCACGATCTGGCTGACCCAAGTGTCGCTGATGCCGCCGACGTACCACAGCCGGCCCAACGGCTCCCGCATTGATTTAATGCAGAAACTCGCGGCCATGCACCCGAAGTTCCTGCGGATGCCCGGCGGCAATTATTTGGAAGGCAACACCCTTGCCGAGCGGTTTGATTGGAAGCGGACCATCGGGGATATTTCGCAGCGGCCCGGCCATCAAGACCCCTGGGGATACCGCTCGGATGACGGCTACGGCCTGTTGGAATATCTGGACTGGTGCGAAGACCTGCACATGCAGACCGTGCTGGCCGTCTTCGCCGGCTATGCGCTCGGCGGCGAGTTTGTCCCTGCCGGGCCGCGTCTGGCCCCGTATGTGCAGGACGCGCTCGATGAGATCGAGTACGCCACCGGTGGCCCAAGCACAAAATGGGGCGCTGTTCGCATCGAAGACGGTCATCCGGCTCCGTTTCCCGTGCCGTATGTGGAGGTCGGCAACGAAGACTTTTTTGACAAGTCCGGCAGCTACCCTGACCGCTTCGCCCAGTTTTACGATGCCATCCGCGCCAAGTACCCGCACATTCAGATCATTGCGACAACGCCGGTGACAAGCCGCCGGCCCGACGTGGTAGACGACCACTTCTACCGCTCCGCCGGCGATTTTGAGGGCGACACGCACCACTACGACACTTACGACCGGAGCGGCCCGAAAATCTTTGTTGGGGAATATGCTTCGCAGGAAGGCCGCCCGACACCGAACCTCAGTGCCGCCCTCGGCGATGCGTCATTTATGACCGGCATGGAGCGCAATGCGGACGTTGTCGTGATGGCTTCCTACGCCCCGCTTCTGGTCAACATCAATCCCGGCGCGTCCCAGTGGCCCACCAATCTTATCGGCTTTGATGCCCTCCAAAGCTACGTTTCCCCGGCCTATTACACCCAGCAGCTCTTTGGCCTGTACCACGGCGACACGGTTGTTCCCGCGACGCTCTCCGGTGGCAGCGGCCTGGCGTACTCCGTCAGCAAGCTCAGCAAGGCCGGCAAAGTCTACATCAAAGTCGTCAATGCTTTAGGCTCGCCGCAGACCGCGACGTTCACGCTCACGGGAGCCAAGTTTGTCGCCCCAAGCGGCACCGCCATTGTCCTGTCCTCGGCCAGTCTCGGCGATACCAATACGCTCACAGACCCCAGCAAAGTCCGGCCCATTCAGTCCAATCTTACCGGCCTCGGCAAAAACTTCCGCCACGTCTTCCCGCCGTACTCACTGACTGTGCTGGTTTTGCAGGTGCGGTAGAAGATACTGCAAAGAAATGCCACCAAGCGCAGAAGTTCCGGCGTTAGAGGTCACGGGTTGAAGACGCCACGGGTTAGAAACCCGAGGCTTGGAAGTGCCCAGTGTCGCTGCGACACAAGAACAAAATACAAGAACAAGAAAGCCTCTGGCTTCTTCGTAACGTCGCCTCGACGACGGGAACTTCCAAGCCACGCACAGACAGGACAACGCCATGCCTAGAGCGCCCTTCCAAATCTTAGTCCTGCCCTACCGCAGAACAACAAACGCGCTGGAGTTTGCTGTCTTGCGCCGCGGCGACAATTCCTGCTGGCAGGGAATCGCAGGAGGCGGCGAAGACGACGAAACTCCGCTGGAAGCGGCGAAGCGGGAAGCGTTCGAGGAAGCCGGCATCGCGGGTGGGTGCGAGTTTACACCCCTGCAAGCGTCCTGCACTGTTCCTGTGACGTTCTTTCAGGACCGAGAAACTTGGGACCCCTCGCTGTATGTTATTCCCGAGCATAGCTTTGGTGTGGACTGCACTGGACAAACACTGACGCTGTCAAACGAGCATGACGCCGTGGAATGGCTGCCCTATGCTGAAGCATCCGCACGTCTTACTTATGACAGCAACCGGACAGCGCTTTGGGAGCTGAACCAGCGCCTGCTTGGGCTTGGACCACGGGACGGCGCTTAAAGGATTAGAAGGCGCACAGAAACTTCGCCGTGAACATCCCGCCGTAAATAGCAGGTCTAGCGGCCATCGGCTATCCTGCCTACGTGGAGGACGAGGCCGCTGGTGTTTCTTTCTTGTCGTAGAAGCCATAACCCGCATGGGTGTCGTAATTCATGCCGTAGATGCGCTTTAGGTCGGTGATGGCAGCCAGTGATTTTTTGCCATGCGGGCTGGCGCACATCTCGCCCTCGTGGCCGGGGGCAGGCTCAAACGAATGCAGCACGATCTCTTCTAAAAGCTGGCCGAGCGTCATGTCGTTGAACTCGGCCAATCCCTTCAGCACCTGCACCATACGCTTTTCCATGCGGACACCAAGCTGGACACGCTCCACAGCGACTTGCAGTTCTTGTTCAGGCATCATCTTCTCCTTTGCGTTAAAATCTAGCTTTTTATATATGTAACAATATAACACGGGACGGCGGAAATGTCAAGCGGTTCGCAACCTTTTTATATCTTGCGGGTCAGAAGGAGTGAGGAGGATGAATGATGAGGTCAATTAAGATGAAATTGGGGCGAGGATCGAGAGCAGCTTTAGAATTTGGGCTGACCCTGACGCTGATCAGTCTTGGAATGACAGGGTGTGTCAGCCGTAGCCAGAATCAAGATACCACACCCGCCTCTGCGGCAGGCGCAAAGATGCAGCAGCAGCAAGGAACGATGTCTCAGAACGACTATGTCAGAGCTGATGGCCTCGCGCATCAGGTTTATCAAACACACGCAATTTCGGATACCGATCTCGATTGGACCGTGACACACCTGAACATGCAAAAAAACTCCATTGCCCGCGCCCGTTTTTTCAACACCCTGTATGAGATACGTCCGATGTCTGCCGCGCAGCAGGCGAAAATCCTGCCTGCAATCACTCCGTACCTCACCAGCGCAGATCGATTGGATCAGATCGGCGCACAGCGGGTCCAGAAGGCAATGCAGGCAGCAAGTTAGGCAGAGACAGTGTCCGGCTAAATCGCCGACAGCTCAACAAACTTGGCAGGAAGGACGATGGGCTTGCCGCGGGCGAACTGGATTTCCAGGCGCGGGCTGAGGCGGTCACCGCGAATGGCGAGAATTGTGCCGAGGCCGTGCTGGGTGTGCTGGACCCGACCGCCGATTTTGAGCGTCTTGGGGTTCAGCGGCGCAGGCGGCGGGGGCGATGCCGGGACATATTCGGCGAGGTCAGCAAAAGCATCAGCATCAGGAGCCTCAGCAGAGGCGGACTGCGGCCAGGGGGCAAGATGGGCGGGCGTGAGGCCGAGCGCCTCGTCCAAGCCGCGGGCGCGGGCAGCGGCGACAAGCCCCTGCACCTGCGCCCCGGCGGCTTGGCTGTCGCCGGGCGCGTGCCAACTGGAAAAGTAGCGGCGCAAATCCAGGCGGGCGGCGCTGCGGGCGATGGTCAGCACGTCGGCGGTGCGCCAGTCAGACGGGGGACGCGACAGCAGGTCGCGGAGCGCTCCGACATCCGCCAGCGTGTTCTTCCAGTCGGCTTCGGTCAAAAACTGCGACGGCAGCTCCGTTTTGACCAAATGCAGATGCAGGTCGGACTGGGTGCGGGTGAGCGCGACGTAAAACAAGCGCCGCTCTTCTTCCAGCTCCTCGGGGCCGCCGTAGGGGAAAATCCCCTGGTTGCAGTCGGGCACGAAGACGACCGGCCACTGAAGCCCTTTGGCCCGGAAGACAGTCAGGAGCGCGACTCCGTTGGAACGGTCTCGGTTCAGGCCGACGCCTGCCGCAGCCAGCGCTTCCAAATGCGACAGCAGGTCTGTCAGTGACGCGGAACTGTGGGCGTAGCGCCCGAACGCTTCGACGTTGGCAGCTCGCGCGAGGCCGGTTTCGGGGAAGCCGCTCGAACGGCGCAGGAAGTCTACATAGCCGATCTTTTTGTCAAGCTGGGCCAGCGCCGCGCCTGCCGGCAGCGTGTCGAGCGCCCCTCGGAGCCAGTGCAGGGTGTCGGCTAAATCGCCGAGACGCGCGGCCTGGTGCGCGGGCGCGTCTTTTGCCGCTGCCATGAGAGCGTTCGGCAGCGAGACGCCGCGCCGGACCGTGCGCGTAATCTCGTCACAGAAGACCCGCGACAAGTACCGGGCCGGCTTGTTGGCGATGGCCGACCAGCGGCTTTCCCAGCCATCGTCCATCCGGGCCAGCTTCACATAATCCAGCAGGGTCTTGACTTCGGGACGGGCATAAAACGGAGAACTGCCGACAACTTGGTAAGGGATGTTCGCTTCCAAAAGCCCCTGTTCCAGCGGCGGCGTCTGGGCGTACAGCCGGATCAGAACGGCAATGTCGCTTGGCGCACGCCCGCTGCTCAGCGCGTTCCTAATCAGCGAAGCCAGATGCTTGCCCTGCGTCTCGGGAGTCAGCTCTTCGTGGACTTCCAGACGCCCGCCGAAGCCGCGCGTCAGGGACAAAGACTTCGGCTCGCGCCTTTGATTACGCGCGATGACTTTGTTGGCGAGCGCCAGCGGGGCGGCGTGTGAGCGGAAGTTGTCACGGATCAAGTATTTAGATGCGCCGTAACGCCCATTGAAGCCCAGAATAAAGCCGGGATCGGCCCCGCGCCATTCGTAGATAGTTTGGTCGTCGTCGCCGATTGCCATGTAGTTGCGGTGCGGATGCGTCAAAAGGTCCAAAATCTCGGACTGCACCCGGTTGACGTCCTGAAACTCGTCTACCAGAACGCAGCCGAAGCGCCGCCGGGCATCGGCCAGCACTTTGGGATACCTGTGCAGGCATTCCCACGCCGACAGCAGCATGTCGTCAAACGTCAGGATCTTCTCCTGCACCCGTACTGTTTCGTACAGCGCGTACAAAGCCGGATACCAAGCGAACCCCGCCGGCGCAGGTGCCTGACCTGCCTGCGCCAGCGCCGCTTGGGGCAAGTTTAGCTTTGCGCGATCGGGATACAGCAGGTTAGCCTTCATTATCCCCACATAGGTCAAAAAATCGGGCCGGTCCAGCGCATCCAGCTCCGCCGCAAATGAAACTTTCTCGCGCCATGCCTGCCCCAGCACCCGGCCCAAAAGCTGCGAGTCATTTGTCTCGTCTTCCGAGCTTAAGTTGAACTCTCCGCCGAGGCCGCGCCGCTGCGCCATTTTGAGAATGCCCCAGCCAACGGCGTGAAGCGTCTGCACCTGCACTTTCCCGCAGTGCGGCCACGCGCCGAGCGCGGTCTTGATGTCTTTGACGGAAGCTTTGCTGAACGAAGTGGCGAGAATGGCCGACGCCGGAAAGATGTTTTCCCGGACCAGCCGCTCAATCCGGTGGGTCATCGCCGTGGTCTTGCCGGCTCCGGCGACGGCGAACACCAGCGCGGGGCCGTAATCGTGAGCGACAATCGCCTGCTGTTCTTGGGTTAAGTGAGGCGGTTCGGGGGTGAGTTGATTAGGGGTGGGGGAGGACGCTGGCATGACAAGGTATTATACACGATAGAGACAGATGATGCCAATGCAAAAAACGAGGGCGTGAGGGAAACGAGGGCGTGAACGCCCTCGCTGGGGGGCGAAGCGCCAGGCTGCCACCTGCGTGGCAGAGGAACCGACAGAACATATTCGGTGTCCTGTCCCACGCCGGTGGGACCTTAGCGTCCGCGCTCCTCAGCGACGCTGTTTACGGCATCGCATCTTCCTAACTGCCCCCAACGCTGCTGACGCCGCCGAGGCCCCCGGTCGGTGCATCCGCGTCCTGCGGAGACTTATTTGCATCGTCCGGCGACATCTTCGGCGTTGGGACCGCTTTGCCTTCTTCTTTGACACTGTCACCGCTGTTCAAGCCATCACCAAGTGCGCCGTCATCCAGGCTGCCGCTGTCGCCGAGGGCGCTGTCGCCGCCCATCAGCGTTTCGGTGTCGGGAACGGCCTGGCCGCCGCCGGTGGCGCTGCCGCCGGTTGCGCCGGGGCCGGTTTCTGAGGGCCGGCTGCCGCTTGCGGCAACTGCGCCAAGAGCATCTGTTGAATTATCCGGCATTGTTTCCCTCTTTTTCTCCCGGCAGGCGGACAGCCCCATCGGTGTTGTTGACGCTGACGCCGCCGGCCTCAGCATCGCCGGGGTCTTCTTCTTCGCCGGTTTCGTCCGGCGAGAAGTCGCCGTCAAGCGCGGCGAAGCTTTCGGGAATGGTGTCCGGGCCGGGACTGGGGCCGGTTTCGCCGGTGAGGTTCGGGCTGCCGGGCATCGGCATGTCGCTGTCATTGACGCCCTGCGGCGCGTCGGTCAGCTCATGCAGGAGTCGCTCTTTGACTTCTTCGGTGTAATCTTGGCTCATGGTCTTGTTCTCCAGACCCCTATTTACCCAAAATACCGGACGCAAAAAGAACCTCACCCCGGAACTGCGTTCCGACCCTCTCCTTCGGAAGGAAAGGGTGCCAGCTTGCTGGCGGGTGAGGTTCTCTTGTAAGAATTTAGAACTTGACTTGAAGCTCGCCGGTGAACAGGCCGTACTTGGGCGGGGACGCGAAGCCCGGCTGATGCGCGATGGTTGTCGGGCGGACGTACCAGAAGCGCAGGCGGGTCGCGCGGTCCAGGTTGTACAGGGCACCGTAGCCGAAGTTCTCGTCTTTGTAGGCGTCGCTGCCGCCGGTGTTGAAAGCGTTTGCTCCTCCCTCACCGCGCTTCAGCACATCATAGTTCGCCGCTAAAGTCAGGCCATGGCTGCCGGCGGCGCCGAACGTGTAGCCGCCCTGGACGTAGTAGCCGTCCACTTTGTTGTCTTTGGCGTAGACCGTCTGCAGCGCCGAGCCGTTGGTCAGGGCGTTGGTCGTGCCGGTGAAGAATGTCCGCTCTTCATACAGGCCGCCGACATACTCGCCGTTCAGGAAAACCTGATTTTTGCCGGTAGGAATCGCAAGCTGGCCGTCAAAGCCCAGAAGCTGTTTGCGTGCGCCGGTATAGCGGGAGCCGGTGTTGTTCAGGAGCGACGTGGCGGCGAGGCCCGTATCAGGATCGTTGATCTGGCCCAAGTAGTAGGACGCGCCCAGCGAGAGGACCTTGCTTGGCGACTGGTAGGCGACCCGGTAGATCGTGTCGAGAGTGCGGTCAACGTCCTCGCTCACGCGGCCCGAGCCGTTGACCGCCGCGACCGTGAACTTCAGGCCCGCCGGCAGAAACAAAAGCTGCTGCGGTGTGTTGTAGCCGATTTGAAGGCCCTTGTCGTAGTCCTGCGAGTTGAACAGGCCGTAGTTGGCTTCGCTGAACGCCAGCGGCCGCTCCGGGGTCAGGAAGTTCGCCATGGACACCGGAAGCGCGTAGCCGAACGGAGTAGCGAACTGGCCGGCGGTGATAGTCAGGTTCTTGGCCGCGTCGCCGTTGCCGAGCGTGTAGGCGACATAGCCCTCGCGCACCGTGACCTGCTGGTTTGGAGTGGCGCCGGAGTTTACCGCACCGGATGTGTCAATCTGGATCGCATACTTGGTGTTCGCGGTCAAGGCGCCGGTGAACTTGATTCGGGCGCGGCGCAGCTCGGCGGAAGCGACATTGCCGCCCTGCGCGTAGTCGCCGTTGTAGGAGCCGGCTTTAGTGGAAACGCCCTGCGGGAAGCGGTCTTCGGAGCCTTTGCCGTAGCCGTCGGCGTTCTGGAACCGGGCCTGGATGTAGCCGGAAATCTGGAACTTGCGGTCCGCGCCGACGCCATAAGAGTTGTTGGCGGTATCCTGCGCTTTGTTTGCAAGCGCTTTGGCGTCGAGAACATCCGCGCGAAGGGCGTCAATGTTGTCCTGCGCCGCCGTGAGGTTGGTCTGGATCGTGTCAAGCTCCGGGCGGAACTTGTCAATCAGCGCCTGCAGGCGGTTGATGTCGTCCTGGGTGACGGTGGACACGGGCGGCGTTCCGGCGGGCGGGTTGGCGCTGATCATGTCGGAGACGGTGCGAAGGGCGCGGTCCAACGCGACGGCGAACTCGTAGCGGGTCATCGGGCGCTTGCCGCCGTAGGTGCCGTCAGGGTAGCCGATGACGATGCCTTTTTTGGCGAGGTCCTGGACAGCTTCATAGGCCCAGTGGTTTGTGGGCGTGTCCAAAAACGGCGCGGCCTGCGCCGAAGCCGACGACGAGAGGCCGACAGTCATGCCGCAGGCCAGAACAAGCGCAGCGGCGGAGCCAATAAGCTTAGTACGATTCACTTTGATGCGGCGTGATGATGTCATGCGATGTGGTTTCCTTATCCTGCCAATCTGTTGTGTTCGGCCTCGCTGCCGGGATAATCTTGACTAGACGGCCCAACGCGAATGCTCTTTGTAAAATGCTTAGGGAGTAATGCTCATCAAGCTAACTGCCGCCATTATACACCGAAAAAGAGACTGAATGACAAAATGAAACGCAAAAAACGCAAACATTTCAGAAATAATTCACAACTTGAGGTTTGAGACCGCTAAAAAGCGGCTTCCAAGTCTTCCCCAAAGCCGCCTGCCGCGTCATCGTCCGCCTCGAAGTCCGCCGGGCTGTCCAATTCAGACACGGCCATCGCTTCCGCTTTGCCGGCGTTGATCAAGCCGAGCGCCACCGCGCCCGTCACCATCGGCTCCGGGGCTTCCAAATCGTTGACATCGCCGACTGCAATCTCCGTGCCGTCCCGGAACCGCCATAGTTCTCCGTCCACCATCCATGCCGTCGTCGTGCGGATTTCAATAAACCGCACCCGGCTCACGCCGCTGTTCCTGCCACCGCCATTTCTGCTCATAAGCGCAGGGTTCTAGAAACGAGGCGGGATTCCCTGCCGGGGCGTTTGAACGATTTTTGGCTATTGTAGTTTTTCTAATGCACGGCGAGCTAGTCGCTGAACATCCGGGTCCGGGTCGTTTAGCAAAGGCTTCAGATACGGAACCACCACTTTCGCATTTTGTGTTCTTCCCCTAGACGGCTTGAAAACCGGATCACTGGTGTTGTGCAGTGTCCAGCTTTGAACGAGTAGATCCAAATGACAGAACCTCACCCCAACAAGTTCTTATCCTCTCCTTAATACGAAAGTAATCCCTAGGGGACAAGGAGAGGGTCACAGCCTGCCGTAGGGTGAGGCTTTCTACTCGCGCCGCTCCATCCCGCCCGACGACCCCAGCAAAATACCGAGACCTTTACCCCGCTCGGTGCTTGGGGCGGGGGCGGCGTAGAACGCCAGGGCGAGGGAAACAACGCAGTCGTCGTGGCCGCCCGATTGCGCGGCCATTCTGAGGGTGCCGGGACCGCCGGGCGCGTACTCAAAGCAGCGCAGCTCGTTCAGCAAAGCCTTGTGCGGCGGGAACTGCACTGCGCGGGCGGCCAAGCCCACGTTGAGCCGGTCAATGAGCTGCTGCTTGCTTTCCGCACCGAACGTGAACCGCTCGACAGTCGGGCGATAACCGGCGCGGGGCATGAGCTTTCGGATTTGGGCGTCCAGCATCTCGGCAATCGGGTCGCCGATGGAGTTGCCGTCGGCCAGCACCCGGCGCGGCTGGAACCAGGCAACAATCGCCGCCGCGTCCGCCGCCTGCGTCTCCCAGCCCGTGCCGCGCCAGCGGCTCAGATGCACCAGCTTTGCTGGGGAAACCTCGGCGTCCAGCACTGTGACAACGGTGTAGTCCCACTTGCGGCCCCAATCAATGCCGGCCACATAATAATGGCCCGGCACGGGGTCCGACAAAACTTCGGTGCGCTCCAGCCGAACCCCCGGAATGTCGGTGATCGCCGCACAAATCTCGTCTTCGCGGAAAACCATGCCGAAGTCGTCCAGAAACTGGGCCTCAAACTCCTGCGCGTACAGCGCCTCCCCCATGTCTTCCCGCTGCGACGCCAGCCACGCGGCATCTAAATGCGCCTTGTTGTCCGTCGTCGGACACTGGAACGCTTGATAAGTGACGCCAGCGGCGGATTTGCCTGGAACGCTGCCCCGCGCGAACAAAGCATAAAACGCCGAGCGCCGGCCGTTCGGCGACGACGCCAGCACATATTCCCCGCCTTTGTCGGCCAGCATCGGCGGCAGCACCTCGCGCAGCACCCGGTCCGGCACCTGCGCCGCTTCATCCACGATGATCCGGTGCGCCCACAGCCCGCGCAGATTGCGCCCGTCCCGCCCCGCCGTCCGGCACATCACCTGCGAACTTGAAGCCTGCGGCGGCTCCGGGCCAGGAGCCGCCGGCGTCAGCGTCAATATCAGATGCGGACGGGCGCGGACATGCAGCCTGCGGTCTTCTAATTCGGCGTCACCGGCGGCAAATGCTTTCTCCAAGCGGTCCTGCACGGCCTCGCCCAAAATCCGGGCCTGCAGCTCTGTCGGCGCAACGATCAACTGCCGTGACCCGCGCTCCGCCAGCGCCAGGGACGCGATATCAATGCTGAGACTTTCCGTTTTGCCCCAGCGCCGCCCGCAGGCCGCGATCCGCACCGACGCCGTGCTGCAAAACAGCCTCTTTTGGGCCTCATGCGGCTGCCAGTCCCACAGCGTCTTTGCCATTGCCAGCCGCTCGCGGGCGCTTAGGTCCCGCTGCCGCTTTGTTCGCCACATTCTCGTGCCTGCTTTCCGCCCTCCCAACGTTACAGTACCACAAATAAGCGAACAAATGTTCTAATTTCAGCTCAGTACCTTTCAGTTTGGCGGCCACGTTTGGATGCGGTCAATTCTAAACACGCCGCCTTCGCGAACCATCAGAAAATTATCGTGTACGCGCCCTTTGCTCCGGCTCACAAGCAGAACAGTCGCCCAGGCATTTTGCCCGCCTTGATCAATGCCGACCGGGCC
The DNA here is from genome assembly GCA_964241935.1 of uncultured Armatimonadales bacterium. Taxonomy (GTDB): domain Bacteria; phylum Armatimonadota; class Armatimonadia; order Armatimonadales; family Capsulimonadaceae; genus JANXMY01. Next base: position 23,953 of record CAXSZN010000004.1, read on the forward strand.
GCAGAGTGCCAGGCGGTCTTCCTGCAGCTCCGGGTGGCGCTCCTGCATGAGCTGCAGGAACTGGACCGGGTCGGAAAACCGCAGCCGGCGGTTCCGGCTTCCATACGACATTGCCTGCGGCACATCGCCGCGACGCAGGGCCGCGATCTCCGCCCGCACCACGCCCTGCACTTGCCGCGCAAGTACCGGATCCGCCGGCTGCCAGTTCCGCTCCGTCCACGGGTCCTGCCCGCCATAGCCCTGCCCGCTATATCCTTGAAGCCTGCTGTCCGGCGGTAGCGGATGGGCGGCGATCTGCCGCCGCAAGATCAGCCCGCAAAGCAGCAGGCAGAACACGACAAAGAAAGAAGCGGCAACCGATCGGCCATTCATAAAAGCTCCCTTGCTAACGCTGAACACGCTCCTGCGTCATTTGAACACGCTCCTGCGTCTCAAACTGGGTCATTGTTTCAGTCTGCCAGACATATGTCCGGCCCGGCATTGTCGAGCAGCCGGCATGGGCGCCGTTTCGGTCAAGCGCGACTAGGCTCATCGCCGGGTCCACCGGCGGCGCGACTGGGATCAAGCTTAAATCGCGGAACGCCATTTCGCAGGCGTCTTGTAAGCTCAAACCCATCTGCATCGCCAGCACGACTGTCCGCGCTGTCCCGGCCCGGATCGCCCATTCGCCCAGGCCGGTGCAGGCACACGCGCCGTACCGATCATCGCAGTAGTTGCCCGCGCCAATCAGCGGCGAATCCCCAACCCGGCCCGGATGCTTGAACGCCCAGCCCGATGTTGTCACCGCCGACGCTATCTTGCTGCCGCCGTCCAGCGCCAGAAAGTTGACCGTGCCGTAATTGTGGGCGTCGTCTTTCGGCGGCTTGACGACCCGGCTGACGGCATTGCCGTCAAACGCATATTCCTCGCCGAACAGTGTGAACTTTTTCTGCCGAAACGCCTCCGCCGCCGGGGGTGTCAGCAGCTCCCGCGTCGCAAAACCCATCTCGGCGGCGAAAAGCGCCGCACCGTCCCCTGCCAGCAGCACATGGCGCGGCAGACGCTCCATCACCGCCCGCGCCACGGAAATCGGGTTGGGGTAATTCTTGAGCGTCGCGACCGCTCCGGCCCGCCGTGTCGTGCCTTCCATCAGTGAAGCGTCGAGTTCCACTTCGCCCGCTGAGTTTGGATACCCGCCGGTCCCGACCGAGTGGTCTTCCAAGTTGTCTTCCACTATTCGGCAGGCTGCCTCCACGGCATCAATCGCCGAGCCGCCCCGGCGCAGGACTTCCATGCCTGCCGCCATGCCCACATCCCCATTCGCGCTTGCCACAAGTATCAATGCTGTTTCTCCTCGGCGGCAATCGTGCCCCTCCAAAAACTTTGCTCCTGAAGCCATGACATAAATGTCACGGCTGCACAGCGAGGACGCTACAAAACACCCGCTTCGCGGGGTTAAGATAATGCCAAGATGTTCTTAGTGCCGCGAAGCGGTACTTCGTGGCGTCTGCGCCGTGTAGCCGTGCCATTTATGGCATGGTTCTTTAGCGCATAGTCCCCCTCATCCTGCCGGCAAATGCAGGATTTCCCGCTCTCGTTGCCGTATTCAGTGCAATACTTAATTCCCTGCCGTGCTTATTGTGATACTCCTAAAACCGAACGGCGACGCCGCCGCCGTAGAACTGAGTGGGGGCCAGGCCGCCGAGGCCGCGTCCGGTCTCAAGGTCCAATTGAGTGTTATTCGCGACTTTGTAAGTGAACCCGGCGTCGGCAATCGGCGTCGGCAGGCTGCCGGAGACGCCGTTGTCGTAGACATCGCCGAAGACCGACAAAGGGCCGCTGAGGGCATAAGTCACCTGAGCCGTTGCCGTGTAGTTTGCCAAGCGCCCGCCATTTTGAGTGGGATAAGACAGTTCCAGATTGGACGAGATGCCCCAGCGTGCGCCGGACATGGTCTGGCCGCTCAGCAGGAAACTTGGGTCTACATGGCCGGAGGAAGTCACGGCGGATTTGACGGGAACTGACAGAGTGGGCGTAAACGCGAACTTGGTATTGCCGTCCTTGCTTTGGTAAAACTTATCGCGAATGCCGACAGCGCCGTCGCTGAAGCCGCTCGTGCCGGAGGGCCAAATATAATTGGGCAGCGTAATCCGCAGCTCGGTTTTGTCGTTCAGCCCGGTGCGGATCAAAGTTTCCGGGCCGTCGGTGGCATGGCCGCCGCCGCTGCTTGCAGAGTAAACATTGCGCGTGACGCCGCCTTCGACTTGAACCCGGCCTTTCGGGACAACATCGCTGCCGTTCGTGAAGCCGGGCCGGTCAGGCGTGACGGCATCGGCCGCTGTGGCCGCTGCCGAGGCGTCAGAAGCGCTTCCCGAAGCACCGCCGCCGGGAGTGTTTGCGGCAAACCCAGAGGAAGACAGCAGAAGTAAGGGCGAAGCAAGCAAAAGCAAGAAGGCCCCCCCGCCCCAATTCTGGGGAGCCGGAGGCGGAAAAGAAAACTGTTGAGGAGCGCGATGTCCTTTCCTCGTGTGGCTCCCCAGAGTTGGGGCGGGGGGGCTTTTCAACTGTGTCATGGTTTCTCCGTGAAGATAAGCGTCCCGAGATGGAGACGGCGCGGCGGCGGGTCAACATGCCAGGTCCAGGCATGGCTGCTGAAAATGCCGGCCAGTGTCTGCGAAACCGTGTCTCCCGCCCTGGGCGAAGTCAGGGACAGCGCGAGCTTGCCGTCCGGGTTCTGCTTCCAGCGCAGCGGGGTCTGCCCGGACAGCGCCGCCGGGCCGGACTCGCGCCAGGAAAACCGGCCGGCGCCGCCGGGCTGGAATTGAAATTCCAAGTGTGCGTTTGCGGAAGCTTTCCCGTGCAGCGTCGTTTCCCAATCCCCGACCGGCGTCTCAGCCGGCGACGCCCAGCGGTCGTTGCGCCAGAGAAAGAACCCGCCGATGCAGAGCAGCAGCGCGGCAGCCCCGGCGGCGAGAATGCGGCGCGGGGAAGCGGCGAGGCGCACCGGCAGGACCGGCGGCGGGACCGTCGGCGCGGGATGCGGCCGCAGCGGCGGCAGAACAAACTGCATGGTGCGGTTCAGCGGGTCCGGGGCTGCAGTTTCGTTCGGTGCCGGGCTGCTCGCGCTGCTGCGGAACTGGTGGCCGCACTGGCGGCACACCGGCTGATCTCGCGGAGCCATCGCGCGGCAGCGCGGGCAGTATTTTCCGGTACGCGGCGTTTCCGGCTCTTGTCTCGGTTCCAAGCTCATAGAAATGCTCCTGTCTTAGTGTACCAAGCGGGCTGCTAAAATGCAAGGGGAGCCGGAACTGCACTGCGCGTTCCTGTCGTATTAAAGGGTAAAGTGTTTAGGGATGAAGAGTATCTGCCCTCAGAACCATGCCATTCATGGCATGGTCATTCTATTTCCAGAAAAGAGAACCTACCGAGAGTGACTTTCCATTTAAAGATAGCACGTTTAAAGATAGCACGTTATTTTAATTGCTGTGCTGCCGCAGCGGCCACTTTGCTGCCGGCGGCTGCGGTATCGGCGGCTCCCGCCCAAAAAGCGCCGGTGCCTGCTTACGGGCGGGTGATCTCCCAAAGCTATGACAAAGCGCAGAATGTCACGGAAACACATCTGGCGAACGGGCTGACCATTTTGTCCAAAGAGTCCCATGCCGCGCCCGTCGTCTACTTCAGCGTTTGGTATAAAGTCGGCTCGCGCAACGAGATCAGCGGCCAGACCGGCCTGTCGCATATTTTAGAGCACATGATGTTCAAGGGAACAAATGATCTGCCGCCCGGCGCGATTGACCATCTGTTCTTGACCAATGGCGGCGAGATCAACGCTTCCACCGCCGAAGACCGGACCGAGTACCATGAGCTGATCGCGTCTGACCGCTTGGAACTTGCCGCGCGTATCGAAGCGGACCGCATGGAGAACTCCAAGTTTGATCCGACCGAGCTGTCCCATGAGATGACTGTCGTGCGCTCCGAGCTGGAAGGTGACAACAACTCCCCCGGCTACGATTTATACACCAACACGTTTCTGCCGGAAGCGTTTGAGGCGCATCCCTACCACTGGCCGGTCATCGGCTGGCGCACCGATGTCGAAGCGGTCTCGGGCCGCCGGGACGTGATTTACAGCTATTACAAAAAGCACTACATGCCGAACAACGCCGTGGTGGTCATGGTCGGCGATTTCGATACCAAAAAAGCGGTGAGTATTGTCCAGAAGTATTTTGGCGTGTATCCCGCCGGGACACTGGACACGCACTATATCACCCCCGAACCGCCCCAGCGCGGCGAAAAGCGCGTCACGCTGAAGCGTCCCGGCACGACCGGCCAAGTCCTGATTGGCTACCATGTGCCCGAGACCGGCCAGCCCGACCATTATGTGCTGGATGTCCTTTCCCAGATTTTGTCGGGAGGCCGCAGCGCCCGGCTTTACCAAAGATTGGTGGAAACTGGGCTGGCCCAGTCCGCCAGCGCGGGCGACGAAGACCAGCGCGACCCGTACTTGATGACATTCGACGGGACACCCAGCACGGGTGTCACGAACGCCGTCCTGGAAGCGGCGCTGGAGTCCGAAGTCTCGAAGCTGCAGGCTGCGCCGGTCACGCCGGAGGAGCTGGCCCGCGCCATCAAGCAGACCGAAGCCGGGTTTATCTACCAGAACGACAGCGTTTCCGAGCAGGCCAACCAGCTTGGAACTTATGCCGCAATTGACCTGCCGCACTATCAAGACGACTACCTGGACCACATCCGCAAAGTCACTCCCGCCGACATCCAGCGTGTCGCCAAGCAGTACCTCGTCGCCGACAACCGCACCGTGGCGTACTTTGACCCCCAGCCGCTGCCGCCGGGCCAAACCCCGCCCCCGCCGCCGGTCACCGACAACTTCGGCGCGGCAAAGCCGGTCACTGACCCGAAGCAAAAAGCGACGCTTGCCGCGTTAGACAAAAAGTTTAATTCCGTCAGCACGGCTGCTAGGCCCGCGTCGGCCCCCAAGCCTGCCCGCATTGTCCTGCCGAACGGCATGGTCTTGATAGTCCAGGAGAACCACGCCAACAAGACTGTCGCCATGGACGGCTTTGTCCGGGCCGGCTCGATGTACGACCCCGACGGCAAGTACGGCACCGCCGAGATGACGGCGGCGATGCTGGACCGCGGCACAACCACGAAAAGCGCCCTGCAGCTTGCGCTGACACTGGAATCCGTCGGCGCGAATGTCGGCATCGGCGCGTCTACCGAGCAGGCAGGCATCTCCGGCGCGAGCTTGTCGCAGGACTTCGGCTTGACCTTGTCCACGCTGGCCGACGAGCTGCGGAACCCGTCGTTCCCGCCGGATCAGCTTGAGCGCCTGCGGGCGCAGGTCTTGTCCGGCATTGAAGACGCCCGCCAGGATACCGGCGGCACGGGCGGCGCGGGAGCGCAGGCCGAGATCGCGTTTGCCCAGGCCATCTACCCCAAAGGCCACCCCTTCTGGTCGCCGACTTTGGATGAAAGTGCGGCGGCGATCAAGTCGCTGACCCGCGACGATCTGCTTTCGTTCTACCGGACTTACTACCGGCCTGATACGACCGTGCTGGTAGTCGTCGGCGATGTCAATACCGCCGCTGTCGAGCGCCAAGTGACTGACGCTCTCGGCGGCTGGACCAAGCCGAATACTCCTGTGCCGTCACTGGAAATCGCCGATGTCGGCGCTCCGACTAAAGCGCCCGCGCCGATTGTTATTCCGCTGGCCGACGCCCCCCAGACGAGCATTTTGTTCGGCTACAACGGCGGCCTCACCCAGAACAGCCCGGACTATTACGCCGCCCAGATCCTGAACTACACGCTCGGCGGGGACACGTTCGGCTCGCGCCTCGGCAAGACCATCCGGGACGAAAACGGCCTCGCCTACTCGGTAGATTCGTCGTTTTCCGCGTCGCACGGCTCCGGCCCGTTCCAGGTCTTTATCGGTGCGAACCCGAAAAACGCCACTCGCGCGATCACGCTGATGCGCCAGATCATCACCCAGGAGCAGCAGTACGGCGTCACGCCCGATGAAGTGCGCCAAGCCAAGCTGTATATCACCGGCTCCTACCCGCTGCGTTTAGAAACCAACGCCGGCGTCGCCGGCGTCCTCGCTTTAGCCGAAGACTACGGCTTAGGGCTGGACTTCCCGGAGCGCCGCAACGCCATCTACAACGCCGTCACCGTAGACCAGGTCAACGCCGCCGCCAAGAAGTACCTCCGCCCCAGCGCCGGCGTCCTCGTCATCGCCGGAGCCGTGCCGCAGTAGAATTGGGGCGGACATGAAAACGGCCCGGCGCTATCACTGATAGTGTCGGGCTTTCTTGTTTTTGATTAGTACCTATTGACAATACTGCTGATGGTAGGTAGTATGCGAGTATGATTATCGATTTCTACTCAGCGGAAGCAGAGATCATCTTCACGGGAGGGAAGTCTCGTAAACTTCCACCAGACATTCAGGTTGTTGCGCTCCGCAAACTGAGGTACATCGACTCAGCGGCAAAGCTAGATGACCTCCGGGTTCCCCCCGGTAACAAATTGGAGGCCCTCCAAGACAACCGTAAGGGCCAGCACTCAATTCGGATTAACGATCAGTGGCGCGTGTGTTTTGTTTGGGACAACGGAAATGCGCGAGAAGTTGAGATAGTAGACTATCATTAAATCAACCCACGCGACCTTAGCGGGGGCAAAACCTGCCCCCGCTGGAAAGACAATTCTTTGAAGGGAGGATCAACACGATAATGAATCAGAACCGCTCAGAGGCTGAGACAGCCTCTGAGTTTCTTGAAAACGAGCATCCCGGCCAGGCGCTCCGGGAAGATTATTTGGAGCCGCTTGGCATCACTGCCTACAAGCTTGCAAAAGGAACAGGACTCAGCCAGATCCACATTTCGGAAATCCTGCGCGGACAGCGCAGCATTACGCCGATGACATCGCTCCTGCTGGGGAAGTTCTTCGGAATTTCGCCCCGGTTCTGGCTGAACATGCAGAACCATTATGATCTTCTTGAGGCGCAGCGGGCCAACCCGGACAGGATCAAGCAGGCGGTGTATTACGCCGACTTGAAAGCGGCCTAATTTCACAAAAAAGCCCGGCACTATTACGGGTAGTGCCGGGCGTTCTTGTGTCATGCTGGTTTTTAGGGTCTTTTTGGGTGTTTTTGTACGATTCCGCCTCACCCAATGGGCAGGCCCGCGATTTTAGCGTAGGTTACAGGATTGGCATACTCATAGACATGCGTGAACTTGCCGTCGCGGATGACGAACTTGAAGACGTATACATTGTTGTACGGCCGGCTGCCTTCGGCGGAAATGTAGTCACCGCGGGTCTCCACAAACACCGTGCTTCCCTCCGGGTTTGAGGTGTATTGCGGGTCGACCATGCGGATCTGCGAGAAGCGCTGGAGAACCGCTTTTTGGTAGTCGGATGTGGCTTGCTTGCCGTCGTACTGAAACCATGGCTTGGGTTCGCCCGACGCGCTGAGCGGCAGGACATACATGGCGTCGTCTGCAAACAGTTCTATTGTCGCTTCCAGGTCGTGACGTGACTTGGCTGCGTAGAAGGACTTCACGAGGTCAATGCTTTGCTGCTGGATTTCGGTCATCATGGTCTCCTTTTCTCAGCGTGAGCCGCTGCTTGAGTGCGGGTTACTGCGTGATTATAGACAATTCTTGCCGGGTATGTGTATTCAGAAATTGGGAAATACTTTCCTTAAATTGCGAGTGCTACTAAATAGGGAGGTCACGGCAGGTTGAAGCAGGGCGACTCACCGGCATCATTGGAACCCGGAAAACATCTCTTGACAGAACCGTTCCTAAACGAAAGTGAAGTTTATGGAAATCTGCTGCTGAGCCACAACTTCGTCTGCAATGTCAAAGGTAGGTCGGCGCTTCTACGGGTTCAAGAGTTTGAGGGCCAGGGCAATACGGAAGCCTTTGAAGCTCCCGCGTCTTCAGATCAGCTTGTGGTTGTTATTCCAAAGGGACAGGGTGAGGTGGAAAGCTTCTCTGATGGTTTTTGGAGGAATGCGACTTATCAGCCCGGCTCAGTGGGGATGACGCCAAGTGGTCAAACAAGCCGCTTGCGTGTGCGTCCCCATGGCCCGGAAGCGCTTCACACACTGCACTTGCACATCCCGACGCACTTTTTCGAGAGTGCGGCGGAGGAGTACCGTCGTGCCGGAGCGCCTTCTCGAAAACAGCCTCTCAATGCTCTTGCATTTTGGGACCCTGTTGTTTCACGGGTTGCACTCTCGCTCAAAAACGCAGTCGAAACAGGCGCTCCTGATTTCTATGCTGAGGCCGCCGCACAGTTTTTGGCGGCACATTTGCTGTCCAAACAAAGCGGCTGGCAGGCTTCATTTCCCGACACGCGGTCGGCGGGACGGCTCCTGGATCGGCGTCTGGCGTCTGTTTTGGAGTATATGAAGGTCCATTACGCGGAGCCGCTGTCGCTTGACCAGCTTGCCGCTGAAGCCGGCGTCAGCCGCTTCCACTTCATTTCTTTGTTTAAAGAGAATGTCGGCATCACCCCGCACCGCTACCTGGTGCAGCTTCGGATGACAGCCGCCGCTGCGCTGCTGAACAGCAGAGAACTGAGCATTTTAGAAGTCGCTCTCGCGTGCGGCTACCAAAGCGCAGCCCATTTCACTTCTGCCTTTGTGCAGCATTATTCGCAAACGCCAAGCCAATACCGAAAGGGTCTATGATCAGAAAGGGTCTGTGATCAGGATGGAGAGCCTGAGCAATCTGAGAGGAACTTTATCCCTGCCGCGCAAGGTCGGCCATGTTTGATAGACTGTAGTGGTGTTGTTGCATAAATCAAACCATGTCCTGAAGGACACGGCTCTTGGGCGCAGACGCCGCAAACTATGCCTTCGGCGCACTCAGAACGCCTTTTTAGCCCCACGAAGTGGTGGATTCGCGGCGTCTGTGCCCCGTAGCCGTGTCCTTTAGTAGCCGTGTCCTTTAGGACATGGATTTCAGAGCAAGCGCATTTCTGCAACAAAGCCGACTACAATGCCTTGAAAACGTCCCCACCGTTGACCAGGTCAACGCCGCCGCCAAGAAGTACCTCCGCCCCAGCGCCGGCGTCCTCGTCATCGCCGGAGCCGTGCCGCAGTAGGAGCCACGCGCCTGTGCCCGGCATCCCACTGGATGCCGGGCATTTTTGTCCCTCTCGAAGGAGCATGGTTATGGAGAAATAGCCGGCTCACTGTCCGGGTCCTCCAGCGCGTACTTGGCGGCTTGCTCCAGCGGCAGGACCCAGCCTTCCGACCAGGCTGCCGCGAACTTCTCCAAACCTAAAGCCCGACGCGCTGCGGTCACCGCTTGGGCTTCCTCGGGGGAAAGAAAGGAAGCCGCGCCGTCCGCTCTGCCTGCGCTGTCTGTGTCGGCAGGGAAAGAAGGCGGCGAGCCGGGAACAGACTGCAGGCCGTCCGCCGCGCCGAGCAGGCGGGCGGCCCGTACCCAGTCCTGCCGGCGGGCGGCCACCCGGCCCAGGCAGCGCAGCACCCAGGGGGCGGACTGATTGAGGCCCATCTGCACGACCAGCCGCAAATGCTCGGCCAGCAGCGGCCCGGCCTGGTCATATTCCTGCGTCTGCAATGCCGCCACCCCGGCCAAAGCCAGGGCGGCAGACAGGCTCCAGGAGTCCTTCAGCCCGCCAAACAGAGTGATACATTCCTTTAACAGACCTTGCACCCGCGCATAGTCGCCCTGATCAATGTCGTCGCGGGCCAGACACCAGAGCGCATGTCCTGTCTTCTGCGGGTTGCCCAGGGCGCGGCTGATCGCCAAGCTCTCCTCGTGGAGCGCCCGCGCCGCCGCGTGATCCCCTTCCAGCAAGGCGGCGTTGCCCAGCAGCATGGCAGCGTGGGCGATCCCGGAGCGGTTTTCCAGCTCCCGGTGCATCTCCAAACTTCGCGTCAGCGCCGTCCGTGCCGCCGGAAGATCGTCGCCGGTGGCGATGTCCCCTAAGTTGCACCAGAGATTTGCTTCGCTTTTGCGCTCGCCGACCTCGCGGGCGATCCCCAGGCCCTCCTCAAACAAGGGCCGGGCAGATGCCGCATCGCCGTAGATGCTGAGAAGCCCCCCCGCGCGGCTCAGCGCTTTGGCCCGCACCGCAGTTCGCTCCTGTGCCTCGGCACGCTTCAGTGTCAGCGCATAGTAGTAATGCCCTTCTTCAAAGTAACCCCGCATCCACCAAAGAAAGAACAGGTCGGACGCCAGCCGCAGGCCCGGCTGCGCTCCCTCCGGGTCTTCCAAGCACCAGTCAAGAGCGGCACGCAGGTTGTCGTGCTCCGCTTCCAGTTTATCCAGCCAAAGAAGCTGGCCGGGACCCTGGATCTCGGGACGCGCCCGTTCGGCAAGGCCCAGAAACTCGTCCCGGTGGCGCGTACAGACGGCGTCTTCCTCGCCGGCGTCGCAAAGCCGGTCGCGGGCGTACTGGCCGATGGTCTTCAGCAGAAAATAGCGTGTCCCGTCCCCGGCCGGCTCTGCGACAGCAAGGCTTTTATCCACAAGCGCCGTCAGCAGATCTAAAACTTCCCAGTCCTCGACAGGCTCCCCGGCGCAAACGGCTTCCGCCGCCCCGAATGTCCATCCGCCGGCAAAGACCGACAAGCGCCGCAGCAGCGCTTTTTCCGGATCGGTCAGCAGGTCGTAGGACCAGTCAATCAGCGCCCGAAGGGTCTGCTGGCGCGGCAGCACCGTCCGGGAGCCTCCGGTCAGCAGCCGGAACCGCTGATTTAATCGGGAATGAATCTCGGTCACGGACAGCGACCGGACCCGCGCCGCCGCCAGCTCAATCGCCAGCGGGATGCCGTCGAGGTGGACACAGATCTGCGCGACCGCCGGGGCATTGGCGCTGGTCACGGCGAACGACGACTGCACGGCCTGGGCACGCTCAATAAACAGAGACACCGCCTCGTATTGGGACACGATTTCGACGGTCTGTGACTGCTTCAGGTCAGGCAGGGAAAGAGACGGAACCCGATAAATCTGTTCGCCCGCCACGTTCAGCGGCTCCCGCGACGACGCCAAAATCTGGACCCGAGGGCAGGACTGGAGCAGGCCGGCGGCAAGGGCGGCGCAGGCGGGCAACAGGTGCTCGCAGTTGTCCAAGATCAGCAGCAGATGCCTGGCCCGCAGCCACTCTTCGAGCGCCTGCAAAGGCGGCTTGTCCCGCTCTTCGCGCACGCCCAGGATCTGCGCCACGGTCTGCGGCACCAGAGCCGGGTCGGACAGCGCCGCCAGCTCGATAAGCCAGGTGCCGTCCGGGTACAAATCGAGCAGGTCGGCAGCGACCTGGAGGGACAAGCGGGACTTGCCCGTTCCTCCGGTTCCCGCCAGCGTCAGCAGACGCGCCGCCGGCAGCAGCGCCTTGATTTCTGCGACCTCCCGTTCGCGCCCGATAAAGGACGTGGTCTGCTGCGGCAGATTATTGGGCAGCGCCGGGTTGTCCATCGAGCGCAGGGGCGGGAATGCACCGGGCAGGGCGGGATGAACAAGCTGGAAGACGGTCTCAGGACGGGTTAGGTCCTTTAAGCGGTGTGGGCCTAAATCGTGCAGGCTTGCGCTTTCGGGCAGCAGGTCGCGGGTCAGCTCCTGCGCGGCCAGCGACAGCAGGGTTTGCCCCCCATGCCCGGCAGACAGAAGCCGGGCGGCGCGGTTAAGCGCCGGGCCGAAATAGTCGCCGTCGCGCTCTTCCGCCGCGCCGACATGCAGAGCCATCCGCACGCGCAGCGGCGTTTCCGCTGCCCAGGGTTCGGCGGCAAGGGCAAGCTGCGCCGTCAGCGCCGCTGTCAGGGCGCTGGGCGCGGTGGCAAAGGCCGCACAGAACGCATCCCCAACGGTCTTGAAAATAAAGCCCTCTTGGGCGCTGATCGTTTCTCGCAGAAGAAAGTCATGGCGGGCAAGAGCAAGGCGCATCGCGGCGGGGTGATCCTCCCACAGCTTGGTGCTGCCTTCAATATCGGTGAATAGGAACGTGATGGTGCCTGTCGGCGGATAGCTCATAACGATCCCTCCGGTACCAAAGAACAGTTTCGGGAACAGTTCGGCAAAAACTGCCGGACTTCCTGCGCTGCCCCGGCTTAACCCGACTTCTTGCTGCGAAGTGCAATCAGGACCAGCAGCGGCAGGAGCACGCCGACCAAAAGTGGCAGCAGATCTGCTCTGTCGTCGCTCCGCGCTCCCTCCACCGTGCTGGTATGCGGGTACGACGGCAGGTAACGCACCGGCACCGGGCCTCCCAACGTCAGAGACGCATAGACCGGCCACGGCACCGAAGCGCGGCCTTGAAACTGCTTTCCTTCTGCCAAGTAAGTGTAGCGGATAGAATATCCCTTGCCGCCCCGCATCCCTGTCACCGTGCCGCGAACGTCCTGACCTTCAGAGGCCAGGGCGTGGTTCACCAGCAGGGGCGGCAGGCCGGACAAGAGAAAAAACAAGACTGCCGGGATGAGCACCAGCAGAGTCTGCGTCCGGCGGCGGGCTTCGTGCAGGGCCGGCGCGTTCTCGGCCAGCGGAATGTCCAGCCGCGACACCAGCCTTTGGGCCTCCTGCCGCAGCAGGCCCGTGTCCTGCGAGACTGCCATCTGCACCGGCCGGCGGCTTGAAACCGGGCCGTCGCCGAACGTCCACGGCGTCGCCTCCGTGTTCTTCCAGTCCAGCAGAAGCTGACTGGAACGTTCGCTGAGCCTGCCCACCCGCAGATCCGCGATGTCATCCAGCGGCCCTTCTCGCCAGGCCGCCAGCAGCGGAAACCCGCGCCGGAACCGGTATGTCCGCCGGTCCGTGTCCACAATCAAGTCTGCCGGGCCGGCGAAGTAGAGGAACAACGCTGTTGGGCCAAACAGGCCCAGCAGAGGCACCAGCAGGAACGAGGCGATTTGGCTCACGCTGTCCGCCGGCAGGCGCTCGGCAAATGCGCCCGGAGTCGGCCAAAAGAAGCCGAACAGCGCCAGGCACATCGCGCCCAAAACCAGCGCGACGATCCCCATTCCAATCCGCAGCCCCAGTGGACGCCGGCAGACAATCCGCGTTTCAGAGACTTCCACCAGGCTTGCGGCCAGTCCGCTTTTTGCTGTCCTTTCTCCGTTCATTTCTGCTTCCTTTCTGCGTTCAGCCGGCTCTCGCTTTCCGGCGTGATTCTGTGCGGATCGCTGGTTTTCCTGCCCTGCCGACAGAAAACCCCCACCGGCACGAGGCCGATGGGGGTCTTTTTCTTTTCTGTGTATTGGAAGAATGTTCGTTTGCGGGATCAAGCCATGTGCGCCAGGGCAAACAAGCCATAGCAAGCGCTGGAAGCCATCAAGCCGATGATTGCGGCCAGTTCCCCTTTGCGGCAGATCCAGCGGCTGAGTCTGCTGATTGTCGTATCGTTGTAAGTTTGCTGCATGATCGTGTCTCCTCGGTATTTTCGCTCGGTGTCTGGTTCCTGCGTTGTTGTATTCATTGTAGACCCGATCAAAAGAACCGCCTGCGCTTTGGAGCACAGCGCCGGTGTGAACTTTGTCACGGTTCAAGCGCTTGTGCCGGCAAACCCGGCTTGACGGGTTTGGCTTGGTATGATATACTGCGTCCAAACGTTTGGGCTGTACGCAGAGCCTTCTGTATGCTTGTGTAAATGATTTTCGTGTGAGTGGTATTTAGTGTGAGAGGTGTTTATGACTTCGCTTCCCTGGACTGTCTTTGTCGTCCAGCACTCGCATATTGATCTTGGATTCACCGACCGCCAGGAAGTCATCACCGAGTACCACCGTCAGTTCATCGCGCAGGCTTTGACACTTGCTTCTTCCTCGGAAAATGCTGCTCGGCCGGCAGACAGCCGCTTCAAGTTTACCTGCGAAGGCTTCTGGGCTGTCGAGCAGTTTTTGTCTGTCTGCGGCCCGGAGAAGCAGGCGCAGTTTATCGGCGCGGCAAAAAGCGGTGCCCTAGAGCTGACCGCGTTTTACCTGCACCTGACCGAGCTTCTCGATTTGGGGCACCTGCGGGACACGCTTGCGCCGGCACGGCAGTTCGCGCAGGAGAACGGCCTGCCGCTTTCCGCCGCGATGTCCTGCGACATCAACGGCCTTTCCTGGGGCATGGCGGACGCGCTGGCCGAAGCCGGTGTCCGCTTTCTGTCCAGCAATATCAACCAGCACCACGGCGGGTATCCAAACGGCGGCCCGCTGAACGCCTTCCATTGGGAAGGGCCGGAAGGCGGGCGCGTGCTTGTTTGGAACGGTCTGCCCTACCACAAGGCCAATCTTCTCGGGCTGATGGGCGGCTGCAATCCGGTGGGAACAGCGGGCATACCGGGAATTACAAACACAGACTCCCATCAGGGCTACGTCCAGGTCACAGACATCAGCGCTGCGGAACGGCTTCTATTGCCGGTCCTGGAAGGGCTGGAAGCCAACGGGTATCCCTACCGTTTTCTGCCGCTGATGGGCAGCGGGCTTTACACCGACAACAGCCCGCCGACCGACTTTTACTGTGGTTTGATCGCGGACTGGAATGCCCGGCACGGGGACCAAGTGCGGATTGTCACGGCGACGCTGGCAGAGGTCTTCGCGCACGTCGAGCAAAACGCGGGCGAGCTGCCCGTTTTTCGCGGTGACTGGCCGGACTGGTGGTCGGACGGAGCAGCGTCCGCGCCGCTGGACACCCTGCTGTTCCGCAATGCCCAGCGGACCAAGCGGCTGGCCGAGCGGCTGGACCCAGCCGGCCAGGTGATGACGGCGCAAAGGCGCTCGGAGATCAGCCATAAACTGTGCCTGTATGCCGAGCACACGTTTGGGTACTCAGACACTTCCAGCCCCAAGCTGCTTTCCCAGCAGGTCTTTCGCCGCAAGACAAAGCGGGCGGTCGAGGCCGACGAAGCCGCCTGCAGCGCCCTGGACAGTGTCCTGCGGCGGCGCGGCGCAGGTGCGTTCACTGCAAATCGGCCCTTCACTTACACGGTCATCAACTCGCTTCCGGAAGCACGCTCCGGCGTGGCGTCACTGGCAATCAGCTCCTGGGAAACGCCGCAGTTCGAGCCGCCGTTCACAGTGGCTGATGCGTTAGGGAATGTCTATCCGCATCAAGTGGCAGGGGACTCACGGGGGTGGACAATCTTTGTTCCACTCAGCTTGGCGGCGAACGAAGACAGAGCGCTGACACTGGTTCCCGGACGCGCAGACGGTCTTGCGGCTGCGCCGGACGAAGCGCATGACTTCTACGAAAATGCGTTTGTGCGTGCCGAATGGTCCGGCAGTCTAGGTGTCACTTCGTTGATTGACCGGGAGACCGGCACCGAGCTGCTGGACACGAGCGGGAGCCGGGCGCTGGGCGCTCCGGTGTATCAGGTCTTTCCCGGCGGCAGCCGGTGGGACGCAGGCGGGTTTAATGGGCAGCCGCGCTCCATTCCCACCGGTGTCGTCCAGGAAGGTGTCTGCCGCTCCTGCCGCGTCACCGCGCAGGGGCCGGTGTTCACGACGGTCACCGCCGACTATGACGTCGCCGGAACACGGCGCTATCAGGTGGAGTTCCGTTTCACCCACACGCTGCGGCAGATTTTGGTGACGGTGCGTGCCGTGAAGACATCCGAGGCCGACCCTGAAGGTCTGTATGTCACGTTTCCTTTTGCCGTGCCGGAAGGGATCTGGCACTTAGACAAGCCCGGCGCGTTGATGCGGCCCGGCGTGGATCAGATCCCCGGAACCTGCTGCGATTATTATCTGGTACAGGACGGTGCAGCCTGCCTCGGCCCGCGTGTCGGGCTGGCCTGGACCACGCTTGATGCACCGCTTGTGCATGTCGGCGACACGCGGCTGTGGCAATTCCGCACAAGCATCGTCCCGGAAGGTACACTGTATTCGTGGCTGACAAACAACAAATGGGAATGCAATTTTCCACTCGACTGCGGCGGCAATTATGAGTTCCGCTATGTTCTTGAAGCCGGGCGGCATTTCGCCGGGCCGGCAGCCGCTGCGGCCCGCTTCCGGGCAAACGCGGACTCCCTGACCGTCATCCGCACCTGAGAGGCTGTATAAAAAGCCCCGCCCTGAAGGGCAGGTCTTGCGGCCTACGGCCAACCGCACGGTGTGCGGAATACACAGCATTCCTGGTCCTAATCTTCCGGTCACAGACCGGTTGGCCGCAGCCGCAAGACCCGCCCTTCAGAGCGGGACGTACTCAGAAGCAGCCTTCCTATGCCGTTTCTAAGCATCTAAAACAGAAAGAAAAATCTATGCCTCTCACACAAGCCCCCGTCAAAGTCGGCGTGATCGGCTGCGGCAACATCAGCAACATCTACTTTGAGACCGCAAAGCGCCTGGACATTCTCGAAGTCGCCGCCTGCGCCGACTTGGATTTGGAACGCGCCCAGGCCAAAGCCGCCGAGCACGGCATTCCCAAAGCCTGCACCGCAGACGAACTGCTGGCTGATCCCGACATCCAGATCGTCGTCAACCTTACCATTCCCCGAGCACACTTCGACGTCTGCTTGGCTTCTCTGAACGCCGGCAAGCATGTTTATGTCGAGAAGCCGCTGTCGCTGACCCGCGAGCAGGGCCAAACGCTGCTCCAAACCGCCAAAGCAAACACCCTGCGCGTCGGCGGCGCTCCCGACACGTTCCTGGGCGCGGGGCTGCAGGCCTGCCGCAAGGTCATTGACGACGGCCTGATCGGCGAGCCGGTCGCGGCGACGGCATTCATGCTTTGCCACGGCCACGAAACCTGGCATCCCGATCCCGAGTTCTACTACAAGCCCGGCGGCGGCCCGATGTTCGACATGGGGCCGTACTATCTGACGGCTCTGGTGTCGCTGCTCGGGCCGATCACGCGCATCGCCGGCTCGGCCCAGAAAGCATTCCCCGAGCGCACAATCACCAGCCAGGCCAAGCACGGCCAGACAATCACGGTGGAAACGCCGACCCATATCGCCGGAACCGCCGACTTCGCCAGTGGCGCGGTGGCGACAGTGATTACGTCATTCGATGTCTGGTCCAGCAGCCTGCCGCCGATAGAAATCCACGGCACGCTCGGCTCGCTGTCCGTTCCCGATCCCAACAACTTCGGCGGGACGGTAAAAGTCAATCGCGGCGGGGCGGGGTGGGAAGACGTGCCTCTGACGCACGGGTTCGCGGAGAACAGCCGGGGTTTAGGCGTTGCCGACATGGCGTATGCTGTTTTGGAAAATCGTCCGGCGCGGGCAAGCGGCGATTTGACTTATCACGTTCTGGAAGCCATGTGGGGCTTTTTAGACTCTTCGGAGCAGAGCAAGTATTACACCATGCAGAGCACGGTCGAGCGGCCCGCCCCGCTGCCTGAGAACTGGCCTGCGACTGAGTAGAACCTCATGGATCCCCTGCCGCGCCTCCAAATCAGCGCTGCCGACCCGCACCGGCTGGCAGCGGAATAAGGGCTGTTTTTCCTGCTGGGAGACACGGCCTGGGAGCTTTTTCACCGGCTGACACCTGGAGAAGCGGACTTCTACTTTGCCAACCGCGCCGCGAAAGGCTTCAATCTCGTCTGCGCGGCTGCGCTGGCCTTAGAAGCCGGTGTCATACCTCGGCAGATTGGCACGGACGAGCTGCGGCGGCGGCTGAACGCGCAGGGGGCGCAGATTTAGCAATGCAGATATCGGGATTGCTGCTTCAACATGCTCATGCTCAAACCATGTGCTGAAGCACACGGCTACACGGCCTTCGGCCACAAAACACCGCTTCGTGGGGTTAAGAAAAAACCCATCTTGTCTGAGTCCCGCGCCTTCCAGGTCTGCCCTCCGGGGTACTCGCCCCAAAGCGGGCAGAGCGTACTGCATAGCCAGTGCTGCCAGTGCAGCCTTCCAGGTCTGCCCTCCGGGTAGCCAGTGCTGACCAGTGCAGAAGCGGCACTTCGTGGCGTCCGCGCCGTGTAACCGTGCCATTTATGGCATGGATCTAGAAGCAGAGAAACACAACGAGGAGATCACATATTGAGATTTGCAAACGGCAACTGGCTGTGGCAGGAGAATGTCACGCCCCATCTGGCCGCGCGGCTGCTGACACATCGTTATGAAGACGGAACCTTGACGCTGCATGTGGCGGACCAAGCCAGCCCAAGCTCGCGGCTGGAAGCGGTGGTGCTGAAGATCACGATTTCTTCGCCCCTGCCCGGCGTCCTGCGGGTCCAGGCTGTCCATTTTTCGCGGACAAGTCAAGGCAAAGTGGTATTTCCGCTTGACTATGACAGCAAAGCCCCTCATGTGTCTCTGGAAGAGACCGAGGACACGCTTGTCTTTTCCAGCGGCTGCGCCCGGCTGCGGGTGACGACAACGACGCCGTTTGGGATGTTCTTTGAGAAGGAGGACGGCAGCCCGCTGACCGGCCCGGCCTCCGGGCAGATTGGACTGATGGAAGTGCGCGGCGAGCAGTCCCATGTCATGCAGCGGCTTTCTTTAGGCATTAATGAGCAGATTTACGGCCTCGGCGAGCGGTTCGGGCCGGTGGTCCGCAACGGGCAGGATGTGGAAATTTGGAACGAAGACGGTGGGACCAGCACGGAGCAGTCCTACAAAAACATCCCGTTTTACCTCAGCAGCCGTGGCTACGGGCTGTTTGTCAACTCGCCGGGGAAAGTCAATTTTGCCATTGGAACCGAGCGTGTGGCCTCGGTGCAGTTCAGCCTGCCGGGCGAAGAACTGGATTATTATGTGTTCGGCGGGCCGACCCCGAAGGACGTGCTGACCCAGTACACGGCGCTGTCGGGCCGTGCGCCCGCGCTGCCGGCCTGGTCTTATGGGCTGTGGCTGACGACTTCGTTTATGACCGAGTACAACGAAAAGATCGTCACCGAGCAGATTGAAGGCATGTTCGAGCGCGACATTCCGCTGGGGGTCTTCCATTTTGACTGCTTCTGGATGAAGGAGCGGCAGTGGGTGGATTTTTCCTGGGACGAGAAAGCGTTCCCGGAGCCGGCCGCCATGCTGAAACGACTCAAAGCGCGGGGCCTGAAAATCTGCGTTTGGATTAACCCGTATATTTCCGGCCTGTCGGCGATGTTTGACGAAGGCGCGGCAGGGGGCTATTTCCTGAAGCGGACCGACGGCAGCCCATATCAAATTGATTTATGGCAGCCCGGCATGGCGATTGTGGACTTTACCAATCCCGAAGCCGTCTCATGGTACAACGGCAAGCTCCGCGCCCTGTTAGAGATGGGCGTAGACTGCTTCAAGACCGATTTCGGCGAGCGCATCCCAACCGATGTGGTTTACTTCGACGGCTCCGACCCCCAATTGATGCATAATTACTATGCCTACTTGTATAACGAAGCGGTGTTCAAGCTTTTAGAAGAAGAGCGCGGCCCTGGGGAAGCCGTGCTGTTCGCCCGCGCCGCGACGGCCTGTTCGCAGAAGTTCCCGGTGCATTGGGGCGGGGACTGCTGGGCGACCTTTGAGTCGATGGCCGAAGACCTGCGCGGCGGCTTGTCGTTTCTGCTGTCCGGCGGCGGCTACTGGAGCCACGACATCGGCGGCTTTGAAGGCACCGCGACGCCGGCGCTGTACAAGCGCTGGGTGGCGCTGGGATTGTTTTCGTCGCACAGCCGCCTGCACGGGTCGCACTCCTACCGTGTCCCGTGGCTCTTCGGCGACGAAGCGGTAGATGTGCTGCGCTTCTTCACCAAGCTGCGCCATCGCCTGATGCCGTACCTGGCGTCGGCGGCTGCCGAAGTGACCGAAAAAGGCTGGCCGATGATGCGCCCGATGGTCTTGGAGTATCCCGACGACCCTGCCTGCCGTTATTTGGACCGGCAGTATCTGCTGGGCGAGTCTCTGTTAGTCGCTCCAGTTTTCAGCGAAGACAGCACGGTCGAGTATTACCTGCCGCCGGGGAATTGGACCGATTTCTGGACCGGCGAGACCGCCGCCGGCGGACGCTGGTACAAAGAGACCGTCAGCTTTCTGGAAATCCCGCTCTTTGTCCGCGAAAACACGCTGCTGGCGCTGGGACTGAACGAACGCACGCCGGACTATGACTACCAAGACGGCCTGACGCTGCATGTGTTCGGCCTGGCCGACGGCGCTGCGGCCACGGCGCGTGTGCCGGGCCGCTCCGGCACCCCCGCCGCGACAGTCACCGCCCGGCGCGACGGCAGCACGATTACGCTCACCAGCGACACACTTTTACGCAGCGCTCAGGTGCAGATTGGGCGTGGCGGCCCTGTGTCCGCCTGGCCCGACACCGGTGCACCGCTGCGTGTAGAGCTGGCTTAGACGGAGAACGAGTAGTTGAAAACTACCCGCTAAGTGAGGCACTCTTCGAGTGAAAGATGGACGCGGATACCTCATCTACCGTTCGCAGGACGCTTCACCTAGCGAGTAGTTTTCAACTACTCGTCCTGCCCACGACGGTTTCGTTATGCTTCTTACTCCACTCCTGCCTCTTTGCGGCTTTGCGTTTTTCGCCGGGTTCATGGACTCGATGGTCGGCGGGGGCGGACTAATTCAGTTGCCGGCGCTGTTTATTCTGCTGCCGGGCGTCCCTGCGCCAACTGTTCTTGGCACAAACAAGCTGGTTGCTCTTTCTGGGACTTCGGTGGCTGCCAGCCAGTATGCCCGCCATGTCAAGATTGACTGGCCTGTCGTGCTGCCGGCGGCAGGCGCGGCGTTTGCATTCTCAGCGCTGGGGGCACATTTGGTCAGCGGGGTTCGCACGGAGACCCTGCGGCCGTTTATTCTGGTCCTGCTGGTACTGGTCGCTCTATATGTGTTCGCCCGCAAGGACTTCGGCGCAAGCCATGCCCCGCGTTTGACTTCAAGGCAGCAGAAGCTGTACGGGGTGGGGGTGGGCGGCGTAATCGGGCTGTACGATGGGTTTTTTGGACCCGGCACCGGCAGCTTTCTTATCTTTACCTTTGTGGGACTGTTCGGCCTGAGCTTTCTGGCGGCGTCGGCGTCATCGAAAATCATCAACGCGGCGACCAATCTGGCTGCCGTGCTGCTGTTTGGTCTGACCGGGCATGTGCTGTACGTCTTGGCTCTGCCGATGGCGGTTTGCAACATCGGCGGCTCGGTGCTGGGAACCCGGCTGGCCGTCGCCAAAGGCAGCCGCTTTGTCCGCATTCTGTTTCTGGTCGTCTTGACCGGAATTATCGCCAAGTTCGCCTGGGATACATTTCACCGATGAACGAAGATTTTCGAATTCGCCCGTTTGCTGCTGCCGACGCGCCGGCGTTCCGTGATTTAAACCTCGCCTGGCTGAACGCCTACTTTCATGTCGAGCCAAAAGATGCAGCGACGCTGTCCAACCCGCAAGGAACAATTCTGGCACCGGGCGGGGAGATTTTCGTGGCGGAGTCAGAAAACGGCACTGTCACAGGCTGCGTGGCGCTGCTGCCGATGGCGAATGGGAGCTATGAAGTCGCCAAAATGGCGGTGGCACGGGAAGTGCAGGGACGCGGGGTGGGGCGGAAGCTGCTGGCGGCTGCCGTTGACTGGGCACGCGCACAAGGCGCGAAGCGGCTGTATCTGGAAAGCAATTCCCGGCTCGCCCCGGCGCTGCGCTTGTACGAGTCGGCTGGGTTCCGGCATTTGTCCAAAGAAGAGCGCACGGTCTCGCCCTACGCCCGCGCCGATGTGTTTATGGAACTGCGGCTGACAGAAGATTTGGCAGAAGAAGCGGCTCGGAGGAGGCCGGGAGCGTGATGCGGAACGTGCTGCCTTCGCCAAGAGCGCTTTCCACGGAAATCTGGCCGCCGTGCGCCTCCACCGCAAGCTTGCAGAACGTCAGCCCGAGGCCGGTGCTTAATGTGCGTCCGCCCCGCCGCGACGCGACCTGGCTGAACTTGTCGAAGATCCGCTCAAACGACCCGGTGGGAATGCCTTCGCCGGTATCACGGACGGAGAACACAACCAACTGCGCCTCTGCGTCGCAGCCGGCTTCAATGGTGATGGTCCCGCCGGACGGTGTAAACTTGATCGCGTTGCCTAACAAGTTCACAAGGGTGCGGCGCAGCTTGTTTTCGTCGCCCCAAAGCGGCGGCAGGTCGGCGGCGATTTTCTCGGTGAGCGTGAGTGAGCTGCTTTGCGCCAGCCAGGCAACCTGGCGAACGGCGGACGCGACGAGGTCACCGGGCGACTGCACGGCATACTCAAGCGGCATGGAGCCGGACTCCAGCTTCTCGACATCTAACAAGTCGTTGATCATGCCGAGCAGCGTTTCGCCGCCCAAAATGGCAATGTCCATCATCTCGCGCTGGTCGGCGTTCAGGTCGCCGACGACTTCCAGTGTCTGCATCCCGCCGATGACCGACGTTAGCGGTGTCCGCAGGTCGTGAATGATCATGTGCGTGATGTCGTCGCGCAGCTTTTCCAGCTCCTGCAGGCGGCGGTAGCTTTCCTGAAGCCCCGCCGTGAACCGCATCTCTAAGTCATGGATGCGCCGCCGCTCGGTGGCATCTTCCATCGCCAGCACTAGCAGCTCCGTATGAATGCCGGCGCGAAGCTGGCGGGCATTTAAAAGCATCACCCGGCGCCCGATGACCGGAAAGTCGTGTTCCAGCTCGTAGTCGTCAAAGACGGACTTTTGTGGGATAATATCCTCTAACAGCGTTCGAAGCGCGGCAATATCCCATTGCCCGTTGCCAAGCTCATAAATGAGCTGCCCTTCGGTCTCCTCTTGCGACACTTGGAACGTCTGATAAAACGCCCGGTTCGCACTGCGAACGCGCAGGTCCGGCCCCAGCATCAAGAGCGGCTCACGCACCGTGTCTACGATGTTCTGGGCATACACTTCAATTTCCGCCAGAATCCGCTCGGCATGACGCCGCTCGGTCACGTCTTCCATCGCCAGCACCAGCAGCTCCGTGTGCTCGCCGGGACGCAGCTCGCGGGCGTTCAAGAGCATGACTTTGGGGCCAATAGCTGGGAAGTCATGTTCGATTTCATAATCGTCAAAAACAGATTTCTGCGGAATAATATCTTCCAGCAGTGTCCGAAGCGCCGGAATGTCCCACTGGCCGTTGCCGAGCTGATAAATCAGCTTTCCTTCCGTTTCCTCCGCAGAAACATGGAACGTCTGGTAAAACGCCCGGTTGGCGCTGCGAACCCGCAGGCTGGGGTCGAGCATCAAAAGAGGCTCGCGCACGGTATCTACGATGTTCTGGGCGTAGGACTCAATTTCCGCAAGAACCCGCTCGGCTCTGCGGCGCTCGGTGACATCTTCGAGCGCCAGCACCAGAAACTCGGCGTGGTCGCCCGGACGCAGCTCACGGGCATTCAAGAGCATGACTTTTGTGCCGATGGTGGGGAAGTCGTGCTCGATTTCGTAGTCATTGAACACGGACTTCTGCGGAATAATATCTTCCAGCAGTGTCCGAAGCGCCGGGATGTCCCACTGGCCGTTGCCAAGCTCGTAAATCAAGCAATCTTCGGTTTCTTCAGGGGAAACGCGAAACGTCTGGTAGAACGCGCGGTTTGCGCTGCGGACGCGCAGGTCGGGGGCAAGCAGGAGCAGCGGCTCACGCACGGTGTCCACAATGTTTTGGGCGAAGTTCTGAATGTCTGCCACCAGCGGTCTTTGCTGTCTCATGGGATCCTCCTGGCTGAGTTTCTTCCGCTTCGCACGTTCGGCTGAAGCTTGCCTGTTTTGCAGTCTATTTTACCTGAATGCAAGCTCATTCCCAACTTCCCGGCCGGCTCTTGCTATTTCGCCGACGCTTTGTGTATAATAGGCGCACCAAAAAGAAATGTCCGCTAGAGCTTGGGAGGAATTGACGTGCCTTATGTGATCGCTGAACCCTGTATCGGGGTCAAAGATAAATCCTGCGTTGCGGTTTGCCCCGTAGACTGCATCCATGAAGCGGGCGACCAGCTTTATATTGATCCGAACGAGTGCATTGACTGCGGCCTGTGCGAGCCGGAATGCCCGGTGGACGCGATCTTTATGGAAGATGAAGTCCCCGATCAGTGGAAGAGCTTTATCCAGATCAACGCCGACCTTTCCAAAAAGTAGGTCCGGCACAAGTCCAAAAAGTAGGTCCGGCACAAGGGGCGCATGGGCGGGCTGACAAGTCCGCCCATGCGCTTTTTTGCGGCTGAACTTCTGGAAAAGAACACCCATGTCAAACGCGGAAAGCGGCTTTGTCCGGCTGGCCTCGGGGCTGCGCCTGCGCTACCGATGCGCCGGCGAAGACGGGCCAACCGTGCTGCTGCTGCACGGCTGGCCGGAAACCGGACACGCCTGGCGGCGGGTGCTGCCGACCCTGGCGGCGTCGGGGTATGTCGTGGTCGCACCGGACCTGCGCGGGGCGGGAGACTCGGACAAGCCGAGCGCCGGCTATGACGCTCAGACGCGCATGGAAGACGTGCGGGAGCTGGCAGCGGCGCTGGGGCTGGCGGAAGAACCGGTGTATGTCGTCGGGCATGGGGACGCCGGGGCGGAAACAGCGTCCGCTTACGCGGCAGCCTATCCCGCTGAAGTCGCGGGCCTGGCGCTTTTGTCCGCCGGGCCGGGCCTGATGCGCCCTCTTGCGGGCGGCTGGCTGGGCGCGTTTCATCAAACGCCTGACCTGCCGGAGCTGTTGATTGCGCCGCAGATGGAAGCTTACCTGCGTCACTTCTTTCGGGCCTGGTCCCATGACCCGGACATGCTCTCTGAGAGCGATTTAGGTATTTATGTGCGGGCCTTGAGCCAGCCGGGCGCACTGCGGGCGAGTTTGGCTCCGTTCCGTGTTCCCGCATCGCTGCCGGACATGCACGCCGTGCCGACTTTGCTGCTGCTCGGCGAAAGCGACCCGCGCCTCGATTTCTCGTGCCTGCCGGAAGACCATGCCAAGCTTAGGGTGCAGACCATCCCGCGCGGCGGCCACTGGCTGCCGGAAGAGCGCCCCGACCCGGTGGCATCGGCCCTGCTGACGTTCTTCCGGGAATTCAAAACCATGTGCTGAAGCACATGGTTCTCTCGCATTGCTGCTCGAACTGCTCGCCTCGTTTAGAACTGAAGCCCTATGTACCTAGAGATCGCCCAAAAGCTGCGGGAGTGCGTTCAAAGCGTCCCGGTCTGGACACGGGAAACGCTGGCGGAGTTTTTCGGAGTCGGCCTCGGCGCGTTCTCGCAGGACGGCCCGATCATCACTTACCATCAGTCCGGCAGCCATGCGGCGGTGTCGTATGTGCTGAAAGGCACGATCTTCTTCGCCGACATCCGCCAGATCGTGCGCGGCTACCCGCGCATCCTGCCGGTCTCGGACTACACCACCGAGCGCTTCGCGGCAACCCAGGAGCGGGCGCTGTTTAAGACTCTGCGCGACGGCGAAGTCATTGTCGAAAAGAAAGAAGACGGTGTCAACATCCGGCTTTACAAGCGCGGCGAAAAGGGCAAAGACTTTTTGTTTGCCACGCGCGATGTCTACAACGGCAGCAATCCGCTGGTGTCGGCGGGCATCGAGAACGTGCGAGGCCTCGGCATTGACTACGGCTCGTCGGCTAAAAAGCTGCTGGACAAGCTTTATCCAAGCGCTTACAAGCTGGCCGATCTCGGCTACACGCTGTGCTTTGAGATGACCCTGCCGGAGATCGAGACGGTCATTCCCGCCGATCAGCCCGACATGATTCTGATTGACGTCCTTGACCCCGATTATGTTTTTGTGGATCGGCTGGAAAAAGAGCGCATCGCCGAAGATTACCGCTTGAAGCTGGTCGCGCTGCACGGGCGCTTGACCGGCGGCAGCGAAGCCGGGGACATCTACAAGCGTTTGCGCTCTTTGGAGCATCTCGCCACTCGCGACGGCATCGAAGGGTATGTCGTCAAAGGCCGCTTCGACGGCTCCGACCAATTGTTTCTGAAAGTCAAGCCTGCCGTGGTCCGCGACGCCCACCGCTTGTTCAGCCTGCCCGATTTGCAGGCTGTTTGGGCCGCCGTCACCGAAGACTTCGGCGCAGACGCTCTGGCTGACCCGGAGTTTGCCGAAGAAGCTATGCTGGACTATTTGGGTTCGCATGGCCGCAATCCCCGCTGGCAAGTGCAGGACTTTCTGGCGGAGCAGGAATTAAAGGCTATGAAAGGAAGCGAGTAGTTGAAAACTACGCGCTAGGTGCAGTACCCTTTGGGTAAAGGAAAAGGCTTTTGACCTTTCGTTCTACTCGGAGAGTGCTTCTCCTAGCGCGTAGTTTTCAACTACTCGTTCCCTTCCGTGGAACTTTCCTTCCCGTTTCTTTGTCTTTAAAAATATGAAGAGCTTAAATTTGAACGCGAGCCGGGTTCCGGCGTTCTGGCGACCTGTGCTGATGGTGGGGCTGGTGCTGGGCGTGTGGGCGGCGCTGCTGGGGCTGGCGGGGCCGAAGGCGGCAGGGTCGGCGGCGAATGAAACAAAGCCGACAGAAGCAGTCCTGCCGATGACGGCTCCGGCAGGGCGCGAAGTGGCGACCTTTGCCGGCGGCTGTTTCTGGGCGATGCAGGCCGAGTTCAGCCGCCTCAAAGGCGTGACCAAGATTGATGCCGGCTACGCGGGCGGACATACGGCGAACCCGACGTATGACGCAGTCTGCTCGGACACCACCGGCTATGCGGAAGCGGTGCAAGTGGTGTATGACCCGAAAGTCGTGCCGTACCACGACCTGATGCTGATCTTCCTGCGGGCGCACAACCCGACCACGGTGGACCGGCAGGGAAACGACATCGGCAGCTCGTACCGCTCGGCGATTTTCTACCATTCCAAGCAGCAAAAGGCCGAGGCGCTGGAAGCGATTGCCGAAACGCAGAAGTCAGGCGTTTATTCGGACCCGATTGTGACGCAGGTCGTTCCATACACGGGCTTCCATGAAGCCGAAGCGTATCACCAGAACTACTTTGCGATCAACCCGGATCAGCCTTACTGCGCGACGGTGGTTGCGCCGGAAGTGGCCCGGTTCGAGAGCCTGAACAAAGGGCGGCTGAAGTAAAGCGTTCTTTTTCAACCCCGTAGGGGCAGACCTCTGTGTCTGCCCTCTTGGTGTTGTGTCTGCCCTCTTGGTGTTGTGTCTGCCCTTCCGTCGAGGAGGGGCAGGCACGGATAAAGACGGGCAGGCACGGAGACCTGCCCCTACAAGTTATTTCATCTTCCGGGTGGCGTCGAGTTCGTCGTCCATGCTTGCGCCCGGACGGTCCCTGACGGGGATGCGGTCCGGGGTCGGCTCGGGGTCGGCGTCCGGGTCGGAGGAGACGGCGTGGGCGAACGGCTCAGAATCCGCCGCCAGCTTGCCTTTGGCGTCGAACTTGCCTTCATTCGTGTCATCATCATAGTCATCGAGTTCTTCGCCGTCGGCCAAAGGGCGCGGGCGCAGATTGAGCACCCGGTCCGGGATGCTCTCGACTTGGAAGCCGCCCGCGCCGATGTCCTGGGGCAGATGGGTGCCGAAGCCTCGCGCGATGCCTTCCACAGTGCCGGTCTGGTCGGTCCCCAAAATGCCGTCTTCATCGGCGGCGGAATAAAAGTCCCCCGCATCCATGCCGTCATTGGGAGCCGGGTCGGCTTCCAGCATTTCCGCCTCAAAATCTTCCTCGCCGCCGTCCGCCCCGCCCGGCGAATGTTCCGGCGCTGCCAAGAATACGGCGTCCCCGGCGTGCTTCTCCACAATGTCCCCGAGACTGCCGATTTCATTGGTGTTCTCGTCAAATAACTCATGATGGATCTTATCATGCTTGTCCAAGCGTTCTTCTGCCATAAATGTTGTCCTGCTTTCGGGAGTTGGAATAGTTTACCCGAACGGCATTTGTTGACAAACCCGGCGGTTTCGGCTAGAATACAGCATGAAAATTGCCGTCATCACCGATGAGATTGACACGGATTTAGGCCAGGCGCTTGATGTCATGGCTGAATACGGGGTGCAGGGCGCGGAGCTGCGGCAGCTTTGGGACAAAAATATCAGCGACGCGCCGGAAGAATACTGGCAGCGAGCCAAGCGTGAGCTGGACGCACGGGACATGACCGTCGTGGGCATCGCCGCGCCGTTTTACAAGTGTGACCTGCCCGGCGCGGAGCCGGACGGCCCGGCGGGACCGCTGCACGGCGCATCGGCGCGGGGCTTGGGCGACCAGATCACGCTGCTGGAACGGTGCATCGAAGCCGCACAGTTCTTTAACACTTCTCTTGTTCGGACATTTTCGTTCTGGAAGCACGGCGCTTTGACGCCGGAGCAGGAAGAAATGATTGCCGATGCCTACGCCGAGCCGGCAGAAATGGCCGAACGCGCGGGTGTGGTTCTCGGCATTGAAAACGAGCACGCCTGCTGCCTGGGAACCGGGGCGCAGACGGCCCGCGTACTGGAAGAAATCAATTCAAAGGCCGTGCGGGCGATTTGGGACCCCGGCAATGCGCTGATGGCCGGCGAGCTGCCGTACCCGAACGGCTACGCGGCCATCAAAGACTTTGTCGTCCATGTTCACATCAAAGACGCCGGCATTCCCGCCGGCGCACTCCTTCCCGAATGGACAATCGTCGGCAAAGGCGCGGTTGATTATGCCGGCCAGTTTGCAGCCTTAAAACGGGACAATTACACCGGCTGGCTGTCGCTGGAAACTCATGTCGCGCTGCCGGCCAAAGAAGCGGCCTCGCGGGCAAGCTTGGAAGGTATGCAGCGGCTGCTGGCACAAACATCATAAGTTCAAGAGCACCGGCACTGGAAGTGCCGGTCTACTTTGGAATGGAAGTCGCGGCGACTGAGGAATTAGGACTTTGTCATAGGTTTTCCTCTTTAGTCGCTTCGACTTTCACTCAACAATAGACCGGCACTTCCAGTGCCGGTGTCGAAATCAGGAATTGTTATTTTATGTCATTGAACTCGTTTCGCACGGGCCTGGGCAATCTTACCAGCAACCCGATTGGAAAATGGATCATCTTCGGCGTCGCCGCCGTGCTGGTTTTCAGCCTGGTCTTCTCCGGCCTCGGCACGAATCTGGGCAACTTAAACGGTACGCAAGCCGCCGCGCAGAGCGGAGATGATGTCGTTGCCACAGTTAATGGTGACGCGATCACCCGTGAAGACTTCACAAACTCCCAAAGCGCTCTGCAAAGCCGCATTGACCAGCAGGGCCATACACTGACGGCGGCGGAGCAGCCGCTGCTGAACTCGGCGGCCTTGGATCAGCTTATCAATGCAAAACTGGAACTGGAGCAGGCGAAGAAAAGCGGGATTACGGTGTCAGATGCCGAAATCGCGCAGAAACGCGCTGAGATTGTAGATCAGTCTGGCTTCCGCCAGAGCTTAAGTCTGCCGGCAACCGCCTCGGTTGCCGATATTGACGCCGCGCTGGCCAAAGCCCAGAGCCAAACAGTTGAACAGCGCTACCCTGATGACATCCTGCGCCAGCTTATCTTGATCGGCGACCCGCAAAGCGGTCAGCCCGGCAAGCTGCAGACGGCGCTTCTCAATTCTACAGTGGTTACCGATGCCGATGCGCGGCAGTTCTACACCAAGTACCACACGCGCCATATTCTGATTGACAATAAAAGCCGCTCCGATGCCCAGGCCAAAGCGCAGGCGGAACAGATCATCCTCAAGGCCAAAGCGCCCGGCGCAGACTTTGCCGCGCTGGCAAAGCAGTATTCGGATGACCCCGTCACGAAAGCCAAAGGCGGCGACGACGGTTTCATTGACGAGACCACAGGCTATGTCCCGGAGTTCAAGCAGGCGGCGTTCAGCCTCAAACCCGGCGAGATCACGCCCGACCCGGTTGCCGTGCCGCAGTACGGCTACTTTGTGATTAAGCTGGACGCGGTGAAATCCAACCTGCCCGCCGACTTCGAGAAGAACAAAGCGAAATATCTGGACCAAATTCGGCAGCAAAAGGCGCAGGACAAGTATCAAGCGCTGATGGCGAGCCTGAAAGCTGGCGCAAAGATTGACGTCAAAGACCCGGCGCTGGCCGGGGACAGGGCTTTCGCGCAGGCCCAGCAGTCCGGTAATCCCGCTCAGGCCCAGCCGCAGCTTCTGGCCGCGCAAGCGTCCTACCAGCAGGCGCTCAAGGCCAATCCGCCCGCGCTGCAAAAGGCCGCGCTGGAAACGGCGCTCGGCGAAGTTTATCAAACTCAGCGTCAGACTCCCCAGGCAATCACGGCGTACGAAGCGGCGCTGGCTTTGCGGGATGACCCGGCATTGGAACTCACGACCGGGCAGCTTGCCTTGCAGTCCAAGCAGAACACGCAGGCTGTCGCGCATTTCCAAAAAGCGTCCCAGCTTGCATGGAACGATCAAAGCACCCATATTCAGTTGTTGTCGCTGTTTGGGCAGGCGGGCCGGCCTGATTTGGCCGCCAAAGAAGGCGACTGGCTGAAGCAGTACGCGAAAGCGCATCCGGCGTCCCCTGCCACTGCCGGAATGCCGCAGACGCTGGGGCAGCCAGGGGCCGTTCCTGCGTCAAGCGCCGTTCCCGCACCGGCGGGCGGTGCGACAGTTCAGCCGGCAGGTTCGGTGCATGTAGTGGTGCCGCCGGCCAATAAGCCGGGGCAGTAGAGAATAGTGGTGGAAGTGGAGTAATTAGAGGCGAGGGCGTTTGACGACGAGGGCGTTTGGCGACGAGGGCGTAAACGCCTTCGCTGAGGAGCGCAACGCTGAGGTCCCGCCTGCGCGGACAAGAATCAGAACATCCTAAATGCCCTCGTCGCCAAACGCCCTCATGTATTCATCTCTTTTTCAATCACAATCTCCTCATGCCTGGAACCCTCTACATCGTTGCTACCCCCATCGGCAACTTGGAAGACATCACCTTGCGGGCGCTGCGGCTCCTCAAAGAAGCCGACCTTGTCGCGGCGGAAGACACGCGCCATACAAGAATGCTGCTGACCCATTTCGGCATTGAGACCCCGCTGATCGCCTACCACCAGCACTCGGAAGCCGGGCGCACCGATAATCTAGTCCGGCGCATGGCCGAAGAAGGCCAGAGCGTCGCGCTTGTCACGGATGCCGGGACACCCGGCGTGTCCGACCCCGGTGTCGAGCTTGTAAAGGCCGCGCTGGCCGCGAACATCCCGGTCGTTCCCATTCCCGGCGCAAGCGCTGCGCTGTGCGCTCTGGTCGGAAGCGGTCTGCCGCCGGCGCGGTTCGCCTTTGAAGGATTCCTGCCGCGCACGAAATCGTCGCGCCGGGCGAAGCTCGCCGCGCTGGCCCAGTCTGAAACACGGACTTTGATTTTTTATGAGTCGCCCCAGCGCATTGCCGAAACGCTGTCCGAGATGGCGGCGGCGTTTGGGCCGGAGCGTCCGGCGGCGGTCGGGCGCGAGCTGACCAAGAAATTTGAGGAGTTCGTGCGCGGGACGCTGGCGGAAGTCGCCGCGCACTTTGCCGCGCACGCGGCACGGGGCGAGATCACGGTGGTGGTTCAAGGTCTTGGCGGCGACAGCGACGACGAAGCTGTTTCCACTGAAGCCGTTCCCGCCGAGCCGCCGACTGTTCCTGAAGCGCTGCAAGCCGCGCTGGCATCCGGCCTGAGCGAGCGCGACGCCGTGCGGCAGGTCAGCGCCGATTTGAAGCTCTCCCGGCGCGATGTGTATGCCGCCATGCTGGCCGCGAAGACGCCAGATGCCAAACCCTCGGGTTGATGTTTCTGCTGAACCTTTGATGCTGTTTTGCGTCTCAGCGTCCAGTAATTATGGAGCAAGATATGACAGAAGACAAGGTTCGGGTGCTTTATATTGTGGGGATGATGCGCAGCGGCAGCACTCTCTTAGGCCGCTTGCTGGGAGAGCTGCCTGGGGCAGTCCATGTCGGCGAGCTGGGTTTGTTCACGGCTCCGAACTTTTCAGCCGACGCCGGATGCGAGTGCCGGCAGCCCGTTGCCGAATGCGGCTTTTGGCGGGAGGT
Organism: uncultured Armatimonadales bacterium; assembly: GCA_964241935.1. Classification (GTDB taxonomy): domain Bacteria; phylum Armatimonadota; class Armatimonadia; order Armatimonadales; family Capsulimonadaceae; genus JANXMY01. Next base: position 55,720 of record CAXSZN010000004.1, read on the forward strand.
GTTTCATCGTGCCGGCGGCATGGAAAGCGCAGGCGACTTGGAAAGACTTCAGCAGACAAAGGAGCAGTATCGCCTGCGGACACTGCCGCGCCTGCTTCTGCCCCGGACGCCGGAGCAGAAACGCGGCCTCGGCGACTATCTGGATGCTCTGGGCAGGCTTTATGCGGCAGTTCAAGAAGTTTCCGGAGCGCGGGTCATCATAGACGGCTCTAAAGATCCCCTGTATGGCTTTCTGCTCAGTCAGGTTCCTTCGGTAGACCTGCAAGTCGTGCATCTTGTCCGGGACAGCCGGGCGGTGGCGTTCTCGCACCAGCGTGTCAAAAAGTATCTTCCCGATGCCTCCAATCCAGGGTTCCTGCCCCGGTCTGCGCCCTGGCAGACTGCGCTGGCTTGGAACGCCACGACCCTGCTGCTGAGCGCGGCGCGTTCGCCTCGCCCCGCGCTGCTGCGCTACGAGGACCTTGTCGCCGATCCGGTGGAGGCGATCCGCCGCCTGTGGGAACTGACCGGCGAGCCGCTGCCGCCTCTTGATTTCCTGGACGCCCCGGCGCTGCGCCTGCGTCAAGGCCACACAGTCGCCGGCAATCCGGACCGCTTTCAATCGGAAGTCAAGATCAAGCCGGATTTGGAGTGGCAGGCCAAGATGCGGCCATTCGACCGCCGCCTGGTGACCGCGCTGACCTTTCCGCTGCTGCTGCATCTCGGCTACTTCAAGCCGCAAGCCCCCAAAGCCTCTCGTCCAATTCAGCCCTCGCGTGTGCTATAATACCGCTGCTATCATACAGCCAACTTTTTTACTGGAAGCACAGAGGAGAAACATAACGGCATGGAGCGAAAGCTGCACGAGGAACCGTATTTTGACATGGGAACGCTGGGCGAGAAGTGCCGGGCGTGGAAGGCGAATGGGGCGTCAAAAGTCATCCTAGAGTGGAGCACCGGCACCGGGCCGAACGTGTTCTACTTTCCGGCAGGCGAGCGCGGCTCCGGCGTCAAATGGACCGTCGCGGTCGAAACTTACAATTACAATGAAATATACGCGGATTTCGTGGAGCACACGCTGATCCCGCGCCTCAAAGAAGCTGTTGCAGAAAATGGCCTCGGTCTCACGGTGATGTGCGTGGATTTGCAGCCGCTGCAGATCCAGCGTCAGCGCCGCCGCCAGATCGAGCGGGCGCAGACCGCCGCGACCGGAGACCACGCCAGCGGGCATCATTAGCGGAGCGGCCTCAACGAGCAGAAGACGCGCCCCCGCACACTCAGTGTGCGGGGCGCGTTTTTTCATGTCTGGGTGCCAAATGGGCGGGTGGGGGCGCGTCCCATGTTCTGTAATCGTGTTGTCTGGGACACAAATTACTGCGCCAAGCCGCTGTTCTGCCGGATTTACCCTACATTTAGGAAGGAAGTGGCCTGGATTACAACATATAGCGCAAAAAAGCGCAAAAATCACCGCAACAATCCCGCAAAAAAACCGCAAAGCTACTTGACAAAGTGCGCCGTGATGCCGTATAGTTGTAGTCAAGGTGGCGGCAAGTGGTAACTCAGTGGGGAAAACGTGATTTTTCAAGGCGAATTCGACCATAGCGTGGACGATAAAGGCCGGGTCATCATTCCCACCAAGTTTCGCTCGTCGCTGGGAGAGCGCTGCTACATGACCAAAGGCTTGGGCGGCTGCCTTTTTGTCTACACAGAGTCGTCTTACAAGGACCTCAGCGAAACACTGGCCCGGCAGAAGCAGCTTGACGAGCATACCATGCGCCTGCAGCGGTTTTTCACGTCGTCTGAGCTGTACCCGGACAATCAGGGGCGTGTTTCCATCCCCGCCAAGCTGCGCGAATACGCCAAAATCTCGCTGCTGGACGAAGTGGTCGTGGTCGGGACCGGCAGCCGAATCGAGATTTGGAGCAGCCAAACTTGGGCTGCGTATAACGAAGAGCTGACCGCCGAGATGATTACCGAGTCAGCCCGGGAGCTGGGCATTGCATGAAGAAACCCACCCCGGCACAAGTGCCGACCCTCCCGGAACGGGAAGGTGAGGAGCCTGAAGATAGCGGCAACTCTTACCCTCTCCGCTCCGGGGAGGGTGGCGAGGAACGAGCCGGGAAGGGTTCTTACCATGTGCCGGTCATGCTGGCGGAAACGCTGGACGCTTTGCAGCCGCAGCCGGGCGGCGTCTTCTTAGATTGTACCCTGGGCGGCGGCGGCCACGCACAGGCGATTCTAGAAAAGATCGGGCTAAATGGCCGCTTGATCGGCATTGACCAGGATGCAGAAGCGCTGGCGGCTGCCGGAGCGCGGCTGGCACCGTTCGGCAGCGCGGTAACACTCAGGCAGAGCCGCTTTGACGACCTCGCGTTTGTGCTGGATAGTTTGGGCATCAGCGCGGTCAATGGCGCGATTTTTGATCTCGGCGTGTCGTCGCACCAGCTTGATACGCCGGAGCGCGGGTTTTCGTTTAAAGAGCCGGACGCTTTACTGGATATGCGGATGAACCCGGAGGCCGGCGGGCCGACGGCGGCGGACCTCTTAAACGCTTTAGGCGAGCGGGAGCTGTCCACGCTGATTCGGGAGAACTCGGACGAGCATTGGGCCGCGAGGATTGCCCGGTTCGCGGTGGAGCGGCGTCAGAAAGACCTGTTTCGAACCGTCGGGCAGCTTGTCGAAACGGTCCATGCCGCCATCCCTGTGAAGGCCCGTCCCGACGACAAGCACGCCGCGACCCGGACATTCCAGGCCCTGCGGATTGCCGTCAACGACGAGCTGGCTATTCTTGGGAATGCGCTGGAAAGCGCTGTGGGCTATCTCGCGCGGGGTGGGACGCTGGCGGTGCTTTCGTATCACTCGCTGGAAGACCGGATCGTCAAGCAGCAGTTCACGCGATTGTCCGGGCGCGGCCCCGGCGAAGGCATTTACGGCACGCCGCCGCCCGCGATGGTGGAACTGCTGACCCGCAAGCCTATCGAGCCGGCGCCGGCGGAAGTCGCCGCTAACCCCAGAGCGCGTTCCGCCCGCCTGCGTGCGGTCCGCAAGTTGTAGACGCTGATGTGCAAGAGTAGCGAATAGTTGAAAACTGCTCGCTAGGAGAAGCACTCTCCGAGTGTAAAAAAGCCGTTCAGACATTATCTTACGTCCGGCAGGACGCCTTACCTAGCGAGTAGTTTTCAACTGCTCGGTCAACGGAACAGAGAATCGACTCAGAAGGAAACGCGATGCTGGACACGAGAATGCCGCCGATCTCTACCCGGCCCCGCCGTCCTTCTTCGGCGCGGCCTGAACTGCGCTCCGCAGTGAACTCCTCTGAAGTACGCCCGCGCGTTCGCCCGAACGCACGGTCCGTCTCGGCTCTGCGCCAGCCGGAGGCGGAGCCGATCCGCCGGTCGCTGCCGTCGGCCCGGACCAGCCGGCTCGCCCGGTCCGAGATGCGTCTGATGGGACTGGCGACGGTCTGCACCGCCGTCGCCTGCACCCTGCTGCTGGTGTATCTGGCGGCGTATGCCCGCGTGACACAGCTTGGGATCGCGCAGGCGGCGGCCCGGACACAGCTTCACCAGAACCAGATCCGCAATGAGCTTTTGCAGGCGGAACGTAATTCTCTGGAATGCCCGCAGCGGATTGAAACGGCGGCGCTGGCGCTGGGGATGACGCCGCGCGGCGCAACGCCGGTAGATTATGTCCCCGCACAGAAATCTGCTGCGGCGCAGCAGGACATCAGAACAGACGCAGCAAGCGATGTGAAAACACGGCCTGGTATGGAAGCAGCGGCGGGCTGGGAACAGGGGAGCACGGGTGGCAAGACAGAAGACAGCGGCGCAGCAGCATTTGGGGATCATTAAGCCACGCGCGACGCTGCTGTTTGTCTTCGTTGCCGTGCTGTATGGGCTGCTGGCCGGGCGTCTGGTCTACCTCCAGGCCGCCCGGCATACCTACTTTCAGGGCCAGGCGGATGCATACCGGGTCTCAAAAAGCCTGCTGCCGGCTCAGCGCGGCTTGATTTTGGATCGGGACGGTGTGGTCCTAGCCGCCAATGTCCCCGCTGCGGCTGTCTATGCCGACCCCCAGGAAGTTGCCGATCCTTCCGCCGCAGCCGCCCGGCTTGCACCCCTGCTTTTTGATGACCCCACCCGGCTGCAAAAGCTTCTTACGCCTCGCTCCGTTCATGTCCATTATGTGCTTTTGAAGCGGCATCTGGCCGTGCCGGACACGCTGACGCCGCCGGTCACGGTGCTGACGGACGCAATCAAGAAGACGGGGCTTGCGGGCATCTATGTCGTTCCCGATACCTGCCGCTCGTATCCCGACAACTCTCTCGCGGCGACTGTTCTGGGTTTCACGAACCGCGACGGTGTCGGAGCCGAGGGCCTGGAGCACAGCCAGGAAAGCGTTCTGCGCGGCCATGACGGCAAGATTGTCGCCGAGATTGACAACAACGGCCGGTTCCTGCCCGGCACGACCCGCCGCCTCGTGGAAGCCGACAATGGGGCTGATGTCGTGACGACTTTAGACCAGCGCATTCAGCAGGTGACCGACACCGAGCTTGCGAAAGCCGTGGCCGCACATGGGGCCGCACGCGGTGTTGCGGTGGTATTGGACCCGAGCAGCGGCGAAATTCTGGCTTTGTCCGAAGCGCCGTCCTACAATCCGAACCAGCCGCGTCCTGCCGGGAAGCTGTCGCAGGCGGAAGCGCTTGCCTGCGCCGCCCGCTGGCGCGACGGCGCCGTGTCTGACCTGTACGAGCCGGGGTCTACGCTGAAGACAATCACGGCGTCGGCGATCCTGCAGGAGCAGGGCCTCGGCAAAATGGACGAGTATGTGTATTGCAGCCCGACCCTGCAAATCGGCAAGCACAAGATCCATGAAGCCGCCGATGCGCTGACCAACAACCTCGGCTCCCAAAACCTGCGCGGCATACTGCGCGTTTCCTCCAATGTCGGCATGGCCCAGTTCGGCCTCCGTTTAGGTGCGCCGCGCCTCTACAAGTACGAGCAGAAGTTCGGCTTTCTAGATTATCCGGGCAGCGGCCTGCCCGGCGAGCAGAAGTCGTACCTGCTGGCCCCGGACGCGCCGAACCGCTTCACCGGCGGCATCGGCTGGTCGCAGATCCAGCTTGCCAATATCTCGTTCGGCCAGGGCATTTCGCTGACGCCTTTGCAGCTTGCGGCAGCCTACGCTGCAATCGCGAACGGCGGAACGCTGATGCGCCCGCATATTATCAAAGCCGTCCGCAAAGACGGCGTTGAAACTCCGGCTGCACCCGAGCCGGTGCGCCGGGTGGTTTCCCCGGAAGTCGCTGCCGCCGTCCGCTCGATGCTCGGAACGGTCGTGGCGGACGGCACCGGCAAGTCCGCGCAGATCGCCGACTTCACGGTCGGCGGCAAGACCGGCTCCGCTCAGGTTGCCGGGCCGCACGGCTACGAAGCCGGCCATTTTGTGGCGTCCTTCTGCGGCTTGTACCCGCTGTCGCACCCGCGTTTAGTGATCTTATGCGCCATCTTCGAGCCGCAGGGCATCCACTGGGGCGCAGCCGTCGCCGCACCGGTGGTGCATAATATCGCCCGCGCCGCCATGCTCCAGCTTCAGGTTCCCCCGGACGCGCCGGGGCGCGTAGACTGGGATGACCACTTAAAAGTGGCGTCCCGCAGCAAGTCACGGGGAGGGCAGGAAATGGCTCCCGGCAGCCCGGCGGATTTCTCGCAGGCTGGGGCAGGGCGGTAAGGGGCAAGAGGGAACGAGCATAAATTAAGACCATGCCTTGAAAGGCACGGCTATACGGCCTTCGGCCACGAAGTACCGCTTCTGCAATGGCAGACCTGGAAGGCGCGGCACTGGGAATTGGCTGGTCGTTTCTAACCCCGCGAAGCGGGTGTTTTGTGGCGTCCGCGCCGTGTAGCCGTGCCTTTCAAGGCATGGTTTTCAAGGCATGGTTTTCAAGGCAAACCGCAGCGTCGGGTACACTCTTTCACATGAAACTCAGCGAACTTGTCCAAATCATTCCCGGCGCACAGCGGCAGGGAGACGACGTTGAAGTCACCGCGCTTGCGTATGACTCGCGCTCGGTCACGCCCGGCGCACTTTTTATCGCCCTGCGCGGCGCACACTCCGACGGCCACGATTATATTGCCCAGGCTCTGAACAAGGGGGCGGCGGCGCTGATGATCCACACCGACCGGGCGGGCTGGTACGGCGCACACGGGCTGCCGACACTCATCGTCCCGAACACCCGCGTTGTGCTGGCGCATCTGGCGTCGGAGTTCTACGGCTTGCCTTCTCAGAGTCTCGATCTTATCGGGGTCACCGGCACCAACGGCAAGACGACGACGGCATTTATGATTGAAAGCATCTTCCGAACGCTGGGCGAGCGGACGGGCCTGATCGGGACCATCGGAGCGATGATTAACGGCAAAAGCGTTCCACTGGAGCGGACCACGCCGGAAGCGCCGGACTTGCAGCGGCTGTTTGCCGACATGGTGAGCGCGAATGTCCGCCGGTGCGTCATGGAAGTCTCGTCACAGGGCATTTTGATGGAGCGGACATCGGAATGCGCGTTTGACACCGGCGTCTTTACAAACTTAACGCAGGACCATTTAGACGCCCACGGCACGATGGAAGCGTACTTTGCCGAGAAGCTGCGCTTGTTCACCGAGTACCCGTCCGCGTACCCGCAGAAGACGTTCACGGCGGTCGTCAACGCCGATGACCCGTATGGTCTGCGCGTGGCCGAGGCGCTGGAAGCGTCCGGGCGGACTGTGCTGCGCTACGCCCTTGCGGACCCGAACGCGCCGCTGCGGGCGGCGATTGACGAGGCTCGGCCTGACGGGACGCGCTTCACCGTGACTTATCAGCCGCCGCAGGGCAGCGCCGTCACATTCACGGTCAGCTTGAAAATGGGCGGATTATTTCAAGTCGCTAATGCTCTGGCGGCCATTGGCGTTGCGCTGCTTCGGCGTGTCCCGCACACGGCGATTGTCAACGGTCTGGAAGCCTTAACCGGCGTGCCGGGCCGCTTTGAGCTGGTGCCGACGCCGGGCCGGGATTTCACGGTGGTGGTGGACTACGCGCACAGCCCCGACGGGTTAGAAAACGTCCTCCGATCCGCCCGCGCTCTGGACCCCAAGCGGCTGGTGTGCGTCTTCGGCTGCGGCGGAGACCGCGACCCGCTGAAGCGCCCGCTGATGGGCCGGATTTCGTCCGAGCTTGCCGATTTGACCATTTTGACCAGTGACAACCCGCGCTCGGAGAACCCCGATGCAATCATCTCGGACATTCTGGCCGGCATTGACGGCAGCCGAAGCGCGAGTGTTCTGCCCGAAGTAGACCGTGCCGCTGCGATCAAACTTGCCCTCTGCACCCTGGCCGAGCGGGGCGACTTGATTGTCATTGCCGGCAAAGGCCATGAGACCGGGCAGACGGCGGCTGGCAAGACCATTCCGTTTGATGACCGCCAAGTCGCGCGGGAGGCGCTGGCCGAATGCCCGTAAATAATCAAATGCGCTTAACTTTGCATGATGTGTATGCTGCGCTGGATTACGGCTCCGTCAGTGGGGGCGAGAGCGTCGTCTTTTCAGGCGTTTCCACCGACACGCGGACCTTGCAGCCGGGCGACCTATTTGTCGCGCTGATGGGGCCGCAGACCGACGGGCATCAGCACATCGCGGCGGCGCTGCGGGCCGGCGCGGCGGGGCTGGTTGTCTCGCAAGTGGTCGCGTCGCCCGGCATTCCGGTCCTGCGCGTTCCCAATACGCAGGTGGCTTACGGCCTGCTGGCCCGCTTCTGGCGCGACAAGTTTGACATCCCGGTCGTCGGCGTCACCGGCAGCGTCGGCAAAACAACCGTCAAAGAAATGCTGGCCGCCGCCCTGTCCCCGCTTGGCCCGGTCTTGAAAACAGCGGCCAGTCAGAACAACGAAACCGGCGTTCCAAAAACGCTGCTCCAGCTTACGCCCGCCCACAAAGCGGCGGTTGTCGAGATGGGAATGCGCGGCTCCGGCCAGATCGCATACCTGTGCGGCATCGCCCGCCCGACGGTCGGCGTCTTGACCGTCATCGCCGATAACCATTTGGAGCTTCTCGGCTCACGCGACGCCATTGCCGACGCCAAAGGCGAGCTTTTGGAAGCCCTGCCTGAAGATGGTCTCGCCGTGCTGAACGCCGCCGATCCCTACCTGCCGCGCCTGCAAGCCAAGACGACGGCGCAGGTTGTCACTTATGGGACTGCCGAAAACATTGCACAGGCTGAGGCCGGCTGGCGGTTCACGGTGCGCGGTGTCCTCGTCGAAATCCAAAGCCTGTCGCGCCATGACATCAGCAATGCGCTGGCGGCTTTGACGGTCGCTGACGCGCTCGGCGTTCCGTTAGAAGCTGCCGCCGCTGCGCTTAAAGAGTATGTGCCGCCGCCGATGCGGATGAGCGTTGTCAAGACCCAGTGGAGCGGGACAATTTTAAACGACGCTTATAATGCCGGCCCGGCCTCGGTTGCCACTGCCCTGCAAACGCTGGCTTCTTACAAAGGCGGGCGCAAAATTGCGTTTCTCGGCGACATGCGCGAACTGGGAACACGCGCCGAAGACGCGCACAAAGAACTTGGCCCGATCATTGAGGCGCTCGGCGGTCTGGACGCGCTCTACACAGTCGGTGACTTAGCGGCGCTTATTCCAAACGCCGCACGGCGGTTCACAGACAGCGAGGGCGCGGCGAAGTTTGCGGGTGAAGCGCTGGAACTGGCAGCGGGCGACATAATACTTGTCAAAGGCTCACGGGCGATGGCGATGGAGAAAATCGCGGCGGCTTTGGAACCCACCCCGGCGCGAGCGCCGACCCTCCCGAAACGGGAAGGCAAAGAGCTGGAACAGAGCGGCTCCTTTGAAACTCTTGCCCTTCCCGCTTCGGGAGGGGAAGCGACTGGTCGCGGGGTAGGTTCTTGTTGACCCATCTGGACCCCTATGCGCTGGCTGGCTTCTTAGCCGCGTTTCTGATTGCGGTAGTTTTAGGACCGCGCACGATTGAGTTTTTGCGGGTGCTGAAGTTCGGCCAGAACATCAACGAGCATGTGCCGGGTCATGCGGCGAAGCAGGGAACGCCGACAATGGGCGGTCTTTTAATTGCCCTCAGTCTGCTGCTGACGCTCGGCCTCGGCCTCTTGACCGTGCCAGGTTTGCGTCCGGTCAGCCCGCAGCTTGTCGCGGTTGTGCTGGTGTTTATCGCCCATGCCGGCCTCGGCTTTTGGGACGATTTTCTTAAAGCCCGGCGCGGCAAATCGCTGGGGCTGCTGGCGCGTCAAAAGCTGGCGGGCCAAGTCGTGATTGCCCTGCTGTTTGTGGGCTGGCTGTATCTGACGGCACAGCCGGACTTCACGACCCAAGTCTGGTTCTGGCGCAATCAGCATATAGACTTCGGGTATGCGTATTATGTGCTGGCGTTTTTCTTATTGATCGGCATGTCCAACGCCGCCAATCTGACTGACGGCTTGGATGGTCTCGCGGGCGGCCTGTCCATCTTCACGCTGTTGGGTCTGGCGCTGACGACGCAGGTCTATTTTCCTCAGCTTGTCCTGCTGGATTTTGCGCTGGCTGGGGCGTGTCTGGGCTTCTTGTGGTACAACGCCCACCCGGCGAAAGTGTTTATGGGCGACACCGGCTCGCTGGCGCTGGGTTCCAGCTTCGCGGCTCTCGCACTGATCGGCAAGCAGGAAGTGCTGCTGCTGCTGTTCGCCATTGTCTTCTTGATGGAAACCGGCAGCGTAATGATCCAAGTCGCCGTGTTCAAGGCCACCGGCGGCAAGCCAAACGGCAGAAGGGTGTTCAAGATGACGCCGATCCATCATCATTTCGAGCTGTCCGGCTGGAAAGAAACGCAGGTGGTCGCCCGCTTCTGGATTTTGGGCATTCTCGCCCTGGTGCTGGGTCTGGTCCTGGCCCCGCTGATGTATGCGTGGCTGTGAGAAAGCCCCCCAGCCCCCAATAATGGGGGAGCCAGATTTAAGATAGGCTTGTTTTTTCTCCTGCTCCCCCATTATTGGGGGCTGGGGGGACTCTGTATGCACACCGAATTCGAAAACAAAACTGTTGCCGTCATCGGTCTGGCCCGGAGCGGCCTGGCCTGCTGCGAGGTGCTGACCAAACTCGGCGCAACCGTCGTTCCCTACGACGGCAAGCCCGCTGCGGCGCTGACCGACGCTATCGCGCATCTGACCGCGCTTGGCCTTTTGCCGCTCACCGGCGGTGCGCCGTTAGATTACAGCAAACTGGACTACGTTGTCACCAGCCCCGGCGTCCGCCGTGACGCCGCCGTTTTGCAGGACGCCGTCAAGGCCGGCGTTCCGGTGCTGGGCGAGATTGAAGCGGCGTACCGCATCGCCCGTGCGCCGATACTCGCCATCACCGGCACGAACGGCAAGACGACCACGACCATGCTGCTCGGCGAGATGCTGAAGGCCGCCGGGATGAACACCTACATCGCCGGCAACATCGCGGCAGGAGACATCGCCCTGCCGCTCATTCAAGCGGCCTATGACGCCCCGCCCGACGCCGCCATTGTCGCCGAGATTTCGTCGTTCCAATTGGAGTGGATTTCCACGTTCCGCCCGAAAGTCGCCGCGCTCCTAAATATTTCGCCCGACCACGGCGACCGTCAGACCTGGGAAGAATACGTCGCCGCCAAATGGCGCATCTTCGAGAACCAAACGGAAGAGGACGCGGCAGTCATACCGTACCGAACTGTTTATGTGCCTGAGTTTGCGGAGCATGTGCGAAATGTGCCGTCCTTCCTCTGGGAAGTCTCTGCAATGCCGCCTGATAGGTATATCATTGATAGCGATACCGACAATATCCTGTTTGACTATTCACCGGTCGCCTTTGACAATGAATATGTGAATAATCTACTAATTGAAGTCTCAGAGATCAAGTTGCCAGGTGTGCACAACCAAGAAAACATCATGGTTGCTGCTGGAATGGCAACGGCTTTGGAAGTGTGCATGAACCAGGGTTACAGCGAAGTTTTCGACACCGGGGTAGAGCCAGGCGCGTTTCATGTGGGGCTTGAAGCTATCCGGCAAGTGGCGACGACGTTTACGGGGGTCGTACATCGGCTGGAATATGTGGAAACGATTGGCGGGGTCAAATACGTCAATAACTCCATGTGTACGAATGCCGACGCATTTGAAAAGTCGCTCCAAGCCCTGCCGGAGCCGAAAGTCGTCATCGCGGGCGGCGTCTTCAAGGGCGGCGACGTGGCGACTTTGGCCGACGCCGTTGTCCAAAACAACGTCAAAGCGCTGGTGCTGATGGGGCGCTCGGCCCCACAGATTGAAGACGCGGCACGGACGGCGGGCTACAACCAAGTTCACCGGGCCGGGACGCTGGGGGACGCCGTGGCGACGGCCGCGAGGCTGGCGCAGCCGGGCGACACGGTGCTGCTGGCTCCTGCATGTGCCTCGTTTGATATGTTTAAGGATTTTGAGGACCGGGGCGACCAGTTCAAGGCGGCGGTGCGAGGGATGCAGAGAATGCAGGCAGGATAAGAGCCACGGGTTGGAAACCCGAGGCTGGAAAGTGCCCAGTGCCGAGGCGACACAAGACAAAGAACAAAACCCGCGACAAAGAACAAAACCCGCGTGTGCTAATCCCGTGTCGCTGCGACACTGAGCACTTCCGAGCCTCGGGTTTCCAACCCGTGGCTCTTAACGGACCGCTTGAGCTTAACAACCAATTATGAGCATGACCAAACCACCGATTTCTAACGCTGGACTTTCATACGCCTCGCAGTCCCAGTCTACCAAAGCGCAGGCGGCGCTGGCGGCGTCGTACCGGCAGCCGATGGACAGGCTGCTGCTGTGGCTGACGTTTCTCCTGCTCGGCATCGGCATTGTCTCGGTGTACGATGCGTCGTATGCCCTGGCGATTGAAAAGCTGCACGGGGACTCGTTCCACTTTGTCAAAGCGCAGATGGAATGGGCTGTCGGCGGGCTGATTTCGCTTTGGGCAGCCACGCGCATCCCGTACTGGCACTGGAAGAAGTTTGCCGTGATCGGCCTGTCGCTGGCGATCTTTGCCCTGCTGGCGGTTTTGATCCCGCATGTCGGCATCTCGGTCAACGGGGCGAGGCGCTGGATCGGGCACGGCGGTGTTCGGGTGCAGCCGTCGGAGTTCGCGAAGCTGGCCCTGGTGCTGTATCTGGCACGGGTGCTGGCAGGGAATTTGAGAATCAAGACGCGGCCCAAAGAAGGGCTGGTGCCGCCGCTCCTGATGATCGGCCTGCTGGCGGCGCTGATCGCCAAAGAACCCGATCTCGGCACGGCGATGGTTCTGGCGATCACTGGGCTAATCATGCTGTTCCTGGCCGGGGCGCGTCCGGCCCATATTTGGGGCATATTCGGCTCGGCGGCGGCATTGATCGCCGTCTTTGTGGCTTTGGAGCCGTACCGGGCGCGGCGCATTACAGCGTTCCTGAACCCGAAAGCGGACCAGTATCACACGGGGTATCAAGTCTGGCACGCGCTGATTGCGCTGGGGTCCGGCGGCGTGACCGGACTGGGCCTCGGCGAAGGCCGGGAAAAGCTGTTTATCCCGGAGCCGCGCACGGACTTTATTTTCCCGGTGATTGCCGAAGAATGGGGGCTGATTGGGACGCTCGCCCTGGTGCTGCTGTTTGTCTGCGTCGCCGCGCGAGGGCTGACGATTGCATACAGTACGCGGGACCCGTTCGGCGCTTTGCTGGCGGCAGGCATCACCTCGCTGATCAGTGTGCAGGCGCTGATCAACATGGCGGTTGCAACGGCGTCCATTCCCGACACGGGTGTTCCATTGCCGTTTATCTCGTATGGCGGCTCGTCGCTGGTCTTGATGCTGCTGGGCATCGGCATTCTGCTGAATATCTCCAGCCATCCTGACGGCCCGGAAGGTCCGCAGAAAGATGTGACCCCGCCGAACGAAGACGACTGGAACCGGCGCTGGGATCGGGCGACCGCTGCGCCAGCCGTTGCTTCGCGCCCATCCTCGTCCCTGCGGCGCTTAGACCGTTCGCGCCCGGACCGCTCGCGCTACGATAAAGGCGCATTTAAAGATTGATGCGAACCATCAAAATCCTGGTGACGGGGGGCGGGACCGGCGGGCATGTCAGCCCGGCGCTGGCAGTCATTCAGGCGGTGCAGGCGCTGGCAGCAGGAGCGGATTGGACGCCAAAGTTTCAGTATGTCGGCAGCCGGCACGGCGTCGAGCAGGGGCTGGTGGAAGCGGCAGGCATTCCGTTCAAAGGCGTTCAAAGCGGCAAGCTGCGGCGGGCGGCGACAGTGCGCGGGCTGCTGACGCTCCAAAATCTATCGGATGCCCTGCGAGTTCCCATTGGAATCGGGCAGGCCATCGGGGAAGTCCGGCGGTTTGCGCCGGACGTGGTGCTGGCAACCGGCGGCTATGTGTCCGTGCCGCCGGTTATTGCCGCCGGGCTGCTGCGACGGCCGGTTCTTATTCACGAGCAAACGGTGCAGATTGGACTGGCAAACAAAATTGCCGCCCGGTTTGCTTCGCGCATCGCGCTGACATTTGAGGGTGCGGCGTCAGAATTGTCGCCTGGCTTGCGTTCTAAAACATTTGTCACGGGGAACCCGGCGCGTCAGGCCATCTTCGGCGGCGACAAGAAACACGCTGTGGAGCGCTTCGGCTTTGACCCTGCTGAGGACCATCTGCCGACCGTTTATGTGACCGGCGGGGCGCTTGGGGCAAAGAGCATCAACGCTGTAATCGAATCTGTCCTGCCGGAGCTGCTGCAAAGCTGCCGTGTCATCCATCAGTGTGGGCGCTCTGACGGCGAGCGTTCCGCGTCTGTTCGAGCTAATCTGCCCTTGAGCTTGCAGCGGCGCTGCTGGGTCGTCCCGTTTGTCGGAAATGAGATTGCGGACATCTTCGCGCTTTGTAATTTGATTGTCGGACGCAGCGGGGCAGGGACAGTCACGGAAGCGGCGGCTCTGGGCAAGCCGGCGCTGTTTATCCCGCTGGTCCCGACCGGCGGCGATGAGCAGACCCGCAACGCTCGGCGTTCGGCAGACGCCGGGGCGGCGATGATCCTGCCAAGCTCCGAGCTGTCCGGGCCGCGTCTGCTTTCGGAGATGCGTTCATTGCTGGTGGACCCGGTACGTTTAACGGCGATGGGCGAGGCCGCATTGACACTGGCGACGCCGAACGCGGCGGTGGACCTGGCAAAAGCACTTTTGGGGCTGGCGGGAACCCACCCCGCCGCAAGCGGCGACCCTCCCGAAACGGGAAGGTATGGAGCAATGTCCCAGAGGACGAATGCAGCCGCCTTAGAAATGCTGCCCCCTTAGACTTGTTTGAAACTCTTCACCTTCCCGTTTCGGGAGGGTCGTCACTTGCGGCGGGGTGGGTTCGGGTACAATTACCAATGTACGACGACGTACAAAACTTTTAGGGAGCGTGATGTCGTGAGCGAGTGTGTCCATTTTATTGGAATTGGCGGGGCGGGGATGAGCGGGCTGGCGCGGGTGCTGGCCCGGCAGGGCACGGCTGTGACGGGATCGGATTTGCGGGAGTCGCCGACGCTGGCGGCGCTGCGGCGCGAGTCCGGCATTCGGGCAGACGCTGGGCATCAAGCGGCCAATCTCAACGGCGCGACGCTTGTGGTTGCATCAGCCGCCGTCAGGAAAGACAACCCGGAAATGGCGGCGGCGCGGGAGCGCGGCATTCCCGTGGTTTCTCGGGCTGAGATGCTGGGCCGGCTGATGGCCCGCTATCCGCGCTCGGTCGCAGTGACAGGGACGCACGGCAAGACAACGACGACCGGCATGACCGCGCTGGTGCTGGAAGCGGGCGGCCTAGACCCGACCGTGCTGATTGGCGGTGACTTGCCCGCTTACGGCGGCAATGCCCGGCTTGGCAGCAGCGATGTGTTTGTAGCGGAAGCCTGCGAAGCCTATGACTCTTTTTTAGATTTGGACCCGCAGATCGCCGTCGTGACCAATATCGAAGCCGACCACTTAGACTACTACGGTGACCTCGCCAATGTCCTGCGCTCGTTTCGCAAGTTCCTGTCCCAAGTCTCGGGCACGGCGATTGTCCACGGTCCCGACCCGAACATTCAGGCGGTGCTGGAAGAGATGCGCGGCTCCCCATCCATGCCGGGGATCGTGACTTATGCGGCTGAGGGCGGAAATGCCACACTGACGGCTCAGGAGATTGATGCAGACAGCGCAACTCCGAGCTACACAGCGTTCTGGCACGGCAAGCCGCTGGGCCGGGTCCATCTCGCAGTGCCGGGCCTGCACACGGTCACAAACTCGCTGGCAGCCGTTGCCGTCGGCCTGACGCTCGGCGTGTCGTTTGCCCAAATCGCGGCTGGGCTGGCTGGGTTCACCGGCACCGGACGCCGCTTTGAGCGCCTCGGGACAACCGCGTCGGACGTGCTGGTGATTGACGATTACGCGCATCATCCGACCGAGATCAAAGCGACACTTGCCGCCGCCCGCCGTGCATATAGGGGCCGCCGGATTGTGGCTGTGTTTCAGCCGCATCTGCCGTCTCGGACACGCGACTTCAAGACCGAATTTGCCGAAAGCTTTGTTGACGCTGACCATGTTGTCCTGACCGACATCTTTCTCGCCCGCGAACAGCCGATGGCCGGTGTCACCGGCGCAGGATTGGCCGCGCTGACCGCCGACCGCCGGGGCGCGGACCATGTCACTTATGTCGGCGATAAAGCCGCGTTGCCGGGCCGCCTCGCCGAGATTGTCCGTCCGGGAGACTTGCTGCTGACTTTGGGCGCAGGAGACATCCGTTCAGCGGGGGAAGGACTGCTGGCGTTATGACCAGGATAAGAGTCGCCGTCCTGATGGGCGGCACCAGCGCCGAGCGGGAAGTTTCGCTGTCTACCGGGCGGCAGATTTTAAACGCGCTTGACCCGGAGAAATACACGGTTTACGCACTGGATACGGCGTCCGGGCAGAAAAAGCTGCCGGCGGGCGTCACGCAGCCTCTGGCTCTGCTCCAAGCCGCAGACGGCGAGGCGGAGATTACCACGCTGCCGCAGCTGCCGCTGGCGTCGGAAAAGCCCGACGTCGTGTTTATCGCTCTGCACGGGCGAGGCGGCGAGGACGGCACGGTGCAGGGAATGCTGGAAGTCCTGGGCACCCGCTACACCGGCAGCGGCGTTCTGGCAAGCGC
Source organism: uncultured Armatimonadales bacterium (assembly GCA_964241935.1). Classification (GTDB taxonomy): domain Bacteria; phylum Armatimonadota; class Armatimonadia; order Armatimonadales; family Capsulimonadaceae; genus JANXMY01. Next base: position 71,876 of record CAXSZN010000004.1, read on the forward strand.
TCTCGCGATGGACAAAGCCATGGCAAAGCGCGTTTTGAAAACAGTCGGCGTTCGCGTCCCGGAAGACAGGACGCTGAGGCGCGGTGAGAAGATGCCTTCAGAGTCACTGCCATTTCCGCTGATTATTAAGCCAAACGCCCAGGGGTCTACCATCGGCATGACGGTTGTGCGCGAGCAGAGCGAGATGGAAGCCGCATTAACGACAGCCTTTGAGTATGACGACACGGTGCTGGTCGAGCAGTTCATCACGGGGACTGAAATCACAGTGCCGATTTTAGGCAACAGCACTTTGGAAATCCTGCCGGTTGTCGAGATTGTCCCAAACGGCGGCTTTTATGATTACAAAGCCAAATACACGGCAGGCGAGACCGACGAGATTGTGCCGGCCCGCATCCCGGACGACGTGGCCGTCGAAGCGCGGCGCATCGCCAAGCTGTGCCACCAAACACTCGGCTGCCGGGGCATGTCGCGCACGGACATGATCGTGACGGCTCAAAACGAGATTTACACGCTGGAGATCAACACCATTCCCGGCATGACGCCGACAAGCCTGCTGCCGCGCTCGGCGGACGCGGCCGGGTACACGTTTTCGCAGCTTTTGGATAAGCTGATTGGGCTGGCGCTGGAGTGAAGCCCAAAACTCTCGCCGTGAACGTCCCGCCGTGAACGTCCCGCCGTGAACGTCCCGCCGTGAACGTCCCGCCGTGAACGTC
>CAXSZN010000004.1:72688-94780 GCA_964241935.1 uncultured Armatimonadales bacterium
CCGCCGTGAACGGCAGGTCTGGGGGCGCGGACGCCAACCGCCCTGCGGGCGAGGAATCGTGACATTCCGGTCTTTATCTTGTCTTTATCTTCCGCACACCGTGCGGTTGGCCGCAGGCCCTTAGACCTGCCGTTCACGGCGGGGCATTCGCGGCGAGAATTGCTGATGGTCTTTGCGAAATTCTTTGGAATGATCTTATGCACAAACGCACACATCTTCAGGTCACCGAAGTCCAGGCGCATCAAACCGCCAAGCATCAGCGCCGGAGGCAGAACAACCGACGGCGGCGAAACTGGAACCGGACGCTGCAAGTTCTCGCGGTCTTTCTCGCACTGGGCGACCTCGCCGCACTGGCTTTTGCGCCGGGTTTGCGCGTGACGAAAGTGCGTGTGGATGGGGCGCAGACACTGACGCCGCAGCAGGTGTTTGAAGAAGCGCAGGTGCCGAACCACACCAATCTGCTCTGGATGCTGCGCCAGCCGCTGACCAAGCGCCTGGCGGCGGACCCGGTCATTGACCATGCCGAGCGATCGGTGCGCCCGCCGAACCTGCTGGTGCTGACAGTCGCCGAGCGTCAGCCTTACGCCGTTCTTGCGGCCACTCAAAGTGGCTTGCGGCAGTTCTGGCTGCTGGACCATAAGGGTATCCCGTACCGGCAGCTAGACAGTTCGCCGGCGCATCTGCCGGTGATTGACGCCGCCGAAGCCGCACTGCCGCATGCTGTTGTGCTGGGCCGGCCGCTGGAAGCGAAGTGGCTGCCGGAGGCGTATCATCTGCTGGCGCTGGCCCGGACGGACCCGCACCTCAGCGGCGCAAAAATAGCAGTTGACCAAAACCTGAATTTGTGCTTAAATAGAAAGGATATGCCGCAGATTCGCCTGGGGCAGTCCGAAGCACTGCCGTGGAAAATCGAGCTGGCCGATGCCGCGCTGTCGGCCTATGGCGGAGCGCTTTCCCGCCGGGCGGCGTATATTGATGTAAGCTGCCCGCAGCAGCCCGTCTGGCGTCCCCGTGCCGCCGCGAATGACGCCGCAGGAAGCGTACAAAGCAGCACAAGCAATTAGCCACGGGTTGAAACCCGAGGCTTTCAAGTTCCCACCGTCCAGGGGATGGAAGACACAAGAGCGGAGACATCCGCTCTTGTGTCGCCACGACACTGGGCACTTCCGAGCCTCGGGTTTCAACCCGTGGCGACCATTAAGGCCGAACGCATGGCGCTGAACATAAACCGAGACATCAACTTGCAGCCGGAGCCGATTGGTGCCGTGCCTCAGACAGATAACGTGCCGCCGCAGGACCGCCGCGCCTGGTGGCTGACGCTGTTTCTGCTGTGCGGCATCTTGGGCGCCATGCTGGGGCTTTCAGTTCGAACGCAGACCGTCAAGGTGCACAATGACGCGCTTGCCCAGATGCAGGGCAGCGAAGTGCTGATCCGGGCGAACGCCGACCTTCAGCGCCGGGTCGCTCAGCTTCAAAAGGACAACACGCAGCTTGCTGTCTCGGGACCGTCGGAGACGGCTCGTCTTAAGCTGCTGTCTAAAGACTACGCAAACGCGCAGTTCTTGGCAGGACTCACGGATGTCAAAGGGCCGGGCGTCGTCGTGACGATGGACGACAGCAAGCTGCCTTATCCGAAAGACGCGCCCCCTGGAATGCCGCCTGGCAACATCATTCACGATACAGACATCGGTCAGGTCGTCAATGAGCTGAAGTCCGCCGGGGCGGAAGCGATTTCAGTCAACGATCAGCGGCTTGTCGCTGTCAGCCCGATTCGATGCGCGGGGCCGACGATCTTTATCAACAACACGCCGCAAACGCCGCCGTATGTCATCAAGGCGATTGGCGAGCCAAAAACGCTGCTGACCGCAATCAATCTGCCGGGCGGCGTCGCGACACAGATTAAAGCCTTTGATCCCGCCATGCTCAAGGTCGAAAAGGCCGCAAAGCCGCTGACCATTCCTGCCTATGCGGGCGGGATCGATCCGAAGTATGCCCGGCCTGTGAGCCAGCAGACGGCCAGTGCAGATAAGAACTCAGGAGGGTAATCATGGCCTGGTTTGCACTGCTGGCGGGAGCGCTTGGCTTCGGCCTGGTCTATCTTTCGGGCGCGACGCTGCCGGCGCAGTATGGGCAGTACCTGTCGCTGGCGGCGCTGGCCGGTTTGGACTCGCTGATTGGCGGCATCCGGGCGGGCACCGAAGGCAAGTTCAAGAGCGACGTGTTTATTTCCGGGTTTTTGACAAACACGCTGCTGGCGGCATTTCTTGCCTATCTGGGTGAGATGCTGGGCCAGCCGCTGGGCCTGGCGGCGGTAGTCGCGCTCGGCGGGCGCATCTTTGTCAACTTGTCTATTATCCGGCGGCACTGGATGGAAGGCCGCGAAATTCAGCACAAGCGGCAGGCACAGTCTTAGCGAAAAGAACGCACCTCACCCCAGCGCAAGCGCTGACCCTCCCCTTGCTGAAGGAGAGGGTTGGAACGTGAGTTCCGGGGTGAGGTCTTTTGGCGCAAAACTCAGAGGTGGGATGAGGGGAGCATAGGAGGTGGCGAGGGACTGCGTCGTCGGGCTGGACATTGGGACGACAAAGGTTTGCACCGTTGTCGCGGAAATTGAAGAGCCGGGCCGCATCAGCATTGTGGGGGTCGGCAATAGTCTGTCTAACGGCATTCGCAAAGGCGTTGTCATTGATATTGACAGCGCGGCGCAGGCGATTATTGACAGCGTGGACAAGGCACGGGCCATGTCCGGCTACGAGATCCACCGGGTCATTGTCGGCGTCACCGGCGAGCATGTGGCGTCGCTGAACTCGCGCGGCGTCATCGCCATCACCCACGCCAACCGGGAAATCACGCAGGACGATGTCGAGCGGGTGCAGGACCAGAGCCGGGTCATCGTGCTGCCGCCCGACCGCGAGATTATCCATGCCATCCCGCGCTCGTACTCCATTGACGGCCAGAACGGCATCCGCTACCCGGTCGGCATGTCCGGCACACGGCTGGAAGTCGAGACGCATATTGTCACCGGGGCCGTGACGTTCCTGCAAAACGTCGCCAAATGTGTCCACAAAGCCGGCCTGACCATTGAAGCCACAGTATTGGAACCCATCGCAACGGCAGAGTCGGTGCTGCTTCAGGACGAGAAGAATTTGGGCGTCTGCATCGCCGACATCGGCGGCGGGACCACCGATATTGCGATCTTCGTAGACGGGGACATCTACTACTCTTCGGCCATCCCCGTCGGCGGCAACCATGTCACCCACGATATCTCCGTCGGCCTCCGCGCCTCGTTTGACGAGTCCGAGCGGGTCAAGCGCGAGCAGGCGGCGGCGACTGCCGAGAGGATGGACCCTGATGCCCTCTTTGAAGTCCTGAGTTTAGGCAGCGACGAGCCGCGCCTTCTGCCCCGGCGCATCCTGGCCGAGATCGTCGAGCCGCGAATGCACGAGCTGTTTCTGATGGTCCGCCAGGAGATCTTAAAGTCCGGGTACTACAACTCGCTGCCGGCGGGCATTGTGCTGTCCGGCGGCGGCTCCCAGCTTCTCGGTTCCGCTGAACTATGCCGCGAGGTTACCGGAATGCCGACCCGGATCGGCAGCCCCCGCGACATCCACGGCATCTCCAATGAGCTGCGCTCCCCCATCTATGCGACTGCCATTGGTCTGGTTCAGTACGGCGCTCGCCACCATCACCAGAGCCGCCCCCTGCCGGAAAACTCACTTCTCGGCAAGTTCCACCGCTTCTTTTCCCGCATCATGTCCCGCGCTATCGGCAGCTAGGCAAATTGCTTTCTTCAGGTATTGCTTTCTTCGGGTATAGTAAGAAAAACGCATGGACGCTTGGGAAAAATGGTGGAAAATGGCTCAGGGTTCACTGGCGGCGGCGCAGCTTCTGGCAAAAGATGGGGAAGCACGGTCCAGCGCCAGCCGGGCTTACTACGCCGTATATCAGGCGGTGACGGCAATACTGCTTTACTACAAAATGACCCCGCCGGCTGACCGCGAAGCTTGGAGCCATGAGGCGACACCAGACTTGATCCGGCGTTTATCCGGTACAATTATCTCAGAAGATGCTCGCAAAGACATCAAGCTGCGCCTTGAAGCGTGTTATGAGCTGCGTATCATCGCTGATTATGTTGGTCAGGCGAATGTCGAAGAAGCGAAGTTGAAATTATCGCTCAAGGACGCCGCGTTTGTCATCAAGCTGGCAAATGATGTTTTTTCTTAGAGGGTATTACGATGTCTACAACACTGACTGCTGACAGCTATCAGAAAATCGGCCAAAGCTACCAAGAAGTTTATGACTGGCTTCAGGCTCAGGCTAAATTGCTTGGTCTTCAGGTCACTCTGCTCGTGGATGAGGCAACACTGCGGCACGGCTGGCTCTACCTTCCAGTTTACATTGAAGGTGTTGCAGATGCGTATGATAATGCGCTAAAACTGCAAAACCTGGAAGATACTTGGAATGACCGTAGCCCTCAGCCGGAACCGCCGTTGTTTCTCATATCGGCAAAAAACCCGTCTCGCCGAGCCGCTTGGGATCGGGTTGCTGGCGCTCTCCAGCGCAAGATGACAGCAATTAACGATTTCAGTGCCGCGACAAACCTCGAAGAGCAAGAAAAAGCGGCGGCTGAGTTTCGTGCAGCGGAACAAGCGGAAAAGGAAGTGCATCAGGCTTATGAACAGATCATGCCCTGGAGTGAGCGTATACCATAACCTCCTACGGCTGTGCTGGGAGGTCAAACTTGCACTTGCGTTCAATTTGCGGTATCATAAGCAATTGCACTTATAAAAACAAATCTTAAACCAAGTTTTTGGTACGATTTCAAGGGAGACGATTTCACCATGGCAGTTGCCTATCGCGAAGATTTGACGCCGTTTGCCAAGATCAAAGTCATCGGCTGCGGCGGCGGCGGCACAAACGCCGTCAACCGCATGATTGATGCCGGCCTCACCGGGGTCGAGTTCATTGCCATGAACACCGACATTCAGGTGCTGGACATCTCCGCCGCCGACTACAAGCTGCAGCTTGGGGAGAACCTGACGCGCGGCCTCGGCGCGGGCGGCAACCCGGAAGTGGGCCGCAATGCCGCTGAAGAGTCTAAAAGCGACATCAAAAAATCGCTGGAAGGCGCGGACATGGTCTTCATCACCGCTGGCATGGGCGGCGGCACCGGCACCGGCTCCGCGCCGGTCATCGCCGAGATCGCCAAAGATTTGGGAATTCTGACAGTTGCCGTGGTGACCAAGCCATTTAAATTTGAAGGCCCGCGCCGCTCGCGCCTGGCCGACGAAGGCGTAGATAATTTAAAAGACAAAGTGGACACGGTCATTATTATCCCGAATGACCGCCTGCTCGGCGTTGTGGAGAAGCGGGCGACGCTCGTGGAAGCGTTCAAAGAGGCCGACGACGTTCTGCGGCAGGGCGTCCAGGGCATCTCGGACATTATCACCATCCCCGGCATCATCAACGTGGACTTCGCCGATGTCCGTGCGATCATGCTGAACGCCGGAACCGCGCTGATGGGCATCGGGGTTGCGTCCGGCGATCACCGTGCCGTGGACGCCGCCCAGGCCGCCATCGCGTCGCCGCTTTTGGAAACCAGCATTGAGGGCGCACGCGCCGCGCTGATCAACATTACCGGCGGCCCGGACATGACCCTCGCCGAAGTCCACGAAGCCACCGAGCTGATCCAGCAGGCTACCGACGCCGAGGACGCCAACATCATCTTCGGCATCGTTCAGGACCCGAACATGAAAGACGAAGTGCGGATCACCGTGCTGGCGACCGGCTTCGACCAGCAGCGTCCGGCAGTTCCCGCCCGCACTGCAATTGCCGCCGGAACCCGCGAAGGCAGCAGCGCCGGCAGCCCTGCCGCAACCGCCACGCAGCCCGCCCCGGAGCCGGCTCCCCAGCGCCAGTCTGTGGACAACGACGTAGACATCCCCGCCTTCCTGCGCCGCCGCTAAACGCGAACGCAAAGACGGCCCCAGCGTACTGTACGCTGGGGCCATTTTTTTGGAATAACACCATGAACGAGGCTCAAGTGACGGCGCTGATTGTGGACGCATTAGGTATACAGCCTCGTGCCGCAGCCCTCCAGCCGTTTGGTCATAACAGTGTGACCTATGAAGCAGTGCTGCCGGAGGGCAGCGGCATCGTTCGCATGAATGCCGACACTTCGGTGTTTGCCGCGACGGAGCGTAACATTGCTTCGCTTGCCGGATTGGGGCTGCCCGTTCCTCATGTTCTAGCTTCGGACCTGTCCAAAACCCGCTTTCCGTTTGCATATCTCCTTCTTGACAAAATTCCTGGACGCGATTTAGGATATGAGCTTGCTGGCATGACACCCGCGCAGATGACACGGCTGGCGGAGCAGATTGTTGATTATCAGCGCCGCGTCATGACGCTGCCGCTGGGCACGGGATACGGCTATGCCGGCATCGGCGAACGAGGACCGTATTCTTCCTGGCAGGAGCTTGTCTTCTCGGAAGAAGTGCCGGTTCAAGCGTCGCGCTATGCAGCCTACTTCAGGCAAGTGCCTCCGGTCTGCTTTCTGGACGACATCACGGTTAAGAACGTCATTGTCCAGAACGGAGAACTGCAAGGACTGATTGACTTCGACTGTGTCTGCTACGGTGACCCGCTCTACTGGCTGGCGCTGACGGCGGTAGGCGTGGTTTCCGATGTTGGAGTGGCAGGGCAATTCTATGTAGACGAGCTAAAGCGTCTGTGGGGCTTGCCTTCTGGGCAAGAGCCGGTGCTGGCGTTTTATTGCGCTTCGATGGCGCAAAACTTTGTACGAGGAGCAGGGCAAGAAACGCCGGAGTGGAATAAAAGAATGCAAAATGCTATCGAGGAATGGCTTGTGCAGTGTGCTGGTTAAGCGCCGATTGCTCGGCACACAGAAGATGGTCACAGATGGCTTCGGCACTTGGCCCTATGTGACTTTTTTGAGTGTCCACAGTCAAGACGAACTCAACATTCACAGGTTTATGCGAAAACCGCTGGGTGCTGACCCGGTAGCGCTTGTATTGTTGTAACACGAAGTCGGTTTGCCCACGTTTTATACATGCTTCGACAAGATCACTCAATGGAATTGTGCCGTCGGTGCTGTAACTGGTGAGAATATAGCGGGCGTCCAGTAATTGCAGGAGTGCGCTATAAGCGTCGGTAGCGGAGGCAGCGTGATTATAGGGGCTGCGGCGCTCGGTGCGCCAGTCTTCGCGGATGGCGGCTTTGTCGCGCCCTTCAATCTGCTCGGACAGCGGCGGACTGTCCCAAAGTGTGATTGTGTTCAGGACATGGTAATTGCTGCCGTAAGGGTGCTGGTTGTACGGCGGGTCGAGGTAGGCGATGTCTACCGTTTCGCCGCTGTCTCGCAAGTTTTGGGCCAGTCTGGCTGCGTCCATCTTTAGGACCAAGTTCTCTTGCCCGTTGTCGTGAAAGATGGCGGGCTTGAGCTGGAACTGAGACAGTATTCGGTACAGCGCGGTTTTGGTCCGGCCGCCCCAGCCGTTGTGGAAGCCTTTGAAGACGCCGCTGGTGTTGCTGGTATAGCAGGCTTGGTAAAGCATGGGGGCCAGCAGGCAGGATGTTTCAAGATCAGACAAGAGGTCGCCTGCCTGCCACTGTTCAAGCTGCAAACGCATGGCATCGATGAGCACCCCGTTTGCGTGCGTATAAAACATACGCTCCCGCTGAATGTCGTAGTGATCGTCATCGGCAGGGCATAGGTGCTTTGTCACCCAATCTTCTACCGGCGCGACAGCGTTCAGCTTGGCAATCGCGTTCTCGTAGCCGCCGAAGTGCGCGAACGGCGGGGCAGAGTTGCAGGCGATGTAGCACTGGTTAATGGCATGAGCATACGGCTCCCAGTCATTTGCAATGACACGGAAGCCCTGCTTTTTCGCCATACGCGACACGACGCCGCTGCCCGCAAATAAGTCCAGGAACGTGGCGGCCGGCGAGACACCAGTTTTAGCAATAGCCTGATTGATGAGACCCAGCAGCTTGCGCTTGTTGCCGATGTACGGGATAAGCTGGTGGAAAACGTACTCGCCGGTGCGGAAGGCGGAATGATTTCCGCGCTCGTAGCTGTATTCCAAGCTCATGGGGCCGACAAATCCCATGCCTGCTCGGCCAGCCGCTTCATCACCAGGCTTTGCTGCCAGCGGTCGCTGAACTCGGTGCCGTCGGGCAGGGTTTGGGCGTAGCGGGGCGGGCCAAGCTCGGAGGCGAAGGGGAACACGTCGCCGGGGCCGGCGTCTTTGCGCCAGTGAGACATCGCCCTTGCCCACAAACGCACGAAAAACTGGGCGGTCTCCTCGGTGCCGTCGCCGGCATCCACCTGCACCTGCTCGCCGCTGGAGATGCGCCCGTGCAGGTGAGACACGCGAGACAAGACCGGGTCCAGGCGCTCCAATGCCTGTTCTTCGGGCCAGCCGTAGAACTCGCCGACCAGGACAAAATGGGACAAGTCCCCCGTGAAGCGCACTTCGGGCATCCGCTCGATCAGCGCTAAGGCTTGATTGAGGCTTTCGGGAAGATTGCCCCGGTGGGTCTCGACAAAGAAGGGCAGCCTGTGTGCGTCGGCCATGGCCGACGCTTCGCGCAGAAAGCGCACGGCATCGGGCAGGGGCGTATACGGCGTGAGCGGCTGGGCGAAGACGAAGTCAGCGCGGAGGCGTTTGGCTTGTTCCACTGTCCGGCGGACATCTTCCAGCGTGTGCGGGTGATGGCCTAAAACAAGCCGCAGGCCGGCGGCGTGGAGGGCGTCGGCGTGCCGCTGCTCGTCGCTTTCATCCAGCCAGCATTCCACGGCTTCAAACCCAGCGTCTTTGACCCGCGTGAGCTTCTCCGCCAGCGTCCACTCTTCGGCGGCGTTCATGGGAAGTCCAATGAGAGACCAAAGCGAGTGCTGGACCCGCAGGCGCGGTGGGTGCTGCGAGCCGTCATTGTAGCGGGCTTGTGTCACAGTCCTTGTCCGTTTCGAAGCGTATTCAGCGTGTCTGTTTGGGGTGCCGTGCTGACGGCGGCAGACTTGGTTTCGATGCGGCTGACGCGGCTTTCCAGACGTTCCAGAGCCGCGTCGAAGGAAATGTCGAATTGATGGCCCGTGTTCTGCATCTCACTCATCTGCCGCCGCATGGCTTTGAGTTCCTCCAAAAGCGCGGGATCGGTTGCCGCCGCCGGCGTCTGCCAGGTCTGCCGTTCCGCTTTCATTCGGTCAATCCTGGCCTTGCTGATGGCGAGAATGACCGCGCTGAACCCGCCAAAATAACCGACAAATTGTAGAAGATCGTTCAGCATGTGCATTGGGTTGTGCTCCTTGCCGAGGCTGCTATTGAGCCGAGGCTGTTATTGAGCCGAGGCTGTTATTGAGCCGAGGCTGTTATTGAGCCGAGGCTGTTATTGATAGGACACTTCCGCACCCGAAAAGTTGCAGCGGTCCCGGTTCAGCGTGTGCCGATCCGCTGAACCGGGTCTTGTTCGTTCAATGGCAGAGACCGTGCAGCCGTGCGGCTTTCGATCCGGCTGAGGCGTTCTTCCAAATGCTGCACGATTTGGTCGTTGGTCAGGTCGTACTGCGTGGTCGTGTCCCGCAACGCGGCAATCTCAGCCCGCAGAGCTTCCAATTGTTTGGTCACGTCGCCGCCCTGCCCTTTTTGGGCTTTCAGGCGCAGCTCCATCCGCCGCTCCTGCGACTTCAGAATGCTTTGGATGATGCCGCTGCCGATTCCCAGAACAATGGCGCTGATAGGAATGAGCAGAGCCAACTCCGCGATCTCATTCATTATGTTCTCCTAAAGCCGGGCGAAATTATGCAAAATTGCCAGACCGACGGGGCCGGATTTCTCGGGATGGAACTGCGTGGCCCAGACATTTCCCCGGTGCAAAGCGGAGCAGAACGGCAGGCCGTACTCGGTTGTCGCGGCGGCATCGGCGGGGTCATCAGGAACACAGTAGTACGAGTTCAGAAAGTAAGCCATTGGAGACGCGCCCGGCAGGCCCTCACCGAGCGGAGAGCTTGGGGCAAAGTCCAGCGTGTTCCAGCCGATTTGTGGGACTTTGATGCTCGCATTTGCGGGAAAACGCCGGACCTGGCCCGGTACGATATTTAAGCCGAGTACGCCCGGCTCGCCTTCCTCGCTTGCCGTCAGAAGCACCTGCATCCCGACGCAGATGCCGAGAAACGGGCGGCCCGACGCCGTAAACTCCTGCACGATGGTGTCCGTGCCTGAGCGCCGGAGCGAGTGCATGGTCTGGTCAAAAGTGCCGTCGCCGGGCAGCACGGCTTTGTCGGCGCTTGCCACTTCAGCCGGATCGTCGGTGATAAACGCGCCGTCCATGCCCGCTTTATGGAAGGCTTTTTCGACACTCCGCAGGTTGCCCATGCCAAAATCAATAATCGCGACTTTCATGTCAATTCATTTCACCCACTGCCGCTTCAAGGGATATTCCGCTTTCTTGGTGGACAGCCGCAGGTTGGCTTGCCGAATGGCTTCCTCGGCAATCGCTTCCTGGGCCGTCGTAGAGACCAGCGACATCCAGACAAGCTCGTGGTCGGTCGCGCCGTGGATGGAGTACGCCCGGCTCTGGTCCAGACGGCGCACCTCGTCCCAGGAAGCGTCCCGGCGACCAAAAATCGAACGCTGGTGCAGGCCCGTGTCGTCCACCGTGAGCTGAAATGTCCATGTCAGCAGCAGAACGACGAAAAAAAGCAAAAACGGCAGGGCCAGTGCGAAAAGTGACTGGGTTTGATGACGGCTGCCGGCAATGCCGAAGCCGATCACACCGACTAAACTAAACAAGACCGTGCCAATTCGATACGAAAGATCGGCAGCAAAGGTGCGCGGAAAAGTAATGGCAGAAATCATAGAAGTAAACTCACAGAACGCCTTTGGTGCTGGGAATGCCGCCGACCCGGCTGTCGAGCCGCTTCGCCATGTCTAACGCCCGCCCGAATGCCTTGAACGCAGCTTCGGCGATGTGATGCGAGTTTGTCCCACGCCGCTGCTCGAAATGCAGGGTCAGACCGGCATTCGCGGCGACAGCCCGAAAGAACTCTGCTGCTAATTCTGTGTCGAACGTGCCGATTTTCGGCGACGGGAACTGGAAGTCATGGACTAATAATCCGCGCCCGCTCCAGTCTAACGCGCAGGCCACTAACGCTTCGTCCATCGGCACATTCGAGAAGCCGTAGCGGGCAATCCCGGCCTTGTCGCCAATCGCCTCCCGGAGCGCCTGCCCCAGCGCGATGCCGATGTCTTCCACCGTATGATGGTCGTCAATGTGCAGGTCGCCGGTCGCCTGAACGCTGAGATGCAGGAGGCCATGCCGGGCGATATGGGTCAGCATATGGTCAAAGAACCCGACACCCGTCACAATCTCGCTGCCCCCGTCGCCGTCGAGCGCCACCGAAAGCGTGATCTCCGTCTCCGAAGTCCGCCGCGTCAGCGCCGCTTCGCGTGTGTGTGTCATCCTGCATCTATCTTTTGTGTCATAGTTAGCCGTATTGTACCAAACGGGCGGCGGTTTGTCCAGCGTCCCCCTAGCCTCCAATAATGGGGGAACCGGAAGGGAAGAAGAAAGGCCTCTCCAAGTTCTTCTCATGTTCCCCCATTATTGGGGGCTGGGGGGACGCTGACCCGTTCACCCAGTCCAGCGCTTCGTTGACGTCGGCGGCGATGACGTCTGCGCCGGAGGTGCGGAACAGGCGCTCGTTGGCCGCGCCTGCCGGGCCGGAAAGCACTTGAATGGACAGAAAGCGGGCGTCTCCGGCGGGGGCGTTGTTGAAGCGCTGGACTGTCCGCAGGTCATCCCAGGTGTCGCCGAGATAAACGCCGTTTGTGAAGCCCATGCGCTGTGCCAGTGCCGAGAGGCCGCCGGGATGGGGCTTCTTGAAGCCGTCGCTGGCCGTGACGATATGAGCGGCGGGAATACGGTCTAAAAGGCCGCACATTTCTAACCCGAACCGGGCTTCTTCCAAAGTGCGCCCGGTCTGAATGCCGAGCATTTTGTCTGCCGGCAGCTTGGCTGAATCCAGCAGCGGCTTGTCCCGGTTGATATAGCCGGGGCCGGTGTAGAGAGTCGGCGCGAAGCCGTAGATACGCGGGCAATGCTCGCCGGCGAACATTTCCAAAAAGACCTGCTTGATCAGATGCTTGCGGTAATCGGTCTCGACGGCCAGCAGATCATCGCGGGTCAGATGCTCGAACATAATGGCTTCGGCGGCCTTGATGCCGCCGCCGCGTTCTTTGACGCGGGCGGCAAAGCGGTTCAAGTTCGGCTGGAAGACGTTCAGCGTTTCCGGGGCCGCGCTTGGATGCTCCCGGCCCTTGGCGACATAAAACAGCACCAGGGCATAGGTCAGGTCTAAGTCGTCGTTGAAGCCGCCGGCGTTCTTAAACAGCTCAATGTCGGCAGAGGTCAAGAGGTCGTCGGGCGCAGGCCAGCCTAAAACGGTCCGCAGGAAGTAGGGGACGGCCAGGCAGTTGACGACCCGGATACTTTGCGTGATGTCCAGCAGCACGCCGTCCATGTCAAAAATAACGGCGTCAATGCCGGGTCGCCGGGTTTGGGCGTCGGGGGTAGCGTAGATCATTTGGATTGGCCCCCACCCCCGGTACTGCGTACCGACCCCTCCCCCGCAAGCGGGAGAGGGGTTCCGAGCTGTTCGTCAGCGGCGGTCGCCTCTCCTAAATCCGGCTCCCCTCTCCCGTCGCGGGGGAGGGGCTGGGGGTGGGGGCCTCTCAGTCTTGCCGCCGCCGCGTGGCCGTCAAAGCCTTCCGCTTCAGCGAACCGGGCGACTTCTTCCGCCGCGTCTGCGGCGGCCTGCTGCGAGTAGTAGACAACGCTGGTGCGCTTCAGGAACGTGTTGACCGAAAGCGGCGACGAGAACCGGGCCGCACCTGCGGTCGGCAGCGTGTGGGACGGCCCCGCCCAGTAGTCACCGATGGACGCCGACGTGTGCTCGCCCAGCAGCACCGCCCCGGCGTTTTTGACCAGCGGCAGTGCCGCTAATGGCTCGCGCACCATCAGCTCCAGATGCTCCGGAGCGAAGATGTTAGAGAGCGCCAGCGACTCTTCCAGCGAGTTTGTTTTGACAAAAATCAGATTGAGCGCCGTCGCGTCGAGTATCTCTTTGCGTGACAAAGCTGCCCGCTGCTGCGACAGTTCAATTTTACAGCATTCCAACATTTCCAAAGAATGGCTAAACAGGACCCCTCGGTTGTCGTGTCCATGCTCGGTTTGGGCCAGAATGTCGGCGGCGACCAGTGCGGGCTTCGCGTGCTCGTCGGCAATGATGGCGACTTCCGACGGCCCCGCCAGCATGTCAATCGCGCACTCGCCGTAGACCAGCTTTTTGGCGATGTTGACATACTGATTGCCCGGCCCGACAATCACGTCGCATTTGGGCACGGTCTCGGTCCCATAAGCCATCGCCGCAATCGCCTGCGCCCCGCCAATCTTGAACAAGTGTCCTGCCCAGCGCGAAGCCGCAAGGCCGAGCAGTGGTAGAATGTCGCCTTGATTATCGGGTGGCGTACAGATGACAATCTCTTCAACGCCTGCGACAAACGCCGGAATTGCCGCCATCAGCACCGTGCTGGGGTAGGCAGCTTTGCCGCCAGGAACATATACGCCTGCTCGCTTAACGGGCTGCAAGAGCTGGCCCATGACCCGTGCCGGGCCGCAGGTAGATGTTCGCATCCACGACTGCAAATGCCCCAGTTCGGCCTTGTGGAACTCTAAGATGTTAGCCATTGCGCCGCTTAAGATGTCCCAATCCGTCTCTGAAACCGGCCCTGCTTTTTCCGGGCTGCCCTCAAACTGTGCGGCCATCTGCGGCTGAGTCAGCGCAAGCGCCTCGGTTGTCGCTTCCGGCCAGTCGAAGCGGCGGGTGTAGTCGAGAACGGCGGCGTCGCCGCGTGCTTTCACGTCGTCCAAGATGCCCCGGACAACGGCTTCAATCTGGGCGTTCTTGGCGTGGTCGCGGGCGGTCAGGGCAGCGTGGATGGCTTCGGGCGGGTCGTGGGCGGTGTCGAATTGGCGCATGATGAGAGGATTATACCCGGAGAAGAACCCCTCCCGCTCGTTCCTCGCTCCCTCCCCTGTTAGGGAAGGGCTAGAGAATATAGGGTGGAGAACGCAACCCCTCCCGTTATTGGTCTTGCTCTTGATTGCCCTTCCCTAACAGGGGAGGGAGCGAGGAACGAGCGGGAGGGGTTCCGCTTCCCCTTGCCAACCCGCCCTTTACCCCGGTATAATCTTCACGCAATTCTAAAGCAAATTCTTAACAATTCTTTAAACATCGGGTCTTCAGACATCGGGTGGATACTGCCGGGCAGCGGCGGGGATAGGGGAGCGGCAATGCGGGAAAAAACGGAAATCAAGCTGTTTGCGGGGACCGGGAACCCCAAGCTGGGGCAGGAAATCGCCGACTGGCTGCATCTGCCGCTCG
Source organism: uncultured Armatimonadales bacterium (assembly GCA_964241935.1). Lineage (GTDB taxonomy): Bacteria > Armatimonadota > Armatimonadia > Armatimonadales > Capsulimonadaceae > JANXMY01. Next base: position 87,153 of record CAXSZN010000004.1, read on the forward strand.
GCGATGTGCGGATTACGCGCTTCTCGGACGGCGAGACCTATGTTCAGTACGAGGAAAGCGTGCGCGGCGCGGATGCGTTTATTATCCAGCCGACCTGCCCGCCGGTGGACACCAACTTGGTCGAGCTTTTGATCCTCATTGACGCCATGCGCCGGGCAAGCGCGGACCGAATCACCGCCGTGCTGCCGTACTTCGGCTACGCCCGGCAGGAGAAAAAAGACCGGCCCCGCGAGGCGATCACGGCGAAGCTGATTGCGGACGTGCTGACCGCAGCGGGCGCAGACCGCATTATCACGATGGACCTGCACGCCGACGCCATTCAAGGCTTTTTCAATATCCCGCTGGACCATCTGACCGCGCGGGGCATGTTCGCCGACTATTTCCAGCACAAGGGCTTAGAAAACGTCGTGATTGTCTCGCCCGATGAAGGCCGGGTCAAGCAGGCGCGTAAATTAGTGCGCCAGTTGAACGCCCCGCTGGCCGTTGGCTACAAGTTCCACGAAGCCCACGGCCATACCGAGATCACCGACCTGGCCGGCGATGTGCGCGGCAAGACGCCGATCATTTTGGAAGACATGATTACGACCGGCGGCTCGATTATTGAGTGCGTCAAGACGCTGGTAGACCACGGCTGCAATCCTGAAATCTACATCGCCGCCACCCACGGCGTCCTGACCAAAGATGCGGTAGACCGCCTGAACGACCACCCGGCGATTGCCGAAGTCGTCATCACCGACAGCATTCCCTTGTCCGCCGACCGCGAGCGCCCGAAGATCACCCAGTTGTCCGTCGCCTCCATGTTCGGCGAGGCCATCCACCGCGTCAACCAGGACATGAGCGTTTCCAGCTTGTTTGACTGAGATCATTTCACAGGAGCAAAAACCATGACCACGTTGACTTTAGAATTGACGGATGAGCAGGCGGCGCTGCTTGCCGAAGAAGCGGAACGCTTAAGTCTGCCGATGCAGGAAATCGCGGCTCGCCGCTTGTTCGCAGGGTGGCAGCCTGCGGAGGAGCAAGGCGGCAATATGGATTTCGATGAGGCAATGGAGTACGTCTTTCAAAAAAACTCTGAACTGTATCGGCGGCTGGCGTGATACGCCATGTAACTTTGGAGCAAGTATATCGCCTCCAGGAACGCGCATTGGCGGACAAGGGTGGGATGCCCGGAGTGCGTGATGCAGGTGCAGTGCGTGATGCAGGTGCAGTTGAGTCTGCCGTCGCACAGCCGCAGATGACTTTCGGCGGCGATGACCTGTACCCGACCCTCACAGAAAAAGCCGCCGCGCTTGGGTTTTCGCTTATCAAGAACCATGCATTTGCAGATGCCAACAAGCGCGTCGGCCATGCAGCAATGGAAACCTTTCTGCTGCTGAACGGGCATGAGTTTGCCGCTGATGTGGATGAGCAGGAGCGTGTTGTCTTCTCCGTGGCAGGCAGCAAGATGGAGCGCGAAGAGTTTACAGAATGGGTCAAGGCCCATGTCGTGCCAAGATGAGCCAGACGAGCGACTGCGTCATCTGTGACCTTGCGGCAGGGCGCGTTCCGCGCTGGGTGGTGCATGAGACGGAGAGTGTGCTCTGCTTTTTGCCGCTGGAGCTGAACGCTTACGGGCACACGGTAATCGCGCCGAAGGCGCACTTTGCAGACTTGTTTGTTTTGCCCGAAGAGCTTTTGCAGGAGCTGATTGTCACCGCGCAGCACTTAGCTGGGCATTACAAACTGTCTTTGAATGCGACGGGTGTAAACCTGCTCCATGCCAGCGGCGCGGACGCCGGGCAGTCGGTGCCGCATTTTCATCTGCACTTGCTGCCCCGGTTTAGCGGCGACGGTCTCAACGCTTGGCCGGAGCTGCCTGCCGTGCCGACAGACAAAGACGCGCTGCTGGCCCGCCTCCGCCTGTGACATAAAGAGTGTGACACTGTGACATAAAGAGACTGGTTATGATTATCTGCCTGGAAGGTCCAAGCGCAGTAGGCAAAACGACAACGTGTGCGGCGCTTGCCGAACAAATGAGCGTCTGCATTGTTCCAGAAGTCAACGCGCTGTTTGCCCGTCCTGCAGAGGCATTGCCGACTTGGTATTTGGAGTGCCAGGCGGCACGCTGGGAGATCGCGCAGAAGCAGTCGGCAAATCAGCCTGCTATTCTCGACGGCGATGTGTTCCAGCCGCTGTGGTATAACTGGGCTTACGGCTTCGTGGATTGGCAGAATTTAGAGGCGTTGTCCAAGTTCTTCAGGCCACGGATTGAAGCCGGCACGCTTGGATTTCCAGACTGCTATGTCTACTTATTCACGGATGAAACTGAACTCAGGCGGCGCAAAGAAGCGGATCAAACCCGGACGCGGCGAAACTTTGAGTCTCATCTGAGGCTGATCCAAGTCTTGCCGCGCTATTTCAGCGCTTTGTCTTGCCTTGCTCCCGGTATGGTTCACCCGGTAGAAGCGGAAAGTGTCGAAGCGAACATGCAAAGCATCAAAAACAAGATCGCGGCTCCTGCCTTAAACTCGGTGGATGCTTTGAGTTTGTTTGACGGCCTCATTGACTGGCTGCGGTCTGACACAGCCTGACAAACGTCTGTGACATTAGATGTGACACTGTGACATAAAGTGTGACACAAGGACTTATTTCATGCCATTGTACGATTTTCACACCCACTCGTTTTTCTCTGACGGGGCGCTGCTGCCGATGGAGCTGATCCGCCGGGCGCAGGTCAGCGGCTACTCGGCGATGGCGATTACCGATCATGCGTCAGCGTCCAACATTGAAGAACTCGTGGAAAAAGTTACCCGCGACTGCGAGCTGGCCTGGGAAGAATGGAGATTTCGGGTGCTGCCTGGCGTCGAGCTGACCCACTGCCCGCCGCGCTCGATTGCGGCTCTCGCGGCGCGGGCCAAGCGGGCCGGGGCAAAGATTGTGGTCATTCACGGCGAGACATTAGTGGAACCTGTGCCGCCGGGAACCAACCGGGCCAGCGTCGAATGTCCGGATGTAGACGTTCTCGGCCACCCCGGACTTTTGACCGAAGCCGAAGCCGCGCTTGCCGCCGCAAACGGCGTCTTTTTAGAAATCACGTCCCGCCGCGGTCACTGTTTAGGCAACGGCAACACGGTCGTGCTGGGCCGAGCGGCAGGCGCAAAGTTTTTAATCAACTCCGACACGCACTCGCCCGGTGACCTGCACACCGAAGCCTTTGCCCGCACCGTGGCGCTCGGCGCAGGGCTGACGGCAGCCGAAGCAGACCAGGCGCTGTACGAGAACCCAAAAGCGCTGCTGGCGCGGGTAGGAACAAGACTGGTATGAAGTATGCTTTTGACAGATTGTATGAAGAATGTGAAGAACTGCTCGCTGGAACCGGGCTGCTGGACGGCATTGCGCCGGTGCTGACTGAGCCGAAGCCGAACATTCCGGCGGATCTGGCGTTTCCGGCATTCCAGGCGGCGCGGGACCTCGGCGCAGGAAATCCGGCAGCGTTTGCGGCACGTCTGGCGGAGGCGACTCGTGTACAGCCGGACGGGCTGGTTGGCCGGGTGGACGCGGCGGGGCCGTTTGTCAATTTCCAGGCTGGCCCCGAGCGGCTGGCGCGGGCAGTCCTGGACGAAGTGACGGTGGGCGGCAGCCGCTACGGGACGGATGACCGAGGGGCCGGGCAGAACGTCATTCTGGAATTCTCATCGCCGAATATCGCCCGGAAGATGCATGTCGGCCATCTGCGCTCGACCGTGATCGGTCATTCGCTGCGGCTGATCTTTAAAGCGCTCGGCTACTCAGTCATTGCCGACAACCATTTGGGTGACTGGGGAACACAGTTCGGCTCCCTGCTGGCCGCTAAAGCACTCTGGGGCTGGCCTGCTGAAATGGAAACCGATCCGATTGAAGCGCTGGTCCAGATCTATTCAAAGTTCCACGCGGCGGCGGAAGCGGATCCGGCCTTGCGCGACCTCGCCCGTGAGTGGTTCAAGAAGCTGGAAGAAGGCGACCCGGAGGCCCGTGCGACTTGGCGCACTTTGATTGACCTGACGCTGACGGAGTTCGCCCGGACATACGCCCGTCTTGGGGTCGTGTTCGACACGGAGCATGGGGAAAGTTTCTATGAGCCGATGCTGCCGGAGGTCGTGCGGGAAGCCTTAGAAAAAGAAGTCGCGCAGACGGAGCCGGATGGGGCGATCTCAGTCTCGTTTGCCGACACGCTGCCGTCATTCTTGATCCGCAAGCGGGATGGGGTGACGCTGTACCAGACGCGGGACATCGCCACCTGCTTGTACCGCTGGGCGGAATACGCGCCGGACCGCAATGTTTATGTGGTCGGGCAGGAACAAAAGCTGCACTTCCAGCAGGTTTTTGAGACGGTCCGCCGGATGGGACACCCGGAGATTGCCGACCGGTCCGTCCATGTCTCGTTCGGCGCAGTGACGGATGCGTCCGGCCAGCGTTTTTCCATGCGAAAAGGCACCGCGATCTTTTTAGACGAAGTGCTGGACGAGGCGATCAGCCGCGCCCGTGCGACTGTTTCCGAAAAGATCGGCGAGGGCAGGACAGACCTGACAGCCGAAGAACAGGATGCTTTAGGACAGATCATTGGCGTCGGCGCGGTCATCTACAACGATTTGTATCAGGGAACAAACCGGGACATTCGGTTTGACTGGGACGTGATGCTCTCGTTTGACGGCAACAGCGCACCGTATATCCAGTACACCCATGCCCGCTGCCGGTCGCTCCTGCGAAAAGCGGGAGAATTGACAGAGATCGCCGATGCCTGCCTGCTGACCGCGCCGCAGGAACAAGAAGTCATCAAGCAGCTTGCCAAGCTGCCGCAGGCGGTCCGTGAGGCCGGGGAGCGTTACCTGCCCGCCGTGGTCGCGGAATGGACCTATGACCTGGCCCGCGTTTTCACGCGCTTCTACCACGATTTGCCTGTCCTGGACGCCGCCACGCCGGAGCTTCGTGCCGCCCGCCTGCGCTTAGTCGCGTCTGTCGCCGTCGGCTTATCCAATGGCCTCGCCCTGCTTGGCATCCAAGCCCCGGAGCGGATGTAGACGCTACAAAAGGAACCTATGCCAGAAATTATCATGTCTGAAAACTTGCTGCAAATTGAGAACTTGGAAACGGCGTTTGGGCGCGAAGGGCGCGGGCCGGTCGCGCGGGCGGTGCGCGGGGTCTCGCTGGGGGTGAAGCGGGGCGAGACGCTGGGAATTGTCGGGGAGTCGGGGTCGGGCAAAAGTGTCACGGCGCTGTCCATCCTGCGGCTGATTGCGTCGCCGGGCCGGATCACGGGCGGGCAGATTTTCTTTGACGGCGCAGATTTACTTTCGCTGTCGGAGAAGCAGATGCGCGGGGTGCGCGGGGCACGGATCGCGATGGTGTTCCAGGACCCGATGACGGCGCTGAACCCGACCCTGACCGTCGGTGACCAGATTGCGGAAACGATCTCGGCGCACCAGAAAGTCTCGCCCCGCGAGGCGCGAACACAGGCGCTGGACTGGCTGACGCGGGTGCGTGTGTCGTTGCCCGAGCGCCGGATGCGGCAGTATCCGCATGAGCTGTCGGGCGGGATGCGCCAGCGCGTGATGATCGCGATTGCGTTCTCCTGCCGCCCGGCCCTGCTGCTGGCCGATGAGCCGACAACGGCTTTGGACGTGACGGTGCAGGCCCAAATTTTAGACTTAATGGACGAGCTGAAAGCCGAGCTTGGCACGGCGATTGTGCTGATCACGCACGATTTAGGCGTCGTGCGCGAGCGCTGCGACGATGTCGCGGTCATGTATGCCGGGCAGATTGTCGAGTATGCGTCGTCCGCCGACTTGTTCACGTCCCCCAAGCACCCGTACACCCAGTCGCTGCTGGCATCGCTGCCGGACTGGCGTCGAGCTTCCACCGGTCAGCCCTTGCCGTCGCTGCCGGGCCAGCCGCCGAGCCTGACCGCTATCCCGCCCGGCTGCCCCTTTGCGCCCCGCTGCCCGAAGCGCTTCGCCCCGTGCCCGGAAGTCGTTCCCGCCAACACAGTCTTAGAGAATGGCCGCACGGTCCGGTGCCTGCTGTACGAAGACGCCTGGGAAGACCAGGATGGCAAGCCCGTTTAGCTGTTAGGAAGAATAAGAAATACGCGGAAATCGGGGCCGCCGTTCCCTCTTCTTACGGAACAGTTTTGCTGACTTAATTTTGCTGACTTTTTGTTTTCTTGACTTCTTGCGGGCAGTCATGTTATAATCGGGAAGCTTTGGGAGATTCCCTGGCTTGTCTGATAGCACTTCCGCAGACAGAACATTCACCGGCAGAACATTCTAGGAGGCAAGAAGGCACGACCATGTTAAACGGGAAAGTCAACGGCAAGGTAAAATGGTTCAGCGACTCGAAAGGCTATGGCTTTATCGAGGTCGCCGGCCGCAAAGATTTATTTGTTCATTTTTCAGCGATCCAAAAAGAAGGGTACAAAAGCCTTGCAGAAGGCGAGAATGTCATCTTTGAGATCGAGCAGGGAGACAAAGGACCACAGGCCGCGCAGGTGATGTCGCTGCCGCAGGCCGCTGAACCCGCTGCTGTTTAAGCGAAGCTTCAGTGAAGCGCGATACTGCTGAAGTGGAGCGCCGCGTCCTTTTTCGCCCCGGCCTGTGCCGATCACTCTGCTGATCGCTCGTTCCGGGGCTTTTGTGTTTCAAAGCTTGTGTTTCAAAGTTTGTGTGTCAAAGCAAGTTTTGTGCAATGTCGGTTTGTATTTTCGAGTTAAGATGGAATAAGACGATCTATGCCCTCCCCTCCGCAAAACCCGGTCCCCAAAAGGCCCGCGCCCCGCGCGTTTGTGATCAATGCCGACGCCGACCGGCGGCTGGCCCGCCTGAGCCTGCTGTACAGCGGGGTCTCGTTTGTTCTGCTGCTGGCGCTGACATTCCTGATCCCGTACATCCTTGTCCATCATCCGCTGCCGCCCCTGCTCCGGTTCCTGCTGCAATGGGGTACTCTGCTCCTTGTGATGGTGCCGTTCCTGCTCGGCGTGGACCGTATGAACGCGGCACGTCTGGACATCGGGCGCGAACGAGTGCAGGCCCGCGCCTGGTCTGAAGCGGTGGCTGCGCTGCGGCCTTTTGACTCGTTGCTGTCGCGGTCCTGGGACCGGTCCGGCGAAGCGCATTTTCTGCTGGCTCAGGCGTATGCCGGCCTCGGCGACAAAGTCCGCGCTGAAAAAGCGCGGGCCTTTGTCCGCCGCAAGCCGGGCAGCCCGTGGGCCGAAAAACTGGCTCCTAATCAGGGGCCAAGTATTTCCCGCGCCCGCGCTAAAGTCTACGACAGCAGCACGGCAGGTGAGGAAAAGAACGGGCAGGAGAAACGCCCCACGCCATCAAAATCGAAGCCGCGTCGCCGCTTTTAATTGACTTCTGTGACACAGAAGCGAGCGCCATGCAGGAACGAGGAAGTGAACTTCCTCGCTGAAAGGCGTTGGGAGCGCCACCTGTCCGGGGGACAGAAGAGAGGATAAAGATGCTCTCTCATTTGGCTTTTCTATTTTAACTTCTTCTGTCCCCTGGACAGGTGGTACTTCCGAGTACCTTCTAGCGAGTGACTTGAGTCACTTGCCTTAGCTTAGAGACTGTATAGAAAGGCTTGTGTTGTTCCGACAATAAGAGCATGGAACC
>CAXSZN010000005.1:0-26643 GCA_964241935.1 uncultured Armatimonadales bacterium
ATGGGCCGGACAAGTTTCGAACTTGTGTAGGCTTGCGCCGACGATTTTACAGACCGCCTCCTTTAACCACTCGGACACCGACCCTTGTTTTGTTTTTGCTGCGGGGTATTTGTTACGGGAAAGTAACCACCAAAAAGTAACAGCCGAAGACAGGATTCGAACCCGTGACCCGCTGTTTACAAAACAGCCGCTCTGGCCAACTGAGCTACTTCGGCGCAACTTCTCTGTAACGCAGGCCATAGTATACGTCAAACCTTCAGGATTTGTCAAGAGGCCTCGCTCGGAATTAGAGAGGTTTATAGACTCGAATGTAATCCACGAGCATCTTCTGCGGAAAAACGGTGGTCGCGTCAGGATTGCCGCCGAAGTTGCCGCCGACGGCGACGTTCATTAGAAAAAAGAAGGGATGGTTAAAGACCCATGTCTTGCCGGGAATATCCGCCGGCGTCCGGGTCTCAAATACGTTGCCATCTACGGAGAACGTCACCGAGTTTGCTGCCCACAACACCCCGAATGTGTGGTAGCCGTCTTTGAACAGCCGCCCGCCAGGGAGTGAATACTCGGCGGTCAGCGGGTTTCCCCCCGAATACCCAGGTCCATGCAGGCTTGAGCCATTGATCGCCGGATGGCTGCCTTTGTTTTCCATGATGTCTATCTCGCCGCATTGGGGCCAGCCAACGCCCGGCGCTCCGAGGTCCGCGCCGAGCATCCAAAACGCGGGCCAGAGGCCCTGCCCCGACGGCAGGTGAATGCGGGCTTCAATGTAGCCGTACTGAACCGAAACTTTATCACGAGACAGCAGGCGTGCCGATTTGAAGTTGCCGTGCGTCAAGCCCTGTCCATTGTAAGTCACCAAAATCTGAAGCGCCTTGCCGTCTGTCGCCGCCGGGTCCAGGACAATGTGCGCGTGTTCGGCATCGCTAACATAGTTTTGCAGCTCATTGTTGCCCCAGCCATTGGCACCGGTGTCATAGGACCAGTGCGCTTTATCCGGCGGCGAGCCGATTGTCCCATTGAACTCATCGCTCCAGTCCAGGCGATACCCAGTGGGCGGGTCCGCCGCAGCAGGCACAGCCCAAACAGTCAGCCCGGCAAGGGCGAGAAGGCCGACGAATGCAAAAACGTGGTGAATGAGAATCTGATTAGGGAGCATGAATTATTGTAACAAAGTGCTGCCAGACTGTCAAGATGCTATGTGCCGAGCAACCCTGACATTTCCGGCCTGACATTTCCGGGTACACTTCCAGCATGAGCAATCACAGCAGTATTTCCTGGCGCGAATGGGGCGAAGATGCCTTTGCTGAAGCCAAAGCCGCCGACAAACCCATTTTGCTGGACATCGGCGCGGTCTGGTGCCACTGGTGTCATGTCATGGACACCGGCATCCCTGGCGACCCGGTCCATACCGGCACTTACAGCGACCCCGCCGTGCAGGAGCGCATCGCAAAGAACTTTATCCCGATCAAAGTCGACAATGACCGTCGCCCAGACATCAATGCCCGCTACAACATGGGCGGCTGGCCGACCACGGCGTTTTTGACCCCCGACGGAGACACGCTTTACGGCGAAACCTATGTAGACCCGTCCCGCATGGTCGGCCTCTTGGACTACATGGCGAACGTCTACGCCACGCAAAAAGACCAAATTGCCGAGCAGACCGCCGAAATGCGCGAGCAGCGGGCCAAATCAGAGGCGCTGACGCCGTCGGAGCTGGACCCGAACACAACCGCAAACGTCCTGAAGTCCATCGCCGGGCAGTTTGACCCCGTTTACGGCGGCTTCGGCAGCCAGCCCAAGTTCCCCCACCCCGACGCCCTGCGTCTGGTGCTGGAAGAATACGCCCGGACCCAGGATCCGGCACAACGCGAGATCGCCGAGAAGACCCTGCACGGCATGGCGGACGGCGGCATGTACGACCAGTTTGCCGGCGGCTTTTTCCGGTACAGCACCACCCGCGACTGGAGCGTCCCGCACTTCGAAAAGATGCTGGAAGACAACGCCAAATTAACGTCGGTTTACTGCCTTGCGTCTGAAGTCTTAGGCGATCCCTACTACTTAGAAGTCGTCAAGACAGCCCACAACTGGCTGCTGACCGACATGCGTGACCCCGAAACCGGCGCGTTCGCCGGCAGTCAGGACGCCGACGCCGAAGAAGCCTACTACGGCCAGCCGCTCCAAGTCCGCGCTACGTTGCCGACGCCGTTCATTGACCGCACCGTCTACACCAACTGGAACGCGCTCATGGTGTCTGCGCTGGTCGCCCGGTACAGGATCACAGGTGAGCCGGAGATTTTAGAGGCGGCCTGTAAAGCCTATACGTTCCTTGAAAGCGGCTTAGGCTGGCGTGGCGGTGGATTGTTAGTCCCCCTGCACTTCCATCATTACTCTAATGACGGCGAACGACAGGGCAGTGTCGGCCTGTTAAACGACCAAGTTAGCTGCATCTCTGCCGCTTTAGACTTGTACGAAGTAACGGGCAACAGCTACTATCGAATTATGGCAAATGATGCCGCCGCTTATGTTTTGGAAATCCCAGAATTTGATGGCGGATTTTTGGAAGACAAGTTCGAAGGCGGGTTCTTTGACATTGCTCCTGATCCAAAGGCAATCGGTGACTTAGCGCGGCCTAAGAAAGACATCGGCGAGAACGCAGAGGCTGCTTTGGCGCTTGTACGGCTGTCTGGGTTCACGGAAGACGCCAAGTATAAGCAGGCGGCGGTGCGGGCGCTGAAGCTGTTTGCGGACAAATACGCGGACTACGGCTACTTCTCGTCAGGATATGCACGAGCGGTTGAGGCGGCGACCGCGCCGGGCCTGCATATCACGATTGTCGGTGACTGGCGAAGCGATGTGCGGACGCGGGAATTGCAGTCGGCGGCGTGGAACTTTGTCGCGCCGGCGAAGACAGTGGAAACGCTGACGCCGGACGACGCCGGGAAGCGCGGGCTGCCGTTAAACAAAGACGGGCTGGCGTATGCGACGGTGTGCGTGGGAACGGTTTGCTTTGCACCGGTCTCGGATGCGGCGGAGATGCGGGAGCAGATGGGAAACAGCCCCCACCCCCGGCAGTTCCTGCCGCCCCCTGCCCCCACTGCGTGGGAGAGGGATGAAGAATAGGAACGAGAGTGTCAGCTTCTTATTTCTTTATCTTGCCCCTCTCCCGCTTGCGGGGGAGGGGGCGGCAGGAACTGCCGGGGGTGGGGGTCTTCCTCTTCCTCCTCGCTCTTTCTCTTCCCCTCCACGCCCAATCTGTTCCCCACTTCCGCACGGCTGCTGAGGCCCGCGCTTACGGGGAAGCGCACGAGCGGGCGCATCAGTATGAAGCGGCGGCGGCAGCGTATCAGCAGGAAGCGGTCATACGGCGGCGCACAGGCGACCCGCAGGCGGCGGAAATCGAGGAGCGGCGGGCGGAGCGGATCCGAACCGATGTTGCGCTGGCGGTGACGGCTCCCGTGCCGATCACCGGGCAGAGACTGGCGAAACTGGAGCCGGCGGCAGGATGTTATCTGGGGGCGTTAGATGACTACGCGGACGGCGACGATGCCGACCGCTTTGGGCGGCGCATCGGCAAGCCGCTGGCGCTGTGCTATGATTACAGTCCTTACGGCGCACCGTTTCCCATGGAATGGGCACAGAAGCAGGCACAGGCGGGACGGGCGATTCAGATTGCCTGGGAGCCGCGAGACATCTACGCAGTGCAGGATGATGAGTATCTTAATCAATGGGCAAAAGACGCGGCCTCCTGCGGCTGCCCTGTCTTTCTGCGGTTTGGCGGGGAGATGAACGGCAACTGGACCCCATGGGGGCATGATCCGCTGGCCTACCGGCGAGCGTTTCGGCTGGTACATTTGGTGGTGAACCGCTATGCGTCCAATGTCGCGCTGGTGTGGGCGCCGGGGGCGGTGCCGACGTACAATCTGGACAAGTATTATCCCGGCGATGACGTGGTGGACTGGGTCGGCATCAGCTTGTATCTGGTGCGCTTTAACGACGACAATCTGAGCCGCCCGGCTTATCTGGATGGCCCGGCTTCGTTTATCGCGCCGTTTTATGCGAAGTACGCCGCCCGCAAGCCGCTATGCCTCTCGGAGTGCGGTGTTTCCCGGCGCAGCCGCGTGGAAGGCCGGGATGCCGATGGCTTTGCTTCAGCCCGCATCTTTGACCTGCTGGACGCCATCAAAATTCGGTTCCCGCGCTTGAAGATGTTCTGCTGGTTCCCGCGCAACAATCTGGCGACGGCGCGGGCAGGGCGTCAGCTCAACGATTATTCTCTGCCTGACGGCTCCCCGGCGCTGGAAGCGTTTCGGGCCGCCGTCAGCGATCCGTACTTCTTGTCCCGCTTCGGTGACACCCCGCCGTTTCGGTATGAAGTGATTGGAAACCATCTGCCGACGGGCTATGTCGGCAGTTTAAGCGCGGCGATTTCGACATACAGCCTGGATCCGACTTTGGAAATCGCGGCGAGAGGCGGTGTCCATCGGACAGGTCATCCGTTCAGCTTGTTTGTGTCCCCCGCGCTTGGGCCGCTGACGGTGCGTATCCGGGATGCACAGGGGAATGTCGCGAAGAGCGTGTCGGTGAAGTAGGAGTCCCCCCAGCCCCCAATAATGGGGGAGCATGGAAAGAAAACTCTATAGGGGCGCTGCTTGCTGCGCTCTTTGCTCTGGTTCCTACTCTTGCTCCCCATTATTGGGGGCTGGGGGGACCTCTACCTCCGCGCCGTCTTCTGCGCTCCAGCATTTCCTCCAACACTGATCGCACGGAAGCCGGTGCGGTCTATCTCAACATTGGCGAAGCGGGTCTGGCCCATGACATACAGCGTTTCGCCGGGAACAGGACGGCTGAGGGAGAGCGCAGACAGGGGCAGCGCGGCTTCCAGCAGCGAGCCGCGCCAAGCGTAAGTGCCGCCGGAAACACCGGGCAGCGGCAAAGCGCGGCCAGCAGGGCCGGGCTGAATTGTGACAAGGGAGGCGGCAGGCTGAATGGCGCTCGCGGTTATCGAGCGGAGGGTAAACGTATAGGCCACTTGCGGGGACAATTCCCGGTTCAGGTCCATGCGGACATACACGAAGCGGCTGTCGCGGCAGGCGAAGAGGCGCACAATGTCGCCGGACGCTTGAAACGCCCGCATGACGCTGTCCCCGTTGGGGTCCAAAGCGACAGGCGTTTGACCGGCCCAGTCTTCTGCATCGCCATCCATGCGGAAGCGGCCATCCGGCACCTGTGCAAGGCCGGGCGCGGCGTTGTCCGGGCCGAGTGTGCCGAACAGCTCATTGCGGCGGGCGAACGAGAACAGGAACCGGCTGGAAGCTTCCACCTGGCTCTGATAACGCTTGATCGCGGTGTATTTCTTTTGGGTATCGCGCAGCGAGAGCGGCAGCGCGGTCCAGTGCGTGTCTAATGATGCCATCGGGCCGGGCGGCAGCAGCGCGGCGTTCTCGTGCAGGCCCTGCGGGGTCGGCCAGTCGCCCCGATGTACCAGGTAATAGTGCAGATGGGCGGCCTGCGCCCAGGGGACGCCGGACGCACGAAGCTGCTCAAGCGCGGTACGGACAAAGACGGATGCGGCGGCATGGTCCGGGTGATCGTCGTTTGGGTGCGTGACATAAATATCGGTCGGCTGGTCGGCCAGCATCTGCCGCTTGATGTCGCCAAGAAGCGCCGCGCCGCAGTACGGGGTGCTTGGAGTTGCGGCGTCGGTGTAGGGCGAATGGTTTTCGAGTGTGTAGGCGGAGGCGACCGGGGCAGTGGATGCCCAGTGGTTGATCCACATCGGCATTAAGCCGCGGTCCGGGTAGCCGAGAAAGTGGATGTGGTCGGCAGGGATGCCGAGAACGCCGAGCGCGGTTCGGGCCTCGCCCTGCCGCAGGTAGCCGTAACGAACAAAGTCTTTGGGCGAAACAGTCAGCTCGTGAAACTCCGATGCCGCGCTGATGCGAAAACCGTCGCCATTTGTGATGATTACCACCCGGACATCGTCGTTTCGGAGCCGCGCTTGACGCATCAGTCCTGCCGCCCCTAGCGTTTCATCATCGGGATGGGGCGCGAACACGAGGAGCCGCTGCCCCGGATGCGGCGCGGGCGCGGCAGGCAGACGCTTTTCCGCTTCGTTGCTGGCATAGATTTTGTAGGCGGTCAGGAGGCAAAACAAGCCAACCGCGCAGAGGGGCAGAGCCAGTGTTAAAAGCGCAGCCTTCAGCCAGCGCGGCCGCCGGGCCGGCGTGGAAAACAGCAATTTGGGCATAAATGATTTTCCGGGAGATTATTTTCCGCGAAGGTAGGGCCGGACTTCGGAATACGCGGCAGACAAGCGCGGCTCCCAGTGCAGCACCCAGGAGATCGGGTCGCGCTTCAAGCGTACTGCTAAGGTCTCCAGATCCGCCGGCCACTCGGTCAGCGCCCGCGCAGCGGCGGATAGGCCCTCCGCTTCCAAAATCAGCGCCGCCCGGCCGATGTCGGTAGGCCGCTCGCGCCGGAGCAGCCAGCACAAGTCCAGCGTGGCGTATTTAAAGCTTTTCAGATTCCACCAAACTTGACGTGCCCAATCGTCGCCGATCGCCCAGTCGCGGCGCTTGAGCTGCTGCCGGATTGTCCGCAGCGTGTCGGTGTACCCATGCGTGATGGAGTCAATCGCGTCTTCACGAGTTGGAACCGGCAGGGCCAGCTCTCCGGACAGGCACTTTGCAAACGCGAGCTGAAACCGAAAGAAGCCCGGCAGGACGGCATACTCGTCGGCGGACAGCACAAAGAACTGCACGGAGGGGAACAAGTCGCGGCAGTCGCGGGTGGCATGGGTGACGCAGTTCTCGACGGCGTCTACGACCAGAAAAAAATCTAAATCGTGGGCTTCGAGCGGGCGGTCTGCCGCCGAGCCGTAGAGGGCCAGCAGGCGCAGGTTGCCGCCGAGGCGCTTGGTCGCGATCGTGGCGAGCTGGGAGATCGTGGCGGGAGTAGGCATGGCGGCTTTCTTGCTTCCGAAACAAACCAAGACAACAGATGGCAGACAAGGAGAGCGGAACGGGTGGGATTCGAACCCACGAATGGAGAGGTCCCCATTACACGATTTCCAATCGTGCTCCTTCGACCAACTCGGACACCGTTCCTGACGTTGCGTGAGACTTTGCCTGGGATGCCCTCTGAGCCGCCACGGCGTTATTGTATCACTTCAGCGGCGGCAATGTCAAGAGAGACACAGCGGCAGGAGTGTCCAGTTTAGCGCAGGGAGAAAATCACTCAAATGCGTCGGAAGCGGTTCCCGTCCACAACCAGCCTCAGAGCCGGGGCGCGGATGTCTTGGGGATCGCTTTTCTTCTTGAATGCCGAAGACGTTCATGCCGGCTTCTTTGGAACTTCCTGAACTGCATGAATGCCGGCACGCAGATAACGGCACTTGGCAAGGTAGTACAGCCCGACACCTGCGGCGGCAAAGCCTGATGCTGCGCCGATGCCTAGCCCCCAGCGTGGGCCGAATGTGTCCGAGACCCAGCCGACTAACGGTGCGCCGAGGGGGGTGCCCCCGAGCGCAACGGCAAGAAAGATCGCCATGACGCGCCCGCGCATCGCGGGTTCCGTCGAAAGCTGCACCGTACTGTTTGCTGTAGTCGTGAGAGTTTGCGCGGACACGCCGACCACGACAAGAGCCAAGCCGAACAGCCAGTAGCCCGGCATGAGCGCTGCCAGTGTCAGCCCAAGTCCGAAGAGCGCCGGGCCTGCAAAGAGGAGGCTGGTACGAGGCTTTTCTCGCCGAGCGGACAGAAGCGCCCCCAGCACCGAGCCAACGGCCATGATGGAAGTCAAAAGCCCGTACCGGCTCGCTCCGGCGTGGAAGACAGTCACCGACATGGTGGAAATAAAAATTGGGAAGTTGAGGCCGAACGTGCCGATCAAAAACAGCATGAGCAGGATTGTCTTGAGGTCGGGACGCTGCCAAACATAACGGAAACCGTCCGCCAGGCTCCCAGAAGTTCTGACCGCTCTGCTTGTCCGGTGCAGCTCGCCGACGCGCAGCAAACTCAGCGAGCAAAGCACGGCGGCAAACGAGACCGCGTTGATGAGAAAGACCCAGCCAGAGCCGACGGCGGCGATCAGAACACCGGCAGCGGCAGGGCCGATCATGCGAGCCGCATTGAACGAGGTGGAATTGAGCGCCACGGCGTTCGATAAATCCGCTTCGCCCACCAGCTCCGAAACAAACGTCTGGCGGGCCGGGGCGTCGAACGCGGCCACGCAGCCCAGCCCGAACGCAAACACATAGACCTGCCAAAGATGCACAATTCCGGCGACGGTCAGAAGCCCCAACCCCAGCGCCAGCAGCCCCAGAGCGGCCTGCGTGGCGATGAGGAGCTTTCGCCGGTCGAGATGGTCGGCGGCAAACCCGGTCAAGGGCAGCAGCAGCACCTGCGGGCCATACTGAAGCGCCATGACCCCGCCGACAGCCGACGCGCTATGATGCGTAAGCTGGGTCAAGACAAGCCAGTCCTGAGCGGTGCGCTGCATCCATGTCCCGATGTTGGAAACAGCAGCCCCGCCCGCCCACATCCGGTAGTTGAAATTGTTGAGCGAACGGAACGTGCCGCGCATCACAGCAGTCATGCGTGAGCCTTGTCAAGAAGATTGATGATCTCCTTTGTTGTGCCGGTTTCGCCGAGGCGCGGGAAAATCCGGGTGACGCTGTTGAAATGCGCGTCCGGGTCTTTATCGGTCATGGCGTCGGTGGCAAGCGTGACATTGTATCCAAGCTCGCGGGCATGGCGTGCGGTCGACTCGACGCCGATGCTTGTTGCAACACCCACGATGACGACCTGCGTCATTCCTAGATTCTTCAAATACTCGTCTAAGCCAGTGTTTGTAAATGCGCCCCATGTCTGCTTTGCGACCGCATGGTCTCCCGGCTGCCGGTTCAGCTCCGGGACAAGATCGGTCCAGCCGGCAGGCAGCTCTTGAACATGGCTCGGGATTTCCGTCCGGCCTGACGGGGAAGCGGTGACCTTCACAAGCACGACCGGCAGGCCGCGCCGCCGAAAGGCATCCGCGAGTGCGGCGGCTTTCTGGATAACTTCCGCGATGGAGTGGGCCGCCGGCAGACTGACAATCCCGTTTTGCAGGTCAATCACGATCAAAGCGGTCTTTGGGTCAAGAATGGTAACAGGCATCATGTCCCCTTTCAGTTACAACTCAGCAAGGCGTTTCAGCAGGCCGACGGCCTTTCGGAGTTCTTCCTGCTCGGCGGCATCAAGCTTCGCGTGGATGGCTTGAAGCAGCCAGTCCTTCCGGGCAGCCCGGCTGGCCGCGATCCAGTCCCGGCAGGCGGGCGTCAGAAACAAAAGTGTCTGCCTGCCGTCGTTTCGATCCGGCGTTCTGCTGACCAGCCCGGCGGCTTCCAGGGAGGCAACGGTCGCGCTCATAGACTGCGGACGGACGCCCTCGGCACACGCCAGGGCGGTCACAGTGGCCGAACCGCCCTGCTCCAAGCGGATCAGCACCGATTTTTGAGACCCGGTCAAATCTTCCGCATGTGCCTGCTCCCGCAGACGCCGGGTGAGCGTGCTGATGACGCCCCGGAGTTCCCCGGCCAAAGTAGATGTGTCGGCTGTGTTCATCGCGCTATTTATTCAGGCAAACTACAAAGTTTAACTTTCTAATCTATGATACCGAAAAGCGTGTGCTGTGTCAAGCCTGTGCTTGCCTTGACAAACAAAGGGGTGAAAGGTACACTGAAAAAGACTTTTTAGAGGAGCAGGCCATGATTATCATACTCTCGTCAGAGGCGACGAAGGAGAACTTGACACACGTGACACAGATGCTGGAAGAGCGAGGCTACGGGGTGCACCTCTCCGAAGGCGTTGAAACAACGATTGTCGGGGCAGTCGGCGTTCCCGCCGACGCCGCAAGCAAGGCCGAAGTGATGCAGCAATTTGAAGCGCTGCCGTATGTGGACAAAGTCGTCCCCGTCACCAAGCCCTACAAAGTAGTCGGCAAGCAGTTCCACCCGGAGCCGACCATTATCAATGTGCGCGGCATCCAGATCGGCGACCCCAATTTCGTCGTCGTCATGGCCGGCCCCTGCACGGTCGAAACAGAAGAACAGTTGATGGAATCCGCCCGCGCGGTCAAAGCCGCCGGGGCGCACATCCTGCGCGGCGGGGCGTACAAGCCCAGCACGTCCCCCTACTCGTTCCACGGCCACGGCGAGCCGGCGCTGAAGATGCTGGCGGCGGCGCGGGAAGAGCTGGAAATGCCGATCATCACGGAAGTTTTGGATGTCCGTGATGTAGAGTTGGTCTGCCAGTACGCCGACATTCTGCAAGTGGGAACCCGCAACATGGCGAACTTCCCGCTTTTAACCGAGATCGGCAAAACGCAGGTTCCGGTGATGCTCAAGCGCGGCATGGCAGCAACCATTGAAGAGTGGCTGCAAGCCGCCGAGTATATTGCGTCTAAAGGCAACAAGAATGTCATGCTCTGCGAGCGCGGCATCCGCACCTTTGAGACCTACACCCGCAACACATTCGACATCAACGCTATTGCGGCGGCGAAAGAGCTGTCCCATCTGCCGGTGATCGCCGACCCGTCCCATGCCACCGGGCGGGCGAGTTTGGTCAACGCCGTCACGCGCGGCGCGATCGCCGCCGGGGCCGACGGCATCATTATCGAAGTTCACCCGAACCCTGAAAAAGCCCTGAAAGACGGCGCACAGTCTCTTTTGCCCGAAGCCTTCGACAAGCTGATGCACGACATCGCCCCCATCGCCGCCGCCGTAGGCCGGCACATTTAGGAAACACTTATGGCTGTCCAGCTTCGTGTTTTCCTATTTGCAGTTGCCTGTTTTTGTACGCCATACATCGGCCGATTATTTTGGCGAAGATATGTGCAGAAGGGGTACTGGTATCTGGAAGAGAAAGACGCTTATCTTGCACAGATAAGGCCGCAACGTCGCAGAGAAATCCATCCACGCTAAGTTCATCTTAGGGAGCCTCCGATGACTATTACACTCGCACCGCAGACGGAAACAAAACTGAGGGAACTCGCAGATCGTGAGGGGCAGGAGGTCAACGCGCTTGTAGATACTCTGCTCGCGGCTTCAATAGAAGCCGCAGAACGTGATTTTGAGGAAGCGTGCGCGGCAATCGCAAGTTCACTGGCAAGTGACCCGAAGCTTGACATCAGCATTGAAGACTACCAGGCCGGGTTTGAGTCAGAGCGGGAAGCCCGTCGGCTGAACCAAAGCGGCAGAACCGGCGACGGGGCGGCATGAGTGAGGAACCGCGCTTCTACGCATTGCGGATTACTCCGCGAGCCGCAGCCGATATTGACGCGGCTCATGCCCGCTTTGTAGAACTTACTGACGAAGAGATAGCCGATGACTGGAAAGCAGGATTGCTTGAAGCCGTCGCACCGCTCGCTTTCATGCCGCACCGGCAGATTGCCCCGGAGCAGGCCCGCTTTCAGCAGGAAATCCGGCAGATCATTTATCGCCGCCGCACCGGATCAGTCGCCTACCGCGTTCTGTTCACAATTGTAGAAGCGAAGGACGATGCTCCTTTTGTGCGTATCCTTCATGTTCGGCACGGTGCCGCACGACCCATGACGCGGGCCGAGGCACGGGAAATAGAAGGCGGGACGTAAGCATCCGAAAAGAGGAAAACCCAAAGGCCGCAGAGAATGGGCGTACACGAAACGCTTCTCTGCGGCCTTTTGCCGTTTACAGCTTACTTAGAAATAAACCTATTATGCTGACACCGCTTACTCGCGCCGGGCTGGTCATTGGGCTGGGCATCGGCGGCTTTTTTGACGGGATCGTGCTGCACCAGATTTTGCAGTGGCACCATCTGGTCTGCTACTCGGCGGACTGCAAGCCGACTTCGGTCGCCATGCTTCAGCGCCAAAACACGCAGGACGGCTACTTTCACTTAGTTGTTTGGATTTTAACAATTATCGGGACGGTGATGCTGTTTCGCGCCTCTCGTCAGCCGGACACGCCCTGGACTGCGTCGGCGTTCGGCGGCTCGGTGCTGGCCGGCTGGGGGACGTTCAACTTTGTCGAGGGCTTGATTGACCACCAAATCCTCGGCATTCACCATGTCCTGCCCGGCCCGCATCAGTTCGCCGCCGACATGGCCTTTCTCGCCTTCGGCCTGCTGCTGATTGCTGCCGGCTGGCTCCTCGCCTCGACAGGCCGTTCGGAGCCGCCGAGTCTTCCAGCAGCGGCGACGTTGTAAGAACTTTGGGAAAACTCTAGGAGAAAACAATGGCACTGGCAGAGCAGTACGTCGAAAAAGAGCATTACACCGAAGCAGAATATTTTGAGATTGAGCGAACGTCGTTCGGGCGCTGGGAATATGTGGGCGGCAAGATTCGGCTGATGAGTGGTGGAACGACAGACCACGGCGCAATCAGTATGAACATTGGTCGGGCGCTTGGGAACATTCTGGTTCCACGCGGCTGCCGAGTATACGGCTCGGATGTGAAAATACACACCGGCGATGGAGTCAACACATTTCCCGACGTCTCCGTGATCTGCGGCGAGAACCGATATTACCAGGGCAAGAAAGATATTGTGTTAAATCCCTTGCTTATTGTTGAAGTGCTGTCACCGTCCACGGAAAATTATGACCGAACGGAGAAGTTCGAACATTACCAGACCATAGAAACCCTGACAGATTATCTGCTGGTCGAGCAGGACGAGGCGCGGGTCACGCTTTATACGCGCCGCACGGATTTCTGGGAAATGCGGGTTATTACGGGCCTCGCAGGCCGCGTGTTTCTCTCTTCAGTTGACGTGACGCTTTCTTTGTCCGATGTCTATGCGCTGATTGCGTTTGGTGAGGAACCGGCATGACAGACGAGCCTCACTTTGCCGCCTACGACTCGGCTGCCCCTTTTGAGCCGGGCGGGTTTGGAACCGTCGCTATCATCGGCGTCGGGCTGATCGGCGGCTCGCTCGGCAGGACGCTGAAGGCCCGGCGGCTGGCCCACCGGGTTATTGGGGTGGAGCGCAGTGAAGACCGCCTGCAAGCGGCGCTCTCTTTCGGCGCAATTGACTCGGGAACGACTTCGCTCACCCAAGCCGCAGCAGAAGCCAATGTTGTCGTACTTTGTACCACCGTCGGGCATATTCTAGAAATCCTGCCGGCGGTGCTGGCCGCAGTCAAAGACGGCGCAGTCGTCACCGATGTCGGCAGCACCAAAACAGCAATTGTGCGGCGGGCGGGCGGTGCGTCCTCATTTGTCGGCGGGCACCCTATGGCCGGCTCCGAACAAAACGGCGTGGAAGCCGCGACGCCGTATCTGTTTGAAGAAGCGACCTGGGCGATCACGCCGTCTGAATCCTCCGACCCGCAGGCAGTGCAAACCGTGCGAAAGCTGGCGCAGTCCGTCGGCGCGACCACGCTTCTGCTTTCCCCGGACGCGCATGACGCGATGCTGGCCGTCACCAGCCACCTGCCCCATGTGCTGGCCTCCACGATGATGCGTCAGGCCCACTTGACTCAAAGCCGTTACCCGCAGACGCATCAGCTCACAGCAGGGTCGTTCGCCGACGGAACCCGCGTCGCCGCGTCCTCCCCCGAAATCTGGCGCGACGTGTGCTTGTCCAACCGCGACGCCCTGCTTGAAGCCTTGCAGGCATTTCGCGGCGAGTTAGACACCCTAGAAGCCGCCGTCGCCGGCAGCGACGCCGCCCAAATCGAAGCCTACTTCGCCGCCGGAGCGTCGGCTAAACGCGGCTGGGGCGCGTTGTAGATTATCTTATCAGGCAGAGCTAACGAGGAGAAAAACATGAACGTCTGGCGACTGATACCACACCATGAAGACCCCGCGCAATTTGCTGAATGGAGTCGCAGCGAAAAAACACTGGCTATCGGTTGGGGTGGTATAGGAGATTTAAACAACCACGACTTTTGCAGTGAGAACGAACTAAAGCAGATCGTTACGGCAGCTCATCCTACATTCTCCACTAACAGCGTGGTGAATGGTGGCCGCTCGCTGTGGAGGTTCCACAACAAGATGACTATAGGTGATTTAGTCATCATTAGCGCTTCAGGTTCGCGAAAGCTAACAATGAAGGTCACTGGGGATTACTACTTCGTTAGCACCGGCGATGATCCCAAGCATTATTATGAGCATCGCCGCAAAGCGGAAGCTGTGCAGATTGATCCAAATCTTCTGTGGCAGGCAGCAAATAGAGTAGCGGCAGGTGAGGGAATTTATAGCACTCTGGTACGCTGTGATCGACAGCTAACTGAAGAACAAACCGACACACTCGCGGGTTAGCATGAAGGGCGGGGACAAGCCACGCCCCTACGCTTTGGGTATTAAGCGCAATTCTTCACAGCACTTGCAGGAAGTCTTTGGATTCGTCGAACTTGCGGCAGGTGTCGGTTTCTATCGCTTCCCAGACGGCGGGAGTAAACGCAAGCCATTTTTCGACTTCGGGGGCCAGCGGCATGACTTTGTCGTCGCCGCCGGAGCCGAGGCCGAGCTTGCGGGCGACATGGTCGGCAGCCTGAATGGTCGCGGTCATCTCGAAATGCTCTTTGGCGAACACCGGCTGATGATGCAGCGTGATCATGGCGGTCAGCGACGGCGGCAGGTTCCACTTTTCGGCGATCCGCTTGCCGACCAAAGCATGGCCGATGCCGAGCGCGGTCTTTTCCGACTCCCAGATGGAGATTTGCGCGGCGGCGGCGAGCTTGATCGCAATGGCATATTGGTCGGGGAAGTACTGGTCTAAAAACAGCTTGCCGACATCATGCAGCAAGCCGCCGATGAAGACTTCTTCAATGGATTTCGCGCCGATCCCCTTGCGCCGGGCAATGACCCCGGCGGCGACGGCAACAGCGAGCGAGTGTGCCCAAAACGCTTCCCGCTCTAGGGCAGTCTTCTGGCCTTGCGAGTCGAAGGCCTTGAAGACGCCCAGAGAAGTTGTGAGATTGCGGACAGTGTTGAAGCCCAAGATGACGACGGCATTGGTGATGGTTGCGATCTTGCGGGGGAACCCGTAATAGGAAGAGTTGACCAGCCGCAGCACTTTAGACGCCAGCGCCTGGTCCGCAGAAATTAGCCGGTTCAAGTCGGACGCGGAAGTCGCCGGGTCGTTGACCGTCTGCATGACCCGCACAATGACCGCCGGCAGCGGCGGCAGGTCCTGCAGCTCATCTTCGATGATTCGCAGCAGGCGCTCCTGCTTGAGTTTTGTTTCAATCAATGTCGGCACGTCAGTCCCCATTCCTTTGTCGCCCTCGGCATTACACCGGTATTATCGGCGTCACGAAAAGCAAACTAGAGAGGGATTAGGGACAAGGATTAGGAGAGGGATTAGGACTTGACGAGCTTTAAGATTGCCTTAAACTCGGGCGTGCCTGCTTCCTGCATCAGCTCATACACGGCGGCTTCGGCGGCGCAGGGCAAAACGCCGCTGTCGCGCATCCGCTCCATGCCGAGCTTGTGCTTTTCCAGCGTCCGCGAGGAAACGGCATCGGCGGCAACATGCACCTGGCAGCCCTGCTGCCTTAAATCCAGCGCGGTCTGCGACACGCAGATATGGGTCTCGACGCCGCACAGCAGCACTTGGCGGCGGCCGAGAGAGGCAAGGCTTTCTGAAAAGCCGTCGGCACCCACGCACGAGAAGCACATCTTGTCGAGCGGCCTGCCGTCGGAACTACGGAAAAACTGCGCGATTTCCGGCACGACATCGCCCATGCGCTCCGCATACTGCGTTGTCGGCACGATGGGAACACCGAGCGTCATCGCAGCCTCAGCCAGCAGCCGGACATTCGCTGTCAGCCGCTCGCGCTCGTGCATGACGCTTAAAAACGGCTCCTGCATGTCAATGACGACAAGCGCAAGCTGCTCCCGGCGCAAAATGTTCGGATGGCGGGTGTATTGAGTAGGCATACAACTTGTCTCAGACGGATCGCGGAGAAGCGCAGGAGGCACGGCGAACAAGCTGGCCGGGCAAGCTGATCTCCATCTCGGGCTGCGGAAGCGGCTCGCCGGACGCCGCGGCGGCATGCAGGCGGTACAAAAGGCTAATCGCCGCCTGTGCCATTTGCGCGACAGGTGGGCGGATGACAGAAAGCGGCGGGGTCAGCGCTTCGGCCAGGCGCGGCGTGTCGCCGAACCCAGCCAGAGACACCGCCGCCGGCACGGCAAGTCCGAGAGCCGCGAGCGTTTGAACGCAAATTGCCGCGCAGTTCTCGTCATGGCAAACCAGCACCGTCGGCCATACCCCTGCCGCTGTGTCTTTCGGGAAGAGACCGGTGATCGCACGGCGAATCTGTTCGCGCTCTTCCAGGGTTTTCAGCGTGTCATAAGCTGCAGGCACGACTTGCGCTTCGTCCGCACCATGAGCGGCCCAAACCCGGCGCAGGCCGGCCAGCCGCTCACGGGTCGGGCGCGGCATCGTGCCTGATGCCAGCAGAACCACCCGCCGATGGCCCAGCTTCCAGAGATAGTCCCCAAGAAGCGTTCCCGCCGCCGTGCCATTCAAATACACCTGCCCCATCTCACGCGGAGCTTGATCCGTCTCCCCGAGCATCACACTCGGGATACCGGCAGTCGCAGCTTCGCGGGGGAGCAGCGATGACGACAGCGAGATAATGCCCATGATGCCAAGGGAGTCAACGCGGGGCAAGTCGTCGGCTGTCAGCAGCCGCAGCCCGAAATCATCCTCCGCGCCTGCGCCCAAACCGGTGACATGCTCGCGCAGAGCCACTTGCAGGTTTTGGATCAGAAACGCGCTGCTTGCGCTATGCTCCGGGTCCCAGATTCCGATAAACTGCTCGGTATGCTGGCGGCGCAGGCGCAGGCTGCCACGCGGCCTGCCGGAACGAACCGGCGTATAATTCAGCAGCTCCGCGACCTGGCGCACCTTTTGGCGCGTGCTTTCGCTGACAAACGTGCCGTTGTCGCGCCCGCTCAGCACGGTAGAAACCACGCTGGCGGAAACGCCCGTCTTTTCTGCAATGTCCTTTAATGTCACTGGCATAAGGTGTCGCCTATAACTTGCCGAGGGCTTGGAGGCTGTCCACCGTGCTTTGCACTTTGGATGCCGACTCTTTGATGCCGGCAAGCTCAACCTCTGAAAGCGGGGCAAGCTGGGTCAAGTCATAAATCGCTTCCGCGCCGCCTGCTCCAAGCAGGGTCGGGACGCCGAAGTAAAGGCCGTGAACGCCATACTGTCCGTCCAAAAGCACGGTGCAGGCAAGAATGCGCTTGCGGTCGAGCAGCACGGCTTCGGCCATCTCGGCGGACGCAACGCCCGGCGCATACCAGGCGCTCGTGCCGATCAGGCCGGTCAGAATGCCCCCACCCTGCCGCGTGTCGTCTTCAATCTTTTGAAGCTGCTCGCCCGTGATCTTGCCTAAATCAACCCACTTCTGGACCGGGATGCCGCCAACGGTCGTCAGCGAGCGCACCGGCACCATCTGGTCGCCGTGGCCGCCCAGTACATACGCCTGTACGTCTTCCACGGAAACTCCGACAGCGGCGGCGATGTAATTGCGGTAGCGGGTGCTGTCCAAAACACCGGCCTGGCCGATGACGCGCTCCGGCGGCAGCCCGGAAGCTTTGAGCGCGACATGGCACATCGCATCAAGCGGGTTTGAGACGACAATGTAGACCGCGTCCGGGGAAGCGGCGGCAGCCTGGGCGGCGACGCTCTGGACGATGTCGGCGTTGACCGCAAGCAAATCTTCGCGGGACATGCCGGGAGTGCGAGGCCGGCCTGACGTAATGATGACGACGTCGCTGCCCGCCGTGTCGGCATAATCCGACGTGCCTTTGATCTGCCCGTCGTAGCCGACAATCGGCGAGACTTGGTTTAAGTCAAGCGCTTTGCCCTGAGCCATCGAGCCGGTCTTGCGCGGCTTTTCCAATGTCAAATCGTCCGGCAGATCCAGCAGGACCACATCGGCGTACCCCTGCTGCGCGACATGGAACGCCGCCGTCGCGCCGACATTGCCCGCGCCGATGACGCTCACTTTTTTCTTTCCAGAAGCCATTTTCAAATCTCTTTTCGTTGTTGATTGATGTAGAATTACGGCAGCAGCGCCGAAACCGCCACCGGCTGAGGTGCAGCGAGCGGCTGAACGAGAGCATCGCTCTCGTGAACAGTCTTTTGGACATAGCCGAAGCCGAATGGCTGCGTGTCGTCAGGCTGAGGCTGCCGATATACTTCTAGCTGACGTGTCTTCAGGCGCACAATCCAATAATCTTGGACGCCGGCTTTCGCATACAGGCTTGCTTTCTCGCGCCGATCATAAGCGTAAGTCGTATCGGAGAGTTCGACTGCCAATTCTGCGACCGTGAGGCCATTGCCAGAGTATTCCCGGACCGAACCCCTAATGATGGCAAGGTCCGGCTCCGGGTCAGCCGCTTCGCCAATGTCAAACGGGCATTGAACGCTCACAAATTTCATTAAATTGCTCGCGTGTCCAGTGATACGGCTGCGGCACAAAGTCTTCATCCGTAAGGTCTTCTGCCGCCGTTTGCGCGGGTGCGGCGATTTCTCGTTCTGCAATTGCCATAGCGTCAGCCTCTTTTGTCTTGTTCCGCTTTTCTTTACCCTGCCTGCATCTTGGCGATGATGGCGTCGGCCATCCCGGCGGTACCAACGGCATTAGGGATCATTCTCATTTGTAAATTCCTTGCGGGCCAGCCATTCACTTACGGGCCAGCCAATCTGCAATCCTTCCCCATTGCCCTTCAGCTTGCATGGCTTCGGCTTCGCTGAGAGAAAGGCTATAAACTCCCTTGCTGTCTTGAAATGGGGTGCCATGTTTTTCTTGGTAGCCCATACGATAAGCATCATGGTTTTCTGAAACTTTCTCCACAAGCTCTTTAGAGGTGAACACGAAGAAGCGCGGTGCAGTATCCGCGCCTTCTGTGCTGGGAACTAGAACCAATACCCAGAACAATTGTGCATTAATAGTGTTCTTATCGATAGAGTGCTGACCTGTAAGCCACTTTTTGTTTGGACTAGCAGTTGTTTTGACTTCAATGACGGCTGTTTGCCGACTTTGCTGATCAAAAGCTAATACATCTGCGTTTTTCGCCGCGCCATAAGTGACAGAAGCAAAGATGCCTCGCCGGTTTAGTTCAGCGGCGACATAAAATTCCCCTGCAAGGTTCAGGGAGTATTTCTGCTGCTGGCTGCCCCGGTTGCCGTTGCTAAAATCGTGTTCCAGGACGATCTCTTGATCAGATATTGTCGTTTTCATAGCTGTACTTTTCTTTAGGAGTTGCCACCCGCGCACTAATAATGCGGATTGCTCTGACCCGCTCTGTATAAGAGACCAAAAGCACCCGGCTTTGAAGAGAAAGACCAATGCTAACGTAACGGTCTTCTTCGTCAGAGTGGAACCAGTCAGCTTCTGTGACCATTAATCCGTCATCAAAGACCGTAGAAGCTTCTTCAAAGCTGACACTGTGCTTGCGGAAGTTTATCGCCGCTTTCTCGTCATCCCACTCAAAGTCAAAGACTGTGCCGGAAAGACTGCCCACCTTTTATCCCGCCTGCATTTTGGCGATGATGGCGTCGGCCATTTCGGCGGTGCCGACGGCGGAAGGGTCGCTGCGGTCGGCTTTCATGTCATAGGTGACGTTCTTGCCTTCAGCAATCACGTCCGCGACAGCTTTTTCCAGTTTCGCGGCGGCAGCGTCTTCTTTCAAATATTTCAGCATCAGCATCCCGGACAGGATCATCGCGGTCGGGTTGACTTTGTTTTGGTTCTTATATTTGGGCGCGGAGCCGTGGGTCGCTTCAAACAAGGCTGTATCAACACCGATGTTCGCGCCGGGGGCGACGCCGAGGCCGCCGACCAGTCCGGCGCAGAGATCGGAGAGAATATCGCCATAAAGGTTCTCCATGACCAGCACGTCGTAGTTCTCGGGCTTCTGGACAAGCTGCATGCACATCGCGTCCACCAGCCACTCGTCGTACTCGACCTGCCCTTCGTAGTCTTTGGCGACTTCGCGGGCAATCTCGTAAAACAGGCCGTCGGTGTACTTCATGATGTTCGCTTTGGCAACGGCAGTCACTTTCTTGCGCCCGTTCTCGACCGCGTAGTCAAACGCGGCTTTGACAATCTGACGCGAGCCGGTGCGGGAAATCGGCTTGATCGAGATCGCCGAGTCTTGGCGTATCTTGCCGCCCGCCATGCCGATAATCTGCCCAGCTTCGGCGCTGTCTACGGGGTACTCGACGCCCGCATAGAGGTCTTCGGTGTTTTCGCGGACAATCACTAAATCTACATCGGTGTAGCGTGACCGGACGCCGACATATGACTTACAGGGCCGGATGCACGCATACAGATCCAGTTCTTTGCGAAGCGCGACATTGACCGAGCGAAAGCCGGTGCCGATGGGGGTGGTGATTGGGCCTTTCAGCGCGACCTTGTTTTTGCGAATGGATGCCAGCACATTGTCCGGCAGCGGCGTCCCCGCCGTTTCCATGATGTCCACGCCCGCTTCGACCACGTCCCATTCAAACGCGACGCCGGTGCCTTCGAGAACCCGCCGGGTCGCTTCGACAAGCTCCGGCCCGGTGCCGTCGCCGCGAATAAGTGTCACTTGATACGCCAAATTGTCTTCCTCCAAGAGAGTAATTGATTGCGCTTAGTATAAGCGTTTCGGCGGGGGTTTGTCAAGCAAAAAGCCGCCCGGCGCAGAAGCGCGGGGCGGCTGTGTTGGGATTTGATCTCATTAAGCAGGGGCTTATTTGCTCGTGGGTGAAGGGATCTCGACAAACCCACTTGCAGTGCGGCGAACAGTGATCGAATTGGAGCGAAGGTCTAAGGTGAAGGTGCGGAAAACGGTAGGCGAGCCTTCTGGGCCGTCTAATTCACTTACCTTTAGAATTTTGGTGAGTGCTGTAATCCGATAAAAACCTATCTGAGACATGGGGAATTCGCTTAAGTCATTTTCAGTTTTGTATTCTTGCCTGGCAAGGCAATGTCAGACGAGGGCGGCTTGACCTGAGCATTTGCCAGCTAGTGCTGGATGTCGCATTATCTTGCTCTGCTTTATATTCAACCGTAAAGTGACTGAAAGCTGAGGTAAGGAAGAACGCTAACGTATGTGAGCTTGGGTTGATAAAAGCCACAGTAACTTTTGGTAAGCCACTAGGAGTTGCATTCCAGTTGCCGTCAAGCGACAATGACAAGCTATAGGGTGTAACTAATTGTATGGATGCCAAGCCGGTATTCTTCGACGGTGCAACGTTTGCATGTGATGGCACAGCAAACAGCCTTGTTCATATCAAGCCTCTACTTCCAGCCCCAGCATGAAATCTCAGACTGCATGAGGACAGCAAAAGCCGCCTGCTCTTAATAGAACAGGCGGCTTTAGGTTGAAAAGACTACTTGATTTTGCCCTGTTTGGTGACGGCATCGCTCAGGGTGTCCAGGCTGGATACGTCGGGTGCGGCGGAAGCGGCGCGGTTCTCCTGCTGGATTTGCAGGTAGACTTCCTTGCGGTGGACGGCCACGTCGCGCGGGGCGGTGACGCCGAGGCGCACCTGGTCGCCCCGGACTTCGATGACCGTGATCTCGACATCGTCGCCGATTTTAATGCTCTGGTTTAGCTTGCGAGTTAATACTAACATTCGGCCCTCCCTGGCGCAGCGCGGCTGGTTGAAATTTGGGTATCCGCGCGTGCCTTTGTTGTGTTACGTTATTGGGTACCCGATTATTCCCGTTTTTGTGCAAAATCGCACCACAAAGCGGATTTAATTTTTGCTTGGCTTATTCGGCGGGGATCAGCCGGTGCCGCAGGCCGTATTGGTCGGTGTTCAGGACGACTTGCTTGGCGATGCGGGCGCTGGAATTGATCAAAATTGGAGCCATCAGATTGGCGGTAATTCCCGCCGGGTTGCCCTGGGGAACCGTCAGCAGCGTGTACAGGCGCGGCACGGTCTCCTCGGAAAGGCAGAGGCTTTCCATCTCGGCACGCGGAACGCGGGGCGCATAGTCCGGAAAGACCGAATGCGGCTCAATCGCCAGAAACGCCAAATCGCCGCGCTCCAGCGACTGCAGCCAGACAAACGGGCTGCCTTTGCCGCCTTCGGCCATGTGATGCGGCAGCAGGGTGAACTGACGGCAGCCTTCAAAGCCGGGCAGTCCCTCGGGAAAGGTCAGCATCTTGTGCGTGTCAACCGATAAAGAGCCGAAGCGTGTGGTTTCAAAGGGCATGGTGAAAATACTCCTGAGTGCTAGAAATTAAGGACAAAAAGTGCATCCGGCACTGAAACTCTTCAATCCATGAGTGAGAAACCTAGTGAAGGTAGTCGGCGAGGCTGTACTGGGACGCTTTCGCGACGGTGGACAGCGACGCTTGATAGACATTGGTGGCGCTCTGAAGCTGGACATAAGCCTGGGCCAGGTCCACATCCTCAATGTTCGAGATGCCTGTTTGGTAGTCGCTTTGGGCGCGAGTGAGATTTTGGGTTGCGGCCGTCGCTTGATCGGCTTTGGCGCCTGCCGTCGCAGACGCATCGTTTAGGGCGGACAGCGCCGTGTCTACTTTGCCGATGTCGCCGGAGACTGCCGTGGCGTCACCCGCCGCTAAATCGGTTTTCAGGCTTTGCAGGGCAGTGAACGCCGGGCCGAACGCCGCCGGGCCGGGCGTGTTGATTTGGATCGAATGGCCGGGACCGAGAGTTGATGAGATCGCACCCGTGTTGCCTTGATAAGTTTGCGTATTATCGTAGGGCGCAGTTGTTGTGTTCGTGCCGCCGAAAATGTAGCGCCCCTGCGTCTGCGTGTTCGCAGCCTGCGTGAGCTGCTGTGTGATGCCGTCTACTTGGTCGCCAAGAGCGGCGAGGCTGTCCGGGGTCTGGGTTGAGTTCGCGCCGGCGACCGCAATCTGCCGGGCGGACTCGATAACGCTGGTGGCGGTCGCCAGCGCTCCCTGCGTGGCTGTCAGAAGCCCAGTGGCCGAAGCCGCATTGCGCTGGTACTGGGCGTTGTCGCCCAATGCGCTCCGCAGGACAAGCGACTGGGACGCACCGGCGGCGTCGTCGGAAAACGTCTGCAGCTTCTTGCCGGACGAAATTTGGGACTGCACAGTGTTGAGTGTTTGCAGGCTGCTTTCGATATTGGAATCTAGATTTTGATACTCAAGGCTGGTGGTAATACGCATGGCCGTTTCCTACTCCTGCACTTCTTTTTAGTTCGCCGAGAACAAGTTCGTCATCAAATCGCCGATCATGCCGTCGGCAGTCTGGATGAACTGCGCGGAAGCCTGATAAGCCCGCTGGTATTTCAGCATGTTGGACAGCTCGGTATCGGTGGAAACGCCGGTTTCCGACGAGCGCTGGTTCGAGAGCTGCGTGTAGCCGGCCTGAGCGGTGCCGACCCCGGACAGCGCGGCGGCGGCGCGGCTGCCGGCATCGGAAACCGTTGCCTGGTAGAAGCTTTGAATGCTCTGCCCGGCCAGCGGGTCTCCGGCAGTGGTCACGGTCTTGGTGAGTATTCCGGCGATGGCCTGAGCATTGGAGCCGTCGCCTGCGCCGAATGTTGCGGGCGGGGTCGGCACGGACGCTGCGGCCAGATGGCTGGGATTGGCTTCCAAGTCTGGATTGACGGCGATTGTCGCCGCTTCGTTTCCGGCGGCCGCTGTAAAAAACGGCGTTCCGGCATTGCCGTTCAAATCCAGCCCGCTTGCCTGGGCGCTGTTGACCTGAGAAACGACCGACGACGCCGCGCTGTTAAGCTGAGACTGGTACGCGGCGACCCGCGTCTGGGATTGACTGAGGCCGGCCAATGCACCGCCGGTCAAATCACCCGACGCGGTTAAGCCGGACAGCGACACGGAAGAAGAGTCGGTCCCGACCACAAGCGCTGTGTTGCCGATGGAAACATTGACGGAGCCGTTGGCGTTATTCTGCACCGTGATATTGGCCAGCCCCGAAAGCTTGTCGAGAAGTGCGCCGCGCTGGTCCAGCAGGTCGTTCGGCGACTGCCCGCCGCGCGTGCTGGCCTGGATGCTGAGGTTCAGCGCGGCGATCTGGGCGCTGTCGGTGTTGATGGCCTGGACATCCGCGCCGGCTTGACTTGACAGGCTGCCTGCGGCAGCGGTCAGCCCGGCCTGCACGGTCTGGAACGTGCCGGCGAGCGCCGCGCCCTGCTGCACGGCGGCTGCACGGACGCCGGTGTTTTCCGGCGTGTTGGCGACATCTTGGAACGCATTAAAGAAGGAAGTCAGCGCAGCGTTCAGGCCGGTATCCGACGGCTCGCCGAACGTGTTGTCTACCTGCTGAAGCGCCCCGCTTTGGGCGGTCTGCGACTGCAAGCTCGAATTGGCATCCCGCACCTGCGTGTCCAGAAACTGGTCACTGGCCCGCTGAATACTCGTTACGGAAACGCCTGAGCCGATCAGCCCTGGCGTAAGCTGCGTGTTGAAGTCGGCAGGCGTATAGGGGTCGGAGGCGGTTTGATCCAGAGACTGGACCGAGTAGCCGGGCGTGTCGGTGTTTGCGATATTCTGCCCGGTGATGTCCTGGCCGATCTGCGCTGCCGCCAGCCCGCTTTGCCCGATATTGATCGCGAAAAATGTTCCCGGCATTGGTGTGTCCTCTTTAAACAGGCGGATTAAGCTCGGCGGTCCAGCAGCAGCAGACTGGACATGCGTCCTCGGCTGCTTCCGCCCCGTGCCGCTCCGTAGCCGCTGTCGGCGCTGCGTCCCGCTTCCACAAAGAGGTCCAGCGAGAACGCCAAATAATTCAGCTCGTTTTGGATCAAAGTCTGGTTGCGCCGGGTCAGCCCCTGCACCTGCTCCAGCGTCCGCCGCAGGCTGTCTTCCAGCGTTTGCAGCGTCGCGCGGTTTCGCTCCGTGCTTTCTTCTTTCAGCGCCGTCAGCCCCAGCGGCTCGCCGTCATCGCCGGTCATCGCGGCCCGGCGAGCCGTGTCCTGGGCTTCCAGTTGAACCAGGACAAGCGCGTAGTCATCCTGCAGGGCCGTGAACCGGACCCGGTCGCAGGCAAGAAGTGCAAGCTGCTGGTCTTCCAAAAGCTTTGCATGGCGCGTTTGCAGCGCCAGCTCATCGCGGAGCGCTTTCAGAATAGTTTTGATTTTTTGCGGCTCAGGCATCGGTTATTTCTTTCTATCGGTTATGTTGCCGAGTGATGTGTGGCCGAGTGACGGCGCAAGCTGGTCGTACATCATCTTTGCCATGCCGAGATCGCCCCGGCTGGACATGTTGTCGGCGAGGGTCTGGTCCATCATGTCCTGAAAGATCTGCTTGGAGTTGCCGTCGTCGGCCAGCAGCTTGTCATCAGGAACAGTCTTTCGCATCTCGGTCAAAAGCTGGTGCAGGAAGTAGCCCTCGAACTGCTGGGTGGCTTTCTTGAGGTCCAAGTGCGCTTTGTCGAGCGCCGGCGGTGCGGGAATGTCGATTCGCAGGGACATTTATTGGATCTCGATTTCTGCGTGCAGCGCCCCGGCTTCTTTCATGGCCTGCAAAATAGCAATCAAATCGCGGGGCGTGACGCCAAGGGCATTCAGTGATCTGACCACGCTGTCCAAAGTTTGGCTGCTCGGCACCGGGATCAGCCGCTCGTCGCCTTCGGCAATGTTGATAATCTTGCGGGGCGCGACAACTGTCCGGCCCTGGCCGTTCAGCGGGTTCGGCTGGGAAATGATCGGGGCGTTGGCGATAGAGACCGTCAAGTTGCCGTGGGCGACGGCGCAGGCGGAGACTTCGACATTGCCGTCCATGACAACGGTTCCCGTGCGCTCGTTAATCACGATCTTTGCGACTTCGTCGGTGTCTACCGGCACGTTTTCCAGCCCGGCGATTACCGAGACGGGATCGGAGCCGGGCATG
Source organism: uncultured Armatimonadales bacterium (assembly GCA_964241935.1). Lineage (GTDB taxonomy): Bacteria > Armatimonadota > Armatimonadia > Armatimonadales > Capsulimonadaceae > JANXMY01. The sequence goes on from CAXSZN010000005.1 coordinate 25,825, forward strand.
AAGCCGACCCGGATCGTGCCGGCATCGGCGGCAACTGCATCCGTGACACCATAAGGCTTGTGATTGTTGATGGCGTTTACCAGCCGCGCTGCAGTCGTGAAATCGGGCTGGCTGAGGGTGACTTCCAGCGTCCCGGAAGACGCGCCAAGCAGGGTTGTCGGCACGTCCTGCTCCACTAACGCGCCGCCGGGAATGCGGCCCGCCGTCACGAAGTTCTTGGCAACGCTTCCGCCGCCGCCCCCCCCGGCGAGAAACCCGCCGACAGAAACCGCTCCCTGGGCCGCCGCGTAGACTTTATTGTTTGCGGCCTGCAGCGGCGTCTGCAGCAGTGTTCCGCCCTGCAAAGATTTCGCGTCCCCGAGGCTGCTGACCGTGACATCAATCGCGCTGCCGTTTTTGACAAACGGCGGCAGCGTCGCCGTCACCATGACCGCCGCGACATTCTTAAGCTGCAATGCGCCGGGCGAGACCGTGATCCCAAACTTTTGCAGCATGGATGCCACCGACTGCGGCGTGAACGTCGAGCCGCTGCCGTCGCCGGTGCCGTCCAGCCCAACGACCAATCCATAGCCGACCAACTGATTGCCCCGAACCCCCTGCACGGCAGCGATGTCTTTCAGCCGCGCCTGCGCCGACGCGCTCGGCATCAAGGCGACCCCGGCCAGAAGCAACGAAACCAGTGCAGTAATTTTCAGCGGAGTGTTCATAAGTAAACCTGGTATATTTATCGGCTGAAGCGCGGCAGTTCTGTAGGGGCAGGTCCCCGTGCCTGCCCTAGTTTTTCCTGCCCTAGTTTTTCCTGCCCTAGTTTTTCCTGCC
>CAXSZN010000005.1:26743-91073 GCA_964241935.1 uncultured Armatimonadales bacterium
CCTGCCCTAGTTTTTCCTGCCCTAGTTTTTCCTGCCCTAGTTTTTCCTGCCTAATTTTTCCTGCCTAATTTTTCCTGCCCTAATTTTTGCTGGCTGTTGGGCAGGCATAGACAAAGAAGGGCAGGCACGGAGACCTGCCCCTACACGGACGCGACTCAGAACAGCACCTTGAAGATGCGGGAGATGAGGCCGTCGTGCTGCTTATCACCGACCGGGCCGCGCCCGCCGTATTTGATCTGAGCATCGGCTACTAAGGGCGACGCGATTGTGTTGTTGGGGGCAATATCGGTGGGACGAACCACACCGGAGAGCGTGATTTCCTGCGTTTCGGCATTCATGCCGACCCTGCGCTTGCCTTCCACAACTAAATTGCCGTTTGGCAGGACTTCTTTCACTGTCACCCCAATGGATGCCGAAAGATTGTCCGTGCGGGTCGTGCTGCCGCTGGCGTCGCTGTTGATGCCGCCGGTGACGCCGAAGTTTTTGATGTTGAACAGCAGCGGGCCAAAGCCAGGCCCATAGTTGAGATTTTCGGTCTTGGCGGTCTTAGTTGCGGCGACTGACGACGCCGCGCCGACCTCAGTGATCACAACAGTCAGCGTGTCGCCGACACGCCGGGCTTTGTTGTCTGAGAACAGCGACACCGAGTTTGAGTTGTTCCGGGAAACATCGGTGCTGCTGCCGGGGAACAGCGAGTCGGCCTGCACGGATGCGGCCACATTGGCGGCGATTGCTAAGAGTGCCAAAGATTGGACGAGAGCTTTCATAAATTAAATCTCCATCTGCACGGTTTGTGCATCTATGACCTGGACCGATAAATCCGTCATCACGCCGTCCCGGTGGACCCGGATCGTGTCCCCGGCTTTGCCGCTTTCACGGGCCGTTGCCGGCGCGGTAATCGTCATCGCCCCGGACTGAATGGTGATCGTCACGGCATCGCCGGCGTGAATAAGAGTTCCCCCTGCCCCCAATAATGGGGGAGTCGAGAAAGAACCCGTAGGGGCGCTGCTCGTTGCGTCCTTTTCTCCTGTTCCGCCCCCCCCATTATTGGGGGCAGGGGGGACTCCCTCTATGGTCACGTCCGCACGGTCCGCGCCTTCTAAGACAGCCTGCGTGTCGGGGTTGATTCCGGCCTGGCGCAGCTTCAAAGCCAGATCGCCGCGAGTAAGCTGCCGGGTCTCGCCGGGCAGCGGGGCGCGGGCGACTGGAACGGCGGCGAAGCGAAGCCGGGCAGCCTTGTCGCCGCCGGAGAGTGCAGCGACGGAACCCAGGGTGATGAAGCCATCGGCGTTTGGCGCGGCAGCGGCGGCGGCTTTCAGCGCGACATGCACCGGCGCGGCTGCGGCGGCCTTCAACGCGACATGCACCGGCGCGGCGGCGGCGGGCATCGCCAGCAAAGCCAGGAGAAGTAGGCAAGAGTGTTTCATAAGTGGTTTTTCGGAACCCCTCCCGTCCAACAAGTTGTCCACCCTCCCCTGTTAGGGGAGGGCTTTCGGATAAGCCTGGAACCTGCGCCTCTTGACGAGAAGCAAAAGCACTGTTCACAAATGATGCCCTTCCCTAACAGGGGAGGGTGGACAACTTGTTGGACGGGAGGGGTTCTTAGCTTCCTTACCGCTTCAGACCATTGGCGGTCTGGAGCATCTCATCCGACGTTTGAATGGCTTTGGAGTTGACTTCGTAGGCACGCTGGGCGGTGATCATGTTGACCATTTCCTGCACGATCTGAACATTGGACATTTCCAATGTTCCCTGGGCAAGCTGGCCGAAGCCGGTCTGGCCGGGCGTGCCGTCGGTGGGCGATCCCGATGCCGCGGTTTCTTGAAAGTTGTTGCCGCCGAGATGCAGCAGGCCGGCGGGATTGGAAAAGCGGGTCAGGGTGATCTTGCCGACCGACTGCGGAGTGTTGGAGCCGCCGCGCGTCACATTGACCGTACCGTCCTGGCCGACCGCGATGGAAGTCGCATCGGCGGGAATAGTAATCTCCGGCTGGAGCGCGTAGCCGTCGGAATTGACAAGCTTGCCCTGCTCGTCGCGCTTGAACGCGCCGTCACGGGTGTAGCCGTTGGTGCCGTCGGGCAGCAGAACTTTGTAAAAGCCGTCGCCTTCAATGGCGATGTCGGTGTTGTTGCCGGTTTCCTGAAGCGTGCCCTGGTCGAACATCGTCTCGGTGGAGCCCGGCTTAACGCCGAGGCCGACTTCCAGGCCGGTGGGCGAGGTCGCGCCCTGAGCGACGGTCGCGCCGGCGGGGCGCATCTCCTGGTACAAGAGGTCCTGGAAGTCCGCCCGGCCCTTCTTGAATCCGACAGTGTTGACGTTGGCGAGGTTGTTGGAAATGACATCCATGTTGAGCTGCTGGGCTTCCATGCCGGTGGCCGCCGTGTAAAGTGCTCGCATCATAATGCGGGTTCTCCTTTGAGTTCTCGCTCCTGGTCAAGAGCGCGAGGGTCGTCGGCTTCCACCTGCGGCCCATCTCTTTGTAAGAAGTGCCGCAAGCAGTCCAGCCGTATAAACGATTAAAGCGAAATTATTAGATCTTGCCGACTTCGGTGGTGGCTTTGCCGGTTGTGTCGTCTTCGGCTTGCAGCATCTTTTGGTTGGTCTCGTAGGCCCGCATAATCGAGATCATGGAGACCATCTCTTTCACGATGCTGACATTGGACGATTCCAGATAACCCTGCCGGATTGTCGCGGTCTGCGACGCCGGCTGGACATTGGACACCGTGTAAAGATTGTCGCCGGCTTTGACGGGATTAACCGCCGAAGACAAGTCTGCAAGCTGAATGCGCCCGACTTGGACACCATCGGCAGTCAGATCGCCTTGCGGGCTAATCACAATGCTCTTTGTTTTCGCAGGGATGGACAAAGGCGCGTCACCGCTGCCGAGGACCGGCAGACCGGACGCGGATTGGATCAGCGTTCCCTGCGCGTCTAAACTGAGCGAGCCGTCGCGGCTGAGGCGCGGGCCGCTCGGCGTCTGGATGACCAGGGCTGCGTCGCCGGTCAGCGCGACATCAAGCGGATTGCCGGACTGCTGCAAGCCGCCTTCGGCGAAGTTCGTCGTTTCGTCTTTCAGCCCGGCCCCGGTGCCAAGCGTGCCGAGCGAGGCACGGTCGGCACCGGAAAGACTGGAAACGGACTGGCTGAGGAACGACTCGAAGCGCGGAACATCTTCTTTGTAGCCGGTCGTATTGGCATTCGCCAAATTTTGAGCGATCGTGTCCTGCGCGGCCTGGTTCGCCAGCATTCCGGCAGCAGCGGTGTAAACTCCACGGGTCATAAAAATCTCCCACACCCATTATCGGCCCGCACCATCCGTTTCTTTAGAGGGAAAATTACGGGTTTTCGGGATGATTTTGGCTGAGTTGGGTAAACTAAGCTATGGCCCAAAGCGACACTCACAGCAGCGAGATTTTAGAAGAGTTTCTTGGGGACACGCCGCGTGCGGCGGAGTGGCGTGCCCTGCGCGACGCCCTGCGCGAGCGGCTCCGTGCCTTGGTACACTCCCGCGACATGGAAACAGACCCGGCGGCGCTGACCGCGCTGGAAACCCAGATTGCGGCGCTCCGCAAGCAGGTTGCCGCGCTGGAAACCGAAGAAGTCGTCGCGCAGTTTGTCGAAGACTCCATCAAGGCAAGCCTCGCCCGCGCCCCAGCTTATGGAAGTTTGGAAGGGGAAGAAGAGTGACGTGATAACAAGGTACGAGTAGTTGAAAACTACGCGCTAGGGGAGACGTCCTGCGGACGAAAGAGTGCTACCGTAGCTTTTCTTCTACCCGGAGGGTACTTTTCCTAGCGAGTAGTTTTCAACTACTCGTTGCTGTTCATGGACTTGGCCCACGCAAAAAACCGCCGCTCTGTGCGGGGATACACAGAGCGGCGGCTCTCGAAAATGCGCGAGGCGGCGCACGGGGTTTTCAGTCTCGTCGGCGTTGTCTGCCAGCGTTAAACAAACTATAACACAGAACGTGCGGCCTGTCAAGTTTATTGGGAAGTTTTATTTTCGGGACATTTTGGAGCAAACCATGTGCGGACGGTTTACATTGTATCACTCGCCGGAAGAAGTGGCGGAGCGGTTTGATGTCGGGGAAGTGCAGGAAACGGACGCGCGGTACAACATCGCGCCGACACAGAATGTCTCGGTTGTCACGCAAAACGGGACACGCCATCTGGCAAGCTGCCATTGGGGGCTGATCCCGTCGTGGGCCAAAGACCCGGCCATCGGCAGCCGCATGATCAACGCCCGCGCGGAAACACTGGCGGAAAAGCCTTCTTTTCGGACCGCATTATCCCGCCGCCGCTGCCTCATCCCCGCCGACGGCTTCTATGAATGGCAAGCGGCAGCGCCGGGATCGAAAGTTAAGACGCCAATGTACCTGCACCGCAAGGACGGCGAGCTGTTCGCATTTGCTGGGCTGTGGGACGAATGGCACGCCCCGGACGGCTCCCCGCTGCGCTCCTGCACGATCATTACGACAGCGCCCAATGCCGTCGTTGCGCCTATTCACGACCGAATGCCGGTGATCTTGCGCCCCGAAGACGAGCAGTTCTGGCTGGACCATTCCGTCACTGACACCCGCGGCCTGCTGTCGCTTTTAGTCCCCTACCCCGCTGACGCGATGGAAGCGTATGCCGTTTCTCGCCGCGTCAATATCCCGACGGTAGATGATGCGGAGCTTCTGGCACAGGCTTAGAACCCCTCCCGACAAACAATGCCACCCTAAGCACTGGCTACCTGGGAGGCCCCTGTTGGAGAAGAGCTAAAGAGCGAAAACCTCCGTGGCCTGTTGTATCTTCGTTTTCTTAGTGCTGCCGCTGGTACAACCAGATACGATTGCAGAATCAAAACTACTTTCGCGCGATTAGTGCATACAGCCCTGCTTGATTGGGATTATTCGGATCGTACAAGACCGTGACCGGCTGGCCGACCTGGAACTCGCGCCAGTGGTCGGCGCTGACCTGCTCTTCGCGGTCCTGGCCCACTGCCGAACCGGCGGCGTAGCCGTAGCGCAGGTAGTAACGCGCCATGTCTTCCGTTTCGGAGCGCTTGTGGGTGATTGTCCCGACAGTTGCCGTGCCCTTCCGCAACAGATACAAGCGGCTTCCCGCCCAGCGCTCCAGCCGGCGCAGCAGCCGCAGGCTGACCAAAGATACCAGGCCGCCGGCAAGCAGCAGCGCGGCGATCCGGCTGCCAGGACTGGGTCCCCAGGGCTGGCAGACCGTCATCCCGAAAAAGGACGCACAGCGCAGAGGGAAAGGCTGCCCCAAGCGAAAGCGCGGCGCGGGCTGAGGCTTCGCCGCTTCGCTTTCCAGGCCTGGCACGGGTGCCGATGCGCCTAGCGTCACCCAGCCGCGCCGCTGCCGAGAACTGTGCGGGCCGGGGACATCTACCGCATAGCAGATGGCCGTCTGCGGAGGCAGTTGGCCGGTGGCCGCGGGCGGGCCGGTTCGGATGGCAGCGATTTTGCCTGAAATTGTTTGGCCCGCACATTCCAGCCAGAGCATCTTCGCGCCTTCCCACAACGCGCGTCCGCTGCCGAGAACAAAGAGGCCAAGCAGCAGTGCGGCGACCAGCAGCAGCAGTGAGGTGCGCCAGGGCAGGCGCAGGCGGCGCGGCGTTTGACCCAGCAGCTCGGGTTCCAGCTTATGTTCAGCAATTGCTTCCATGACCGCGATCTTTCCCTTTGTCCAAGTAATCCAGCACGGCAGCCTGATCCGGCAGCAGGACTGCGCCTTCCGACAGCAAAGCCGTCCAAAGCTTCTGAGCTGCGCCGCCGGTGAAATCCCGCGTCATGCGAAAATCGGCACTGGAAGAATGCCGGCACACGACAAGCTTGCCGGCCCGGCGCAGCGACAGCGCGGCTTCCAGATTGGCAAGATTGGTCCGGCCGAACGGCACGTCCGTCAGCACGATGATCGCTGCCGGCTGCGCTAGGAGCGCGGCCTGCTCCAATGCGGCATAGGACAGCAGGGAAAACGCAGACTCGGCGGCATAGGGAATTTCCAGCGCTTGGGCGGCGGCGGCATCGGCGTCGCCGTCATGAAGGCAGGCCGCCGACAGCGGGTAGCTTAAATCGCGCAGCGCCAGCAGCAGGCCCGCGCCGGTCCCGCCGCCGCAGATCACATGCACGCGGGGCCGCGCTTTTTTGTCGGTCTCAGGCTGCTCCGGCAGGGGCAAAACCAGGGGCCGGCCCGACAGGGGATGTGGACGGACCCAGACCCGTGCGCCGTAAACCGCATGCAAGTTATCAGCCGTCAGCACTTCACTCGGCGTTCCCGAAGCAGCAACCCGGCCCTGATGCAGCAGGACAAGTTTATCGCAGTACGCCGCCGCCAGGTTGACATCATGCAGAACAGCGGCAACGGTGCTGCCGGAATGCGCGAAACTTTGCGCCAGTGTCAGGACTTCCGCTTGATGCCGCAGGTCCAAGCTCGCGGTCGGCTCGTCGAGCAGCAGAATCTCCGGCTGCTGGGCGAGTGCTCGGGCCAGCAGGACGCGCTGACGCTCGCCGCCGGACAGCGTGGTCACGGCCCGCTCAGCCAGGTCTTCTACCCGTGCGTCCCGCAGCGCTGTTGTCACAATCCGCTCGTCTTCGGCGGTTTCTGCCGCAAACGGGCGGACCGGCAGATGCGGGGCGCGGCCCATGCGGACGATTTCGCGCACGGAAAAGTCCAGCGAAACCGATGTGTCCTGGGGCACGACCCCGACGGCCTGTGCGGACGCGCGTGCGGAAAGCGCCGCATAAAGATTTTGGCCGTCCAGCAGAATGTCGCCGCTTGAAGGCTTGAGGGTCCGGGAAAGCGCTCGAATCAAAGAAGATTTCCCGGAACCATTTGGCCCGATAATCCCCGTAAACATATTGGGGCTGAGTTCCAGCGTGAGCTGTGCCACAACAGGAGGGGCCTCGGGAGAATAGCGGATCTCGATGTTTTCGGCGTCAAGCCGTGTCGGCATGGCAACTCCCTTCAGCACTCGGTTCCCAATTGTAGCAGAAATCGGGTACATTAAAGAACCGGCAGCGCTGCCGAATGCTGGGGCCGCGGATCAAAGAAGGAACTGCACTCAGTTTTGTTGAACAAGATTTGAGTATCCAGATTTTGCCACCCATTTGTCCCAAGCCCGCATTAAGATGTCCGCACTTAAGCACGACCAGACCTGAGCACGACCAAACCTAAGCACGACCCGGCAGGATCAAGCAGCGCATGACCACCACAGCCGACCAGTTTTTCAGCGGACTGCCCGAAGATGACTCCCGAGAGACACTTGGCCGCACCCTGCCGCCCGAGCCGCTGTCCGGCTCGTTTGCGGACGACCTCGCTTCCTACATCAACCGCTTGACCCGGACGCGGCTGCTGACGGCAACCGAGGAAAAATCCCTGTCGCGCCGGGCACGTTACGGCGACCTAACCGCAAAAGAGCGCTTAATTGAAGCCAACATGCGCCTTGTCGTTTCCATCGCCAAGAACTATCTTGCCAGCGGTATCCCTTTAGAAGATTTGATCCAGGAAGGGGCCATCGGCCTGATGACGGCGACGGAGCGCTTTGACCCGCGCATGGGTTACCGCTTCAGCACCTACGCCACCCAGTGGATCCGCCAGAGTATCGGACGCGCGATTGACAACAAAGCCAAAGCCATCCGCCTGCCGGCCCATATTTCCGAGTCACTCCGCAAAATTGATAAATCCAAGACCGAGCTTCAGCGGCTCCTTGGTCAGGAGCCGACCGTGGAGCAGATTGCCGCGCACACCGGCCTGTCCATCAAAAAAATGAACAGCCTGCTTCAGACCACCCAAGAGCCGGTTTCTTTAGATATGACCGTCGGTGATGACGACAGCACGTCGCTCGGCAGCTTGGTTCTAGACCGAAACTCGCCGAACCCACAGGACGAGCTGATCGCGCAGGAGATGCGCGGGGAAATTGAAGCCATCTTGAACACGCTGGACGAGCGCGAAAAGATCATCATGCGAAAACGCTTCGGCTTCGACGAAGACGACAAATCGGTACTGCAGCAGATCGGCGACGAGCTGCATATCTCTCGCGAGCGCGTCCGCCAGATCGAATCCCAGGCCCTGCGAAAGCTGCGTTCAGCCGCCCGCAAGAAGCGCCTGCGCGATTATTTGCAGTCGTAGCAGCTTCCAATCAGGACCCGGCACTTCCAGTGCCGGGTTCTTTTGTGCGCTATCGAATTTGCAGAAACTTGTGCGTCTGCAATGACAAGCTGAGAAGCTGAGGGTACTTTTTGACGGCTTCAATGCACAGCGCGACCGCGGCCGGATTGAGCGCGTTCGGCTGAACAAGCGTCTTGCGCCCATGCAAGCGCACCCCGTCCAGCGCACGGGCTAAGTCCAAATCATCGTCTACGACGTACTTGAACTCGGTGGCATGAGTTTCGTACCAGGGATGCAGGCGGCCGCCCTGTGGCTGCTTCGGAGAGACCGTGATATGGTCAATCTCCCATTCCGGCTGCGGGCGGGTGCCGTTGGTCTCGATTTGAAGAAAGTACCCCCGCGCATGGAGCAGCCGGCAGACGGGCAGCAGGTTTTGCAAAGTCGGCTCGCCGCCGGTAAAGCAGACCCAGAGGCAGCCGCCGCCGATGCGCCCGATTTCTTCCGCCAGCGCCTCCACAGTGTAAGTTTCTTTGACACGGAAATCCGTGTCGCAGAAATCACAGGCCAGATTGCAGCCGGCAAAACGCACAAACACCGTCGCCTGCCCGGAGCGCAGACCTTCCCCTTGCAGCGAATAAAAAATCTCGACGACCGGCAGCAGCCCTTCTTTGGCGAATGCCAGCGCTTCGCGTGTGGCCGCTGCCGGGTCAGGCGTCGCACCGAGATAAGGCTTGCGGGATGTCTGGATCATACAAGCAGTATACCCGGTCCGCGTTTAGCTTGCTTATTTCGGCGGTTCCGGGTTCGTTTTATCGGCTTCGCCGCCTTTCGCCGGGCCGGGATAGCCTTCGCCGCTTTGGGACATATCATAAGCAGTCTGCTCGGGGGCGTCTTTGCCGCCGATCGCTTCCGAGCTTCCGCTGCTGGTTTTCTGCTTGTCGTGAGCCGGGGTGTTTTCGGTCGTGGGTGTATCTTTGGTCAATTCCACAATGAGGTCTCGCTTTCTGTTGTTGCTTTACCCCAGCGCCTTCAGGGGCAAACTTTGGGAACAATCCGAAGTTTCAATGCGTAGACTGTGCGGGAACTAGTTTTATATAAACCGGTTACTTTAAGTGTAATTGCACAGCTTGAGATGCCGCCGCTTTTGCTTTCCGCTTGATATACAGATTTAATACTCAGAACTTTCCAAGCCGCCGAATGACTAAAAAACCTCGTACTTCTTTTTGCTTCTTGTTTCAACCGCTGCCCACCGCAGCGGCTCTTGTGTTCTTGTTCCTGCCCGCGTCCAGTGCTTTCGCGCAGGCTCCAGCAGGCGGCACCGGCGCCCCGGCGACGACCGGACCTGGTTCCAATGCGCCGGGAGCCACCGGCCCGGCCCCCGGCGTTTCCAGCGGAATTTCCAGGTCCGTGCCGAACAAGCCGCTGAGCCTGAGCGACGTTGTCAGCATCGCAGTCGGCACCAACTCCGGCTTGGTGCTGGCCCAGCAGCGGCTTCAGCAGGCACGGGAGCTGATTGTTCAAGTCAACGCGCAAGGCCGCCCGCAGTTCAGCGCGGACGCGGTAGACGTTTACTCGTCTTATCGGGCGTTTCCGCCGACGCTGACAAATCCTGTCGTGAGTAATCCTGTTCTGCCCGGCGGCGGGCAGATCCCGCAGGTTGTTGACTCCGGGACCGGATTTTCCACGGCGTTCATCGGCGGGGGCGGAGGCGGCAACGCGCCAAGCACCGGCTCTTCGTCGTCCGTCGGTTTAAGCGCGTCTCCTTCTTCTTCTTCCAGCGTCAGCCCTGGCAGCGTCACCACACCCGGCACCAGCGCACCAGGATCGCTCAGTGCGCCGTCGCCGGTGTCACCCGGCGGCACCGCGCCGGCGTCGCCCGCCGCGCCCACAGTGGTGACGCCGAACGGACCTGCCGCCCCGCCCGTCTCTCCTGGAGCGTCTGTACCAGGAACTACTGCGCCCGGCAACGCAGCGCCGAGCAATACAGCACCAGGTAACGCAGCGCCGGGTAACACAGCGCCCGGCACGGCTGCCCCTGCGGCAACCGGCTCGGCGGTTTTGGACCCGGCACTGCCTGCGATCCTGGCCGGCTATATCGCCGCACCACTGCCGGCGGCGACACCAATTTTAGCTGCTTCACCTTCCGCTCTCCGTACCGGCGCGGCGGAGGCTAAAGAGGCGGACTTGAAAGAAGCGGCCTCGAAAGAAGCAGACACGGAAGCGGCAGACGCAAAGCCGCGCGATACCGGGACCGGGACGGGAACCAGCACCGGGACGGGAACCGGAGCGGCAGTCGCTCCCAGTGTTGCGGCAGGCGGGAAAATCAACAACGCCGCCGCACGGGTGAGCGTCGCCCAGTATTTGGACGTTTTCGGCCTGCTGTCGGCGGCGCGGGGCGCACAAAACGATGTGCGCGATTTTTACACGTTCGATATCCAGCGCCTGCAAAATGAGACGGCGCTGGCCGCGAAAAACTTGTTTTTCAATCTGCTGCTGACCCAAAGCCAGCTCGCCACGCAGGAAGAGCAGGTCCGCTTTGCGGAAGAAAACGTGCGAATTACCCAGAACCGGCTGAGCCAGGGCATCGTCTCGCGCTTTGACGTTCTGACGGCGCAAACGGCGTTATCTACCGCCCAGCAGATTCTTATCTCGGCGCAGGACAGCCGTGACTTAGCTCAGGCGGATCTCAGCTACCTGCTCGGCACCGATCCCGATGTGCCTCTGGCGCTGGTCACGCCGCCGCTGCCGCCGCTGACGCAGACAGTAGACCTGCGCCAAAGCACGCAAACGGCGCTAACCCGCCGACCGGAGATCCGGCAGGCGAATGCAAACATTGAAGAATCGCGGCGTCTGGTCCGGCTGGCGGGATCTACCCTGCTGCCGACAATCAGCCTTGTCGCGTCCGGGAACCAGACGACTACGGCGTCCATCACCTCTCCTAAATCGTTTGCCACCGTGACCGCGCAGGTTTCCCTGCCGCTGGATGACGGCGGCGCAACCCGGTCGCGTGTACGCTCGGCCCGGCTGGATGTTCAAACGCAGCAGATCACACTGGCGGAGCTGCAGTCCAATGTGTCGCTGGAAGTGCGTCAGGCTGTCTTAAACATCCGCAACGGCCAGGCGCAGGTCGGAGCCGCGCAGACCGGCGTTGCCCAGGCCCAGGAAGCGGTACGGCTGGCGTACCTGCGTTATCAAGGCGGCCTCGGCACGTTTCTGGATATTTTAAACGCCCTGGCCCAGCTTGCGGCGACCCGCAATAATTTGTCCAGCGCCGAGTTCTTTTATCAAGTTTCACTGGCCCAGCTTGTTCGTTCTTTAGGCGGACGCTAGAGTAGGAAATCGCTTTTATGTGGATCGTTAAACTCGCCCTCAACAAACCCTATACGTTCGCGGTTCTGGCGCTCCTCATCCTGCTGGCAGGTATCGGCAGCATTTTGTCCATGCCGACTGACGTTTTTCCCGCAATTGACATCCCTGTCGTGACCGTCATCTGGTCCTATCCCGGCTTCACGCCGAACGACATGGAAAAGCGCTTTGTCACGCAGAGCGAGCGGGCGTACACGACATCGGTCAACGACATCGAGCATATTGAGTCGCAGTCGGTGTCCGGCGTCGGCGTCATTCGCATCTACTTCCAGCCGGGCGCGAACATCGCCCAGGGCATCTCGCAGGTGACGGCGACTTCGCAGACAATCCAGCGCATTCTGCCGCCGGGAACCCAGCCGCCGTATATCCTGCGCTACGACGCTTCGGACGTGCCGGTTATTCAGGCGGCCATCAGCAGCGACACGCTTAACGAACAGCAGCTTTCCGACTACGCGACAAACTTTGTCCGCACCCAGTTTGCGACGGTGCAGGGCGCTCAGGTCACTCTGCCCTACGGCGGGCGCGGGCGCGTCATCAACGTAGACATCAACCCACAGGCACTCTACGCGCACGGCCTGTCGCCGTATGATGTCTCTAATGCCGTCGCCGCCCAGAACCTGGTGCTGCCGACCGGTGATGCCAAGATTGGGTCACGGGACTACAATGTCCAGATCAACGGCAGCCCGGATACCGTAGATGCACTCAACGACCTGCCGATCAAAGTCGTCAATGGTGCAGTGGTGTATGTGCGGGACGTGGCGCAGGTGCGCGACGGGTTTGCGATCCAGCAGAACATCGTCAACCAGAACGGCAAGCGGGCGGTTCTGCTTCAGATCAATAAAAGCGGCTCGGCCTCGACGCTCGACGTTGTCAACCGCGTTCGAGCGGCACTGCCGCGCATCAAGTCTACCCTGCCGTCGGCGCTCAAAATTGACTTAATCGCCGACCAGTCCATCTTCGTCAAAGCCAGCGTTCAGGGTGTTGTCCGTGAGGCGACCATTGCCGCGTGTCTGACCGCGCTGATGATCCTGCTGTTCTTGGGCAGCCTTCGCTCGACCGCGATTGTGGCCGTTTCCATTCCTCTGTCTATCCTGGCCTCTATTGCCACGCTTCACGCGCTGGGCGAGTCGCTGAACACCACCACGCTGGGCGGTCTGGCGCTGGCAGTCGGCATCCTCGTAGACGACACGACGGTTACGATTGAGAACATCAACCGGTATCTGGGCATGGGTCATTCTCTCCGCAAGTCCATCTTGGAAGGTTCCGCCGAGATTGCACTGCCGGCGCTGGTGTCTACGCTGTCTATCTGTATTGTTTTCCTGCCGATGGCCCTGCTGTCCGGCGTCGCCCGCTACCTGTTCCTGCCGCTGGCTGAAGCTGTGATCTTCGCCATGCTGGCGTCTTATCTGCTGTCCCGAACCGTCACGCCGACATTTGCCATGTTCCTGCTGCCTAAAGAAGTCGGCCTGTTTGCTTCTGAAGGGCATGAAGAACAGGACAATCAGAGCAAGAACGGCTCCAACGGAACCGAGAAGAACGGCAGCAACGGCACGGCCAAAAACGGAAACGGCAAGAATGGCAACGGGACGCACAGCAGCGGCAAGAACGGCGTCCATATCAACGGCGCTCATCAGAACGGAAACGGCTACCGCAACGGAAACGGCACGGGAAGCAAGGAACAATCGGATGCCGACAAGTCTGTCGAGAAGCAGAAAAACGGCTTTGTTTGGCGTACGCACAGTGCGTTCAACAAGCACTTCGAAAAGATGCGCGAAGGCTACAAGGAGCGGCTGACGTGGGTTTTGGATCACCGGCTTGCGGTCACCGTCGTCTTTGTCGTCTTCTGCGCCGCGTCGTTCTGCCTCTTCCCGTTCATCGGGCGCGACTTCTTCCCGCAGGTGGATGCCGGCCAGTTCCGCCTCCATGTGCGAGTTCCGCCGTCCACCCGTTTGGAAGAAACCGCCAAGATCTTCAGCCAGGTAGAAGCGCAAATCCACAAGACCGTGCCGGCGTCTGAGACGGCGCTGACTTTGGATAACATCGGCGAGCCGATTTTCGTGAACCTTGCTTACGGCGACAATGCGACAGTCGGGCCGTCGGACGGTGAGATTTTGGTGTCGCTGAGTCCTAAACACCAGCCGACGGAGCAGTATGTAGAGACCCTGCGACGGGAGCTGCCGAAAGAGTTCCCGCAGGAGACGTTCTTCTTTCAGCCTGCCGACATCGTGAACCAAATCCTGAACTTCGGCCTGCCCGCGCCGATTGACGTGCAGGTCTCCGGCCCGAACCGCAACGCCGACGGCGACCTAGCCGTGGCGCGGCAGCTCACAACCAAAATGGCGGCTGTGCCGGGTGCGGCGGATGTGCATTTGCAGCAGATTGTAGACGGCCCGACGCTGAACATCGCAGTGGACCGGACACGGGCAGAGCAGATTGGCCTCACCCAGCAGCAGGTTTCCCAAAGCCTTCTGGTGTCCCTTGCCGGCACGGCGCTCAGCTCACCCAGCTACTTCCTGAACCAGCAGAACGGCGTTGTATATTCGGTGGTCACTCAGACGCCGCAGTATCGGCTGGACTCACTGGACGCCCTGCTGAACACGCCGCTGACGGCGACAAACCTGGCCCAGCCGGCGCTGCTGTCGTCGGTCGCAACAATTACGCACGGCACGTCGCCGCTGGTCATTAGCCATTACAATATCCAGCCGACGTATGACATTTATGCAAGCACGCAGGGACGCGACCTGGGCGGCGTCAACAGCGCCATCGGCAAAGTCATCACAGGCGTCGCCAAAAATCTGCCGAAGGGCAGCACCATCACCGTGCGCGGCCAAGTGCAGTCCATGACATCGTCATTCACCGGCCTGTCGCTGGGTCTCATCGGCGCGGTCGTGCTGGTTTACCTGCTGCTGGCGATCAACTTCCAGTCCTGGCTTGACCCACTGGTCGTGGTGTCGGGCGCACCCGGCGCACTTGCCGGCATTCTCTGGATGCTGTATGTCACGCAGACGACTCTGAACGTGCCGTCGCTCACAGGTGCGATCATGACAATCGGCGTGTCTACCGCAAACAGCGTTCTGGTTGTCACGTTCGCAAACGAAAGACGTTTGGAAGGCATGAGCGCGATAGATGCCGCAATTGAAGCCGGCTACACCCGTCTGCGTCCGGTCCTGATGACGGCGCTGGCGATGATTGTCGGCATGATCCCGATGGCGCTTGCTTTGGGCGAAGGCGGCGAGCAGAATGCGCCCCTAGGCCGGGCGGTCATCGGCGGCCTGCTGGTGGCGACATTGACCACGCTGTTCATCGTGCCGATCTCGTACAGCATCCTTCGGAAGAACCAGCCCAAGCCGATTGAAGAAGACGAAGACGAGGACGACAAAGCGCCGAAGACTCAGCCCGCCAAGCATCGCCATCCCGCCGACGCGCAAAACGGCGAAGGCCAGCCGTTCGCCCAGCCGCAAGCGGAAGGCCAGCCCGCGTGAAAGAAACAAAAGAAATAAATACGAAGACATAGACGAGGGGCGTGAACGCGATGCCATGAGTGCGATGCCATGAATGGCGTCGCTGGGAGGCGAAGCGCCAAGCCGCCACCTGCGTGGCGGAAGAGTCTGAAAGATTATCTTGTCCCGCGTAGGCAGGACCTTAGCGTCCGCGCTCCCCAGCGAGGGTGTTCACGCCCTCGTTCTTCACGCCCTCGTTTACTGACCGCTCACGATAACAGCGCAAACAGAAACATACGACTATGCCAGCAAAACAATATCCCGCGCCAAATGAAACGCCCTCAGCCGAGCCGGAGACGAGCCAAAGGCCGCCCGAGACAACGAACGGCACCCGGAACGAAGACCCGCCGAAGAAGCTCGAAGCGAAAGGCCGAATTTGGAAGATCATTTTAGTTCTCCTTCTTGTCTTCGGCGTGCTGTTTCTGATCGGCATCCTGCCGCGCCTGCACAAGCAGCCGCAGGTAAACGCCGATGCCAAAGCCCACCGCGACGCTGTGCCGGTCGTCAATGTCGCCGCTGGCGCTGCGCCCCCGCCTGCGGATGCCCTGGTCCTGCCCGGCAGCATTGAAGCCATTCAGCAGACCTCGATTACCGCTCGCGCGTCTGGGTACTTGAGGCAGACGTTTGTTGACATCGGCGACCGTGTTCGTAAAGGCCAGACTCTGGCGACGATTGAGACGCCGGACGTAGACCAATCGGTAGCCCAGGCGCGGGCGCAGACTTCGCAGGCGCAGGCCGCGCAGTCGCAGGCCGGCGCGAACCTCAACCAGCAGCAGGCCAACCTGGTCCAGAACCAGGCTGATCTGTCGCGCGCTCAGGCCACTTATCAGCAGTCTCGGACCCAGCTTGCCCAGTCTCAGGCCGCGCTGGCTCAGGCTCAGGAGGCCGCCGCCCAGCAGAGCGCCCAGCTCACGCAGGCGCAGGCGAACTTGAACCTGGCTCGCGTGACCGCCCAGCGCTACCAAAACCTGCTGGCGTCCGGCGCGATTGATCAGCAGACGACCGATCAGGCTGTGGCGTCGTTTCAGACCAACCAAGCCAATGTGGCGTCTCTTGCGGCGGCAGTTCGGGCCGGTCTTGCAAACGTCACTGCGTTCAGAGACGCCGTGCTGTCGAGCGCAGCCAACGTCAAAGCCAATGCCGACAGTGTCCGGGCGGCGCGGGCGCAGGTGGATGCGGCGCGGGCTAATGTGCAGTCTTACCGTGCGGCGGTTACGGCGGCGCAAGCGAACACGAGGGCGGCGCAAGCGAACGTCGCCCGTAACGTCGCCTTGCAGGGCTTTAACAAGGTCACTGCCCCGTTCGACGGCATTATCACGGCACGCAATGTAGACAGTGGGGCGCTGATCACCACGGCAGGCGGTCCGAGCAGCGGCGACAGCTCCAGTGTCGGCAGCGGCGCGGCGGGAACAACCAGCCAAGGCAACGCCGCCGGCGGCGGCGGCGGAAACGCTTCCTCGCCCGGCGCGACCAGCAGCGCCAGCTCTTCCAGCTTGTTCAGCGAGGCACAGGTAGACAAGCTGCGCTTCTTTGTCAGCGTCCCGCAGACCTATCTCGGCATTGTTTCTGTCGGCCAGCAGGTCCAGGTGACAGTGTCGGAGACGCCGGGCCAGATCTACCGGGGCATTATCACCCGCACGGCGGGGGCGCTGGATGCGTCGTCGCGCACCCTGGTCGCTGAAGTCCAGCTTTCGAACAAAAGCGGAGCGCTGCGGCCCGGCATGTTCGCGCAGGCGACTATTCGGGTTCCCCACCCCGCAAGCGCTGTGCTGATTCCCGGCCCGGCGCTGGTCACAAACGCAAGCAATACGCAGGTGCTGCTGGTGGACAAGAACAACAAGCTGCACTTCCAAAACATCACGGTCGGGCGTGACTTCGGCAAGGTACTGGAAGTGACACAGGGCTTGAACGTCGGCCAGAAAGTGGTTGTCAGCCCCAGCGACAGCCTGACCGAAGGTGAGACTGTGAAAGTTGCCCCTCCCCAGCCGGCGGGTCAAGCCGGCGGGTAGCACAAACGCAAAGGCGCAAAAGAACCCGGCACTTTCAGCGCCGGGTTCTTTTTTTGTTGCCGCTCTCCCGTAGAAGTACCGGCTTTTGTACGCAGTCCACTTTATCTCGGAATTAGCCCGCCTGGCTATGGCATTTTCTGCTGTCTAATGGTACAATTGGTCTTATCCTCATTTCCAGACACCGTCTTGTGTCATTTCAACTCACCGAATGAGCCAAAGGAGACCGTTCCCCCATGACCACAGCCGCCCCTATTTGTTACGCCCGCCCATTTGCCGCCGTGTTCGGCGCCTGCGCTCTGCTTCTGCTGTCCGGCTGCCACAGCGGCGGGTCCGGCGGCAGCTCGACAGGCGCTAGCTCAACAGGCGCTAGCTCCAGCAGCAGTGGCGGGTCCGGCGGCCCGACTCAGTTGGCGTTTGTCACCAACAACCCGTCAGACTACTGGAAGATCTGCAAAGTCGGGGTGGACGCCGCCGCAAAGAAGCTCGGGGACAACGTCCAATTTGTAGAACCCGCCGACGGAACCGCAGCGACGCAGATCCAGGATGTCAATGACCTGCTGGCGAAAGGCGTCAAGGGCATCGCCATCAGCCCCGTAGACCCGGCGAACGAAACAGACTTCTTGAATACGGTCGCGAGCAAAACCGATCTGATCACGTCCGATAGTGATGCCCCAAGCAGCAACCGCTTGTGCTATATCGGCACGGACAACCATGCTGCCGGAGTGATGGCGGGCGAGCTGATCAAGAAATCCATTCCGCAGGGTGGAAAAATCATGCTGTTTGTCGGCAAAAGCGACGCCCAGAACGCCAAAGAGCGCATCTCCGGCATCGAAGATGCGCTCAAGGGAAGCAACATCACTGTTGTCGACACGCGCACTGACGACACCGACCATGCACGGGCCAAGCAGAACGCCGCCGATGCGATTGTCAGCAACCCGGACCTTGCCGGCATGGTCGGCATCTGGAGCTACAACGGTCCCCAGATCTATAGCGCGGTCAAGGGCGCGGGCAAGCAAGGCAAAATTAAGATCATCGCCTTTGATCAGGAAGAAGATACGATGACCGGCATCAAAGACGGCACGATTGCCGGCACGGTCGTCCAGCAGCCCTATCAGTTTGGCTATGAGTCGGTAATGCTTTTGGACAAGCTCGCGAAGGGCGACAAGAGCGGCCTTCCTGCCAGCAAGCTGAACATTGTCCCGACGCAGGTGATCAACAAAGCGAACATTGCAAGCTATGAAGCCAATCAAGCCAAACTTATGGGAGGCGCGTAATGGCGGAACCGGCAGGCAGCCCGGCGCTGGAAATGCAGGGCATTTCCAAGCGCTTTGCCGGCGTACAGGCGCTTCAAGGCGTCAGCCTTATCGCCTATCCCGGCGAAGTGCTGGCGCTCATCGGCGAGAACGGCGCGGGCAAGTCCACGCTGATGAAGATTCTTGGCGGCGTGCATCAGCCCGACGAAGGCACAATCCTGATTGGCGGCGTACCGACTGTGATCAGCACGGTGAAAGACTCGACAAGTGCGGGCATTTCATTTATCCATCAAGAGCTGAATGTTCTGGATAACATTGATGTTGCGGGCAATGTCTTCTTAGGCCGGGAGCCGACTGCCTACGGCCCGCTGCGGCTGCTGGACCGGGCCAAGATGCAGAAGGAAACGCAGCCGTATTTGGACCAGCTCGGGCTGAACATCTCCAGCCGGACACCTTTAAGCCAGTTGTCGCTCGCCCAGCAGCAGATGGTCGAGATTGCCAAAGCGCTGTCGCTGCAAGCTAAAATACTGATCATGGACGAGCCGACGTCGAGCCTGACGCTGACCGAGACCCAGAGCCTGATCCGTGTCGTCAAAGAGCTGCGGTCGCGCGGCGTCTCGATTGTTTATATCTCACACCGTTTGGGCGAAGTGGTCGAGCTGGCGGACCGGGTGGTCGGCCTGCGCGACGGGCGCAATGCCGGCGGGCTGGCAAAAGGCGAGATCACGCATGACCGCATGGTCAGCCTGATGGTCGGGCGCGACCTGGACAAGCATCAGTCTCCAACGGAGTCCGCGCCGAAGCCGATGCGCTTTTCGGTCAGCGGCCTGCGGACCCGGCGCTACCCGGAGCGGGAAGTCTCTTTCGAGATTGGCCGGGGCGAGATACTCGGCATGGCCGGGCTGGTCGGCGCGGGCCGCTCGGAAGCCGCGCAGGCGATCTTCGGGGTGGACCCGTCCTCAGCGATGACACTGACGCTGGACGGCGAGGCGCTGAAGGTGCGCTCACCGCAGGACGCCATCAAGCACGGCATTTATTTGGCTCCGGAAGACCGGCGGCGCTCCGGCATCATTGTGGACATGTCTGTTCGGGACAACATCACCATGCCATCGCTAAATCGCTATGCCGCGGGCGGCCTGATCCAAGCCGGTCGTGAGACAACGGCCGCACAGAAGGCCAGTGACGCACTTCGGGTGAAAACGCCCTCAGTCAAGTTCCCGGTCCGCAATTTGTCCGGCGGCAACCAGCAGAAAGTCGTGCTGGCAAAGTGGCTGTCGCTGGAGCCGAAGCTGATGATCTTTGACGAGCCGACGCGCGGCATTGATGTCGGGGCCAAAGCGGAGATTTACGACCTGATGCGCGGCCTGGCTGCCGAGGGTGTTTCCATTCTCATGATTTCGAGTGACATGGAAGAAGTGCTGGGGCTGAGCGACCGCATCGCCGTCATGCACGAAGGCCATATCTCCGGCGTCTTGTCCTGCGCCGACGCTTCCGAAGAAGCCGTGATGCAGCTTGCAGTCGGGCAAGCCACTTTTAACAGCAATAACAGCACTTCCAAAGGAACGACACTATGATTAAGCAGCCTGCCACGCCGCAGCTCGGGCACGATGACGCCCCAGTTCGCCCGGCGTTTAGCTGGAAGATCGGCACCAGCAAAGAGCTGGGCATTTTTGTCCTGCTGGTGGTTCTCTGCATCTTTGTCAGCATCATGTCTCATGGGACATTCCTGCACGCCGACAACCTGCAAAACACCTCTCAGTTGATTGGCCTCTACGGCATCTTCAGCATCGGCGCGGGCATTGTCATCATCACCGGCGGCATTGATCTGTCGGTCGGCTCGCTGTTTGCGCTGTTCGGTGTTCTGCTTTCGATGATGCTGACGCTCTGGCACTGGCCCTGGCCGCTCGCCGTTCTGGCTATTCTCGGCAGCGGGGCGCTGATCGGCGTGTTTCACGGCTTTTTGATTACGCGGGTCGGCCTGCAGCCGTTTATTGTGACGTTGTGCGGCCTGCTGTTCTACCGGGGTATTGCCCGGTTCATTGCCGGTGACGGCACAATGGGCTTCGGAAGCTCGAAAGGCTTCGAGACCCTGCAAGTGCTGGCAACCGGCAGTGTTCTCGGCGTCCCCGTTCCGTTCGTGCTTCTTTTAGTCGTTGCCGTAATCATGGGCGTTGTTTTGCATAAATCCATTTATGGGCGCTACTTGTACGCGGTCGGGCGCAATGAAGAAGCGGCGCGGTATTCCGGGGTCAACACGCGGCGCATCATCGCCGGGGCGTATATTATCTCCGGGACACTGGCCGGTCTCGCCGCGATTTTGATCGCGTTTTATACGAACTCCGTTTCGCCGTCGTCACATGGGCAGTCTTATGAGCTGTACGGGATCGCGGCGGCGGTCCTCGGCGGGTGCAGCCTGCGCGGCGGCGAAGGCTCGATTATCGGCATCTTGATTGGGGCGGCCCTGCTGCAAGTCCTGCAGAACCTGGTCAACCTGCTGAACATTCCAAGCTCGCTGAACTTCGCGGTTGTCGGCGCAGTGATTTTATTGGGCGTGATCACCGACCAACTGCTGAAGAAAAAAGGCAAAGCGTAAGTCTATGACCGAAGCACAGGCCGCGCATTTTGCACAATTCATCAAAGACCATGACAAGCGCTTTGAGGCGAAAGCCAAACCAGAAGGCGGCCAGAGCACGGTTCTGCTGACGGACGCGGGGGACGGCACGGTGCAGGAGCCAATCTCGGACATCGCTAAGTACCGGGAAACGTGGATCAAGCAGAACGATCCCGGCCCCACTGTGGTGGCAGCGTGGGAAAAGTGGTGGGTGCAGGCGGATGGCGGGTAGCCGGGCCTCCGGGCATCTCAGCGGCGGCAAGTACACCGCAAGCCATACCACGGTCATTGACGCGGCTCTGCTGCCGGCGCAGGCCGCCGCGCGTCTGCCCTGTGTTTCCAAGATTTCACTGGGGCTGATCAAGACGCTTCGGAATGGCCCGCCTGCGATCAAGTTCACCGAAGAGTGCGCCGGCTGCCTGCTGGTCAAGATACGCGGCGTCAGCTCGATTCAGGAGATACGGGTCTACACGACAGACAAAGATGTGACACAGGCCGCAATGCAGGCCGCATTCAAATAGAAGCACGAAATTAGAAACACGAAATCAGAAACACGAAATTAGAAACAAGAGAAAAGATGGAAACACGAAAAATCGGCTCGCTGAATGCTTCCGTGGTCGGTCTCGGCTGCAACAACTTCGGCTGGAACATTGACGAAGCGGCGACAAAACAAGTGGTAGACGCGGCGCTGGAAGCCGGGGTGAATTTCTTTGACACTGCCGATATTTACGGCGGCACTAAAAGCGAAGAGTTCTTAGGCCGCGTACTTCAAGGCCGTCGTGACCGGGTTGTTTTGGCGTCCAAGTTCGGCATCCGCATTGACGACGCGCGTCCTGGCGGCGCCCGGCCCGAGTATATTCAGCGGGCTGTGGAAGACAGTCTGCGCCGCCTTCAAACGGATCACTTGGACTTGTATCAGCTTCACCGGCCTGATGACAGCACGCCGATTGCCGACACGCTTGGGGCGCTGAACGCTTTAGTGCAGGCCGGCAAAGTGCGCGAAATCGGCTGCTCCAACTTCTCGGCGGCCCAGCTTCAGGAAGCGCAAGCTGCCGCAGCGGGCGGAGCGCGGTTTGTTAGTGTCCAGAACGAGTACAGTCTGCTGGACCGCACCCCGGAAGCCGAAGTTCTGCCGCAGTGCGAGAAGCTGGGCATCGGGTTCCTCCCCTACTTCCCGCTTGCCAGCGGCCTGCTGACCGGCAAGTACCGGCAGGGCCAGCCGCTCCCGCAAGGCACACGCATCAGCCCAGGCAGCGGGTTTGCGAAGCTGCTGACGGACAAGAACTTGTCGGTTGTCGAGTCGCTGATTACGTTTGCTGAGTCGCGCGGCCACACGATTTTGGAACTGGCATTTTCCTGGCTGATCCGCCAGCCCGCAGTCGCGTCCGTCATCGCCGGCGCGACTTCCGCCGCGCAGATTCAGTCTAACGCCGCAGCGGCAAGCTGGCATCTCAGCAGCGAAGATTTGGCGGAAATCGAGACGCTCCTGCACTAAAGTCTGCATTAAAAGATGGCTGCATGGTCACAATTTATCATCACTTGAATCCAGCAGCGTTCCCAGAAGAAAATACGCCGCCGTTCAAAGATTTGGAACTTGCAGGCATCGTTTTTCACACCAACAGTTTGGATGAGGCGTTCGACCGGACGATCCACCGAGACGGCGAGAACTGGACAGACGACACTGCGGTTCAGTTCTTTGGAGATCGCCGGAGCCGCCGGTCATCACAGGAAGGCGATGTTTCTGTTTTAGGCGACGGCGTTGCTTATCAGGTGATGACGCATGGGTTTCGGCCTCTTCCCGGCCTAACGCTGCCGTTTCTTGGAGACACCTCACACGAAATTTCGGTTAGCTCTTGACAAACTCAGTCAAGTTTTTGTATAATAGTGTTCAGATGCCGGGGTGGCGAAATGGTATACGCGCAACGTTGAGGTCGTTGTGGGGGCAACCCTGTAAGAGTTCGAGTCTCTTTCTCGGCATTTTTTGATTTCACCTCAGAGACACCACCTCACTTTCCTCAGTTACTACTTCTCCAAAGTTGCTACTTCTCCAACAGGTACGCGCATGAACCCGAAGCAAATTGCCGCTGAACGCGCTGTGTCTTATATTCAGGACGGCATGACGGTCGGCCTCGGCACGGGCAGCACCGCCACCTATGCCATCCATGCGCTGGGCCGCCGGTTCCAAGCCGAGCTGCTTGCGCTGCGCTGTATTGCAACTTCCCGCGAGTCGGAGGAACTTGGCCGCAGCTACGGCCTGCCGTTTGCCGCGTTTGAAGACGTTCCCTATTTCGACATTACGATTGACGGCGCAGATGAAGTGGACCCGGAGTTTCGGCTGATTAAAGGCGCGGGCGGGGCGCTGGCGAGGGAAAAAATTGTCGCGGCGGCGACCCGGACGGAGATCATCATCGTAGACAAGGGCAAAGTCAAAGCGGTGCTCGGCGCAGCTCCGCTGCCGGTCGCGATCCTTCCCTATGCCTGGCAGTGGACGCAGGCCCGAGTCGAAGCGCAGTTCGGCATCCCCGCGCCCAGGCGCGAGGTCTCGGCGCAGGAGCCGTTTCTCAGTGACGACGGCCTTTTTATTTTGGATTTAGCGTTCGGCGCACCGCTGCCGACGCCGGATACTTTGGAGCAGCAGCTTAAAACAATTGTCGGAGTGGTGGAAGTGGGGCTGTTTGTCGGCCTCTGCCAGCGCCTGATTGTCGGGTACGATGACGGGCGCTTGGAAGAGCGAGTGCGCGAATAACGCGGATAACACAAGCAATAACCGCGTCGCCCTTGCAGGATGACGCGGTTATTTTACCTGCTGACTGCCAGCTCCAGCCGCTGGATCTGCTTCTGCAAATGCTGGATTTGCTCCTGCTGGCTGCGAATGGCTTCCTCGAGAGGCGCACGGGCCAATGTGGCGATTGCAGCGATTGCGGCGTTCAGCGCTTCGCTCTGAACAGGAGTTTGAAATGCTTTGGGGACCAAAGGGTTAGGGTTCCAATCAGCTAGCCCCTGCTGAAGTGTTTTGCTGATTGCTTCGGTATCAACAGTTTGTATCATCGGCGTCCTCCTCTATTTACAAGCGCGTCTTATTTTATCAGCGCGTCAACTTTCTCTGTATGCTAAGAGATGGCACAGTAAAATATACCAGCAAACTGGCCGAATTTGTTGCACGGTTCTCCCCAATTTTACAAAATGTTCTTGCCCAGCCCAAATCGGGTACACTCACTTCCATCATGTCCCTTTATGCCGAGCTGCACCGCCATTTAGGTGGGGCTGTTGTCCCGCGCGTCTTCTGGCGCTACCTTCTCCGAAACAATCATCCTCTCGCCGCGGAGTTTCCGGAATACGAAGACTTTGAAGCTTATGTAACCAAGCCGCGTGCTTCTTTGGCCGAATATCTGGAGCTGCATGCATTGGTCGAGCCGTTCCAAACACTCGAAACTCTGCCTTATTTCGTGTCCAAGCTGGTGCGCGGCGCGTATGTCTTTGAAAGCATCTGCTACTTGGAGCTGCGGCATACGCCGTTTTACCGCACCGATCCATCCCTTTCCCCGGCGGATCGTATCGCACAAATGAAAGATGTGGTAGAGGCGGTCGGCGATGCCGGCCATGACCCGCGCTACCCGCTGCTGATGCGCCAGATTTTGTGCATGCACTCCCGGCTGCCGCTGGAAGTCAACTCGGCCATCCTAGACCTGGCGCTTGCTTTGCCGCAGTATGTCTGCGGCGTGGACCTCGCCGGACCGGACATTTATTATGCCGAGCGCCTGGGTGAGTGGGTCAGCCTGTTTCGCCGGGCGCAGGAGTCGGGAATGAAAACGACGGGACATTTGTACGAGACAGCCGACGGCTGCCATCCCGCCCTGCTGCCGCACCTGTCACGCATCGGCCACGGCATTCAGATCGCTCTGCGCTTTCCCGAGCTGCTGCCGGAAATTGCCGCGCGAGGCCAGTGCCTGGAAGTTTGTCCGACGACGTATCTGAAGACGGGAACGCTGACGGACCTTTCCGCGCTGCGAACCGTGTTCGAGCGGTGCGAGGCGGCAGGCGTTGATGTCGTGATCTGCACTGACAATGCCGGCCTGCACAATGTCCGTCTGCCCTGGGAATTCGAGAATTTATTGACCCAGGACGTGATTGATTTCAACCAGCTTGCGGCGTGCCAGGATGCCGCGTTCCGCCATGCGTTTGCGTGGCCGCACCCGAACCCGCCGCGCACTCTGCTCGACCAGCTAATTTTAGGAGAATAAGATGACCAAAGCGTATTTCATCGCGGCCGCGCTGCTGCTTGCCGGCGCGTCGGCGTTCGCGCAGACGCCCGACCGGGGTGCGGTGCCGGAGACGCACGACAGCAATTCCCTGCACAAGATCGGCAAGTCCATCCAGTATCCGTTTCGCAAGGCCGGTGAGAACATCAGCAAGTCCACGCGCAAAGGGGCCAAAGATGTCCAGTACGGCACCCGCAAGAACACCCAGAACCTGACAATTACGACGCACCGGGTTGTCGGCAAAAACTCTGTGGAGCGGCGCAAAAACGGAGCCGCGCGCCACAACGCGGTAGTCACGCCCAAAGGCCAGCTTCACCGGCTTC
The DNA here is from genome assembly GCA_964241935.1 of uncultured Armatimonadales bacterium. Classification (GTDB taxonomy): domain Bacteria; phylum Armatimonadota; class Armatimonadia; order Armatimonadales; family Capsulimonadaceae; genus JANXMY01. The sequence continues at coordinate 52,173 of CAXSZN010000005.1, forward strand.
CCAGCTAACGTCACTGAAACTAAAAGCCGCCGGCGCAATCGCGCCGGCGGCTTTTCTGTTTGCGGCAGTTTCAATCAGTGCAGCAGCTCCAAGCCGCTCAGCTTGGGGAAGTTGGCACTTCCATTTGTGAAAGTCACGACCACAGTGCCGGCGGCGCTTGCGGTCACCGGGAATGTTTTCACAACTGCTTTGTTTGAGCCGCCGGCCGCCGCGAAGATGTCGAAGTTCACCAGCACGGAAGCGCCGTTGACGGCGGCATTGAACAAGCGCGAGCCGGCTCCGCCGCCGCCGGGCAGCCCCGGCCCAAAGAATGTCTCCGCGAAGTGCAGACGTAGCGTATACGAAGCGCCGGGCGTCAGGTTCGGCAGGGTGTAGGTGATGGTCCCCCACCGCTCCGACTGGTACACGGCCGGCGGCGCGGGGTTCGTGACGCCCCTGACATCCACGGCTGCCGGCGCCGTGTCTGCCAAGCCGCCCTGGACAAGCTCATCGGCGGCGAACGGCGCAGCACCAGGTCCGCCGGCGCTGATCTGGTACACCGGCGTCAAAGTCGGCGGCTGGGCCGGTGCAGGAGAGCCGCCCTGGTCAATGCCGGTGTAGTTGCCGTTCGGGCCGGGGGCATCGAAGTAGGTGAAGGTGTCGCCGTCAAACGCCTTATCGAACGTATCGCCGCTGCCTGCATACGAGCCGGGCGTTCCGAACGGCGTTCCGGTCAGCTTCACAGCAGAGCTTCCCGAACCGGAGTAGAACGCGATCTCCGAGACATTGCCCCAGCCGCCGTTTGGGCTGAGGTAGCGCAGGTAGCGGTAGATCTTTGGGTCTGAAGGCAGCGGAGCGCTTGTCCACTGGCCGTCCGCCGGCACACTGCTGATGGTGTACAGGGTCGTGTAGTTCACGCCGTCGGTGCTGCCCTGGAACTGGCCGCCCTGCATCCGGTTCGCGCAGGTAGGCCGGGGGAAGAAGCTGACGCTTCCCGTTCCAGGAGTCGAAGCTGGGGAAGTCACCGAAACGGCGGCTGTTCCAGAAATCCCGCCGCTGGCCGCCTGCACTGCGGCGCTGCCGGGAGTCATTCCCGACGAATACAGGCCGCCGGCGCTGACCGTCCCGACGCCGCTGATGACAGACCAAGTGAACGCCGGCTGGGGTGACAGCGGGCTGCCGTTCTGGTCATTCGCGACTGCCGTGAACTGCTGGGCGGCGCCTGTGTTCAGCGTCGCGGAGGCAGGCGAAACCGTGATGCTGGTCAGCACGGGGGCCGGGGCAGGCGCGGCGGCGGGATAAAGCTGGCTTTGTGGAATGATCTGGGCGGCCTGGCTGGGGCTGGACCAGGACAGCTTGGCTTCCGCCCCGCCGTAGCGCTGGTAGTACTCCACTTTGAGGGAGTATTTCTGGCCTGCCGTCAGCGTGACCGTGCCGGTATCGGTGGTCGGCGGGTGGTCGGTCCAGTCGTTGATAATCTCCTGGCCGTTGACCCAAATGCGAACACCATCGTCAGACACGGTAGAGAACGTGTAAGTCTCGCTGTACAGCGGCTGCACCTGGCCGGTCCAGCGCACGGAATACAGAGACGGCGACAGCGCCGGGATCGGCGCATTGCCGTTGAGGTTGAAGTTGACAGCCGGGTCCACTTCAGTCTGGACCAGGGTTGTCAAGCTCACGCCGCTGTAATACTGCCCCAGAAGACCCGTGCCTGTCCCCGGCATTGGAGCAGTTGAAGTCGTTCCAGTGGGATACGGCAGCGTGTTTGTGCCGCCTAAAGCGTTCGTGATCGCAATTGCCCAAAGGTCTCCGAGGTCCTGATGTCCCTGCGGATTCGGATGGACGCCGTCGCCCTGCTCCGGGTACTGCTGGAAAAACGGAAACGCCAGCTTGTCGCCCTGGAGAATGGTGGTTCCGTTGCAGAGCGAGTCAATTTGCGCTTGGAACGTCAGAAGCCGCGCATCCGCCGTCGAGTCCCACAAGGCCGAGCTATGGTTTGGCTGGATGTACGGGCTGTAATTGAGGATCACCCTCTGGATGCCCGTGCCGGGGGCCAGCAGCGAGTTGATGATCGAAAGCAGCTTGTCATGGTAGTCCTGCGGCGAGGTCGCGATCGAGACCTGCGCGTCGTTCGTGCCGAGCATGATGCTGACGACGGACACGCCGGCCGCCTCAAAGGCCTGGATCGGCCCGGCCGTCTGCTGGTAAAACGACGAGACGCTCGCGCCGTTATCGCCGTAGTTGACGCCGGTGGGCTGGTAGCCGTTTTTGGCGAGGTCCGTCAGCGCCCAATCGTAGCAGCCCGGCCCGTAGTTGTCCCCGATGCCGTAAGTGATCGAGTCTCCGAGGAAGCCGATTTTGAGCGGCCCGCTTGTGATCGGCGCGGGCTGCCCGAAAGGGCCGTACAGCTCGATCTCCCGCAGGGTCATCTGGTGCGGGCCAGGCTGGCCGCCCGCCGTGACGATGTCCGAGGCCGGAGCGCCGCCGTAAGTCGTGTTGTGGGCCAGCAGCCGGATTTTCTGGGTCGTGACCGGCGCGAAGTCGTGGACGAACACGTCCCGGTCACTGTAAAAGCTGTCGGCGGTGCAGAAGACCGTCGGCGTAAAGAAGTCTACGACATTGGTCGGCTCCACAGGATGACTCAGCGTCACCCAGGTGCCGTTCTGGTCGTATTGCAGCTCGTAATCCAGCAATGAGCTGTCGTTCTGCCACGGGACGCCCGCATAGACAACCGCATGGCTGATCGTCATCGGCTTGGGCAGGGTAATCTGCACCCAGCCCGGCAGGGACACATCATTGCCCATCCACGGGTGATCGCCATTGCCCTGGTTGTAGTACCAGTTTTCCAGCGTGCCGTTGATTATCTTGCTCGGGTCATTCGGATAGGATGCGTTCAGCGGCGACAAGCCGCTGCCGGACGTGGTCGCGACCGTGCCGGGTGTCAGTGCTAAATCGGTGCCGTAATCCACCGGCACCGGCTGAATGGTCTGGCCCGGCGCAAGCTCCACATAGACCGGGATCTCCGGCACCGGCAGCACGGCCTGCCCGGCAGTCACCGGCAGGTCGGAGGCGACGCCGAACGCGGACACGATATGCAGAGACGAACCGCCTGTGACGTTCAGTGTCAGCGAGCCGTCGGTGCGCCCGGAACTCTGGAACGCAGCCACCTGCTTGCCCGGCCCGCCGAACAAGCTGCCGACATAAAGCTTGTTGCCTAACGCGCCCAGAGTGTACGCCGACTGGAAATTCGTGCCGTACAGCTCTTCGCTCCAGACGCGCATGAGAGGCGCGGCGGGGTCGAACGAGCCGAAAGAATATAGCCCGTCCTCGTTTTCCCAAAACGCCGGAAAGTCCCAAAAGCCGTGGCTTTTGTCGTACCACAAATGGTTATGCTCTTTCGGGATGCCGTACTGCTCGTAGACCATCATCTGAAGCATGGTCCAGCGGCCCTGCAAACGAGGCTGGTACGCCCCGTAGCACGCCGCAAAATACCCTTGCTCCGTCTGCCACTTTTCGAGATTGCCGGCGCCGTACTTGGTCAAAAGAGCGTTCAAATTGTCCAAAGACTCGCGGGCCAAAGTCAGATCGCCGTTGACATTGTTGTACGCATGAAACGAGAACGCATCAATGTATTTTGCGCCGCCTGCCTGCAAAAAGCCTTCAATCCAGCTTAGTCCACCGGGTCCGATGGTGACAATGGCCGGGCCTAAAATCTTGCAGCTTGGGTCAACGGCTTTGACGGTGTGGTAGAATGGGATCAGCTCTTTGTTGATATAGTCGGTCGGGCTGTAGCTTGCCTGCGGCTCGTTTAACGGCTCCCAGTATTTGACGTCGCCGTGGAACTGCTGAACAATTTGGGTCAGCCCTGCGAGATTCGCGGCTTGGGTCGCTGCATTGCTGGACCCGACGCCGTTTGGGAAGGCAATCAGCAGCGGGCGCGGGCGCTGGGGGTCAAACGGCGTATAATACTGCTTATCCTGAGCAATCGCCGGGGCAAGGGATGCGATGGCGGCCGCCGGCTGCGAAGCATCGGAAACCGAATGGCGCTCCGGCCCCATGCCGGTGACGCCCCGCGCGACCTCGTCCCCACCGTCTGAGCCGCCGGAGTTGTTCGGCGCATTTTCGCTGGGTTCCGCCGGAAAGTTCGCATTGGGCCGGAAGATAACAAACATCGTCCCGCCCATGCTGTCGCCCCACGGCGCGACCGGGCTGGGCTGGTGCAGGTAGAGCTTATACCAGCCCGGTTTGGTGACAGCCGGCAGCGAAAGCATCGTCGGCTGGTTCGGCATCGGCGCAGGCACGATGCCGGACGCGGCGACAGCGCCCCAGTAATCGCGCACTTCGTAGCGCACGGTTCCCGGCGAGACATAGGTGCCGTAGTTGAAGATAGTCAAGCTGAACTGGACGGGATCGCCGACCATAAAGACATTGTTGCGGTGGCCGGAGTCAAGCGTGACCTGGTTCGGCGGATAAGAAAAAAGCCAGTTTGCCCGTGCGGCGGGGCCACCGGCTCCGAGGAGGGAGACGAACAGCAGCAGCAAGGCGACATGCAGAAGACGCATGTAGGCGGGGCGGTAGTGCATGGAAAGTTCTTTCTTCGGCGAAGATGGCTGCGTGGTGCCGAGGCAGGAGAAGTGGAGCAGGTCCACTGTCTTATGTAACTATTATAACAAAGATTTCCGAAAAAGCGCCTCTTACTTTGTATTCTTCGCGTAATCTTTATTCTGGCAGGATGACGCGAGTGCAAGAGGGAGAAATGGAAAAAGAGGTAAAATACAGCAGTTAAAGAATGGAGAAGCCGTGTGATTAGACGCACCATCCGCAGGATAGCCGCAGGCAGCAGGCTTTTATACGGCGGACTTTTATACGGCGGGCTTTTGTGCCTTGCCGCTGCCGGTCCAGCTTGGGCGCAGGCCGGTTTGCCCGCAGACAAGGACGGCAGTCTGCAGCAGGCGTACAAAGATTACTCGGCGAGGAAGTTCGCGGCGGCGACCCCGGAGCTGCTGGCGATCCTCAAAAAGTGGCCGGAGACCCTGAACGCTTACAAAATGCTGGCGAACATTTATCTGCAGCAGAACCAAGTCCCGCAGGCAGTCCCGGAAATGGAAGCCGTGGTCCGGCTGGACCCGAAAGACGCCGCGACCCACAGCAACCTCGGAATTGCTTATTTGCAGACGGGAGAAGCGGCAAAAGCGGCAGACGTGTTTCAGACCCTGCTCGCCCAGAACCCGAAAAACGCGGAATATGCGTTCCAATACGCGGATGCTCTGGAACAAAGCGGGAAACATGCCGAGGCCGCAGCGTCGTTCGAGAAAGCGGCGGCGCTTAACCCCAAAGACAGCCGCGCCCTGCTGTACGCCGGACAAATCTATCATCAGGAAGTTGGGGACGACGCAAAAGCCGTTCCCGACTTGAAAGCCGCACTCGCACTGGGAACAGCCGACAAGTTCATCGCCGACACGGCCCTTGCGGAAGCCGCGACGGCGGCCAATCAAAACAGTGACGCTATCGAATACTATACCCAGGCCGCTCAAGCAAAGCCGGGCGACTTCGGGACGCAGTACAATCTAGGCGTTTTGGAACAAAATGCCGGCAAACCGGCGACTGCCGAATTGGCATACCGCCAGGCGTTAGCGCTGAAAGCGCCTGACCTCAAGTCATCCGCCGCCCTGCGGGAAAATCTCGCCGGGCTTTTGAAGTCGGACGGCAAGCTGGAGGAGGCGGCGGCACTGCTGACTCAGGCCGCGCAGGCCGACCCGGCCAGCGTGTCGGTTCAGGATAATTTGGGATCAATTTACGAGAAGCAGGACAAAAACGCGCTGGCTTTATCGGCCTATCGGCAGGCGCTCGCACTGAATTCCGGCGATGCGGTGGCGCAGGACGGAGTCGCCCGCCTGAGCAAGCCATAACCCCCGCCAGCGCTTCGAGGCCGGCTTTCTAGAACTCAGGCGGGAGCGGCTTAGCTTACCGCGGCGAAATTGGAAAACTCGCCGGTCGGCTCATCCCAGGCCGTCGCCACTTCCGTCACTTCCGCCGCATGCGGGCCATGACGCAGCGCCCGAAGAAACTCATGCAGGGAGGATTCTTCTGCCTCGGCAACCGCTTCCACCCCGCCATCCTCACTGTTACGCACCGTGCCGACAACGCCAAGCTCTCCGGCGACATGGGTGGCATAAAAGCGAAACCCAACTCCCTGAACCCGGCCCGAAACACGGGCCTGGACACGTTTTTTCATGGCATTTCTCCCTGTTATCTAGTCAAGCGCTACTTGGCAAGAGTGACTTTGGTCATCTTGTCGCCCTGCTGGAGCTTGTCGGCCACGTCCAGTCCCTTGATGACCTGCCCGAAGACCGCGTAATTGCCGTCTAAAAAATGCACGGGGTTGACGCAGATGTAGAACTGAGATCCTGCCGAGTCCGGCGACCCGGCACGGGCCATCGCGACCGCGCCGGCGACATGGGTCAGCGGATTATTAACACCATTGCTCTTGAACTCACCTTTGATCATATAACCGGGGCCGCCCTGCCCGTTCCCCAGCGGATCACCGCCTTGAACGATCTTGGAAGGACTGCCGGGATCCAGGCTGGTAATACGGTGGAACGTCAGGCCGTTGTAAAAGCCTTTTTTGACCAGCTTCTCAAAGTTCGCACAGGACTTAGGCGCATCTTTTGGATACAGCTTGATCAGAATAACGCCGCGCGTCGTCACCATGCGGACAACCGGCGCAGACGCGGCGGCTTTCACAGACGCGGCGGCTTTCATCGGCGGCGCGGCTGGGGCCGGCGTCGTTACCGGGGCGGACAGAGCCGCCGCGCCCACAAGTGCAGCGGCAAGGGGAAGGCGGGCAAAACGAAGTGTCATACAGTCTCCTTTGAGAGCATCTTAATTTAGGTCTGCGGTATTGTAGCACGTCCGCCGAAGCGCGTCAATCTTCCGAAGCGCGTCAATTTTCGTGCTCTGCGCCGACAGCGCAGAAATCGGCGATGGCCTGGGCAAACCCTGCGGGGTCGTCATCCATCGGGCTGTGATGCCCGTGCGGGAATGTCACCAAGCGGGCGTGGTGCAGCATCCGCGCCAGTTCAGCCGCCTGCGCCACCGGCACCAGTGGATCATGCTCCCCGTGCAGGATCAATATCGGCAGGGACAGCCGCTGGAGCCGCTCGGCCAGCAGCGGGTTGTCGCTGAGGGCCTGAAGCTGAACCCGCAGCAGGCGGTCACTGGGATTTGCTTTCACATACCAGTAGCACCGCCTGGCCTGGCCATGCCAGAGGCCGACCTGAGACTCCGCCGGGACAAAGTAGCCCCAAAGGGCCAGCGGGGCCATCGAAACGCGAAGGGCCAGCAGCGCGGCCAGCCCGTAGCGGCGGCGCAGGGGCCAGCGGGCGCGGATCGGCAGCGAATCCGGGTCAAGCGCCGCGTCCGCCAGCACCAGCCGCCGGACCAAGCCTGGAAACAGCAGGCAGATCTCGGCTGCCAAGTTGCCGCCAAGCGAGTGGCCGATCAGCGTGATGCCCGCCAGGCCGAGACGCCGGCAGACATCTACGACCCAGCGAGCCATCTGCGGAATAGTCTGCATGTCTTCCGGCAGCGGCGTTCCCCCGGTTCCCGGCAGGTCCAGCGCGATGACCCGGTGCTGCGGCGGCATCAGCGCTAAAATATGCCTCCACAGCTCTTTGCTGCCTGCCCAGCCATGCAGGAACAGCAGCGTTTCCGGCGCATCGTTGGGACCGGCTTGAAGCAGGCCGAAGTTAATCTTAGCTGCCATCCCCTCCCCCACCGAAGTCGCCGCCCGCACCGCCGAAGTCGCCGCTTCCGCCAAAATCACCGCTGCTGCCGAAGTCTGAGCCGCTGCTGTTGTCGGAAAAGAAGTCACCGGAACCCTGCGAACTGGGGTCAAAGCCCTGCGTGTCGAATCCGCCACCGCTGTTGTCGGTGACGCCAGGGTCGTTGTTCGCCCCGGCATTTGCATAGCCGGGATCGGCAGCTTGCCCGCCATAGCCGGGGTCCACATACCCACCGCCGTCATAGCCCCCGCCGCCGTAGCCTTGATCGCCATATTGGCCGGCGTAGTTCTGGTAGCCGGGCATGTCGGCGGCATACGCATACGGCGAGTACCCCATGCCGTAAGCCGGCATCAGCATTCCATCCAGCAGCTCCGCCCCGACAAAACCGGCCACGATCCCATTGCCGTAGCCGCCCCAGCCAGCGTTCTCGTAGCGCCAGTAATCGCGGTACGGGTCGTAGCCGTTATAAGCGTACCACGGCAGTGAGCGGCCTCCCTGCTGAAAAGCTAAAACCTGCGGCATCCGGCCCTGACGCAGCGCGTCGGCTTCTTCCGGCGTCGCCAGCACCTGCCGGCTTTGCCCGCCCACAGTGACTGTCACCGGAACCAGCGCCGAAAGCGGCGCGGGACGGCCTGAAAAGAACGACACCCCGCGCTGATCCTGCGGAATGGCGTCCACCTGCGGCTGGCTGCTCGGCAGGAAGGAGCCTCGGCCTCTCGCGCCCTGCGGCGCACCGTAAGAGCGGGGCGTTCCCGCGCTCTGCTTCTTTTTCCGGGCAGCGCCGGCAATCAGCAGGGCAATTCCGACAACAACGATCAAAAAGACAATTCCTAAAACCATAAGGGTGCCTCCGTAAGGGCTTCCATTGACGCGCGACGCGGCTTCCTGGGCAAGCTGGGCGGTTCCCGACTGCGGGTTGGTGGCGATCGCCGGCGCATATTGCGCTTCAAGCCGGCTGCGCTCGGAAGCGTCCAGCGCGGTCGTCCAGACGGAAACGCCGGCATCCGTCCCCTGCAGCGCGACCAGCACTAATGGCTCTTTATCGAGATTAAGCGCTTTGGAAAGCTCGAACGCATAATACTCCCGGACATGGCCGCCGATTTTGGACCGAAGCTGCGGGTCCTGCGCTTCGGCGTGCTGAAGGTTCGCGATATAGATGGGAGGCAGAGCCGAGAGGATTGCAATTTTAGCCCCCGTCTGCGAGCCGCTTGGCGCGGCGGCCTGGGCGAGAACTTGCGAGTCAATGCCGTTGATACCGGGCTGCACATAAACATTGGAAGCCGCCAGCGCTTGGTACGCCGGGTCGTACTGGCTGCTGACCGGCACAGCACCGCCCTGCGCCAGAACCGGGCATGTCGCCAGAAAGCCGAAGGCAAGCAGGAACACCGGCAGGAACCGTGGAACAAAATGCACACGCAGCATCGGTATCTCCCAGTATCAGCACGCAAACAGTGGTACGGTCTATACGCCTATGTTACCCACAACGGCGGCAAAAGGAGCAGTCTTATGAATCTCATCAGCATTCTCGCTGTCCTGCAGCAGCTTGCACCGGAAGAAAGTGCGTTAGAGGGGGATCCCATCGGGCTTCTCGTGGACCGAGAAACGGCAGAAACAGCGAAAATCGGCGTCTGCTTGGATGCCACGCCGGACGCCGTGCGCCGGGCTGCGGCGGCAGGGGTGCAGCTTGTCATCGCGCATCATCCGCTAATCTATCGCCCCTTGAAGCGTCTGGGCAGCGATCCTGTGTCAGTCGCGGTGAAACTGCTGGTTCGCAGCGACATCGGCCTGTACGCGATGCACACGAACTGGGACGCCGCGCCGAACGGCATCAACGATACGCTGGCGGAGTGCCTGGCGCTCCGGGATGTGCAGCCGCTTGGGACGGAGGGCCTCGCTCGCCTGCCGCGTCTCGGCAGCCTCGCCTCCCCGCGTCCCTTAAGCGACTTCGCCCGGTTTGTCGAGTCGGCGCTCGGGTGCGCGGAAACCAGCGCTCTGCGGGTTGTCTGCGGCGACGCCCGGCGCATGATCTCGCGGGTCGCGGTCTGCGGCGGCGCAGGGGCAGAGCTTGCGGAAGCGGTCCAAGCGGCAGGCGCGGATGCGTTTGTCACCAGCGATGTGCGCCACCATGAGTTTTGGGAAGCCGAAGCGCGTGGACTGGCCCTGCTTGATGCCGGCCACTGCGCGACCGAAACACCGGGGATGCGGTCACTTGTCCGCACTCTGCCGGAACTGCTTGACAGTGTGGAAGTGGTCTGGGTCGGGGATTAGGAACCTGCCCCAAACTTCTTGGCAATCAGCGAGATCAGCTCATGGGCCAAGCTGTCAACTTCAGCCTGGTCCTGGCCTTCTGCCATCACACGCACCAGCTTTTCCGTTCCCGAAGCGCGGACATTGATGCGCCCGCGCCCGGCCAAACGCTTCTCTGTTTGAGCGATGGCTTTTTGGATGTCGGCGTCGCCGGCCCATGCCGTGCGGTCGTTGACTTTGACGCCTAAAAGCACCTGCGGGTACTCGGTCATCTGGTCGGCAAGCGCAGACAGCGGTTTGCCGGTCTCGCGCATCACTTTCAGCACTTGCAGCGCCGTCAGCAGACCGTCGCCGGTGGTGGTGAGGTGGCCGAAGATGAGGTGGCCTGACTTCTCGCCGCCCAGCACATAGCCGCCGCCGCGCATAGCCTCCGAAACGTAACGGTCACCGACAGCGGTCCGCAGCAGGGTCAGCCCGGACTCCTGCAGGGCGGCTTCCAGGCCCATGTTGCTCATAATCGTGCCGACCACCGTGCCGTGAGCCAGCCGGCCCGACGACGCCAGATGCCTTCCTACCAGCAGCATCACCCGGTCGCCGTCCACGGCCCGGCCTTTTTCGTCGGATAAGATCACCCGGTCGGCATCTCCGTCGAAGGCCATGCCGATATCCGCGCCTTCGTCAACGGTGCGCTGAAGCATTTCACCCGGATGCAGCGAGCCGCAGCCGGCATTGATGTTGATGCCGTCGGGTCGGCAATGCAGGGAAACCACTTTGGCGCCTAAATCGGAAACAACGCGCGGTCCCAGCGTGGAATTCGCGCCGTTTGCGCCGTCTAAAACGATCTTGACGCCTTGAAGGGTCACACCGTCCATTGTGTCTTCCAAATGCCCGGCGTACAAGTCGCACAAATGCGGGTCATGCGTGATCTGTCCTACCCCTGCACCCGAAGGCCGAGGCCAAGCATCTACATCCGCGAGATTTGACTCGATCTCAGCTTCAAGCGCGTCATCAAGCTTGTAGCCGTCGCCGCCGAAGAACTTGATGCCGTTGTCGCTGAACGGATTGTGCGAAGCGGAGATGACAATGCCGGCATCGAAGTTCTGGATGCGGGCGATCCCGGCGACGGCAGGGGTCGGCACGACCCCTGCCGTCACGACCTGAGCGCCCTGAGAACAAAGCCCGGCGGCAAGCGCGGACTCCAGCAGCGTTCCCGAGATGCGCGTGTCGCGCCCGACGACAAAGCGCGGTGTGTGCCCCTGGCCCAGCGTCCTTGCGGCGGCGGCTCCCAGCGCCATCGCCAGCGCGGGTGTCAGCTCAGTGTTCGCGACACCGCGCACACCGTCTGTTCCAAACAACTTTTCGGGCATAGTTTCGTTTTCTTCTCCTCAGCTAAGTTACAGATTAGGCGCGGCAGCCGGCGGCGCGGCAGCCGGCGGCGCGGCAGCCGGCATGGCGGGAGCAGCCACAGGCGGCGCGATGACATGAACCGTAACGGTGATCGGACCGGGCGGCGAGAGCGTAAGGCCGGGCGGCACAATCGGCAGGACACGCTCGACAATGTCCTGCGTTGCCCCGGAAACATCAACGGGAGGCGTCGTCAGCGTCTGGATTGCCGCAAGCTGGTTTGGCCGGCCTTCCGCAGTGACAGTCGCCGGACTGACTTCAATGTTGCCAAAGCGATACGGAGCCGCCAGCATACCAACCACATTCGCGCTGACAATCAGTGTTTTACGCGACATCGCCCGGTCTAAGTCCAGCCGAACATGCGCGGTTGACGGCATCACGGTGACATCGCTGACCGGACTGCCGGAAGCATCCAGCGCGATCAGGGTAAAGTCTTCGTCTACTGCCCCCGGCGTTTGGTCCGGGTCCGCCTGGGCAACCAGACGGGCGACTGAGGTGACTGCCGCACGGGTTCCCGTGACGACCGCCTCACGCGGCGTAATCACGGGCGGCCCGAAAGAGTACCCGGCAGGAGCGATTCCGATGCCGTCCGCCCCGACCGGAAGCTGCCGGCGGCGGCGCGGCTCAAGCTGGAGCGTTGCGGGCGGCGGGTCGTTTTCGACAGAGACGCTTGCCGGCAGACCGGCCACATGGACGGGCAGCGGCGGGGTCGCGCCGGCCCGCATGTGCGAGAGGTCCACCCACGCCGTCACGGTCGCGTCGGTCAAGCGTGCGATTTCTTCCGGTGAGCCGTCCAGGGTAAGTGAAACCGACGGCAGGTCTGCCGCAGTCAGCAGCAGGTTCGGCGGCAGGTTCCGCACCGTGAGCGGCAGGATCAGAATATGGGGCGGGCGAGCATTGCTGAGGCCGGCGACATAGAAATGCAGAACCACGGCGAAAAACAAAGCAAGCAGCTTATAGCCGAAGTTATGGCGCAGGGCAGGAAGCATAATAGTTAGGAAGCATAATAGTTAGGCGTGTTCGCTCGCAGCAGCCGGCTCCGGCAGGGTCTCAGGCGCAGGCGATGTTTCCGGCACGAAAATCGGTTCACGGACAGGCGGCTTGGGCTTTGCCGCGCGGGGGCGGATAAAGCTGCGGCGGCGGCGCAGGGCGGGCGTCTCGCGCCCCGTATATTCCCGGATCAGCAGGTCATGCAGGCGTCCGTCATCGCGCAGGCCGCGTGCCATTTTGCCGTCGAACGCCAGCGAGATAATCCCGGTTTCTTCGGACACGACTACCACCAGGGCGTCGCTCTGCTCGGTGATCCCGAGCGCCGCTTTGTGGCGCGTATGCACCTGCATCCCCTGCACCACCCGGCTCTCCGACAGCGGCAGGGTGCAGCCCGCCGCGACGATCCGGTCCCGCCGGATGACCACCGCGCCGTCATGCAGAGGCGAACCGGGGTAGAACAGCGTGCAGAGCAAATCCGCGCTGACTTCACTGCCAATGGAAGTGCCGGTCTCGACAATGTCGGTCAGGCCCGTTTCACGCTCCAAGACAAGCAGCGCTCCGATCTTCTTGTCGGACAAGCTCTCAGCCGCTTTGACGATCTCTGCAACCATTGAAGATAAATCCTCGCGGTCTAAGCCGGTGAAGCCTTTGCCCCAGAACCCGAGACGCCCGACTTCTTCCAGCGCATGACGCAGCTCGGGGAAAAACAAGATGACAATCGCCACGGGGCCGAGCGGCAGGATCTGCTGCAGGATCCAGCTTAACGCGGAAAGCCTGGCCCACGTTGAAAACAGCAGCATCGCCACAAAAACGACTAAGCCGGTGATGATCTGCCAGGCACGGGTTCCCTTAGCCAGCATCATCAGCCGGTACACCAAGTACGCGACAATGAGAATGTCCGCGCCGGTCCGCACCAAGCTCCAAGCATCGCCGCCGGTCAGCCACTGGGTCCAATGGTGCCAAAACTCGGCCAGGAACGCGGAGAACGAGATGTAGAGGGATGGGTGCATGGCTGAAATCTTATTCCCCAGATTATGACACAAGTACAGGCGAAATCGCAAGGCAGCCGGCACATAAAAACGGGGACTGCTGTAAGCAGTCCCCGTTTATTTTGCGCGTTGCCGCGTCAATCGCTTGCCGTGTGACGGCAGGACTTAAGGAGCGGGCGGCGGCCCAGTAGTCACCAAGCCGGCGGGAACCGGAACGCTCAGCGTGCAGGGCTGGAAGGCAAAGATCCAGTAGCCGGCATAGGGGGTCAAGGCAGCCGTCGCCGGGGCCAGCGCGGCATAAGTGCCGGTAGACATGTCATACGAGTACAAAGTCGCTTCCACGACACTAGGGGTCGAGGCCAGCGGGCCGGACCCACTAGAGGCGGAGACCGTAATCCCGGAAAGCGGCGCGGCCGCAGGAAACGGATCGCCGATCTGGTTCCAGCCCTGCTGAAGCGGGATAGAAAAAGGCTGCGTTGTTGGCGCGGGATTGCCGGGAATGTGCAGGTAGTTCGCGCTCGGGAACCGGATCCAGTAGCCCTGACCGAGCCGCAGCGTGTCGGCAGGAGCGGATGGGTAAAAGACATACGAGTTCAGCAAAGGCGAATACTGAACCAAGCGCGGACTGACGCTGGCCTGCGCCGCCGTCAATCCAAAGACTGAAGCGAAGCTGCCGAGGCCGGTGTAGTCGAACGGCGCAGAGATCATCTGCAGCCCGACCGGGTAGACATAAGCCGCTGCCAGCGTAAAGTTCTGCGTGGCTGACGCCGCCGCAGTCAGCGCCGACAGGCTGAGGACGGTTCCGGTGAATGTCTCCCCGGCAGGCGCGGTGATCGCCGTAGTGCCGACCGTGAGCTGAAGCGCGATCCCGCTTGGCACTGTCAGGGTGTAGTTGCCGCTGGCGTCGGTGGTCGCTGTGGCGACGACGGTGGTGCTGCCGGCGCTGGTGACAGATGCGGTCACAGTTGCGCCGGCGACAGGCTGCGGCGGGCTGCCGGCATCGGTCACAGCGCCGGTCACCGTCGCCGTGCCGGTGCCGGCGTTGGCATTCACCGAAAGCGCGGCGATCAGCGGGGCACCGACAAACGAGCCGAGGCCGGTTGCATCATCGTAGCCGGCCCCGGCTGAGTAGAACAAGTTGGAGCCGGTTAAAACGTCATGGAAGTCTGCGCTGTAAGATGCACTGCTGGCGGCCAGCGGGTACAGCAGCGGGTTCAGGAAACCAATCGGAGTTGTCAGGCCATTTGCAGTACGCTGCTCGTTGATCAGCGCCGTAAAGGCCGCCCAAAGCGGCGCGGCGGCGCTGGTGCCGCCGACGACTTCAGCGGTTCCGGCGACAGCCGGCGTTGTGCCGGCAGCCGCCGTTCCGCCGACAAAAATCGAGTACCCAGTATTGGGATCGGCGTTCAGCGCAACGTCCGGCACATCGCGCAGGGTCGGCGACGCGCCGAACCCAAGCTGATAAGACGGCTTGGACCAGATCGAGCTGATGCCGCCGCCGGAGCCTTCGGGATCCACAGTAGGTGTTCCGGCGCTCCAGACTGTTTCGCCGGTATAGGTGCCGGGGGTCGTGATGCCGGTGGCAGTGGTCGTGGCCGGCTTGACATAGCTCAGGGTTGTGCCGCCGACACCAGTCGCATAAGGCTGGGACGCCGGGTTGTCCACTGCGGGCGCAGTCGCAAGCACCGTGCCCGCTGTCGCAAGCGACTGGTACAGATCATACGCGCCGTTGTCGGCGGAGGAGCAGAACAGGGACTGGCCCTGCGCGGCCATTTGCTGGAACAGCGTGTTCTCGGCGGAGATGGTCGCCGGGTCTTCCAAAGTCTCGGTCAAGCCCCAGGAGCAGCTGATGACCTGCACCAGCGGCGTTTTGTTGTCGGCGGGGTTGAGGTCATTCGCCATGCGCGTGAAAATCGTGATCGGCGCATCAGGGTCAAAAGTCGGGTCAGTCGGCGTATCTCCGTTGTCTTCATAAACATAAATGCCGGTTGCGGCGGGGGCCAGCGCCAGGATCATGTCAATGTCCAGCGTGACTTCCGTTTGGCCGTCCACATTCAGCGGGACTTCTTTGAATCCGTCAAGCGGAATCACCGTCACAGATGCCGCCGCTCCTGTCAGCACCGCAGGAAGGGCGAATGTAGACGCATACTGGGCGACATCCGACGCTGAAAAACCATCCAGCTCAAACAGGCCGATATTCTGGCCGGTGCCGTTCAGCAGCGCCGTTCCGGTGGCCGCTGCCGTTGTTCCATACAGCGGCGTGACCGCGCTGAGGTCGTAGGCGTACTTGATGTCGTTTGGAGTTAGGCCACCGAGCGGCCCGCTGCCGATCCCGCCCCCCCCGCTGGTAATCGGCACCGGTGCGCCGGGGCTGAGAGCATTGGGGTTGATGCCGGACTGCAAACGGCGCAGGTGCGGGTGCATCTGGGCGATGTTGTTCAGCCCGACGATCCCGGCAACACGGGCGGACACCGAGCGCGGCAGGGTCGGCGCGGCGCTGTTGGCATACACCGCCCGGCCGTCCGGCATTCGGTAGCGGCTCATTTGAACGCCGAATGCGGACTCGATCCGGGAAGACGGACCGGACACGCTCAGCAGGGTCCGGCCCGGCGATGTCGCCGTGATAGTTAACCCCTGAGCGCGGGCATACGCCGCAACAGCCGCGTAGTCTTCGGGCGTCGGTCCGAACTGCGCCGTGAAGTCCCGAGGCGACAGGAAGTGATGGAACAAGGAGTCACCAGGCGTGTACTGACGCCGCAGCAGCTCGGCCAGCGCGTTCTGGTTTCGCAGCGGCAGGACCAGGCTGGCCCGCAGCATGGTGCCGGACTCCAGCCGCCCTAAAAAATGCGCCTGCCGCAGACGCGGCGCGGGCGAGGCATTGGCGGCGAGCGCGACACGCGGCTCCGGCGCTGCCGCCCGCGCCGTGCTCTGTCCAAGCAAGCTCAGCAGCGCCAGTGCCGTCAGTGATGTGCCGGACAGAAAACGGGCAGACGCGACAAGCCGCGTCTTAGCGGAAAAGAGAGTAGCAAAATGCATCGAGAACAAGCTCCTTGATTGGAAACAGCGAATCAAAAACAGCAAGATTGGAGAAGCGGAAGCGAGGCGATTTTAGACGTGTGTCTGCGAGAAGTCCTCTTGATACGTCTATTATATAGGAAAGAGGCCGCCCTGTCAAGCAGGAGCGTTAACAGCATCAAGAGCGCTGGCCGAAACAGAATCAAGAGCGCTGGCCGAAGGGGTCGTCGCGAAGCTGGCCGATGCGGCACCACCGCAGCAGCAGATAGACCGGCAGGGCAAGCAGGGTGTCGTAAAGGATTTCACCGCCGGTCTGAATCAGCCAGCGATGCGAGTGATGCAGGGCACGGCTCGGATCAATCAAAGCCGAGATGATCTCTGCCACGATGCTTGCCATCAGCGTTACCAGCGGCGGCACCAGCAGGTTGGAGCGGATGAGGCTGCTGCCGAGACTGCCGGCAAACGCGCCGGCGGCAATGCGCCCGGCGAACACGCTGCCATAAGCCACCGGCAATGAGGCGGCTGCCAGCAGGCCGGCCCAGAACCCCAGCAGGCTGCCGCGCACGCTGCCAACGAGAATGGCGCTGCCGGACAAAACAACCAGCGGCAGATCCGGCTGCGCCCCGCGAATGCTGACCGCATGTGCCACGCGGCCCTGAAGAACTGCCGCGAGCCAGATCAAAAACGTGGCCAGCACGACCTGGCGGACCGGGATCATTGCGGCGTTTCTCCAGGAGCGCTTGGGGGAACAGCGCCCGGCGAGACGCCGCTGGGAGGCGTGGAGGAAGGCGCAGACGGCACAGGCCGGGGCGGAAGCGGCTGGATGACAAACGCTTCTTCCAGATGGTCAAAGTCGGCGGCGGGACGCACTGCAGCCGTTTGAAGCGAGCGCGTCTTGTCCACCGCAATCGACTCGATCTGGCCCAGCGGGATGGCCGCCGGGAACACGCCGCCCAGCCCGGAAGTGGTCACGGCGTCCCCGACATGCAGCACGGCGTCGCTCCGCAGGTAAGTGACCTGCATCCGGCCTGAGCCGACGCCCTGGCAGATCCCTACCGGCCAGTGCGGCGTGTGGTTATGGACCAGCACACCGACACTGCTGCCGGCATCGGTGAGAAGCATAACGTCGCAGGACTGGGGCGAGACGTCCAGCACCTGCCCGACCAGCGCCCCGCTCGGGGATAAAATGACCGAGCGGGGGTGAACGCCGCGAGCGCTGCCTTGATTGAGAGTCAGGGTGTCAAAATGAGGATTGGGCTTCAGCGCCGAGACCTGACCGGCCAGCAGCGGACGCAAAGAAGTCTGCTCGAACCCCAGCAGATGACGAAGCCGGACATTTTCAGCCTGCGCCGTCAGAAGATCGTTGTTTTGCGCGGACAGTTCCAGAACACGGGCGTTCAGCGCGGCATTTTCCCGCGCCAGCCTCGGGCCTGCCAGCAGTGAGCCGAAACTCAAGTGCCACGACCGGCCAAGCCGGGCGACCGCTGTTTGCGCGGGGACCAGGCTGAAGTCCCGCACGGCATGAGAAACAAAATCGGCCTGCCCGCGCTGCGCCGACCGGGCATGAAGCCAGGTCAGCAGGCCGCAGGCAAGCAGTGCCAGCCCCAGCGCTCCGGCCCGCCGTTTGTCTCGCTCTGGTCGCATAGCAGCTTCTTTTGAGGATTTGTGAAGAGACGAGTAGTTCGCTCTTACGTCCGCAGGACGCTTAACCTAGCGCGTAGTTTTCAACTACTCGTTCTATCTTTATGCCGTTCCATTATTAAAGGCGGCTGGCGGTCGCGTAGTGGCCTAAACGGGTTTCAGTGAGAAGCACGCTGCGGAGGGCGCTGGAACGGGACGCTTCATCCAGGCATTTGCCGGTTCCCAGCACCACGCAGGAAAGCGGATCGGGGGCGATATGCACCGGCATTCCGGTTTCGCGGGAGATCAAGCGGTCCAGGCCGCGCAGCAGCGCCCCGCCTCCGGCCAGCACGATGCCGCTGTCCATGATGTCGGCGGACAACTCGGGCGGCGTGTCTTCCAGCGTTTCTTTCACAGTTTCGACAATCGCGTTGATCGGCTCGCAAATCGCTTCCCGGACCTGCTCCGACGTAATGGCCGTGGACCGGGGCAGGCCGGTCAGTAAATCGCGCCCGCGCACCTGCATTGTCAGTTCCTGTTCCAATGCCGATGCCGACCCAATCGTAATTTTGCACTCTTCAGCGGTGCGGTCCCCAATAAACAAGTTGAACTGCTGCCGAACATAGGTAACAATCGCTTCGTCAATCTCGTCGCCGGCAATGCGGATCGAGCGGGCGGCAGCCATTGCGCCAAGAGAGATGACGGCGACTTCGGAAGTCCCGCCGCCGATGTCTACAATCATGGAGCCAATCGGCTCTGAGACCGGCAGGCCCGCGCCGATGGCCGCCGCCATCGGCTCTTCAATCAGATACGCTTCTTTGGCTCCGGCTTTTTTAGTGGCTTCAATGACCGCCCGCCGCTCGACTTCCGTGATGCCCGAGGGGATGCCGACCACGACCACAGGATGGACAAACCCTTTGCGGCGATGCACTTTTTCGATGAAATACCGCAGCATCCGCTCGGTCTGGTCAAAGTCGGCGATCACGCCGTCTTTCAGAGGCCGAATGGCGATGATGCTGTTCGGGGTCCGGCCCAGCATCCGTTTAGCTTCTTCGCCGACTTCTATCACTTGATTGGTCTGACGGTTGACTGCCACCACGCTCGGCTCGCGCAGCAAGATTCCCCGGCCCTGCACATGGACCAGCGTGTTCGCCGTGCCGAGGTCAATGCCCATATCGCGCGAGAACCGGCCCGACAATCGGCGTATAAAATTAAACATATTTATTGATTTCAATCCTCACCGGCCCCGGAAAGCCGGCGCGATACGGACCGGGAAGCGGCAGCCGCGTCCAGTCCTGCCGGATATTATAGCACAATTCCTCGCCATTGTGCCGGGCGCATCCGAAACCCGCTTTCAAGCATTTGTGCCAATGTAGCCTAAGATTTTTTCTGCTCGCAAGTGAGCGAGCAGAAAATCGGCGTTTTCACTGTTTGCGCCGTATGCCTGCCGGGTAAAGGGGTTTTGCCGAACGGGCAACCGCAAGCGGCACAAACTGAACTTGAGGCGAGGAATAGCATTATGGCAAGTCTTGTTGTCGGATTGTTCGAGCACCGCTCGGACGCCGAAGCCGCATTGAACGATCTACTAACCAACAATTTTGACCGCTCTCACATTGACGTCAAAGAGCAGTACACCGAAAACTCAGCGCATTCGCTCGCGTCCCTGCGGCATGAGCTGGAAGGCGAAGGCGTTCCCGAAGGCGACGCCAAGCTGTACGAGGAAGGTGTCCGGGCGGGCGACACCCTGGAAGTCGCGCACACGCCCGATGACCAGGCGGAGCTGGCACGGGAAATCATGAACCGCCACGGCGCTTTAGACATCCATGACGCCTTCGCCCAGCGCGGCGGCTTGGTTGACGCGGCTCCCCTGGCAGCGGCGGCGGTTGCCGAAGCCATTCCTCCTATGCCCCAAAGCGGCATGGTGGAGAACCGAAGCGCAGACGGCGAAATTGTGGTGCCGATTGTGGAAGAAGAGCTGGCCGTCGGCAAGCGCCAGATCCAGCGCGGCGGCGTCCGCGTCTTCCAGCGCGTTGAAGAGCGCCCTGTTTCCGAGTCCGTCACCCTGCGTGAGGAAAGCGTTGTCATCGAGCGGCACGCCGTAGACCGCGCCGTCACCGGCGGCGAAGCGGCGTTTGGACAGACCGCCGACGTTGTCGTCACCACCACCGAAGAAGTACCCGTCGTCTCTAAAGAAGCCCACGTCGTCGAAGAAGTCGTCGTCGGCAAAACGGAAACCGACCGCGTTGAAACAGTCCGCGACACCGTGCGGCGCACGGATGTTGAGATTGAAGACGTTTCCGCCGACACAAGCAAGAGGATTTAACCCATGTCTATCAACCAAAATGACCCGAACCGCTCCGGCGCAGAAGGCGGAGCGCAGGTGTACCGCGAAAAGAAGGGCGGCATCCCCTGGTGGGCTTGGCTGCTGCTCGCGCTGCTTTTGCTTGCGCTGCTTCTGGCGTTTCTAGGCCGGCACGGCAACAGCCAGCAGGCGGCCCAGCCCGCACAGGCTCCTGCGCCCGTAGCCGCGCCCGCTCCGGCGGCCACCGCAGACAACTCGGCGGCCGGCACGACCGCGTCGCCCGGTCAGGACATCAAGATCCATAAAGGCACCGACATCGCCACCGCGAAGCCGGCGCAGGCCAGCGTTCCCGGCGTGCCTCTCAGCGACGTGGTCGCCTTTGCCGCTGCGACCGATCCACTTTCGTTTGTCGGACGCAAAGCCAAGCTGACTGCCGTTCCGGTTCAGAAGGTTCTGAGTGACCGTGCGTTCTTCGTCGGCCCGACAGCCCAGCAGCAGATGCTGGTGCTGCTCGACAAAGGCATGGACGCCGGAGCCAGCGGCGCAAGCAAAGTCACTATCGCCGCCGGCCAGCCGGTGTCCTTGGTGGGAGTCGTCGAAAAGATGCCGACCCAGGAAGCCATCAGCCAGCAGTACCAGATCAGCGGTGCCAACTACACCGCGATCCAGGACCAGAAAGCTTACCTGCACGCCACCGTCGCCCAGCAGAAGTAAGTTTCTGAAAGTTGGCGTTAGAGAAAAGCGCCCGCCTCTAAATGAACATTTGGAGGCGGGCGCTTTTGCATTTCGGTTCAGCAGTTAGCGCCGGTATTCGATTGTATCGCGTGTTAAATCCGCACTGACTTCCTGCCATCCTCCGGCAGTCTTTTTCCAGAGCGATTGTTCCTGATAATCTCTTGTCACTGTGTAAGCAGTTGTCGCTTGTACCTGGGTAACGTAGTGCCAATGCAGGGTAGCCCGCGCTTGACTGCCCTGCGGAATGACCTGAGAAACGGAGCAGACTGCTTTGGCCTGGAGGTTGTTCTTGGCAAAGAGATTTGCTAACCCTGCTTGGTTCTGCCGAAAGTTCGCTTTTCGGCCTGCAACATTTCTTACCATGAAACTTGGAGAATACATGGCGACGAAGCTGGATAAATCCCGTTTCCCATAACCTGTGGCGGCGCGGCTACACACGGCCTGGATGGCCTTCTGCGTTTGAGCAGAAGTGTCGGCTTGGACGGCAAGCGGACACAGAGCGATCGAGCTAAGAGCAGCCGCAATGGAAACAACGGCAGGGCGTGGAGTAACAATCGTGTTCATACGGCCATTATATTATTAAATTTGCTTTCTGTCAAAATGACGCAAATTACGGCCCCGTCCTCAAGGACAGGTCTGGCGGCGTGGACGCCAACCGCCCTGCGGGCGGAAAACTAAAACTGCCGCTTCTGCGTCTTCCCGGTCGCAGACCGGTTGGCGCTTCGCCGCGAGACCTGCCGTTCACGGAGCAACTGCACCCGGCGGCGGGGCTTAACGGCCTGGGCCTTTTCCACAGTCTCTAAACTTCTAGCGCCCCCTGCTCGGCCTGCTTCTCGATCCCCGCCGCCAAGTCCTGAAACTCCCTCTCGGTCAGGACGGTGACGCCGAGGGTTTGGGCGCGTTCCAGCTTGCTGCCGGCGTTGTCTCCGGCGACGACGTAATCGGTCTGCTTGGAGACGGACGATCCGGCGCGGCCTCCGAGCTTCTTGACGGTGCCTTCGGCGTCGCCGCGTGTCATCGTGGTCAGGGTGCCGGTGAAGACGAACGACTTGCCGGCGAATGTGTCGGCCTGCGGGGCAAATTCCTCGGCGGCGGGCTGAATGCCGGCGGATTTGAGCTTGTCCAGAAGCTCGGTGGTTTCAGTCTGGCCGAAGAAGGCGACAATGGTTTCGGCGGTAGTCAGGCCGATGTCGAAGATGGCGGCAAGTTCTTCCGTGGTCGCGGCGGCGAGTTTTTCCACAGAGCCGAACTGCCGGGCTAGAATCTCGGCGGCGTGTTCGCCGATGAGCCGAATGCCGAGGGCGAAAATCAGGCGGGGCAAGGACGGATGCTTGCTCCCTTCAATCGCCGTGAGGATGTTGTCTGCCAGCTTGTCGCCCATGCGCTCCAGCGGCAGCAGTTGTTCTTTTTTCAAGAAGTACAAGTCGGCGGCATCTTTGATAAGACCCTGTTCCACTAACTGCGCGACATGTTTTTCGCCGAGCCACTGAATATCCATCGCCCGGCGGGAGACAAAATGGATAATGCGCTGGACATTCTGGCCGGGACAGCCCGCCGAGTTCGGGCAGCGGGTGACCGGCGTGTTTTCCGGGCGCACTAAAAGAGTCCCGCAGGCCGGGCAGTTCTCGGGCAGGTGGTAGGGCTGTGAGTCTTCGGGGCGGGCGTCCAGCACGACTTGAACAATCTCGGGAATGACATCGCCGGCTTTCTGGATGACAACGGTGTCGCCGATGCGGACATCTTTGCGGTCTATTTCCATTTGGTTGTGCAGCGTCGCCCTCTGGACCACCGAAGACGGCGGCAGGGTGACGGCTTCCACAATTGCCACGGGCGTCACCGCACCGGTGCGTCCGACAGACGCGACAATATCCAAAATCTTGGTCCGGCCCTGCGCCGCCGGGAACTTGTATGCAATCGCCCAGCGCGGGGTCCGGGCAACGGCCCCTAAATCCTGCTGCTGCCCGAAAGAATTAACTTTGACGACAATGCCGTCAATGTCATAACTCAGCGACTCTTTCTTGCCGGTCCACTCGGCGACATACGCGATAACGGCGCTGATGTCGGGGTTCAGGCGGACGTTTGGATTAACCCGCATTCCCCACCCCTTCAAAGTGTCCAATAGCCCCTGCTGAGACTCCGCTGCCCGCTCGCTGCTTTCGCCAAGTGCATACAAGAAAATACTCAGCCTGCGCTTTGCCGTGACAGCAGGGTCAAGCTGACGCACACTGCCCGCCGCCGCGTTGCGCGGGTTGGCGAACACCGGCTCCCCGGCGGCCTCGCGTTCGGCGTTGATGCGTGTGAATTCAGCATGGTCCAGATACACTTCGCCGCGTATCTCCACAAAGTCCGGGAACGGCGGGCGCAGGCGCAGCGGCAGGCCGGCGACAGTCTTTAAGTTGGCCGAGATGTCTTCGCCGACAACGCCGTCCCCGCGCGTTGCGCCGCGCTGGAATTGGCCTTTTTCATAGGAGAGCGAGACGGCCAGCCCGTCAATCTTTAATTCCGTCACATACTCCACGGCGGCGTCTTCGGCCAGCCCGAGATGCCGCTTGACTTTCTCATCAAACGCTCGCAGCTCGTCGTCGTTGAACGCATTTCCCAGGGACAGCATCGGCTGCTTGTGCGTGTGCGGCTTGAAGTCCGACTGCGGCGACGCCCCCACCCGCTGGGTCGGCGAGTCTGCTGTAATAAGCTCAGGATGCGCCGTTTCCAGGTCAATCAGCTCCCGCAGCAGATGGTCGTACTCGGCGTCGGCAATTTCCGGCTGATCCAGCACATGATACAAATAATTTGCATGGTTCAACTGGGTTCGCAGGTCTTCCGCCCGCGCGGCATCGTTTTGAAGTGAGTCCATAATGGAGGATTGTACCCGGCGCAAACCCTCGAATGACGACAAATGTGCCGTGGATGCCCCGCCGTAAACGGCAGGTCTAGCGGCGCGGACGCCAACCGCACGGTGTGCGAAATGCCTGCAAATTACAGCATTCTTGCTCTTCCGATCGCAGACCGGCTGGCGTCACGCCCGTAGACCTGCCGTTTACGGCGGGGCATCCACGGCGGGGCGTTCCGAAGGGGCTTTTTGCTCGGCACCTTCCGCCGATCAAGCCCTCTTGACGACCAGTGTAGTCCTGTGCTACAATGGGCGCATGAACAAGCCGCAAACATTGGGAGACCAGGAGCTGACCCTGCTGCGCTATGTCACCGACCATGCGCCGGTCACCGTGCGGGAAGCCGCCGAACAGTTCGGCGAGCCGCACGGCCTCGCCCGCACGACAATCCTGACCATGATGGAGCGCCTGCGCCAAAAGAACTACTTGACCCGCTTCAAGGACCAGGGCGCGTTCCAGTATCAGCCGGTCGTCGCCAAAACCGAGCTGATGCAGACTTTGGTCCGTGACTTCGTAGAAAAGTCGCTCGGCGGGTCGCTGTCGCCGTTTGTCGCCTATCTTAGCGAGTCCAAGCTGTCCGAGCGGGAGCTGGCCGATCTGCGGCAGCTAGTTGAAGCCACAGACGCCGACAGGAGCTAGGCGCGATGGGAACAGCCGCTTGGACGGTTTCGCAATGGCTGCCGCAAATCGGTCACGCTTCCCTTTGGGGCAGTTTGACAGCCGCGTCTGTCGGCATTGTCTGCCGCTGCCTGCCGCGTCTTCCGGCATCGGTTCGGGCCTGGCTTTGGTGGCTGGCCTGCGCCAAGCTGCTGCTCGGCTTTTGCGTGATGTCCCCCATCAGCCTGCCGCTCCTGCCCGCGCCTGCCCCGGCGGCTCACTCGGCTCCAGCCCCCGCCGCGATGCCTCACCTGCAGGTGATTCGGACACTGCCGCAGAGCGTTTCCGCCGCCACGCCATCAGCAGGTGAAACCGAAGCGAGCACTGCCCCTGCGCCCTCCGCGCCGCGCTGGCCTTGGCTTCTTTTTGCCCTCTGGGCTGCCGGCGTCGGGGGGTCTTTCGGCTTTGCTATGCATCAGAGTTTCGCCCTGAAACGCCTTCGGCGCGGCACGTTCCCGGCGGCGCTGCCGGGCATAGATACAGACGCACTGGCACGGCAGATGGGCCTGCGCCGAACGCCGCGCGTGCTGGCCGGCCCACAGGTTCAGACACCCTGCGTTTCCGGCTGGCCGCGTCCTATTGTTCTGCTGCCGCTGAACGTCAGCGAAACACTGACACCAGCCGAGCTGCGCTTAACGCTGGCACACGAAATGGCGCATCTGAAGTGCTGTGATCTGCCGCTGGCTTTGGTGCCGCTGCTGGCCCGGACCCTGTTCTTCTTTCATCCGCTGGCTTGGTGGGCGTCGGCGGAATGGGCTGCCGCGCGGGAGGAAGCCTGCGATGCTTTGGCGCTGTCTGCAACAAATCTGCCGCCTGCCGAATACGGACGCCTGCTGCTGAAGCTGGCGTCGCCTGCCGCTGTCCCGCCCGCGCTCGGCTTCTCGCCGGGCTACCACGCCCTGCGCCGCCGCTTGGTCGGCTTGTCTTCGGCCGGACTTGCGCCGCCCCGAGCGCGTCTGTTGGCGCTGGCCTTGCCGCTGCTCCTGCCCTGGCGGCTGTCGGCGGCTCTGACACCCGCCGCGCTTAGCCCGGCCAAGACGCCGACGCTCTACTCCGTGACGGCTCTCGCGGGCGACGCGGACAGCGAAGTTGCCGCCCTCAACAACGCCGGGCAGATCGCGCTGTCTGTGCGTGCGGACGACGGCGCACAGGGCTACGCGGGGACAGCCGACACGCTCACCGCGCTCCATGCTCTGCCAAAGCACCACGCCAGCCTGGTGTATAGCCTGAGTGACGCAGGACTTGCGGCAGGAGCATCGTTCAACATTCCCGGCCATGCGCGGGCATTTTGGTGGGACGGCGCAACCCATAAAATCGGCTCTCTGCCGGGTTATCCGTACAGCGAAGCGCGGGGCATCAGCAGCACGGGCGGCATTGCGGGCTTCTCCGAAAGCGGCCACGCCGACCGTCTCCATGCCTGGGTGACCCGTGCCTTTCTGCGCCGCCCCGGCGAGGCGCTGACAGATTTGGGCACGCTGGGCGGCCAATACAGCGCCGCGTATGCTGTGAACGGACTTGGAACGGTCGTCGGCAAAGCCGATACGGACGTGCTTGGCGTAACCCATGCCTTTGCCTGGGCGGACGGCCAGATGACAGACCTCGGCACGCTCGGCGGGTCAAACAGCGTCGCGTATGCCGTCAGCGAGAACGGCCAAATTGCCGGTGCCTCCGACGTTGATGACGCCAGCAGCACCCGTCATGCGTTCCTGTATGGAGATGCTCAGATGCAGGACCTCGCCCCCCTGCCCGGTTTGACCGACAGTGCGGCCTGTGCCCTGAACTCAGCGGGCCAAGTCGTCGGCACTTCGCAAACTTTGACGCTGAAACGCGCTACGCTCTGGCAAAGCGGTCAGCCGACCGACCTCAACACCCTGCTCCCTCCAAACTCCGGCTGGGTCTTGACGAGAGCCGCCGCCATCAACGACCACGGCCAGATCGCCGGTGTGGGCCTGTTTCACGGCCACCGCCGCGCCTTCCTGCTGACGCCGCGAGAGCCAATGTAATGCAAACTTTCACCTGCCTGCTCCTATGGCTTTGCTTCTGCGCTTCTTTGGAAGCGTCACCGCCCTGCTATCGTGTGACAGACATTGGCGCGAATCGCAGCGGTCAGAGTGTGTTCATCAACAGCAGCGGGCAAGTTGCAGGCTCGTATTTCGCGGGAAGCAGTGTCACCGCAGAAAATGGCGGGCTGCACGGCTTTCTTTGGGAACACGGCAAGCGGACCTATCTGAGCCTGCCGCCTGCCTACACCGGCACGATTGTCTGCGGGATCAACAATCACGAGCAGATTGCAGGAAATTTAGACGACACGACCGACGGCGCGGTTTTAGTCATTGTGAGTCATGCCTTCTTCTGGAAACACGGCAAGATGCTGGATTTAGGCGCTCCCGGCAGCGAAAAGGTAAGCGAAGCGCGGGGAATCAACGACAAAGGAGAAATTGTCGGACGCGCCTACATTTCGGGACGGCCTGTTGAAGACGATCCTGCCTTGACGGAGCATCATGCGTTCGTATGCCGAAACGGTCAATTCACCGATCTTGGGCTTGGTGAAGCCGACGCGATTAACAGCAAAGGCCAAATCGCTGGCGAGATACCCGGCTCGGTTCATGTCAATGCCGCACTTTGGATCAAAGGCCAGGTTGTGAATTTAGGAATATGGGGAAGTGCCAGTGCAATCAACAACAAAGGCAAGGTGCTAATCCAGAATGCCAATGTCCAGCCAGTGGTTTGGCAAAATTGGCACATTCAACTTTTGCCGATCCTGTCTTGGGCCGCAGCTACGACGGCAATTAGCCTCAACAACAGAGGCCAGATTGTGGGTTATGCTTGGTCCAAGCAGAACCACTGGTCAGCCCAGAAGCAGCGGGCGCTGCTTTGGCAGCACGGCAGCGTGTACAACTTGAACTCTTCAATTGCGCCTCATTGCGGCTGGGTCTTGACGAGTGCCACTGGCATCAATGACAAAGGGCAGATTGTCGGAAACGGCCTCTTGCACGGGCAGGCGCACATGTTTCTGCTGACGCCCATTACCTACTCCTAGACTTCAAGGCAGGAGTTCCGCACCCAAACGGCGAACAAAGGGCGATGCCGAACGAAAGTCTTTCCGAGGAAACTTTGCCAGCCCCAAAGACTGCCGGGCGCTTGGAGTCGCTGGATATTTGCCGGGGCATCGCGATTTTAGCCGTTCTCTTTATCCATGTGTCCGGCCACTTTCTGCCTGCACTGCATTCCGCGAAATCTCAAACGCCGCCTTCTTGGGCTTGGTACGCGCTGGCCGTGCCGAACCTGGACGCCCAGTGGGCCGTTCCGTGCTTTTTGATGCTGAGCGCGTTTGCCAATGCTCTCAGCTTATCGCGTTCCCCCGACATCACCCGGTACGCCAAGCGGCGGGTCCAAACTGCCGTTGTGCCGTATGTGATTTGGAGCGGCGTATATATCGGCCTCAACTTTGCATTGGGAACGCTGCATCATCTGAGTTTAGGCCATATCGCGAAGCTGCTGCTGACGGGAACTGCCGAGTTTCATCTGTACTTCTTTGTGCTGGTGATCGAGCTGTATGTGCTGCTGCCTCTAGTAATGCCGCTGTTTCAGCGCCGCCCGGCGTTCTGGACGGTCGCGTTCGCCGCAATTGTTTTGCAGGGCATTGTCTATGGCTTGAACCGCTTCGTGCTGCTGCATCGGTTCCAGACAACGATTTTTTGGGATATTCTGCCGGTCGCGCTGGGGCTATGGCTGTGGAGCCGGCTTGGGGGCTGGCCGGACATCTTCCGGCGGGGTTTATGGCCGGCAGCGGCAGTCACTTTGGCGACGCTGGCGATTTACACACCAATGGGCATCGAAACTTTGCTGCCGCCCGCGCATCTGAACACGGCGGTTTACCAGGGCGGGCAATGGATATTCACGGCGGGCATGAGTTTTCTGGTGCTGGCACTGGCTGGGGCGCTGGTCCGAAGCAAGCTGGCCTCGCTTTTGACTTACCTGGGAGCGGAGTCGCTGGCGATCTATGTCATGCACCCGCTGGCGATAATCTTGCTGGATAAGCTGGGGGCAAAAGCGCTTGGTGCGGGCGCGGGTCTGATTGTCTATTACGCCCTTTGTTTAGCCCTGCCGCTGGCGGCGGTGCGGGTGTGGAAGATGGGCAAAAGGCATCTAAGTTCCCTGCCTTAAACAGCAGGGCTTCAAAGCTACAAACTCCCACCTCCGGGCCTGCCAGTAGCGACCAGCCCAAGCAGCGACGCGAATACGCATCGAGAACCACAGCCAGGTAGATGAACTCGCGGCCCAGACGGATGTATGTCAGGTCGGAGACCCGGAGCTGGTCAGGCGCTGTGATGTCCATGTCTGCCGCAAGGTTCGGGTAGACAGGCAAGCGGTGGTCGCTGTTGGTCGTGACGACGAACCGGTTCTTGGGGCGGCGCACCAGGTTTTCTTCGCGCAGCACCCGCTTGTGGTTGACGTGAACCCCTTGCCGCTTTAGCTCCTGGGTCACGCGGCGGCAGCCCTAGCACGACCATTCCAAAGCGACCTGCTGCACCTGCGGGCGCAGGGGGTCGTCCCGTTCGGCAGATTCGGGCAGGGAAGCGTAGCGAGAATAGCTTGCTCGTGGCAGCCCAAACGCTTGGCAAGACGAGTGGATGCTGTGACCTTGCGCCACGGCCTCTTGAACAGCCTCGCTCATCGCTCTGCCTTCTGCTCCGCTTTGAGCCGTTCTTGAAAAGCTAAGACTTTTTTTAAGACGATCTCTACGGTCTGCTGGCCGATCAGCCGTTCTAACTCGGCGATCTTGGCTTCCTGGGTGCAGAGATGGCCGTTGCCCTGGAACGCATTTTGGGCGTACTGTTCATGCAGTTTCTGCCATTTAGCGATCAGGTTCGGATGCAGTTCGTGTTCACGGGCGGCTTGGGCGATGGACTTGCCCGCTTGGACTTCCCGCAGCACTTGCTGCTTAAAGTCTTTGGTAAAAATGCAGCGTTTGAGACTCATAGTCGGTAGTCTCTCTTTCGGAGTATACCACCTTAACCATTTGTCTTACTTCAGGGGTGCAGTCCACTCCATGCCCTCACAAGTCAAGGATTAGGTGGTAGGGTCGGTTCCTGGTATACTCTATTTGTGACGCTTATTAAAATCTGCGGGATTACGAACTGGCGGGATGCGGAGGCGGCGGTGGAGGCCGGGGCGGACGCTTTGGGGTTCCACTGCGACGAAAACAGCCTGCGCGTTTTGGACCCGCTGGATTTTGCGGACATTGCGGCGCGGCTGCCGGCGCGTATCGTCAAGGTCGGCGTGTTTGATCGGACCACAGATTTTCGGTGGCGCACCGAAGGCCGCAGCTTGATCAAGCGGTTTGATCAGCTTCAGTATTATCAGGACAGCGTGTGGACCGATATTATCCGCGAAAACTGGCCTATGGAGCGCAAAATCAAAGCGTTTCACCTCGCCAGTGACCGGGACCTGCGGGCCATCGCCAATTTCAACGGCACGACACAGTCGTTTCTGCTGAATGTCCACACGCCTGCACCCGGAGGCTACAAAGATGCCGAGGCTTACGGGTGGGAACTGGTGCGGGAAACGCGGCAATTCGGCAAGAAGATCTACCTTGCGGGCGGGCTGACACCGGAGAATGTCGGTGCGGCGGTGGCCCGTGCCCTGCCCTATGCGGTGGATGTCACGGTAGGGGTGGAAACAGAGCCGGGACGCAAAGACCCGGCAAAGATGCGGGATTTTGTGCAGGCGGTGCGGGCGGCGGAAGGGAAATAAGAAGCGCCGGCCCTGGCAGACCTGGAAGGCTGAAAGTGCCGGCGCTTGATGTGCATTACTTGGGCATCAGCACGGTGTCAATAACGTGGACGACGCCGTTGGACTGCGTGACATCCGCAATGGTGACATGGGATACGCCGCCTTTGGCATCTATGATTTCCAGGCTTTTGCCGTAGGGCTTAACCGTC
This sequence comes from uncultured Armatimonadales bacterium, assembly GCA_964241935.1. Lineage (GTDB taxonomy): Bacteria > Armatimonadota > Armatimonadia > Armatimonadales > Capsulimonadaceae > JANXMY01. Next base: position 82,728 of record CAXSZN010000005.1, read on the forward strand.
AAAGACTCGCCCTGAACCGTCTTGACCATGGCATGGCCGTGGCCCTTTTTCACCAGTGCAACCAGCTTTGCTGCCGTATAATCCCCAGCAACCACGTGGTAGGTCAGGATTTTTGTCAGCATCGCTTTGTTTTCCGGCTTCACCAGCGTTGCCACCGTGCCGGCAGGCAGCTTGGCGAAGGCAGCGTTGGTTGGCGCGAACACGGTGAACGGTCCGGGGCCTTCCAGCGTGTCTACCAGACCTGCCGCTTTGACGGCGGCGACCAGGGTGGTCAGGTTCTTGGCCGCACTGGCGTTCTGGACGATGTTCTTGGACGGCAGCATCGCCGCCCCGCCGACCATCGGCGTCTTCGCCTGGACCATCAGCGGCGCGGCGACGGCGCTGAGGCCAAGCGCTGCGGCAAGTCCAAATACAGCTTTCGTGTTCATGTGTCTGTTGTCTCGTTTCTAAAATACAGGTCAAGGTTTTGAATACGCCCTCACGCTCAGGGCTTCTTTCTTAGGATACACCCAAGACCGGCTTATTGAAACGATAGCATCTTAATAGAGGATTACAAACACGAAAAAGGCACTCCCATACAGGAGTGCCGTTTCTCTGTCAGCTTGTCAGTGCGCCCGGCGGGGCTCGAACCTGCGACCTCTTGGTCCGCAACCAAGTGCTCTAATCCACTGAGCTACGAGCGCGCTTCAGTCAAGACAACGAGAGACAGTATACCTGCTGCTGCGTGTCGTGTCAAGAGGCTTGCGGGAGAAAACTTTTGCAGCCACCGAATGAACCCGTTGACATCCGGCGCGTCTGATGCTATAATACCGATATGCAGTCTCCGACTAAACTGGTCGGGAATAGCTGCAGCGTTTGTGGAAATTGTATGCTAAAGACCGCGGAAGCATCAGCAGCGGAACTTCAGTCAGGGCTGCGGGCGGGGCTGCGGCTGGAAGCCGTCTCTGCGGCGTGGATCGTAACTGAAGCCGCCGTGTCACTGGGAGCTGGGGTCGCCGCCGGCAGCCTGCTTTTGATTGCATTCGGCGCAGACAGCGCAGTTGAGCTGGCATCGGCAGTGCTTTTGCTTCGGCGGCTGCGTCAGCAGGCTCTTGGAGCTGTCAAAAGCGAAGCGGCAGAGCGGAAGACGGCAAAGCTGGCAGGGTATTTGCTGTACGCTCTCAGCATCTATGTTGTTGTTCAAGCGGCGTATGGGCTGACACACCGGCATCATGCGGAAACAGCTTGGGCAGGAATCGCAGTTGCCATTATCGCGGCGTTCGGAATGCCAATGCTGGCAAAAGCGAAGCTTAAAATCGCAGAGGAAATCGGCAGCCGAGCGCTGCGGGCGGATGCGATGGAGACATTTACCTGCGGGTATCTGTCTTGGGCGCTGCTGGCAGGACTTGCGGCGAATGCTGTGCTGCATTGGTGGTGGATTGACAGCGTTGCGGCCCTCACAGTTGTGCCGCTTTTGGTCAAAGAAGGCAGGGAATCCGTTTCGGGGAAATGCGCCTGCTGGAATTAGAGCATAAAGACTATGAAACCAATTAACTGTGTATCAGCGGCCTTCTGCCGGTGGCGCGACTGCCGAGACGAGAACCGCTGCGCCGCCCGCGAGGCGCAGATGTCTGACTATGCGCCTGATGGGACTGGTCACCGGGAAATGCCGCTGAGCCGCATGGCGCCCGGCGAGTTCGGCCATGTGCTGGGACTTTGCCCGGACTGCGATGTTCGGGCGCATCTTCTGGAGCTGGGCTTTACGCCGGGAACAGAGATTACTGTGCTGCGTGTTGCCCCGATGGGTGATCCGCTGACGGTGCGGATTCGCGGCTACCAACTGTCCCTGCGCCGCCGCGAGGCGGACGCAATTCTGATGCGCCGCTGCCCGCCTGAGCTTGATTTAGAGGCTGCTGACGATTTAGAGATAGGTAGTGAGTCATGACCGCCGCTTCGGCCCCTGCGCCGCTTTCCCCTTTATCCACGGCGAGCCGTGTTCCCCTGTATGCCCTGGTCGGCAACCCGAACTGCGGCAAGACCACTGTTTTCAATGCCCTGACCGGCCTGCGCCAAAAAGTCGGCAACTATCCTGGTGTTACGGTGGAGAAAAAAGAAGGCCGCCTGCGCCTGCCGGACGGCGCGATGGCGTCGCTGATCGACCTGCCGGGCCTGTATTCCCTCACCCCACGCTCCCCCGACGAAGCCATTGCGCGAGACGTTCTGCTCGGGCACCGCTCGGACGTCGCCCAGCCCGACGGCATCGTGCATATCGTGGACGCCACCAATTTGGAGCGCAATCTTTATCTCACCGCACAGATATTGGATTTGGGCCTGCCGACCGTTATTGTGCTGACCATGACCGATGTCGCGGCTCGCACCGGGCAGGCGATTAATATTGAGGCGTTAGAAAAAACGCTGGGCGTGCCGGTGTGTGCCGTATTGGTCTCAAAAAAGCAGGGGCTGGACATCGTGCTGGACGCGATTTCGGCGCTGCCTGGAACGCCCCTGCCGCCGCGCCGGGACTGGCTGCTGCCGACCGACGCCGAGATGGAAGTGGCCGAGCTGTCGGCCTTGCTGCGCTCCGAAGGCGCACGAGAGGCCCAAAGCACCGAAGAAGCGGTCGGGCTGCTGATGGCCGAAGGGCCACGCCCGGAGGAGCTGGGCCGCTGGTCACCGGCCATCTGGCAGCACATAAACGCCGACAAAGCCAATTTCAAGACGCTTGGCATTGACTTCTCGGCATCAGTCGTCGAGTCGCGCTATGCCTGGGCGGGGCGGGTTGCGGCCAAGACTGTTCAGAAGCCGCGCAGGCGAACAGAAACGGCGACCGACAAGATTGACCGTGTGGCGATGCACCCGTTCTGGGGCTATGTCATCTTCTTCGGCGTGATGGCGTTTGTCTTCCAGACGATCTTCACCTGGGCGCAGGTTCCCATGAACTGGATCGGCACGGGCGTCGGCCTTTTGCAGAACTTCGTCACGGCGCATATGCCGGCGGGTGACTTGCAGGATTTGATCGTCAACGGCATCATCGCAGGCGTCGGCACGACTATCACGTTTCTGCCGCAGATTTTGCTGCTGTTTTTCGCGATTGCTCTTTTAGAGGACACCGGCTACATGGCCCGCGCGGCGTTTCTCATGGACAAAATCATGTCCAAAGTCGGGCTGCACGGCAAGTCGTTTATTCCGCTGCTGTCGTCGTTTGCCTGCGCCATCCCCGGCATCATGGCGACGCGCACGATTGACGACCGCAAATCGCGCCTTGTCACGATTCTCGTTGCTCCCCTGATGTCCTGCTCGGCGCGTATTCCCGTTTACACGCTGATGATTGCGGCGTTTATCCCGAACCGGCACGTTCTCGGCATCTTCACCCTGCCGGGCCTGACCATGATGGCAATGTACTTTTTAGGTACGTTCGCCGCGTTCGGCATGGCCTGGGTTTTCAAGAAAACGCTGTTAAAAAGCGACGCGCCGGTCTTCTTTTTGGAAATGCCGCCGTACCATGCGCCGAACCCGCGCACGGTGCTGATGACCATGCTGGAGCGGGCCGGACTGTTTTTGCGCCGGGCCGGCACGCTGATTTTGTCGGTGTCTATCGTGCTGTGGTTTTTGTCGTCGTACCCGAAGTCGCCGGCAGGGACGCCGCCTGCCTCCCAGCTCGCGCATTCTTACGCCGGCACGGCCGGGCATGTCCTTGAGCCGGTCATCAAGCCGCTCGGCTTTGACTGGCGCATTGGGGTCAGCCTGGTGTCGTCCTTTGTCGCCCGCGAAGTATTTGTATCGTCCATGGGAACGATTTACAGCGTTGGGGACAAGAACAGCACCACCGAAGAAGTCTCGCATTCGCTTCAAGATAAATTGCGTGCTGATACGTTCTTTTCGCCGCTGCTTGCGGTCTGCGTGATGATCTATTATGTTCTGGCGATGCAGTGCATGTCCACAATTGCCGTCGTCAAGCGCGAAACCAACGGCTGGACCTGGCCGCTGTTTATGACCGGCTACATGACCGCTTTAGCCTGGCTCGGCACCTTCGCAGTGTACCATATCGGCATGGCCCTGGGCTGGGGCGTTCGTTAGGAGGCAAACATAATGGCGGCAGTTTTGGAAGCGCCGGCAATTCTGCCGGAAGAAGCCATGAGTATTCCCCGCAAGCTGTGGACACGCAAAGAATACCGGCATTTGATTGAGATCGGCGTTCTTGAAGACGGCCAAGTTGAGCTGGTCAACGGAGAGATCTGGCAAAAAATGGGACAAGGACGTTTGCATTCAATCGTTGTGACATGGCTTATTGCTGCGCTTGGACCAGTTTTCGGTCTCAAGCGGCTTCAGTGCCAATCCTCGCTGCCGGTTGCTGAGTTTGGCAATCCTGAACCCGACCTTGCTGTTTTAGCGCAGGACGCGGACCAGTACCGCGAAACGGATCCGACTCCCGCAGACACGCTTCTCGTTGTCGAAGCATCCAACATCACTCTTCAGGCTGACTTATCAGCTAAAGTGAGGCAATATGGCAGTGCAGGCATTCCCAAATACTGGGTCGTGGACATTCCAAATCGCCTGCTGCGCGTTTTCCGGCAGCCGACTGAAAACGGTTATGCTTCTGTCACTGTTCTAACGCCTGAAGACGAAGTTCATCCTCTCGCTGCACCGGACGCTGCTGTCCGCGTAGCGGACCTGCTTCCCTAGCATCTTTCCTCCATATCTTCTCCCTCTTCTTCTCCTTGATATTTTTGCTGAGAGAATGCGATTCGTGGTATAATACCGGGTGCGATCTTCTCGCCACATTGCGACAATCGCACTTTTTCCGCAAGACAACCCTCCTGCAACCACGCAGCATCAGACCAAAGGAGACCTCGGATGCAGATTGACCCCACCAAATTTGACCGCCTGTCTGGCAAAAATTGTTTTTGCACACTGCGGCGCAGCTTAATCGGCGCGTTTGCGCTTTCACCCCTGTTGTGTGCCGCACCGAGCCAGGCGCAGACGACCGCGACCGTCACGGTCAGCGCGAACACACCGCTCGGCACCATTCCCAGCACGGCAGTCGGCGTCAACACGGCAGTGTGGGACAGCGATCTTCTGGATGCAGCGGTTCCGGGGCTGCTGGGTCAGGCCGGAGTGACGACCCTGCGGTTTCCCGGCGGCTCGACGTCCGATGTGTACCACTGGCAGACCAACAGCACCTCAAACGGGGGCTATACGAACCCGAACAATACATTTGATGCCTTCATGGGCGTTGCCACTCAAGCCGGAGCCGCCCCAATTATTACGGTCAACTACGGCTCGAATGCCGCCGGCAGCGCCGGTGGTGATCCGAATGAAGCCGCTGCCTGGGTAGATTACGCCAACAACACCAAGCACTACGGCATCAAATACTGGGAAATCGGCAACGAAATCTATGGCAACGGCGAGTATGGGTCGGCCTGGGAGGAAGACCTGCATTCAGACCATTCGCCGTCCGGGTATGGCGCAAATGTTGCGGCGTATGCGTCTGCCATGAAAGCCAAAGACCCGACCATCAAAGTCGGCGTCGTGCTGGCCTCGCCGGGCGACTGGCCCGACGGCCAGTCGCCGGATTGGAACTCGAATGTTCTCGCAGCCTGCGGCACCAAGATTGACTTTGTGATTGTTCACTGGTACGCGCAGGGACCCGGCTCCGAAAGTGATGCGGGCCTGCTGTCCGACACCGGTTACCTGGCGGCGAAAGTTGCCAAGGTCAAGTCGCTGGTTACCCAGTACTGCGGCGCGAACGCCGCCAATGTTCAGATTTTCGTCACGGAAACAAACTCGGTTTCTTTCAATCCCGGCAAGCAGTCCGTCAGCCTCGTCAACGGCCTGTTCGCGGCGGATGATTACATGGACTGGCTTGAAAACGGCGTCGCCAATGTGGATTGGTGGGACCTGCACAACGGCGGCTCGACAAGCAACAACAACAGCAGCAGTTTGTACGGCTCGGCCGATTACGGCGACTACGGCCTGCTGTCCAACGCCACCGCCGGCGAGCCGGCCACCAACACACCGTTTGCGCCCTACTACGGGATTCAGATGCTGACACATCTCGGCAAGCCGGGCGACCAGATGGTTACCGCGTCGTCCTCGCAGGCGCTGCTTGCGGTCCATGCCGTCAAGCAGGCCGGCGGAAAGCTGGCGCTTCTGCTGATCAACAAAGATCCCAGCAGCTCAACCACTGCCACGATTTCCGTTTCGGGATTCACCCCAACCGCCGCGAGTACCGTCTATTCTTATGGCGAGAGCAGCAGCGCCATCACCTCGGCAGCCGGCAGCGCCGGGAGCAGCTTCACCCAAACCGTGCCGCCGTACTCGCTGACCACGGTTGTTCTTTCGCCGAACACCACGCCCCCGGCAGCGCCGGTCTGGAGCGCGACAGCTATGGCGTCGCCTGCGACTCTTGCACCTGGAGCGTCGTCCCAGGTCTCCGCTACTGTCACCGACAGCGGCGCGGCCTATATGAACTCCATTGTAGATTTGGAAATCTATAACAGCAGCGGCAGTAAAGTTGGACAAGGTTATGCTGCCGGCAGCTTCAGCGCCGGTGCATCACACACCTACTCTTTTAAATGGACCGCGCCTTCCGCCACGGGCGCTTACCGTGTTGCCGTCGGAGTTTGGACGGCTAATTGGGGCAAAAATCTTTACTGGAATGCGAATGCCGCACCCATCACTGTCGCCCCGCCGGTCGCCCCGGATATGGCACCCTACAATTTCGAGGGCGGAACGCAGGGCTGGGCGTCGTCAGGCGGCATGATTTCGGGCGTTTCCGGTTCGGCGGCTCAGGCCTTCGCGGGAACCCATTCGCTGGCAGTCCAGTTCAGCGGTACGGCTGCGGACGCGCAGCAGGTAGCTGTCAGTGCGCCGGCAACGCCCGCCGGCAAGACCGTTACATTTCATGTCTGGATCCCGGCCGGCAGCGGCATCACCGCCGTCCAGCCTTATGTCCAGCAGGGCAGCGCTGGCGGCTGGGCTTGGAGCGGCAGCTACCAAGCTGCATCCAGCCTGAAGGCGGGTGCCTGGAACACTCTCACCGTGGCCGTGCCGGCAAACGCCGTCACGCCGCTTTATCAATTGGGGGTCCAGTTCTTCACCGGCGGGGCCTGGTCCGGCACCTGCTATGTCGACTCGGTAAGCTGGCAGTAGAAGAGATATCGGAGATGGCACCGAGAGCGCCGGGAAACTTCACCGTTTCCCGGCGTTTTATGTTTCGGCTGAACTTTTTTCGGCTAAAAACGTTCTGAAAGGTTGCAGGACAGAAAGACTATCCTGTGGAAAGGAACCTCATTATGAACATTCGTAAAGCTATTGCTGCCACCGGGCTGACTGTCATCGCGCTCGGTACGTTCGCCGCGCTTCCGGCCAGCGCCCAGTTTTATCATCATCCGATGCAGCGCCGCCATGCCGCGAAGCTGGACCGGCAGGCCGCTCATGCCGCATACAACGGCAACTACGCCCGCGCCGCGCGGCTGCGTACCCGCGCCGCCCGCCTGCGCCATGCCGCAAACCACGGCTACTAATCTATACCTGCTAACATAGAAAAGAGAAACGCAGGTAGAGAAACGCAGATGGGGATAAGAGGCGTCCACGCGGTTTACCCTCCATCTGCGTTTCTCCTAACAACAGGGGCGTTGCACCAGGCATCGCCAAAGTTGCAGCGCTTTCCTTTTCGCATGCCAGCATCGGGTGTGCCGGGCAAGTTCGCAAGCTGCACCGAGAATCGGCGGCCACTTTTACGAAAGCTTGATTTGGCTCCGACTCCTGCAGCTTGTCGAACGCCAGCTTCAGCGGCACGGACAGGTAAAATGGAGATGATCGCTCACCTAAAGTAACCTGCTCTGTTTATGTCATCAAGGAGAGCGGGTTGCGATGGGTGCCAGCCAAGCTGCTTTCGCGTTTTTTCAGCCGAGACTGGAGCATCAAGTTCAGCAAAGTACCTGAACCAGCCAAAGTGCGCGGAGGCTTCATCAGAGGAGATCAAGACAATGGGAACTCCCAGTCCGTGCCCAATTGCAGCGGCAATCTCCCGAAAGGGGATGCTGGACTCGGCGGCAGCGTGAAAACGTGTGCCCGGTACTTTATTCGTAAGGGCAAGCCTGTAAAGGCGAGCTGCGTCTAAGCGGTGAACGGCGCTCCAACAGTTTTCTCCTTCACCAACGTAGGCTGAAACACCCTTTTCACGCGCGATGTTTATCAGCAAAGGGATAAAGCCGTGATCACCTTCTCCGTGGACAGTAGGAGAAAGGCGAACAATGCTGATGCATACCTCACGCGCGGCGACTGCTTCTGCGGCCTGCTCAGTTAATACACGTGAGAACTGTTCCACAGTCAGGGTTGAGCGATCAGTTTCCTGTGCCAGCT